>MEPW01000058.1 GCA_001769975.1 Bdellovibrionales bacterium RIFOXYA1_FULL_36_14 | reverse complement strand
TGAAAGGGTATCAAGTAATCCGCTAAAAAATTATTAAATTGACACAAGTGGGTTTCAAAATGATAATTTTTAACAGTTGTATCAAAGGAGCTTGTATGAAATTTAGGATAGTTGCAATATTAATGATCATGAGTTTTTTGTCGATCAATGTTTTTGCGATGGACAAAGAAGATCGAATGGAAAATAGACAGCAAAAACGAGAAGAAATGAAAGCAAATTTTGAAAAAATGAAAAGTGAAATGAAGGCGTGTGCAGATAAAGTATGTAAATGTGAAGTTAGAAAAAAACATTTAAAGGAAACACTGGATAAATTAAAAGAGCGAGTACAAGAAATGGAAAAAAAATATAGCGAAATGAATTGTAGCAAAGAAAAATAAAGAAATAGGTTTGATTATATTCTTTTAGAAAGAAAAGGTACTACGTATGAGTGCCTTTTTTTATGCATTAATTATATATTAGAAATAAAAAAACTATTCTTGTTTTCCCGGATTTGGTATTAGCATAAACAATTATGAATAAAGAAAGATCAGGTAAAATGGAAAAACAAATTGAAATTGGCGTGAGTGAGAAACCTCATGGTATAAAAGGTGGTTTTATATTTAAACTTTATCACCCAGAAGATAGTTTTCTTAAATCAGGGATGGAAATATTTCTTACACCGATTTCAGCTAAAAGTACCTTGCCAAAACAAGGCAAAACTTTTGAAATAACTAATATTTCATTTGGAAATAAAGTCATTTGTTACCTTAGGGATATTATGGATAGAACCCAGGTTGAGGAGATTCTTCCATTTTCCATAAATATTTCAAGAGAAGTGTTTCCTCAAGTACAAGATAATGAATATTATGTTGCAGATTTAATTGGAATGAAGGTTGTCAATTTTAAGACCAAATGTGAGATTGGTAAGATTTCTAGTTATTACGATAATGGAAGTCAGACTATTTTTGTTATTACTATGGACGATAGTGGACTGAAAGTTGATATTCCATTTACTGATTCCTTTTTTCCATTGGTGGATATAGAAGGTGGCAAGGTGGAAGTGAACCTTCCCATAATGGTAGATGATGGCACAAGATAAATTTAGAATTTGGATAATTACGCTGTTTCCTGAATATTTTGAGGTTTTCAAAAAATTTGGAGTTGCAGGAAGTGCTCTTAGCGGTGAAAGAGGTGCAAAGTTTGAGCTTAATTTAGTGAATGTAGGAGAATATTCACAAAAAAAATGGAAGGGCGTTGATGATTCACCTTACGGAGGTGGAGCTGGTATGGTGATGAGACCTGATGTCTTAAAAAATGCTTTGGTGGAAGGTGTAGTTGTACCGGGAAAATATCCAGAAAATTATAGGGAAAAATTGCATATAGTTTATACAGGGCCTCGAGGAAAAATCTGGTCAGATGAATTGGCCAGAGACTTTTCTGCTAAATATTGGCATGTCGGAGATAGAAAGGATTTGGTTTTTATTTGCGGCAGGTATGAAGGGATTGACGAAAGATTTATAGATCTTTATGTTGATCAACAAATTTCGGTTGGTGATTATATTTTAACGGGTGGTGAGATAGCCGTTATGTTAATTTTGGATTCCTCCTTAAGATTTGTGGATGGGGTACTTGGGAATAAGTTAAGCGCAGGTTGTGAATCATTTACAGGTGGACTTTTAGAACATCCTCACTATACGAAACCACAAGTTTTTGATGAAGTAAGTGTTCCTGAAATTCTTTTATCCGGGCACCACGATAAAATTAATAAGTTTAGAGAAAGCGAAAGAGTGAGAGTCACCAAAATTTATAGGCCAGATTTATTAAAAGGAAAATTAAAATGAAACTTTATGTTGGCCTTGTGCATTATCCAATTTCAAATAAATTGGGTGAAACTGTTACGACTTCTGTTACCAATATGGATATTCACGATATTTCTAGAAGTTGTAAAACGTATGGAGTTGAAAAATTCTACCTGATAACACCACTTCAAACTCAACATGAAGTAGTACAACGTATTCTTGATCATTGGAAAGATGATAAAAATTGTGCTTACAACCCGGACCGATTTAATGCACTTTCGCTAGCAGAGCTTAGTTTTTCGTTGGAAGATTCTATGAAAAAAATAGAACAGATTGAAGGAAGGAAACCGTTGTTGGTAGTAACAGGGGCCAACATTAAAAACCCTTCCGGAAGCGTAACTTCTTTAAACGAAAGGATAATGCTTGACAATATGCCCTGTTATTTAGTATTTGGTACAGGATGGGGATTACATGCTTCTGTAATGGAACAGGCGGATTTTAGATTAAATCCTTTGAAGTGTGCTTCAAAAGATGATTATAATCATTTATCTGTTCGTTCAGCTGTGGCTATTTATTTGGATAGATTACGGGGAAGCCTCTGAATCATAATGATACTCTTCATAGTCCTTTGAATGGACTCTCTGAAGAAAGAGTAGATTTTTATATCTGCTAAAGGAGTTTGAAATGAATTTGATCGATGTTGTAAATCAGGATCACAGCAGTGAAAAAGTTAAAAACATTCCTGATTTTAGAACCGGTGATACTCTTGCGGTATCAGTAAGGATTACTGAAGGTGAGAAAAGCCGATTACAGATTTTCCAAGGTGTTTGTATTGCTATGAAAGAAAGAGGCAAGATGAATGGCCATTTCAGAGTTCGAAAAATTTCTAGTGGTTATGGAGTTGAGAGGGTTTTTCCTTTTCATTCACCTAACGTAGAATTGGTTAAGGTTCTGCAAAAAGGTAAGACAAAGAGATCAAAACTTTATTACCTAAGAGAGCGATCTGGTAAAGGTGCGAGAATTGCGATTGATTACGATAGAAAGTCATAATTAATAATCGATTCAAAATAATAAAATGCTTCAAGGCCCTTTTTAAACAAAGGGCCTTTTTTTTGTTTTTGAGACTAAAAAAATATTTGAGCACCAAGTGTATAACCGTTGCGCTTTTGGGAAGTATACACAAGAGAATTAGAATAATTTAATTTCTCATTGAAAAGATTGCCATAAAGTCGAAGAAAATAAATGTCTAGATATGCGCCGTAGATGTTTTTATAACCAGAAAGTTCTATGTCATTACTTTTTTTCGAAAGATAATTTTTGTAAATGCCTTGAACTCCCAAAAAACTAAAAAGGTTGATGGCCAATTTACCTTGGACAAATTGATTGTTATATTCATTATCATTTTCAACATCAAATGTTTTATTGCCAAATCCGATGGTCAAGTTTGTTCCTTGATAAGCAGTACCAAAAATTCTAAGAGCAACCATCCCGGAGCGAAGGTCATATTTTTCGTTGGATTTATCGTATTCGAGTTCGATACCAAGTATAGAAACGTAGGCTCCCAGTTCACCACCATAGGCTATTTTAGGTTCCTTAGTTGAGATTTTTATATTGTTTAGATCGTAATTACTTTGATGACCTCCTATATAAAATTCAAATAAATTGGCTGAAGAATTTAGTGCAAGCCACATGTCCATTGCTTTCATTTTATTTTTTGTGACCATCCAGTCCGCCAGCGACCAGCCTCGCTGTTTTTTTTGTTCCTGTTTTTGCATAACAACTACATAGACGTCATTGGCCGATAGTTTTAAGGGGAAAGCACAGATCGTCAGTAAAAGACTTAAAAGAATAATTTTCATTGTAAGTTTCCTAGGTAATGCATAAGTAACATCTTAGCATTAATAACGTTAAAAATTGCAAAAAATTAAAAATCTGGTTTGACATAATGGGTAATGATCCTAAAATGTTCAAAAATTTGCGTAGGTAAGCTTTGGCTTTGGTAATTTCAAATTGTTTTGTAATCCTGGGTGTACCTTTACTATATTACCCCAATATAGGGTATAAGAGTGGCGTATGATAAATAGTGACTTTGATCGAGATTTTTTGCGCGGAAAAAAGGGCTTCTTATCCGGAGTTGATGAAGTGGGCAGAGGGTGTTTAGCAGGCCCCGTGGTCTCTTCCTGTATTTTTATGGAATATGAAAAATTATCAGAAGCCCAGAAGCTTTTGAGGGATTTGTCCAGTTTGGATATCACTGATTCAAAAAAGCTTTCACCTAAAAAAAGGCAACACATTCTTAAACATTTTCAATTGATTCCCAGTGAACTTAAATTAGACCAGGTAATTTCGCTAATGCAATTCAAGAATTGCCGTCTTCTCGCTTCAATCTCTAGTATTTCAAATACTTTAATAGATAAAATAAATATCTTAAATGCATCTTTGCTAAGTATGAAAAATGCATTTGAACTAGTCTATAAAAAAAATAGCGACGGGGTTTTACTAGTAGATGGAAACATGGGCCTACCCCTTGATCATCTACCTATAGTTATTAAACCTATCGTTAAGGGAGATCAAAAATCATTACTGATTGGGCTTGCTTCAATTTTGGCAAAAGAATATCGAGATTTTTTGATGTTAAAAATGGATGTAATGTATCCTGGTTACAATTTTAAAAAAAATGTCGGTTATGGGACGTCGGAACATTTAAGTCAGTTAAGAACAAAGGGAGAATGTAAAATTCATAGGCGGACATTTAGAGGTGTGTTACCAACGATTTAAAAATGAGAGTTTTTTAATTGAATAAAGGATTTGAGCTAGAAAAAAAATATTCTGCTGTTATTCATCAACATGGAATACCTATCTTAATGTCCTCACTTCTGCTTCGAGAAATTGGCGCAGGACAGGTGGATTTGGCCACGATGGATTATAATAAACCCGTAATTTCTCTATATGAAATTAAATCTCATGGTCATTTATCTTACAGACAAAAAAAAAGGCTGAATGCCAGTGCTATTTTTATTGGGGAAATTTTAAATTGCACGGTTTTAAAGAAATTACTGGTAGGGAAGCCTTTTTGTGATATTAAAGACAAAAAAGTGTAAATAATTTTTGCCAAATGCTTAAAGCTTTTTTACCCTATAAGGGGTGGATATAAAATGATGATTTGAAGGAATAAAATTTGAAAGTATTACTTATTGCATGTTTTTTGATTATTAGTAACTTTCTGTATCTTAATCAGGCTCAAGCAGAGCTTGACCCGAAGGTAAAAGTGGTTGCTACAATGTCCGCCTACGGTACAGCAGGTGGCGCGTTACTGGGATTTGCATCCATGGCGTTTAAAAGTAATGGCAGGGCCATATTTCAAGGCGCATCGCTAGGTTTGTGGGCAGGTTTAATATTTGGAGGCTATGTCGTTATTTCTCATAGCATCAGGCAAAGCAGAGGTTATTCATACCCCTCAGGTAATGATTCCGAAGAACCTCAATACCCAGAAGAGGAACAAAGTCCTTATCAGGATTCATATAATCAAAGTTCAGATGGGGGAGGCTATGCATATAACCCATACTGGATTAAACATGAGTTCAAGCTTTCCAATAATCTTCTTAATCATAAAGAGAACCTTAAGGCACAATTGTCTCGTGTATATTTAGATGTTGTGCAGATAACTTTTTAAAAAAATAAATGAAAATTATGCTAATTTTGAAATGTGTTTGATCTATTTCCAAACTTTTGATTGAGTTCCATGGTCTCGTCATCGTCGAATTGGTCTTCTAGGAGGCTTATGGCATCGAAGTCATAAAGCTTAAAAACTCTTAAAAACTCGGTTTTGACATTTTTTAATTTAATACGAGATTTCTCAGTGTTTAGTAGTTTAATGGTGTCCACAAAATAATTGATGCCACTAGAACCGACAAAATCCAGCCCATACATGTCCAACGTTATATTCTGGGCAGGGTTTTCTAAGAGCATGGCTGTTAGCTTTTTTTTAAGAGGTTCGGTATTTTCAAAATTTAATCCGCCTTTCATATGAATGGTCAAATTTCCATTAACTTCAGTTTTAATCATGGCCTTAAGTGACATATGTATTCCCTTTGTTTAAATAAACCAAGAGTCGATACCCTATTTTACCACCGCAGAGATTTGGTAAGCTAGTGTCGGCAATAATTGCTTTGAAGCAATAAAATAAAAACTATTTTATGCTTAAAAATAAATGACTTTAAGTCACGCGGAGTAATATTTGGGAAGTTTAGTTCTGTTTTCACTACCAATTGGAAATCAAGGCGATATTACCATTAGAACTAAAAATGCTCTTGCACAAGACGGGATATTTTTAGCAGAAGATACTCGGGTACTAAAAGATTTTTTGCGCACAATTGGGGAAAAGATTGAGGGTAAAAAATTTATTTCATTTCATGAGCATAATGATCAAGACCGCATAGAATATGTATTACAATTGTTATCTGAAAATGATTTTGTCTATTTAACTTCAGATGCGGGCAGTCCAATTATTTCAGATCCGGCATATCCTATTGTAAAAGCCGCCATAGATAATAATTTTAGGGTATTGAATCTGCCAGGTGTTTCTTCGGTCATCTCTGCTATTGAAATAAGTGGTTTACCACCTTATCCGTTTTCTTTCTATGGGTTTTTACCAAAGGAAAAAAATAAAAGAAACGAAGCCTTGAAAAACCTACCAAATGGATTAAGTATTTTTTTTGAATCGCCTCATCGTATTATAGACACCCTGGAATTGATTGAGCAAACTTTACCAGAGGCCAGGGTTTCCGTTTGCCGAGAAATGAGCAAAAAATTTGAAAGTATTTATCGGTTTGAGATCAAGGAATTAAAAAAAGTCAAAGATGGTATTACCTTAAAGGGAGAGTTTGTGCTTTGTGTTTATCACACCAAAACGGACGAAGTCAGCTCAATAGGTGATCAGAAATTAAAGGACTTGGTAAGTAAATACCTAAGTCAAGCTGGTAGTAAAAAGGATTTAGCAAAGATATTTGCCAAAATCACGGGAGAGGAAGTTAAAACAATATATGACAAATTAGCACATTAGTTAGAAAATATTAATATTTGTGTGATGGGGATAAAAAATGTTAATTAGAATTGTGGGCGGACATGGGGGCGTGGCGCCAGGATTTAGGGCCACTTCTTATTTAGTAGATGGAAAATTATTAATAGATGCTGGTTCTGCAGCAGTTGGACTTTTGATTGACGAACAGTTAATGATTGAGAATATTTTGATTTCCCACCCACACCTCGACCATATCTCCGATCTAGCTTATCTTTGTGATAATTGTTTTGGGCTGAAGGATTTGCCCTTTGAAGTTTATTCTAATCAGAGAGTAAGTCAGGCCATAAAAAAACACTTAATGAATGATGTGATATGGCCGGATTTTTCAAAACTACCAAACGAAAAAAACCCAACCATTAGATTTAATGAGATTACAGCAGAAAAAAAAGTGGTGGTTGGTGGGTATGAAATACTTCCTATTAGAGTTAATCACCCCGAAGATGCATTTGGTTTTATTGTAAGTAAAGGCAAGACTTCGGTTTTATTTACTCAAGATACCGGTCCCACCGATAAAATATGGGAATACGCTCATAAGACAAAAAATTTGAAAGCCATCTTTACGGAAGTGAGTTTTCCCAACCGATTACAAAAAATTGCTACAGATAGCCAACACCATACACCCAATTCTCTAAAAGAAGAGATTAAAAAAATGCCTGAAAGTATTCCCTTATTTATTGGGCATTTAAAGCCCAATTTTCAAACCCAACTCTATCAGGAGATTGATGATCTTCAATGTGATCGGATTACCCTGCTAGGGGCGGATGATACCAGTTACGTTTTTTAAGCTTGCCTAGTGAGTAATTTAGCAAGATTTTCTATACGAAGTTGATACTCATAAGAAGTCGGAAAGGACTTTATTTCTTCCATTAGCTCTTTTCCAAAACCCATTTCAAACGCAATGGTATCAGCTTCAAGTTGGGCCAAGATAGGATTTAAATCTTTGTGTGAATGATTTAAAATAATGTGTCCAAGTTCATGTGCCAAAATAGAAACTCCGTGCATTAAGGACGCACTATTTAGTAATTTAATTAAATCTGGATAGACAATCAGTACATCAGATTGGGGTGGAAGGGATAAAGTACAAGCTAATACGCCGTAGGACCTCAAACAAATTAAATTTTTTTTCAACAGGATCTGGAGTAATTGCTCGTTGAGTGAATCTAAAAGAATAAAAAAGGCCCGTTTTAATGCCTTACTTTCAGTTATCCATGAGTGATAAGGTGAATTGAAAAAATTTGCTTGAAATAATTCAAGTTTGTTTTCAAAGGTTTCATCTTTTTTTATAGAACAAAATTTTTGTTTAAAATAATTTAACATATGTCACCCACTATTAACCTCTGTCTTTTCGGGGTTATTGATTTATTTAATGCGTATTTAAAGTAAAATTTTTTACTCCGGCAATTATTTCCGGTTAGGGATCTTTTAAATAGAGGGAGTTTTTCAAGTAAAATAATTAATAAAGGAGAACTTTAATTGAGAACTTTTATTTGGGTATTTTGTTTTTGGTTACTTGTCAAAAACGTATATGCTTACGAAAAAAGTGATACTTTTTATGTGCAGGTACATGATAGATTTGTTAAGGTTTTATCTCCAGACCAGTTTAAAGAAAATCTCAGCGTAATTGTTGAAAACAAAATGAATCAAAAATTATTAGGGAAATTAGTTAAAGGAAATGGTGAAAGAGTGGGGTTTTATTCTATTGTTCCACAAAGTATGGCCTCTTTGGATGTTGTATTAAAAAAAGAAGAGAAACTTTTTTTCGTACCTTTATCACCTTCATTTCAGGAAGTAGAATTGAAGATTGGAAAAAAGTCTTATGAGATTCCTCCAGAAAGATAAATTTAAAAAAACCATCCTGGTAATTTCTGATCTTCATCTGGGGGCTGGAGCTTTTTTTGATGGTAAACGCAATCCATTAGAAGATTTTTATCATGATAAAGAGTTGGTTGATTTTTTGGATTTTTATAGTGATGGAGAATACCAAAACAGGGAAATGGAGTTAATAATCAATGGCGATTTTCTAGATTTTCTGGCAGTTCCTTACGTTCGCTATTTTGATGATGAATATTGGAGTGAAGAAGCCTCTTTAGAAAGACTTAAGTTGATAGTGACGGGACATCCAGAGGTTTTCAATGCGCTCAGTTTGTTTTTATCCAATAAGAAGAGAAAAATTATCTACATTATCGGTAACCATGATGCAGAACTTATTCTGGATAGGGTCAAGGAAAACTTTTTAGGTTTGTTTGCGGAAACTATCAGAGAAAATATTAAAATTATTGCCAATGATAATGGTGATTATAGCCCGGAGATAGGTCTTTTTGTGATTCATGGACACGAGTATGAACATGCTCATTTTTTTCATTCAAAAAGATCTATTGTGGAAGACGAGTTCGGGCGAAAATACTTTCGACCTTCATGGGGTGCTTATTATATAACCAGGGTATTGAATAAATTTAAGGAAGAAAAAGGACATATTAATGCGATTAAGCCGATCGGGCAATTATTTATTAATGGTCTGATTTATGAGCCGTTATTCACTATCCGCTTTTTCTTCGCATCGGTTTGGTATTTTATAATGGTAAGGTTCATTTATTTTTACAGGCAACATAAGAATGTTAAAAAAATCTGGGAACATGCCAAAAGAGAATTGTCATTGTTTAAAGATTATGAACAAGTGACTGAGGATTTCTTTGAGAATAAAACCATGATTAAAGCATTGCTAGTGGGGCATACTCATATTCCTTTATTCAGGCCCCGTCCAGATGGTTCAGTTTTTGTAAATACCGGTACTTGGACTAAAACATTTCATTTAGACTTTGGCACCAGTGTAGGGGGAACCAAGTTAACATACGCGCAAATTGATATTCCTCAAAATTTCGAAAATTATAATTATCAAATTTCACTTAATAATTGGAATGGACGAAATCACTTACCCTATACAGAATACTAATCCTCTTCTTTGTAGCATAATTCCATGTAAATAGTGCCATAAGCAGAGTTCATCGGAATAACTACGACATTGGTGCTTGTCGGATAAGAAATTGTATGATTTTTGCCTTCAATTATTGAAGGTACTGCCATGTTGGAAGAATACCCCAGTTCCACTAAATTCCTTTTAGCACTTCCCATGATCATATTGCATATTTCACCGCCTACGTCAGATATTTCTGGGCTGTATTGGGTGCGATTTTCCATTAACATAGCATTGGCCACTTTGATATAAGTGTCGTAGCTAAATGAAATAACCAGCATGGCCTTGTAACTTTTTTTTATGTTATCTTTTTCAAAATCGCCAATAATACCAAGGAAAGCCGTGATATCGCCAAGGGATGTGTTATCTTTCTTTATCAAAGGTTTTTGAGGTTCTAGTTTGGTGAAAATCATGGTCTCAAAAACTTTTTTAGCAGCATCGATAAAAGGTCTTGAATAATTTAGAAAGCCTGTTGCTCCCATTTAAGCACTCCTTTTAATGTTATAAACCTAGATCTTGAAGCAGGTTATCTATGTCCGCCTGACCAATTTGTTGTTTAGGCGTAGCCGCAACGGAGGATCGCTCAATAGATTTAAATTTTTCAGATAACCATTTTAAGCGGGTAACAAAAGCTTGAGTGTTAAGGGATTCAAGCCCTTTAGATTCACCGGTTTTAATAGCTTTAGTCATTCGCTTTAGAAGATCGTTGGCATCGAATAAAACCGCGACCACCACTTCGAGTAGAGGGAGCTCTGTAACCTGGCTGGCTTTATAGCCAATAAGCTTTTCTAGTTCACAAAATTTTCCAATTTCTTCGGCACCTATAGATTTAGCCGCTCCCATAACTCGATCAATTATCTGTCCGAAATTTTCCATTTCTTTTTGATTGCGGGGATCATCTTCGAGGTTATCAAGTACGCTGTCGAGTTCTAGGTAAAGTTTCATGGCTTCGTCGCAAAAATCATCAACGATTTCCTTCATATCGGGATCATTAATTATATTCATGCAGTATTCCCTTACTTTTTGTTAGAAAAGATGGTGTTGATTTTTTCCTTAAGAGTTTGTGCCGAGAAAGGTTTTACTACATAATTATTAACCCCTGATTGAACTGCAGTGACGACGTTACTTTGTTCAGCTTCAGCAGTCACCATCAAAAAAGGAAGACCGTGGATTTCCGCCGTGGCCCTTACATTTTTGAGAAGATCTATTCCGGTCATCCCAGGCATATTCCAATCGGATATAACAAATTCAAATGGAGCCCCTTCTGCTAGGTGTGTTTTGATCATCGGCCAGGCTTCACTGCCATCTTGAGCTTCGTGTATATTATTAAAACCGAGTTGTACCAGCATTTTCTTTATAATTTTTCTCATGGTTCCCATATCATCGACGACGAGTATCTTAAGATCAGATTTAAGCTCCATAACTACTCCTGAAATGTATTTGCTTTATTAGAACATGCTTCTTTATTATTCTACTGATTACTGTTTTATAGTCCAGTTATAAATGATGAACACTGCTTAAAAGGTTCTAAAAAGTGGAAAAATAAATTGATAAAAAAAGTCGGATAAATGATTTTTGATAAAAATAAAAATAAAAGTGATTAAAAAACTAAGGTCTTTTTTGAATTGTCCGATCTGGAGGGTGAAAGTTTTCAACATGGTGTTGAAAACAAAAACGAAATAGAAAAGCAGTATGCTTATTGATCCTCACGGTTTGGGGGCAACTTCCAGAAGGGAGCTAATTATCCAAGGGAGGAATCAATGGGTCTACGAATCAACACAAACGTTACTTCACTATCTGCCCAAAGAACTCTTGGGAACACCAATCGAGCATCATCCGACACAATTAACAAATTGTCATCGGGCTCAAGGATCAACAAAGCAGCTGATGATGCAGCTGGTTTGGCGATTTCTGAAAAATTGAAAGCTCAAATTCGTGGTGTCAACCAAGCAGAAAGAAATGCGGGCGACGGAATCTCGATGATTCAAACTGCAGAAGGTGGTTTGAATGAGATATCCAGCATTTTAACCAGATTGCGCGAGTTATCAGTCCAAGCTGCTTCTGATACAGTTGGCGATGTCGAGCGATCATTTACTAATGTGGAATATCAAAATTTGAAAGCTGAAGTTGAAAGAATAGCTCAAGTTACTGAGTTTAACGGCAAAAAATTATTAGATGGATCTGGTGATAAGTATGATTTCCAGATTGGCATCAATAATAATGACTTCCAAGATAGGATTTCTTACAATGCGCAAGCTACCAATTCAAGTTTGGATAGTTTGGGGGTAAATGAAATCAATGTTACTGACAAAAAAGCAGCGCAGGAATCGCTTGCAATTTTGGATTCAGCTATTACACACGTGTCTGGACAAAGAGCAGATCTGGGTGCAATTCAAAACAGATTATTTTCAACCATTCAGAATTTACAGATAAGTTCAGAGAATTTAAATACAGCAAATTCTAGAATGCGTGATACTGATTTTGCAGAAGAGACTGCCAAAAATACGAAATATAGTATTCTTACTAATGCAGGTATTTCAGTATTGTCTCAAGCAAATAACGAAGGAACTGCTGCGCTTAAATTGCTCAGCTAACTTTTTACCTAAAATTCAAAGTGTTGTATAACACATAGATAGACCCAGCGAATGCTGGGTCTTTTTTTTGTCTTAGTGAGTGACCTATAAGGTTGGCAATTGGATTGCTGTAGTTAATTGCTATCTTATTAAGATTTAAGGGAAAAAATTGCAAGAATTGATGTGGTTTAATATTAGGTGGATAATGTAAATCATGAAAAATAAAAAAGGATTCAATCTGGTAGAATTGACGGTTGCGCTTGGAGTAAGTGCCGTTGTCGGTTTAGGTGTCATGACATTGGTTTCTAATTTGCAAAAAAGTAGCAAAAAAATTGAGCAAGATTTCGCCGTTAGCGAAATGAAATTTCTCGTTATGAAGGCCATGACCCAGTCAAAACATTGTGTGGCAAATTTTGGAGGTCAGGAGGTAACTCGGCTTTTGCAAACGAAACCAAATCCACCGTACATAATTTTTAATGACCTTTATATGGGCGAAACAACCCGTACTGCGACTGGAGGGATAACTTATAAAAGAGAGACGAGACGTCTGGCCCAAATGTATAATATTTCTTTGCCATCTCCTCGTAGTGACGACAAGGTTCCTGAAAAAAATTATTTTAGATACGGAGAAGGGGATAGTCAGTTTCGGGTAAGTCATATTGGTCTTGAGAATCTTCGAATGCTCAATGAAATGGATATGAAGACGACGGTTATGGTGAGTGGTGTACCAGTAGAAAGAGTGGTAAAAGTGTATAATGCCTCCATTGACTTAAGAATTAAATATGCGGTGGGAGAAAATGTTACAGGCGTTAATAATATAAAGGATAAAAAAGCCAAACAAGTAATTGAACATAAAGTTGCATTACCACTGACTATTCAAAAAAGACCCAATGGTGCAAGATCGTACATTTATGATTGTGGTTATCAAATGGGACTTGATTCAGTCGCGTGTGATACAGTTGGTGGAGAATTCTTCAAACAAGGGAATACTTTGGAATGCCGAAGTATTGCTATTAAACATAAACCCAAGCCAGTAACGGCAACTGCAACGCCCTCTGCAGTAAGTGTGAATAGCGAAGCACCTGATAATAGCTTGCTTCTTGGACCCCAAACTTCACCGCTGCCGATTATTCATTCGAGATTGACTGTGGGGGATTCAATTTTGTGTCCAACCGGGGCGACCTATTGTCAAACAGCGGAAAATGCATTTAAGTCGCCTGTTCAGTGTAAGAAGAAATCCGGTGCGGTAAATGGTATTGAAGACTGTGTCATTTTGGGAACTGTTTCTGGAACAACTACGCAAGACTCTAAGCGAATCACTGACTATGTCGAGTTTTGGGTTAACAGTGTTACTGGAGCTGCAGAATACGACCGAGTTAAGAGAGAACTGGAAATACAATTTATGAAAAATGGAAAAGTTCAGCAGTGTAGCTGCCGGCAGCATGCTAAAAGTCGAGGAGCTTGCACGGTCTTGAGTGGTGCTCCCGATGGCCTGGGGTTTGTAAATATTCCCTCTGACAGTTATGATACATGTGCCGGACCGATTGTGGAAGGAGGACCTGGTGTTCCAGGTTATTTTACACCACCACAAGAATTGGATACTAGGGATTGTAATGGTGATAGTGTCGCGGATGGTAGTTACCGAAGTTGTAGTGGTACCAGTACGGAAACAGACCCGTTTAACTGTACGGATGTTTGTGGTGGTAATGGAGACATCTATATTCCTTGTGACAAAAGCGGTACCAGTGGAAAAAATTATTGTGAGATAACCGATGAAGATAAGAAACACGATATTTTCAAACAAAAAGCCGGTGATCTCTATGTAGGTGACTCAATCAATGTAAGTGGTAATATGGATATTTTTGACTATATGACGATTCGAAAAATGCATTATACCTCAGATCTTTTATTGAAGGAAAATATCAAGACGCTGACACTTCAGGATTCACAAAAAGTACTAAATATTAACGGAGTTGGTTTTGATTGGAAGAGAAACAACCAACATGACTTGGGAGTAGTGGCCCAAGAGGTAGGAAAATATTTTCCAGAAATAATTCATCAAAACGCAAAGATGAATATTAAGACTATTGAAACGGAAAAATTGCTTGCACCACTTTTGGAAATGATTAAAGAAAATGAAAGAATTATTGCAAGTCAAAAATCGAGAATTAAAGAGATAAATAAGAAAATCAAGCAACAACCGTAAAAAAACTGGTGGGTAGGTTTTATGAAAAAAGAAAATAGTTGGATTAAAAATCACGGCTTTTCATTAGTGGAAGTTATGGTTGCCGCAGGACTGCTTGGAGTAATTGCGCTTGGTGGGATGAGAATTGTTGATTTTCAAACGGAAAGAACCAGGGACACTTCCAAGAATTTTCAAGCTGATAATATCATGTATGATATGATGTTTGCCTTGCGCGATAGGGATAGTTGTTTTGAGACATTTAAAAACAAAATCACTACTAATTCTTCGATAGATAAAATTCTAAGAAAGGACATCAACGGAGGACTTACTGAACTTTTCAAAGTCAATGATAAGTACGGCTCAATAGGGACTGGGGGAATTGGACAAGTTACGATTAAAGAAATGAAGCTCGGACAAGTGATAAATAAACCAGTAGGCAGTAATTTGCATTTTACAAATTTATTTGTAACATTTGAAAAGAAAGGTGGTGGTAGTAATAAAGATACTGAAGCTACCAGGTTGCTACCTGTAAAATTTATTGTGGATGGGACTGGAGTCAAGCTTTTAAGGTGTGTATCGGAAAACTCAAATAATTTAGAAGATCTTTGTAATGCATTGGGTGGGATCTTGGATTTTTCTGATAATGATTTGTGTAAAAGTATAAATGTTAAAACATTTACTGCCGCTAATTCCGCCACCATGGGAGGAACGATCCCCGCTCGTCCTTATTCGCTTAAAGCAGAAGGTGCTGTGGACGTTAGAGGTAAAATGACTTTTGATTATGTAGGCAGGGCCCCTGGTGTCGGGCCAGTAACTTTTGACGGCGGCCAAATTAATAATGTCACTAAAATATTTGTGAAAGGTTCTGCTTCAGCTAATGAAGTTTCTGCAACCAAGTATAATCACGTTTCTGATCAAAAGGAAAAAAAGAATATTAAGGTACTCAGCGAAATTGAAGCTAATAGAATTTTAAGTTTGCGAGGGGTGAGTTTTAATTGGAAAGATAGTGGCGAAAAAAGTTTAGGATTAGTGGCCCAGGAAGTTCAAAAATATTACCCGGAGTTGGTTGATCAGACGGGAAGTGGCTTAACGGTACAGTATGCTAATTTAATTGCTCCGATGTTGGAAGTGATCAAGAGACAAGCAAAACAGATTAAAGAAAATGAATTTGAGTTACAAAAAATAGAAAGAAAACTGGCTTCACCTAAGAAAAAAGGTGACAAAAAATAAATTTTTGTCACCCATAAATACTATTTTAAGTTGTCTTTAACGGTATTTAAAAAATCGATAGGAAGTGGGAAAAAGGTGGTGGATCTGCCTTCCCCGCTGGAGATTTCCTTCATGGTGTCTAGATATCTTAGAATGATGGCATTTTTGTTTTGATCTAAAATAGCAGCAGCTTTAGCTAGTTTTTCAGAAGCCACTAATTCACCTTCAGCAGATATGACTTTGGCCCTTTTTTCTCTTTCGGCTTGGGCCTGTTTGGCCATGGCACGTTGCATTTCTATGGGAAGATCTATGGCCTTGACTTCCACTGCAGAGACCTTGATACCCCAAGGTTCGGTTTGGTCGTCAATGATTGATTGCAACTTGTGGTTGATAGTATCTCTTTGCGATAAGATTTCATCTAGCTCAAACTGACCGATAACCGAACGCAGGGTGGTTTGGGCAATCTGTCCCGTGGCCATCAAATAATCCTCAACTTCAATAATGGCTTTAGCCGGTGCTTCCACTCTGAAATAGGCTACGCCATTAACTTTAAGGGTAACATTGTCTTTAGAAATAATATCCTGCGGGGGAATATCCATGGTCAAAGTTCGAATATCCACTTTGCGGATTTTTTGTATCAACGGAATGATGATGATAAGGCCTGGGCCTTTAACGCCAGTAAATTTTCCAAGCGTAAAAATCACAATACGTTCATACTGATTGACAATTTTGATCATGTTAGCAAGTAAAATAAATAAAATAACTATAAACGGTATAAAAGTGCTTCCAAACATAAGTGCTCCTTAGTTTCTTTTTATATTAAGAATCATTTCGTTGTCATTTTTATCCAAAACTAGGCAGGGAGTATTCACCGGTATGTCATCAAGGGATTTTGCCTTCCAGATTTCTCCCTTAACTTTAATATAATATATTTTTTCTGTACCGGTGGTATCAATTATTTGGGTGACCTTACCAATACTACCTTTTAAACTATGAAAAGACGTAGCATCACTAACTTTCATCGCTTTAACAAACATATATAAAATAATTAATAAAAAGGTTCCAACGGAGAAAATGGATGAAAACATCGCCATTTTACTAAAATGTAAGTAGGCATCATCAGTCCGAAAAAGAAATAATGATCCAATCGTAAGTGATATAAACCCAGCCAGGGCAATAAGTCCGAAGCTGGTGATAAAGGCTTCTAGAATAAATAGAATGAATGCCAGAAAAATTAATCCAAGCGCACCAAAATTTAATGGTAGTAGATGGAAGCCAATACCTGAAAGGATAACACATATAAAACCCAGACCTCCGGCTACATACCCACCAGGAGCCTGAAATTCCAAGTAGATCAAAGCGGCTCCAATTAAAAAGAGAATGTAAGTAAGGCTTGGATTTGACAATATGTTGAGTAATTTTTGTCCCAGATCCATTTCGTATTCGTCAAGTTTGGGATTGTTGAGTACCAGCATGAGATCTTGGTTTTTGACTTTTATTTTTTGTTGGTTAATGGATTGGAATAATTCATTTTCGTTATGGACCATCCCATTAATTAAACGATTATTTAAAGCGTCTTGTGCTTTAAAAGATTTTGCATCTTCTATCATCGAACCAAAATCTTTTTCACTTCTCCCTCGAGTTTGGGCCAAACTTTGAACTAAAGCTTTCAA
>MEPW01000057.1 GCA_001769975.1 Bdellovibrionales bacterium RIFOXYA1_FULL_36_14 | reverse complement strand
AGTACAGATATAATTTTTTAGTATAAATTTTAAATCAAATTTTTAAAAAAGGATGGGGCCCGTGGCAAAGAAAAAAACAACTAAAAAAAACACACCTAAGAAAAAAGTAGTAGCAAAGAAAGCTGCTAAAAAAGTAGTAGCAAAGAAACCTGCTAAAAAAGTAGTGGCAAAGAAAGCTACTAAAAAAGTAGTAGCAAAGAAAGCTACTAAAAAAGTAGTAGCAAAGAAAGCTACTAAAAAAGTAGTGGCAAAGAAAGCTACTAAAAAAGTAGTGGCTAAGAAAGCCACTAAAAAAGTAACCGCTACGAAAGTAAAAAACAAAAAACATCCTCCTATTGAGAAATTAGAAACGAAGATCCCCGCAGCAACTGGATGTTGCTGCTGCGATGATTCTGAATGTGAAACAGAGATAATCGATAACGAAGAAGTACCTTTGGATGAACTTGAAGAAAGTGAAGAGGGTTTTGTAGCTGCTGAACCTAGTGTACGAGAGTTTAGTGCGGATGATGAAGATGAAGAAGAAGAGGAAGGCAAATACGGTTACGGTTGGGGTTACAACGATGCCTTTGATGGAGAAAGTGAAGAAGATCGCGAAGAATTCGTCGACGAAGATGAGCGTTACGCAGAAGGCTCAGAAGACGAAGAAAACTAATCATTTAAAATAATTTTTAAAAAAATAAGAAGGCTCAATAATATTTTTGAGCCTTTTTTATTGGAAATTGGTTAATTTGTCAGGTAAAAGTATACACATTCCAACATCACCCAAAATGTCCATATTCTTATTAATCAAGGAGCAGTGTGATGGAAATCAGAGATCCTGTTCATGGTTCAATCTATATTCTTGATGAAGAGATTCCGATTATAGAACACAACCTTTTTCAACGGTTACGAAACATAAAACAACTTGGATTCTGTGAATACCCCTTTCCAGGGGCAACTCATACTAGATTCATACACTCCATTGGAGTCATGCATATAGGAACTATGGCCTTCAATAGTGTTTTCAACAGTCAACTCGAAGAACAAAAAATTAAGACTCTCAAAGAAACATTTCGTTTAGCCTGCCTTTTACACGATATAGGTCACGCCCCCTTAAGTCATACCACCGAAATAGTCATGCCTGCTTTAAGTGAGTTAATGATACCCATCAGATATCTATCTCCTCAAGACCAAAAACATGACCGACAAGCAAGACATGAAGATTATACTATCAAAGCAATTGCCGACAGTTCATTTAGCGATGCCTTTTATTTGGTAGAAAAGAAATTTGGAATAGAAAGGAAGTTTATTGTCGACCTGATTACCGGAACAACTGCGGAACCTAGTTATTTCACCCATAAAGGCGTCAATTATTTCCCAATTTTACACCAATTAATTTCCAGTGAACTTGATTGTGACAGGATGGATTACCTACTTCGAGATAGCTATTTTTGTGGAGTAAGCTACGGCAATTTTGATTTAGACTGGCTTATTAATAATTTAGAAATATGTCATACGGGCACTGAAGCTTATCTTGGATTGTCAGAAAGAGCTGTGGTTACTTTCGATGACTTTCTCCTGAGTAGATATCATATGTTTTTAATGGTTTACTTTCACTATAAAGCCGTTTGTCTAGAGCAACTGCTCATAAAATATTTTACAAGTTCTCCCGATGAATATCGTCTTCCTGCTGATATTGAAGAATATTTTGAACATGATGATTACTATTTAATGAAAACCCTAAGAAAATCTAAGTCTGAATATGCCAATAATCTGGTAAAAAATAAAATTCCTCCTAAGATTTTTGAATCATTTAACGACGAACAACTTCTGAAATTAGAAGTGATTCAAAAATACCTGGATGAAAATAAAATAGATTATATAAGATGTTCATCTTCCAAAAGGATTTCAAAATACATTGCGCTAAATGAAGCACCCAGTAAATATACGATAAAGGTGGTACGCACACTGCATGAAACCCAACAGCGCAGTTTTTCCCATATCAATGAAGCCACCGATTTATTCAGTAAATTTGAAAAATCACACGCCGTCAACCGTCTTCACTTGGATATATCTCTCTTGAAAGCATCGCATAAAAATCAAATTATTGAATTAATTAATACTGGTCATCAACCTAAACTAGACAATCTGATCATTGAGTAACTTCAGTAAGCCTGATAATATGATACACTGTTACCAATGAAAAACATGAATCAATTTTCCATTTATGCCTTACTGGTTCTCATCTATCTTGGGATGTCTAAAAGTTTTGCTCCAGCCGAAAAAATAGCCCCCTATATTAAAAATCAGTATGATTTGTCGAAGTATGTTAAAAACGCTCCCGTAAGTGCAATATTAATTGATTATTTCAAAGCTGGTTTTATTATTAAAACTTATTTTCACAGATATAAAATAGTTCACGGTTTTACTCAACCAGAGATTATTACATTTAGAATTTCTAAAAACTATTACCAAGATAATATACTCAATCTAGGAATGAGTTTATTTAACCGCAAAGAGCGTTTGAATGAAGAAACCTATATTCCAACCCCTCCTGGTATGATCTACGTAGATGACTCATTTTACGGAAAATGGGTTTATGAAAATTCAGGTAGTCAAATTTGGGATTTTCACCGAGGCTATAAACACTTTCCTGAGCTTTTTGGCTGGGGTAATTTTCGGCCGACCAAAGATTTTCTGTCACAATTACAAGTTCACCTTGCGAGCGAAAAACCTTTCTATGGCACCAATGAAGAGTTTGGATTAAACGGATCAATTTCAAAAGAGTTTTACAAAACTAACCAAAGAAAAATTAAAAATATCGATAAAATAAAATATCATCTAAAAAACTTTTTAAGCATCCCTTGGCAAAAAAAGCATAAATCAATACCACCTCATAGTACGACGAAAAAAATATAGCTGGAGACTATTTATGAATGAAATTTTTGATAAGATGATTTTAAGAATAGTGTTTACAGCTTTCATATGCTTGACGCTAATTCTATATAAATTTGCCCACATTTTTCTTTATCCATCATCTAAGCAACAGCTTTTTAAAAAATTCTACCCTTCCAAAAACTCTCCCGACACTATTCATCTTTTTGGACGAATTCTAGGAATTGGAATAGTATATTCAAACTTTTATTTTTATATTTCTAATGGAATTATCCTGGCACTCACTACATTTTTAATACAAGCAACTCTGATATTTATTATCTATCTATTATCCATTTACATAATTGAAAGTATTATTTTTTATAATTTTGAGTATATTGATGAGATCATCAAGCGAAAAAATTATTCTTACGCTATTATCAGTTTTACCAACACGCTAAGCATTGCGCTGATTTTATCAACTGTCATTAGGGCATCTGAAAATAATTTCATTTTATTTTTACTTATGTGGCTATTAGCAATGGTTATTCTTGGGTTTAGTATTAGAACATTCCCCGTGGTCTCCAAACTGTCCCTCAATAAACTTATTGTGCAAAAAAATATTTCAGTAGCATTTTCTTATAGTGGTTTCATTTTGGGTTGGACGTTAATAATTTCCTCCTCCTTAGAAAACAACATGAAGGACTACGTTTGGTATAATATTCAAGTAGTTCTAAAAATACTTTTATCTATCATCATTTTTCCCCTCTTTAGATGGGGATTGATTAAAATTTTTAAAATTGAAAATGATTTTAGATCTGATGTTTTATCAGATGATGGAAAAGAACTACTTGGACCTGAGATTGGTTTTGGACTTTATGAGGGCGCCATCTTTTTAGTTTCGTGTCTTTTGACCTCGGTCATAACCGGTAATTTATTCTTTGGCTCCTTTTACCCATCTTACTAAATTTAAAAAAACAGGGTTTATTAAGAGATAAGGGAAGACTCATGAAGTTTCTCATAAAAGTTAACAAGCATGAGATTAACCCTTTCCAGTTCGACCTCTCCGATTATGTCAGTATAAGTTTTTTCCAATTCACTTACACTTTCAATCAAATTCAATTTAAACTTTTCTCCATATTCCGTAAGACGAACACGCTGCTCACGACGGTCCTTGGGATTGATCTCAGTGAATAAATATCCTCTTTTTTTAAGCTCATTTAAGTGGCTAGTCATGGTTTGTTTTTTTAAATTACATCCTATACCAATTTCTCTAATGGTCGGCCCATTATGTTCACACACATAAAGCATAACTTCCAAAAAACTAATTCTTAGATCAGTAAATCCTCTTTGACTTAATAAATTTAGAATATTATTCCCATATCCTCGATGGATTTTTTTAAGATAGCTACCAATAGACGCCAGTTTTTTCATACGCAAGATTATTACATAATTAGTATGGTGTTCATACTATATGATTAAACTATAAAGAATCAAGAAAATATTATTTATTTATACAGAACCTAGTTTGCCATAGAGTGGTATTGTTAATTCAATAGGATAAGCAATCTGGTCCTGCTCCTGTTCTTGAGCCTCTACAACATCTGGTGCATCATAGACTGTGTTTAAATCTGGTACTTGAAGGCCATTATACCACAAATCATACCTAAGCTGATTAATGACACTATGTTCATCAGCAAATACTTCTTGAGAATAAACCAAGTAGCTAAGTAAAAAAACAGCCGTAAAAACTTTAGACAAATATTTTATCATATAAAACCCACAATCCAGTAGTTTTGAACTATATGAATTGTGATTGCAATATGAATGCCGTACTTAAAAGAAGTTTCTTGAATTGCTAATGGAGGTGGCTACCCCACAACAGATCATAAAAGTTAAAAGACTAGTTCCACCATATGAAAGCAGTGGAAGAGGAACCCCTACAATAGGCATAAGCCCCATCACCATCCCCATATTGATGAACGTATGCCAGAAAAAAATGGACATTAAACCAACCGCCAGTATGGAATCAAAAATCTTGGTTACTGCCTGAGCTAACCATATAAATCTGTAAAATAGCACAATATAGAGCGAAATTAAAACCAGCGAACCAAAAAAACCATGTTCTTCATTAAAAATAGAAAAAATAAAATCGGTATGGTTTTCTGGCAAATATTGCAAGGAAGCTTGCGTAGATTTCTTGTAACCTTTTCCTAAAAATTCTCCAGAACCTATGGCAATTTTTGATTGTATAGCATTATAGCCAGAGCCCTTGGCATCAGCGTCTGGATTGACAAAGGCAATGATTCTTTTTCGTTGATATTCCTTTAACCCGTATTGATACATCACACTTCCACCGATTAAAGATATAATCCCAAGCATGACAATGACTTTCCAACGAAGTCTGCGATAAAAGGCAATCATAAAAGATATTAAACCAACTAAAATCCCCGTTCCTAGGTCAGGTTGTAAAACAATTAATATCATAGGAATAAAAGTAATTATTGCGGGAATAATAAGTTCTTTAAATCCAAGTACTAAATGAGGATCAGTTTTGGTAAACCATCTTCCAAGAGCTAACACGATGGATATTTTCATAAACTCAGAAGGCTGAAAACTAATAGGACCAAGTACTAGCCAGCGCTGAGCTCCCATACCAATTTTTCCAAGAGTTAAAACCAAAATAAGTAAAAAGACATTAACTCCATATATAAAGTAACCATATCTAAAATAATTTTTAGTTTGAACGAAGCTTATTGTTAACGCTATTGCCATAGAAATCAAAAAATAGAACAATTGAATTTTAAATAAATTCGAGTGAGATAACTGATCTGAAGCTTGTGTTGCGGAATAAAGATTAATCACTCCAATAAAAAAAATGGCAATCACGGCACCGAAAAAACTGAAATCATATTTTTTCAAGGTCTCAAGTATTGCTGAATAATTCATAGTTTCCCCAGATTGCTAAACTCGTTCATTTACTCTTCATCGTTCTTTTTGGCTTCTTCGGCAGCTTGCGCCTTCTTTCTACTCCAATGCGCAGCAAGCATTTTGTTATCTTCTTTCAAATATTTCTCCCTTAATTCAGGGTAATATTTCTCCAAATATTTACTGATAATTGCGGTAGCCACCGGAGCACCGGCAGAAGAACCATGGCAACCATGTTCGACCACCACTCCGACAGCAATTTTAGGATTATCGCTAGGTGCATATGCTGCAAAAACAGCATGATGTCTCAGCTTGTACTCATTGTCTTCACATTTATTAAATATTTTATCGCTGGAAAAACGAACTACTTGTGAAGTACCGGTTTTTCCGCTCATATTAATTCCTTTACCCCTATACCACCAAGCAGTTCCGTTTGGATTATTTACCACTTGAAAAAGCCCTTCTCGGACAATTTTAAGAGTCTTATCTGAAAATATTTTTTCTGGGGAAATTTCTATGTTGCCTTGTTGAACAATATCTCCTGCATTTGAAAATATTTCTTTAATCAAAACTGGTTTAACTAATCTACCGTTATTAGCAATAGCTGCATAAGCAACGGTAAGTTGCAAAGGTGTAGCAAGTACGTACGATTGTCCAATCGCCGTAAGCAAAGTTTCTCCCAGCTGCCAAGGAACTGCATTTTTCTTAAGTTTCCAATCTTTGGTAGGAATAAGTCCCCTGGTTTCTCTGGGTAGAGATATCCCCGTTTTATTTCCAAAGCCAAGCATTTTGGCATATTTTGCTAAAACATCAATATCAATTTTGGTACCAATTTTATAAAAATAAACATCACAGGATTCTCTTATAGCCTTGTAAATATTTACCACTCCATGTCCATGTTTCTTCCAACAATGAAATGTCTTTCGGCCAAGCTGAAAGTAACCATTGCAACGTACTTCAGTATTTTCGTCAACGATGCCTTCTTCTAACGCTGCCAAGGCAGTAATGGTTTTAAAAGTTGAACCTGGAGGATAGTGGTCCTGAATAGCCCGATCATATAGTGGTTCATTCTCATCCTTGGATAGAATACTCCAATAATCACTGGTTAGTTGTCGGCTAAAAATAGACGGATTGTATGATGGTCTCGAAATTATCGCTAATATTTCACCATTAGTTACATCCAATGCAACCACACTTCCAACTTTCCCCTCCAAGGCTTCATATGCCGCTAATTGCAAATCACGATCTATGGTCAATCTGATATTTAGACCAGGAACTGCGGGCCGATTTTGAATGTCATCAAGTAGCAGATCGCTTTTTAGATATCTTCTTTTTCTTCCGAGGGCATCAACTTCTACAAATTCAAACCCATTATCCCCTTTAAGATGTTTATCAAAAACCTTTTCGATACCCGCAACCCCAATATACTGAAATTCGTCATATTCTTTGACCTTTTTTTTCCCTTGTTTATCCAGCTTTGAAATATATCCCAGCATATGCGATCCGATAAATTCATCGGAATATTCCCTAGTAATAAAAGTCGAAACACTCACTCCTGGCATATAAGAATTTTCAGTTTCAATTAAAGCCACTTCCTTACGGCTGAGATTTTTTTTAATGACCACAGGAATATAGCTAGCCTGTTCCCGCTTAGCACGGTTTAACTTTTGAAATATTTCCGCAGCTGGTACTTCGATTCTTTGGGCGAGCATTTCAACTGTTTCTTTGGGCGTTTTTAAATATTGTGGGACAATAATAACGTCAAACCGGGGAACATTGTGGACCATTAATTCATTATTTCGACTAAAAATCATTCCCCGAGGGGCCATCACGGTTTCTTTACGAAGGCTGTTTTCCAAAGAATATCTTCGATAAGCCTCACCCATATATATCTGCAAATACCAAAGCCTCGCCAAAATAATGGCAAATGATACTAAAATAATATTAGTTATAACATCAGCCCGACTTTTATGGGATTTGACAATATCTTCTTCGCCAAACATTAATCGTTTTCTCCCAATACTCCTCCCTCTTTTATTCTCCAGATTTGATCAAGTAGCATAAAAAAGAAAGGGGCTATTAAGGAAATTACAATACTTTCTGGAAGGAAACGTGCCAGCTTTAATAAAATATATTCAGTTGTACCAAGCCTTAGATAAATAAGAAAAGACACAATAATAAACCACACCACTTGAAATATCTGGGTGACAAAAACAGTAAAAAGTTTAGAATCAAAATGGAGCATGTCACGCAAGTAAGAAATAATAATACAAACAATTATTCCGGCGAAAGTTCCATATGCCCATCCTTCCACCGAAAAAATAGAGTAAAACAACTGAACTACCAATATCAAACAGGCAATAAAGGGTGTCTCGAGTTTAAAAGCCAAAAATAAAATTATAAGTATATTAAATGGCAGTCGATAATGTTCTATCCCTAATATGGGAAGCAAAGTTGTTATTAAAATCTCTAGCACTATCAAAACTAAAATAGTTATAATAAAAGACGGAATAATCTGACTGATTTTAAGTTTCATCTCTTTTCTTCCTTCTTCTTTTTATCGTTAGCACCTTTATTTTTGTCGCCAAGTTTATTGTCGACTCTATTTTCAAAGTTTTCATCCTCTTCTTCATTTTCGTAACTGGCATCCAGTTTTAACCATTCACCAGTTGTAACTTGAATAAAATCTGATACCAAAATAATTACTTCTTCGAGTCTATCAAAATCAACACTTGGAGTAATTTCAACATGTTGGGTTATTCCATAACTTTCCTTCTCAATTTTGGTGACTGCCCCCACTTTTAACCCTTTGGGAAAAATATTACCGAGTCCACTCGTAATAACCAAGTCGTTTAAAATAATCGGCTCCGTCCTGGTTACATATTTCATTGCACATCGTCCCTTGGCAAAACCTTCAACGATGCCATGAGATCTAGTACGCTGAATAATGGCATCAACCCGATTATTAGAATCTAAGATTGAAATTATTTCTGAGAAGTGATCCGTTAGCTTAAATACATACCCCACTAAACCGTTAGCGGTAACTACCGGCGAAAGTATTTTAATACCGTCTTTAGAGCCTTTGTTTACTCTGAGCACTTTAAAATCAGAGGAAGCATCCCAGGCAACAATCTGAGCCAGGACTTTATCACTTTTGATTTCTTCTCCAAATTGCAAGAGGTCCTTAATTCGATTATTTTCCCTCTCAATTTCATCATAAATAAATAATTTATTTTCTAAATGCTTGATTTTTTCACCCAACATTATGTTCTCTTTGCTGGCATCGACATTGGTTATATAGTGCTGAAAAAAAGAAGAAACGCGTTCCTTGACATAGAAAATACTTCTTTGCATTGGCGCAAATGCATCAATCATTAGGTTTTCAAAAGCAGATGTCTGGTAATGCACGGCATCCTTTTTGGCAATCACTATAAGTGAAAGCACCATAACTAAAATGTGGAGCGCAATTTTCAACCGCTGATCTTTCAAAAAAAACTCCATTTAGAGGATTAATTTTAGAATTTAATTATAATACAAAGTTTAATTCATTTGGAAGAGTTAACCCAAATAAAAACAAGATAATCTTTGATACATATATATTTAGACGAAAGGCTATTAAGTGTATTAGACTTGTATGTAAATTTTTATATTGGCGAGGAAAGATAAAATGAACGAACAAGAAAGCAAATCCAAAACTAATTTTCTTCTTAGCAGTTTTCAAAAAAGGACGTCCAGCATATTGCTTGCCATTGTGATTGGACTGGTGGTTATTTCATTCCTTTTTAGTAGTTCGCAAACCATGATGATGAGTGCCCCCGACACCATCGCTCAGGTTGGGAAATATCGAATTAAAATACCGGAATTTGAGAGAATGTATGATCAATATATAACCATGTACTCAAAAATGTTTGGAGGTAAAAACCTCACCGCTAAGCAAATTGAATCCATGGGACTTAAAGAAAAAACAATCCAACAACTTATTAATCAAAAACTATCCCTGATTGTCGCAGACAAGTTGGGCATACACCCCAGTAATTCAGAAATTAAAGAGTACATTAAAGAACTTATGAAAAACAGTGGACATGAATTTAATGTTGAAACTTACAAAACATTACTAAGATATCAAGGTACCAGTCCACTGGAGTTTGAAAAAAATATTAAATCTGATATAGCTCTAAAAAAATACCAACAAATTATCAGCAACCTCCCTCTGTCCAATGGTTATGCAGAAGCTGTTAAAAATTTTAAATCCAATGTCCTTAATATCGACATCTTTAAATTAGATAAAAAGAACATCGAAAAGCATATCCCTGTTTTAGATAACGAAATTGCAACTTTTTTTGCTGACCAAAAAAATACTGAAATCATCAAATCTATTTTTGAACAAAGAAAAGCTAGTTTGGACAAACCGGAAGAAGTTTTAGCTAGCCATATCCTGCTTAGGGCTACTGACAAAAAAACCGACAAAGACGTTGAACAAGAAATCAATGCTCTTTTCAAACAATTAACGACCACTAACTTTGGTGCGATGGCCAACAAACACACCATGGACCCCAGTGGGAAAGACAAAGGTGGCAGTCTAGGATGGTTTAAAAGAGGACAAATGACCCCAGAATTTGAAAATATTGCATTCACCACACCCATTGGAAAAATCTCCACCCCTGTCAAAACTGAATTTGGCTGGCATATTATTTATGTAAAAGACAAAAAACAAGCTTATGAAGCTGCTTTTGCTAAACACCAAAAAGAACTGGCTAAGGAATACCTTGGCAGACAAAAAGTTGATGAGATCAAAAAACTTATTGAAGACATACAACATGAAGTCACGCTGTCTTTTAAAAATAAGGATTACAAGAAATTGGATCTCTTAAAAGAAAAATATCAAGCTGAATACCAAAAAGATTTAAAAGTTAATAAACTGGATGGAATTTCTGTGAACTTTGAAGTTACGCCTGTACAAGCTAATCAGATTTTTAGTGGTAATGTTCCTGAAATTCATTCGTTTGACAATGTTTTGGATTTTATAATTGTTAATGCTAAAAATAAGGAAAAATTAGATCTCACCAAGGCAGAAGAAAAAGGTAAATTTGATAAGCAAGAACAAAACTACGCTATTTCTAATCAATTTAACCAAGAACTCATCGAAACTATTTCTAAAGACGTAAAAATAAAACAATATAACATTCTTCGTTAAATAAAAAAGGGCCCAGTATTTTTCCTGGGCCCTTTTATTTCTAAACCTCTAATTATTTATTAGTTACGTTTGATGTTAATTACCTCTTCTAACATTTGATCAGCAGTTCTTAAAGTTTTAGCATTGGCTTGAAAATTTCTTTGAGTAGTGATCAAATCAACAAATTCCTGGGCCAAGTCAACGTTAGCCAGTTCAAGAGATTTAGCCACAACCTCGCCTCGACCAGCTTGATGAGGTTTACCCATAATCGCCTGGCCAGATTTTCTGGTTTCTTTAAGAAGATTTTTTCCCATCTTAAAGAGTGCTTCGTTATTTTCAAATTTCGCAACTGCAATCTGACTCATGTTTCTTGAAAAACCATTATTGTAAACTGCCGTTAAAATACCATCATCATTAAATGATAAACTGGCCAAAGTAGCTGCACTCATACCATCTTGAGAATGTCTGGCAACTGATGACTCTGAACCAAACTGAGTAGAAGCATCAATTCCCGTTCCACCTTCTGTAATGGATTTTCCAAAATTAAATTTAATTTTTTGTCCAGGAGCTGCACCTTGATTAAAATTGAAGGCATTTTTTCCTTCCTCTTCGCGAAGTAGGTTTCCTTTATCATTGAAGATAACCTTTCCAGAAGCCATCTCCACCATTTGACCTTCTTTTCCTCCTGCTGCATCTTTTCCATCAACACATGCATGATATTCCCATGTATTGTCGTTTGCCTTGTTAAAATAAAGTGTAACTAGTCGAGCAGTTCCGACGTTGTCGTAAACCGTCATACCTGTATTAAAACTTGAGGAATCATCGGGTTTTAAAATATTAAATGGCAATATTTTACTTCGAGAGTCAATATTCATAGAGACTTCCACTTCTTTAGTAGCTTGTGCAGGAACGGTCGTATTACCTAGCTTGATGGGTTCAATTTTATTTGCAATTTTTCCATCTTCAGTAGCTGTATATCCCATTACTTTGTAACCATCCCCGTTAATCAAAAATCCTTCTTTATCAAAATTAAAGGATCCATCTCTGGTAAAACCAGTTCCAAAGGGTGCTTGAACAGTAAAGAAGCCATTACCGTTAAGTGCCAAATCCGTTGAATTTTCAGTTCTGGTTAAACTACCTTGAGTATAAGTAGGTTTAATATGTGAAAGTTTAGCTCCATGGCCAAATTGGTCTCCACCATCAACACCTTTTAAGGATGTGGACAAAACATCTTGAAATTCAGCCCTTGATCTTTTAAATCCAATTGTTCCCGCATTAGCAATATTATCACCAATTACGGTAAGACCATTACCTGTTGCACCTAGACCAGAAACACCAATTTGAAATGATTGAAGAATACCCATTTTGTCCCTCCTAGACACCTATTTAGTCAGCAATTTAAACAACTACAGGTTTAAATTAGGCTTCCGGAAAGGACCAGCCTAATGCTAACTAAGTCATTATTCTATAAAAATCGTCGAATCAATTTTCGTAAAAACATTTTCTGCCATCTCTCTTTTCTCGAGAGCAGTTACCACTTTGTTATTATCAACATCAACAATATAGGCAGCTTTATCTGTTACTACCAAAGAGTCATGTCCTCCTTTATCTCTAAGCGTACCGATCGCCTTTTTCAATTTACAAAATTCATTTGCATCCATTTCTAAATTTCTTTCTTTCAATCGTTTGGCTGCATGAGTTGACAGCTGTATCTCTTGAAGATCTTTTAAGGGGGTTTTGTTTTCGATCTGCCCCTTTAAGAGTTCTTCAAATTCTCCTTGCCCAGAATTCTTTCCAAGTTGTTCTCTTAAATCAACAGTTTTTTGCCCTTTTAGCTTTGATACATTCGGCACAAAAAAGTTATTAATTTTAGGTCCTGTCATTTTTTTCCTATTGCCCCAGCTCTTGATTATCTGTATAGGCTTTTATCGCATCACTCTTTAAGCTAGGATTATTTTCAGCTTTCAAGTTATTTTTATTATCCTCTACTAATTTAAAACTTTCAACATCGTGCAAAAAGATCCTCTTATTCCCTTCAATCTCTAAAATAGTATCTCCGTTTTGAAAACCTACTCCAGTTACCATTCCAGAAACTTTAGTCTCACCTTCAAATTTAGCAAGTGTTTCATCCCACGCGATCACTTCTACTCTATATTTTCCTTCTTTCACTTTGGTTCCATCAGATTGAGTTCCATCCCACATAAAGAACTGACTACCTTGTGCTAATTTTTCAAAGTCAACCTGTTTAGATATTTGATTTTTTTCATCATAAATTCTAAGTACTGCTTTGCTCGCATTTTTGGGAAGACTAAAAGGAATCTCAATATCCTGTCCCTTGTAATTAACCGAGGTACCAGCAGTAATTGCTTGTTTACCCAGAAAGCTAGCTCCAAAATATTTATTTTGGCTGGGATTATTACCCATAATCTGTTCCATCTTTTGATTCATACCACGAAGTTGCTCGAGCTGACTAAATTGCGCCAATTCGGCTGCAAATTTTTTCTGGTCCATAGGATCGGTCGGATCTTGCAATGTAAGCTGATGAGTGAGCAGCTTCATGAAATCATCACCCTCTAACTGAGTATGCCTTTGTCGATCCACAAACTTTCTACTAGTTTTATTTCCGGCAATTTTATTAATCTGCTCTTCTTTACTTAGAACAGAATTTTGCATTTTTATATTGGCATAATTATTATTGGCAATTTGGGGTTTTCCAATCTCAGCCATTAAGCTTCTTTCCTTTCTTTAAACAACTCCCATAACATTTTACGTCTTTGGGAATCCTCATCATAACTTTCTGGCTTTTCATCAAAGGAATATTGGGCTGTTTTGCTAAAGAACGAATGTTCTTTAGAAGATGAATTGCCATCTTGACTGCTCATATGTGACTCGTGCCCGGTGGAAATTTTTAAATCTGCAATTTTAAGTCCAGAGTTAGATAAAGATTTCACCATGGCAGATTCATTGTCAGTGAAAAAGCGATGACCTTTATCACTGGAGGTAATAATTTCAAGATCAATTCGATCACCTTGCTTCAATCTACTGGCATTAATTCTAAACTCACCCAGTTCGTTATGTTTAACTGTCAAATCTATCGAGTCTTTGCTTTCAAAAGATTTTTCTACAATATAATTTGATATTTTATCAATTAACGCTTTAGGATCATTTATATTGAGTTGATCCATATTCAAAGCTTTCTCATTTTTTATCAATTGAAGTTCCGGCATTAGCGACTTATGTTCAGAAAATCTATGTTGTCCGGCTGAACTATCACTTAAATCTTGCTTTAAAGTAAAATCTAAAAGGTTATCGGAGTTCACGCTGCTATCGTTTACTTCAATAGAATTTTTTAAATTTTTATTTTCTCCAGCATTCGGTTTTACGAGATTATTTTTATCTTTGATGGAAAATTTTTGATATTTATTCAAATTCGCATTTACATTATTAAATGCCATCGGATTTTCCATCCTATCCAGATTGAATTTATTATGAACCAGATTTTCACCTGAATTTTTCGTTGCAGATAAACTAGGATTTTTAATTAAGCCCTGACTTTTTTTATTTTGAAGAAATTCTTCAATCTTTTTTTCATACTTTTGATTATTACCAGAGCTTAATCCAAGTTTGAGAGGAGTTACTTTTTTATGACCAAGTAATTTTTCTAATTGATCTCCATTTTCACTAGTAGCAATGCTATCCACTTTTCCAGCTTGTGCTAAATTGAGTTTCTTAGATGTAATTCCTTTGATCCCCATCAAACCGTTATCACTATCAGCAATTTCCCCTTCAATAATAGATTGGAAATCATTTTTAGCAGAGCTCTTTCCAAGTAAATTAAGAATGCCGCCCTTGCTCGCAATCTTTTGATTACCTGGAACCAAAATTTCTTTATTAATATTTTTAGGTCCTACACCTATCATTCAATTAATCTCCGGTTAATAATTTTTAACCAAATGTGTTATTATCATTTTTTCATAGTTAGGTACTGTTTTTGAAGCCGGGCAGAAACTTCCTTATTCATCAGATTAAAAATCTTGGCCACTTTGTCCGATGGAAGCTGTGATAAAATTTTTACTGAGATTTCAGAGTCTTGCACCGATAATACATCGGCGGCATTTTGTGGTCTCATGCCGGATACAGTTTCTACCATATGTCCGACTCTTTCACTCTCCTGTTTTTCTACATCATCCAGACAAACAATTAAACTATTTTGTCTTTCTTGAAACTCATGTAATTTCTTTTTAAACTCTTCAGTACTTATTTTTAATTGCTCCTCTTTTTTTTCTAATAATATTTCCTTGGCCTTTAAATCTCTTTCTTTGTCCAATAACTCTTTAGATAATTCTTCGATCTGACCTTTGCCTAAATGCTTAAGTTTTTTTCCAAGAGCATCAGAAAGTTTACTGTTAAACTCTGTCTCCGTGTATTTTTTTTCTTCAACATTTGCCTCAGGCGCTTGATTAGAAAAAACTGCGCTGGTCATCAATAGAAATATTAGTAGAAAAGTATTTTTCATAAATTCACCCATTCTCACTTTTCATACGCAGAAGATCTTCAAGATCTTCTTGCATTTTTTTGTTATAATCCAATCGGTACTGATTAAATTGTTTTTTCTTTATATTCTCAATAACTTTCACATCACCCATTGCTTTTGCAAGCTCAATGCTTTTTTCTTCGTATTTCTTTTTTAAAATTTCTTGCTCGTTTTTTTTAACTTTAATGTGATCTCTTTTACCTTTAACATAAAAACCAAAAAACTGAATTATTTGTCCTCCAATTTTTTCATTAAGAAATTTATTTTGAGCATTATAAGCATCTTCTATATCCTGATTGAGGTTTATAATGTCATCTCTTATATTATTTATTTTACTTACGATTTCTCCCATTTCAGCTTTGAGCTTTTCTTCTTTAAAATTTCTTAGTCGCAAAAGGCTTTGCAATCTGAAATCAAATTTCTTCATTTAAAGGATCCTTCGTTTTTTTACTATCTAAAAATTCGGGATTAAGAGCTTTTTCCGCTTTTTTTGCCATTTCCACCATTCGATCGTAGAGCTCATCTATCGGATAGGTTTCACACAAATTTTGCTCTTGCTTTAAAAGAGATATCAAATCATTATAAATTACCAAAGCCTTATCCACTTTAGGATTCGATCCTTTGGCATAGGCCCCTACGTTAATAAGATCTTCCATTTTGCGATACTCTGCCATCAAATCTCTAAGGTGCGAAGCGACCACGCGATGCTCGGGAGTAACTACTTTATTCATGACCCTGGAAATTGATCCCAAAACATCCACTGCGGGGAATTGATTTCTTGAAGCTAGTTCCCTAGATAAAACGATGTGTCCATCAGCAATAGCTCGGACAGCATCAGACACTGGCTCATCTAAATCATCCCCTTCCACCAATACAGTGAATATTCCCGTTATGGTTCCAGCATTTTTTTTAGTACCCGCCCGTTCCATAAGTTTGGGAAGTTTAGCAAACACTGAAGGCGTATAACCCTTTTGTCCTGGTGGTTCGCCCGCACTAAGCCCAATTTCTCTATTGGCCATAGCAAAGCGAGTGATAGAATCCATCATAAACAGGATATCATTATTTTTGTCACGAAAATATTCAGCAATTGTCATGGCCAGATACGATGCTTTTATTTTTATAAGGGGTGAGGAATCGGAAGTTGCAACCACCACGATAGATCTTTTAAGACCTTCAGGTCCTAAATCATTATCAATAAATTCTAAAACCTCTCTACCTCGTTCACCCACTAGCGCAATCACACTAATATCGGCATCCGTATTTTTGGCGATCATACCAAGCAATACAGATTTACCGACACCTGACCCGGCCATAATAGCCATCCGTTGCCCCTTACCTATGGTAGTAAACGCATTAATTGCATGGATTCCTGTATCAAGCGATTTTTTTATAGCTGGACGATCAAGTGGATTCATAGAAGATCCAAAAATACTTCGAGCTTCAAAAGGTCCTTGAATTGGACCTTTTGAATCAATTGGATTTCCTTGATAATCTATCACTCTACCAATCATATCGTCATAAATCTTAACCGAAGTTGTAAGCTCTTTTAACCAAACTCTAGTCTCAGAATTAATTCCAGAAAGTTCGGCATAAGGCATGGCCAAACATTTACTACCTTGAATTGCTATCACTTCTCCGAGACATCTTTCCCCACTTTCAGTAACAAACTCAACATTACTTCCAATCACCGCGCGAGGTAGACTGATTTCAAAAACGAATCCCTTATTGGAACATACTTTACCTATTTTTTGATAGGGTATGGAAAACTCATAGTTCTTATGAATCTGCTCTAGATTCAAATTCATTTCCATACACACGACCTCATTTTTTTCTACTCATTTATTTTTTTTAAATCAGTTAAAGTCACTTCATCTTGAACTGTGTTAACTTTAAAAAACTCTTCATTAATACCTACTGCATGGAACAATCGATCCATCGTGCGAAACTGTTCTTCAAAAGTCCCGTTAATGATACCATTATCACACTCTAAATTAATTCCATTCTTGGAGGTTTCATAATCTACTTCAACTCGAACATTCTCAATAGATCCAAGTTTTTTTTGAACAACCGCAAGCACATCTGGCATCCTCTCAAAATCCTTATTATTTACCCTAATTAAAATATTTTTCTTAGCATTCATTTCAATTAAGAGCCGCTCTAGCAGTCTTTCAATATAGGCACCATCGTCCTTGAGTTCTTTTAGAATAATCCACTTAGTCAGGTTTCTAATCATGTAATAGATTTGTTTTTTCTGGTTTACCAAAAGCTCTTCTTGGGTTTTAAGAGTCTCTGAAATCATGCTGGTAAGGGCGTCCAGTTTTTCTTCGGTGGCTACTTTGGTTTGATTATAAACTTCAACCTTTCCCTCTTCAAATCCTTCGTTATACCCCTGTTCAAAACCTTGTTGTTTTATACGATTAAATCTTTTTTCTATCTCTTCGGCTATGCGTGCTTCTCTCTCTTGCAGATCCCGATCTTTAAATCCTTTATGTTCTCTCACGATCGGAGATATGTTAAAACCTTTAGCCTGGGAATTTTTAGAAATAAAATCAACCAGATTCTTCTCTTTTTCTTTAATAATTTGTTTAACATTTTCTAATGAAGAAAACTCATATTTTTTTACTTCATTTGCATCTTCAACATTTTCTTTTATCACTTTGTTAAAAGATTTAAATTTATAACTGGTAATCTTAGCATTTTTTTTATCATTTAATTGTGTATTCATATTGGTGCCTTGATAAAAAAATCATTAATATCAAACAAGTGTATCGCCCTCTCCGCCTCTAGCAATAAATGCCTTGCCTTCTGCTTCAAGATCTTTACACTTTTGAACAATTTCTGATTGCGCTTTTTCAACATCAGATAATTTAGTCGGTCCGAGTGCCTCCACGTCTTCCTTGAGAAGAGTAGCTGCTCTGTTAGACATGTTTTTAAGCAACTTAGCTTTAACATCATCTGGTGCTGTTTTGAGCGCAATAACCAGTTTCGCATTATCAACTTCTTTAAGCAGATTCTGAATACCTTGATCATCCACATGAACCAGATCTTCAAATACGAACATGAGTTTTCTGATCTCGTCAGCAAGTTCAGGATCTTTTTCTTCAACCCTATTCATAATATTCTTCTCGTTAGTTTTATCCATCAAGTTGAGCATTTCAGCAATTGGCTCAACACCACCAAGTTGTTGAGTATCAATTGAACCAAGTGTTGATAACTCAGTCTTGAGTACGTCATCAAGTTGAGCGATAAGTTCAGGAGAAACATAATCCAGATTAGCTACTCTAAGTACAACTTCCGCCTGCAATCCTTCTGGTAATCGTCGGAGCACTTCCACTTTCTTATCAGCTGGAAGGTGAGCGGTAATTAGAGCTATGGTCTGGGGATGTTCATTAATTAGGAAGTTCGACAAGGTTCGCATGTCTACCAGTTCAAGAGACTCAAGGTGATTACCGTTATCGATATCTATAATCTGACCGAGCAATTGTTTAGCACGATCTTCACCCAACGTATCAATAATAAAATCCTTACCGCGGTTATTAGAAAATACTAAGTTGGCATCTTCATTTAAAAGTGAGTAAAACTCCTCAAGTATTTTTTTACTCATCCAAATAGGTGCTTTTCTAACGGTGGACATGGCATTAATCATTCTTTTTACATCATTATCCTTGAGATGCTGAAAAATAAGCTGAGTTGTCTGAGAACCCAGTAAGCTCAATAATATTCCAGCTTTTTCAGGACCAGTCAGTAGACTATACTCCACATCTGGATCAATATTTTCATTTACATCTAAATTTGCCACGGTAATATCCCCCTTTAGGCAATTTCTTTATTCGATTCATTTGAGTGAATCATTTCTCTAATAACTTGTGCAGCTTTAGCCGGATCATTTTCCACCAGAGAAATAATTTTTTCTCGCAACATATTCCCTTCAATTTTTTCAGGGTTTATTTTTTCTTCAATTTGCGGAAGCGCTTCTTCTAAACCCGGTAGCTTTTGATTGGTTTGAATTTTTTCAAGTTCCTCAAGTGTTTTAGGTAGAAAGTCCTCAATAGATTCAACGGTGTTATCAGTAATCCACTGAATAAACGGTCGAACAACTAAGAAGAAAAAGAGTGAGATGGTCAAACCAACTGCCAAATATTTTACAATACTAAGTATCAAGGCACGGTTTTCCTTCTGCCTCATCATGTATTCTATGGCAGCCAAATCTTCTTGAGCAAACTCCATATTTTTTATTACAATGTTATCACCGCGTTTTTCATCAATACCAAGACTAGAAGCAACGATAGCTTTAAAATTAGCTATATCAGCCTCAGTCCATTTTTCATATTTAGTTTTTTGCATACCACTACTATCTAAAACTGCATCGCCTTTTTCGTTATATGCAGGAACTCTTCTGCCATCCACCATAACTGCTACACTTACTTTTTTAACTCCCGCGGTTGGATTCTTCGATTTAATTACAGTTGTAGGTACATTATAATTACGAGTAGTAAGATTTTTATCTACATCATTTCTGGTTTCAGGAATGCCTGGTTGAGGTTGTTCAGAGGGTAAATTACTCCTGGCCCCTGGAATTCCTTGAGGTGATGGTCTTGAACCTTTCAAATTTTCGCTATTGACCACCTCAGAAATAATTGCTTTATTTTCTCCATCATATTTAGTTTCCGTAGCAGTTGATTCGGTGAAATCCATCTCCACACTTACCTTAGCAATAACTTTTCCATCTCCCACTACTTTGCTGAGTATTTCTTCCACCTGCGTTTCATATTTACGGTTTAATTTTCCTTCCAGCGCCAACCTGTTGGCGGTATGAGCGGTCAAAGGATCGCCAATATTTTCAGATAATTTTTTCCCTCGATCATCTAATATCACCACATTTTCGGGTCTCATTTCATCCACTGAAGAAGATACTAAAGAACCAATACCTTTTATTTCATTCGGAGTAAGACTAACGCCATTTTCTAAATCCAATACAACCGAAGCTTGGGGGGGTTTTTTCTCTGACACAAATGGACTATTTTCAGGAATTGATAAATGAACCCTGGCGCGCTTTACACCTTTTATATATTTAATAGTTTTAATTAATTCGCCTTCAAGAGCTCTTTGTTTGTTAACTTTTTGTACGAAGGACGTGGTACCAAATGATTGTTTGTCAAAAACTTCATACCCCACTGTTCCACTAAACGAAACTCCCGTCATAGCAAGCTTCAAACGCCAAGCCTCTACCATCTCTTTAGGTATTCTTATGGTTTTATTATCGTCAGCTAATTGATATGGAATATTTTTTTCACTTAAAAGCGCAGCAATCTGAGTGGTATCTTCTTTATTTAAGTCGGTGTATAAGACCTCATACTGAGTTTTGGATGCCCACGAAATAATAGAAACCATCGTGGCGATAATTATACCCGCAATAAAAAGAAATCCAATTTTTTTAACTGCACTAAGACTGGAAAAAAAATCCAAGAAATTTCTTGTAATCCGTTCTATAAAGTCTTGCAAGTAATTCCTCCTGAATTCAACCCGTCACATCCTGTGTTGGGTGGTTTATATTATTATCTTATAACTGCATTCTCATAATTTCTTTATATGCTTCAATCACTTTTGAGCGAATTTGAGTCATACTTCGAAAGGCAATATCCGCTTTTTCCACTGCCAACATGGTTTCATCAATATTCTTGGTTTTACCTGTTACTAAATTCTGGATTGCCTTGTCTGCTTCCTTTTGTAAATTGTTAACTTCCAAAATTGAATTGGATAACATTTCACTAAAACTTCTATTTCGAGGTTCAGCAATTTGACCAAGCTCCGAGATGCCAAACGACTTATCTCCCTCAATTTCCGCACTTTTCATCCACTCGTTGGTATTCCCAGTTTTTAAAACATTATTTAAAGAAGCTACATCCTTGATCATAAAATCCTTCCTTTATTATTTTCCAATTTCCAGCCCTTTTAACGCCATATTTTTACTAGTATTTAAGGCAGATATATTGGCCTCATAACTTCGGGAAGCCTCAATCATCTCTGCCATTTCCTTCATCACATTAATATCTGGATAGGCCACATACCCTTTTTCGTCAGCATCCGGATGATTTGGTTCATATTTCAAAATCGGAGGTCTATTACTGGAAATCACCTCAGTAGCATGCACTTCCTGGGCATGTTCATTAATTTCGCCTTCCAAGATATCAGCAAAACTTTCCCTGGATGGTTCTGCACCAAAAACAACTTCTTTAGGTCGATATGGACCACCTTCGACAGTTTTAGTAGTTTGGGCGTTGGCTATATTCGATGATATTGCCGCCATCCGCTTGCGATTTGCGGCAAGTCCTGAAGAGCTGATTTTCAAACTGGTAAGTAAATCCATTCATTCCTCCAGATTATTTATCTGCTGCAATAGCATACTTTAACAACCCAAGTTTTTTGTTAAGCAATTGGACTGAGGCATTGTAGAGAATGTTGTTATCCAACATCTCTGCCATCTCCGCTTCTTTATCAACGGTGTTTCCATTTTCTTTTACCACCCCGTCTGATGCCTCATAAATCTCAGGTGTCAGATTATCAAATCCCCCACCACCAACATTATAATGCTTTCCATCCTCAACATTTAAAGTTTGTCTTTCATCCAAATTTAGGGCACGTTGCAAAGCATTTTCAAAATCTACTTTTTTGGCCTTATAAGAGGGGGTTTCTGCATTAGCAATATTAGATGCAATAATCTTTTGCCTCATCTGTCTAAAGTTAAGTGAAGCCCTGAGTGCATCAATAGTTTTATCATTTATATCCACACCGCCTCCTTTAAAACCTAATTATCTCAAATTAACAAAATAAGAACTGCCAGCCGTTCTGTACTCATTGATTTTATTTCGCAGCGTTCTGATGGATACACCTAAAATCTTGGCTGCCTGAGTTCGGTTTTCGCTGGTATGAATAAGGGCCTTTTTAATAAGTAGTTTTTCAGCATCTTTAAGCGACATGAGTAAAATTCCCTCGTTGTCATCTTCTGAAATCATACTAACAGCTTTCTTTTCCCCAATCGCCAACTCTTTATCACTAAGAATACTACTTTGAGCACCTTCTACGGATTTTTCTAATACAGTTTTAAGCTCATAAAGATTATGAGTCCAATAATGAGAATAAATCCGATCCAAGGCTTCTGTACCAATTTTTACTTCTTTAGCAAATTTAAGAGAATATTCTCGAATAAAATAATTTACATACATTTGTAAATCTTCTGGACGTTCTCTAATTGGAGTTAAGGTGATAAGGTTAGAAGAAACGTAAGTATAAAGCCCTCGGTAAAATCTTCCTGTGCCAACTAATTTAGATAAATTTTTGGTAGTAGTAGCTATAATTCTTACGTCAATATCATAATCATTTAACTGATTAAATATTTTGTGAAGACGCTTTTGAAAATCCTCATCCAAAGAATCTATATTAGCAAAAACCACGGTACCTTTATTGGCAGCTTCCAAAATACCTTTTACAAATCTACCAGATTCAACGTCCCGGTAACCCAGTATTTTATTTTCCACATCTTTGGAGTCTACGGAACAATCAACAATTTGGAACTCTTGATCAGTTCGATTGGAATTATTATGAATAAATCTAGCTAGACTTTTTTTCCCAACACCGATCTCTCCTGTTATCAACACAGATGCTTTTGTAACGGATACATTTCTGGCAACTGAAATTGCTTTTTGAATTTTTGGATCATTCCCAAATAATTCGACATTTATATTGTTCATTAGACCTCCTGTCCATTTCTTCCCCATCCTGGAGAAACTATTTATAAAGTTCTATTCTTAATTTTTATTAACGATAATTCTGACTTAGCTAACTCCTTTATATAATCGGAAACCTTATCATCCTTAATCAACGCTTCTAATAATTTTTGAGCTTCAGGCTCCTGGTTTATTTTTATCAAACTCATAGCATGAAGATAATTAATTCTCGAAAGATAAACTGACTCTTTAAAATTTTTCTTAAATTGCTCGATACTGTCCTTCAGTTCATCTGATCTTTTTCCGTCAGCATTTAACATCTCCACCATCAAGTAGGAAATTCTTTCTCTAAGTTCCACCATAAACATATTGCCAGAAGCATAATTATTAGTATCGGTTAATATAGCTTTTGCCACTTTTTGAAATTTTTCTAGCATGTTAAGCTCATACAAAGAATCTGCGTAAGCTCTTAGCATTTGAGCCACTTCAGAGGCATCATAGACGTTGCTTTCACCTTTATTAGAGAGATATTCTTCCAGATTTTTAGCAGCCAGTTTATAATCTTTTAATTTAAAATACATCATTCCCTTGTAGTAATTCAATTTGACCGTCGCAGGAGCAACACGCTCATACTCTGCCAAATATTTTTTGACTTCGGTGTAGTTTTGTAACTCGAAATTGCTTATAACTTTTAATTCAAGCAGCATCAATTTAGAATCAATCGCATGAATTCTTTCATTCCATACCGGAAAGGTTTTTTCTGGAGAATTTTTTATTTTTTCAAAAGACACATAAAGACGATCAAAGCCTTTAAACAATCCCAGTCTAATATAAGAACTGCCAACTATAAAATTTAAGAATGGATCCATAGCAACCTTGGAAATATATTTATCCTTATAAATCTCCCAGATTTTTACTATCTTGGAGTATTCCGACTCCCTGTATAGTTCAAAAAGGATGCCATAAACTATTTCAGCACCATCCCCTTCAAACATTCTAAGCTCTCCTAAGGACATGGAGGTAATAGGAATTGCATTTAAATATGAAAGAGCTTCTTGAAATTTTCCATCCACAATAAACGTTCTAAGTCGCACCAACCACAATAGTTTATTTAAATCGTGTGAATATTCAAATCGGTCATTTTCACTTTTTTCCAAAAAAATCCGTACTTCTTGATCATCAGGTTCTAAGACTTTTTTTCGAACACTTCTAAGTGCCACATATCTAATTTTAGCTTCATATAAAATTTCCATATCTGAAGCTCTATTGATTGCATTTTTATAAAGTTCCGTGGTCTCATCAATATTTTTTTCTAACAATTCATAACAAACCGCTATTCTTAATCGTGCATGTCCGCTTACATGGTAGTGAGAGTAGATAGAAATAAAATCATCATAAATTGATATAGCTTTATCATAATTAGCGTTTCTAAAGTATGCCTCTGCCACATTATATAAAATAACTGGATGAATAGGCTTTACCAAGGACTTATATTCTTTTTCATAGACCTTTATAACTTCCTTATAATTGCCCAGTTTAAGTGTTGTATATAATTTATAAGCCAACATGATTTGAGGTGGTAATATTTTCAAGGTGGTTTTTTCTTCAATAAAACTCTTAAGCGTATCAATCTGGTTTAATTTAGATAGAAAATATAAAATCGCTTCAGCCGCGGTAATCGAGTCTTCTCGGTCAAAATTCTCCAGCGTCAGCACATAATATTGTTTAGCAGCTTGCAACCCCATTACCGCCTCATCCTTATGAGTATGATAAGAAATTAGAAATTGATACAAAGCTTTTTTGAACTGATAAATATCGGTACGGCCAGAAATTGTTTTATACATATTGATTGCCAACTTTTCTAGGCTTGGATCTTTACTTTGAATGTTACTCATTAGTAATGCATTAGCTTTCATGTACTCATGTAGATCAACATATTGGCTTGCCACTGCAGGATATTTCTTATTGAATAATTCAATCGATTTATTCATAAGTCCCCACTTCTTTTGTCTGTAAAGATTGATATTCAGCTGCAAGTGGGTTTCCATAGGACTTTTCTCAAAATCACGGTCTTTTATTGGATAAAAATGTTCCGCAGTTTTAAGTTCTACATTAATACTTTCAGGTAAGACGGGAAGTAGTGGTGAATAATCCCAAATAAAAGGGGCGCCATAGCGAAAATCCCGATAATGCTGCTCAAAATTAAACAGAGTTAACCTGGGTAGTTCCTTGGTAGGTATCTTATTTACGCTTAGTTTTTTTTCAGGTAAAGGTTTGGTCTTTACCACTTCGGGTTCAACCAATTTTTCACTTTGCCCTGGAATTTGTTCGAGAGCTGCTTCTGATGTTTGGGTTAAAGCTGGCTTCTTAATATCTACTTCTTCAGAATTTTTCCAAAAATCAAGAATATATTTATCTTCTTTATCCTGATAAAAACTGAAAAGCTCTATATCTTTATTGGCCAATTGAAACTTAATGGATGAGACGCTATCCTTTCGATCCTTAGTATCATTATAAACAACATTGGAAACATACTTATTATCAAAAGTAATTTGGCTGATGGTTTTTTTGATATTCTCATAGAGCTCAACATTCAGAGTTTTTATATAAATCCCATCAGTGAGATTTTCAATTTCCACTTGGTCTTTTGGAACATGTAAATTAAGTCTTAAATGAGTAGGATGACTTTCTAAATTAGCCACAGCATCAAGAGCAAAAGATTGACCGGCAAAAATGAACAACGTCAAAAGATAAATTGTCAAAAAATTGTTCATTCCTTTGATTCTTTTCACGAAACATCCTGTTTCTAGTTGTGACGTCAAATGGGCCTTCCTGGACCTTCGACATAAATCTATTTTACACCATTTCAAATTTTTTAAAAGGAAAATTTTTCTCATGGGACAAATTTTCCCCTCAATATTTTGACATTCGAAAATCATCAATTGATTTTCAATAGATTATCAAAAGTAAAAAATATCTGACTAAAAAAGACACCCACAAGAAGTCCCAAAATGGCCCTGAAAATTTCCCCTAATAACACTAAACAAAAAGGAGGTTTTTCTTTTTCATTTTTTCTATAAGAGTCGTTCGATTGAGTTGTAGTAACTTGGAGGCTTGATTTTTATTACCTCCCGTCCGACTTAACGCTTGAATAATTAAAGTATCTTCTAAATCGGAGAGGGTCTTTCTAAGATCAAGACCTTCTTCGGGTAAGTTGATAGTACTTTGAACTTGATTATAAAAAGGAGCTGTTTCAAATATTTTTGCAGGTAAATCTTCCGCTCTAATGACACTTCCGCCTCTAAGAATTACTAGCCTCTCTATGAGATTTTCCAACTCTCTCACATTTCCAGGCCAGGAATAAGACAGCAAGAGTTCTAATGCCTGATCGTTAAATTCAATATTATTTCTTCCGTCAGCACTTACAAATTTAGATAAAAAATATGAAATAAGCAGAGGGATATCCTCTTTCCGGTCCCTAAGAGGCGGTATCTTTATCGGAATTACATTCAATCGATAAAATAAATCCTCACGAAAATTCCCTTCTGCCACTGATTTTTCTAGATTGCGATGGGTAGCTGTAATGATTCTGGTATCGGTTTTAATAACCTTGTTTCCCCCGACAGCTTCAAAGCTTTTAGTTTGTAATACTCGCAAAAGCTTGACTTGCAAAAGCAGAGGCATATCACCGATCTCGTCTAAAAAAATTGTTCCCCGATTGGCCAATTCAAAACGTCCCTTGCGATCTGATATCGCCCCAGTAAAGGCACCTTTGACATGCCCAAACAATTCGCTCTCCAAGAGTTCGCTAGGAATAGCTCCGCAATTAACAGAAACCATATTATAATTTGCCCGATCCGAATGCATATGAATCGCATTAGCAACCAATTCCTTTCCAGTCCCTGAGTCACCTGCAATTAATATCGTTGAATTAGAGGAAGCTACCTTTATAATTTTCCCAAAAATTTCCTTCATTTTGGATGATCGGCCAATCATTTCACAAAAGATATCCTCTTTTTTGGGAGATTCGATCTTAAATTTGTCCAGAAAAACATAAGAACTTTCCTTTACACGAGTATCATTATCGCTGGTAGTTAAGGGAAATTGTTCTTCCTTTACCTTAAACCTTGAAGTGAAAATCTTTACCACTAAACTACAAAGAACATCTAGCTCAAATGGTTTGGTTAAATATTTAAAAACATTTTTTTTACTGGCCATGACCGCGGTTTCTACGCTGGAAAAACCAGTCATAGCAATAGATTCAAAAATGCATTCCCTCTCTCTTAAAAGATCAATTAACAAAAGCCCATCTATACCGCCTTCATCAAAGGTAATATCCGTAATCAAGCAAAATCTTTTTTGGGCGTTATTATCATCTATGACTTTAAAATTGATTTCTTTTAAACAGTCTTTGGGGTTTAAAAAATAATGGACATTGACTCCAATTTTTTTTTCCAGGAATTTTTTAATGGCTTTGCCCAAGACTTGATCATCTTCCACCAACACTACTTCTAGGGGAGATAATTCATTGCTGTTATTATTCAATTCAAATTTTTGATTAAAAGAATTATGTAAAAAATCAAAATCACTCACGTATTTGTCCCCACTTGATTAGATATCAGACTTTTTAAGTCCAACTCCTATTATTAAAATGCTAACGAAAAACCTGGTTGGTGTCAATTTATAGACACCTGGGGATAAGTTTTCCCGCATCGCAAAAAATGCTTTTATGTCAATAGGTTAGCAATAATACTTGACGAACGGTCAGGGGAACCAGCAAGAAAATAATAAATTATAAATAATAAACAGACAAAGGAGATGGAACCAAAAAAATAAGACACCCGCGTGTAACTTTTAAGCCAGTAAATATATGTAAATTCCAAAGCTATGATCATAATAGGTATGGTCCAAAAAGGAATATATCTAAATATAAAAAGAATAATTTCCAACATAAATTAATTGTAACATAAGTTTTAATAACGTCTATGGTTTTGCCATAAACTATTAAACCGAGATGGTCTGTTATTTTGATATAAGCATTTTAAAGTCTCCAGATTAAAACAATCAGTTTAGTAAACTTAAATCAATTGCGATTTTTATATTATCCTTTAATATGTAGTTATCTTAAATCAGGAGGATTTCTTATGTTTCTTAAACTCTTATTAATAATCATCTGCCTGTTGCAGGCCCCTCTTTACGCCTCCAGCTCCATCAACCAAATTTTTAAAAATTTTATTAAAAATATAGATCATCCTGACAGGTTAACTTGCAATAACACTAACACCGATTTTATCATCGCCGCATATCAGAATATTTTTGAACAAAACCCCACTGAAGAAGAATTGATTAACGCTTTATCGCTTTTGGATGAATCCAGCGATCAACTTAATTTAGTGACAATTAAAAGATCAGATTTAATCTCGATATTGCTTGCCCAAAAATATGACACTGATCATTTGACTAAAACTATTTTAAAAAAAGAAATTCATCTCACTGAAGATTTTGATTTTTGCCAAAAAAGCGGCTTCATCCCCTACTTACCACTTGACCAAAATCTTGATGAAGCAGAAGAAAAATACAGTGAAGATTATATTAAAAAATACCAACTAGATTACGCTGCTCATACCGCTGACTTTAATCTTTATTATGGTTATATGCATGCTCACACTGGCTTTTCTGACGGAGAAGGAACTCCTGAAGATGCCTATACCGTTGGCCGAGACCAGGCCCAACTTGATTTTCTAGCAGTCACCGATCACGACATATCAATCTCTATATGGCCTTGGAGTAATAAGTGGAAAAAAAGTAAAAGTATCGCTGACCAATTTAATAAATCTGGAGAGTTTGTGGCTATCCGTGGTTTTGAATGGAGTTCGCCAATTTATGGCCATATTAATGTCCTCAATTCAAAACATTTAATCAATTGCATAACCAAACCAACCGTTCGCAGTTTATATAGATGGTTAGGTCGCCAAGGTGAAGATGTTTTTGCAAGATATAACCATCCGGGAAGAACTGAGTTTTTAGGCTGGGGAAATAAATTGGAATTTAATCAATTGAGAGTTTATCCACCCGCCATCAAATTTATGGTCGGAATCGAGGTTTTTAATGGCAGAAGTGGACTTAGAAAATATTATTACAACACCGGTTATAATGGTGATAGAAATTTCTTTGATACTGCCAATTTAAACGGTTGGATGATAGGAGCTGTAGGGGGGCAAGATAACCATAACCGCTCATGGGGAATATTAAATGATTTTCGAGTTGGAGTATGGGCCGAAAGTCTAACACGGAAAGGGATAATCAACGCTTATCAAGAAAGAAGAACCTTTGTCACCGAAGATAAAAATGCTTCACTCAGTTTTAAAATGAATGGGGCTCAAATGGGTTCCAGATTACAACCTGGTACTAAAAATATCGAAATCGTAGTCATGGATACGGATCAAGAAATATTTACGGAAATTAATTTGTATAAAAATGGTGACATCATTGAAACCATAACTCCAACCAGCAACCGGGAAACCTTAACCCTCGAAACCCGGGAAGGTGAATACTATCATGTAATCGCTAAGCAAGCAGACGGGAATTACTTAATGAGTTCACCTATTTGGATCAAATAAGGTGATATTTTCATAGTAGTCAATAAAATAGACTAAACGCTCTTCCTCAGGTAAAGATCCTTTAGCTCTTGAAGCAAGCTTAAAACCTAAAAGAAAGTTTTTAAAAATAAAAACACTGAAAGTAACATGAATGAAAAATTTAAAGTTCTGAAGTTAAAGCAGGCACTCCTACAGAATTTAGATGAACTCAAGTTTGAAATCATGACTCCTATTCAAGCCAATGCTTTGCCCCTGGCACTAGATGGTGACGATGTGATTGCTCAAGCAAAAACTGGAAGTGGCAAGACGGCAGTTTTTGGGTTAAGCATCTTGAATTCAATAAATATTTCCAGTTTTACTACCCAATCTTTAATCATTTGCCCTACTCGGGAACTGGCCGAACAAGTCGCTAAAGAGATTAGGTCACTTGCCCGAAAAATAAAAGATGTAAAAATCCTCGCCTTATGTGGCGGGATTGGTGAACTTCATCAGGAGAAGTCCCTACAATATGGGGCCCACATAATTGTCGGAACTCCGGGGAGAATTTTAAAATTACTAAAAAAAGATTTCATTAAATTACAAAGCATTAAATCGTTTATTCTAGACGAGGCTGATCGATTACTGGATATGGGATTTCAAAGTGATATTTTAGAAATTGTTGCCTATTTACCCCCTAAAAGACAAACTATGTTATTTTCAGCTACATTTCCGGACAAAATTCTTGATCTCAGTAAAAACATTCAAACCAACGCTATAGAAGTTAAAATTGATACCGAACATAAATTAAAAATTATTGATCAGACATTTTATGAAGTTAAATCCCACAAGGATAAGGATGCTGCCTTATTAAAAATAATTAATTATTTTAAACCACAACGCCTCATCGTTTTTTGTAAAACCAAACAATTTACAGAGAATGTTGCCAAGTTTTTAAATAAACAAGGAATTTGTGCTGCTGCTATAAATGGTGATCTGGATCAAAATGAAAGAACCAGTGTTTTAATTAAATTCTCCAACAGAAGTTTATCCGTTTTAGTTGCTACAGATGTTGCCGCCAGGGGGCTTGATATACAAGAGTTGGAAGCCGTTATTAATTATGATTTACCCACCGATCCAGAAATGTATGTCCACCGGATTGGTCGTACCGGCCGTGCTGGCAAAACCGGACTAGCTTTCAGCCTGTTTGTGGATAAGGGTCGATTTGTTATAGAAAATATTGAAAAATTTACGGGCAAATCATGCAAAATTGAATACCTAGATGAATTGGTGCTTGATGATACATTTACCCTAGTTCCCCCTATGAAAACTATGTATATAAGTGGTGGCAAGAAAGATAAACTGCGACCGGGTGATATTTTAGGTGCGTTAGTTGGAGTTGCCCAAATGGATCCTAAAGATGTTGGAGAAATTTCTATATTAAACATTGTAAGTTTTGTGGCCATCAACAAAGAATTGATTTCAGAAGCAATTGAAAAACTGCGTAATGGAAAAATTAAAAATCGTAAATTTAAAGTTGGCTTGGCTTAAATATAGCTATTTTTCTACTTATCAAATTTATGTTAAGTTATACCCTCTGTAGGGGAATTATATGAAAATTACAGAATTTTTTCTAAAACATAAAAAGTTAACTCATCTATCCATGATATTAATTATTTTGGCCGGAGCTTTTTCTATCGTCAGTTTACCGAGGCAAGATTCCCCTAACGTTAATTTTAACATTCTTAGTATCAAAACTTTTTACCCAGGTGCTTCACCCGAAGATGTCGAGATTAATGTTACCGATCTTCTTGAAGATGAGCTGGAGCGAGTGGATGGTATTGAAGAGCTCACTTCGTTTTCTATTGAAGGTATGTCTGCCATATTTATCCAGCTTGATCCCGATGCTAGTGATGCTGATCAAATTAAAAATGATATCAAAGCGGCGATTGATCGAGTTTCAAATTTGCCTAAAGAAGTAGATCACCGTCCGACTATCGAAGATATGAAATCCACCGATTTTCCCGTTCTGGAGGTAGCTATCATTGGTTTAAATGCTGATGAAGGAATACTTCGCAAAATTGCTAAAGACATGGAGTCTGATATCAAAGCACTGGGAAATGTTGGCGTGGTTCAAAAAATTGGATATCGGAAAAAAGAAATAAAAATTCTATGTGACAACGAAAAAATGACCGAGAAATATATTTCTTTTGGTGAAATACTCAATGCGATCGGCTCACGGAACATAAAACTATCTGGCGGTACCCTGGAATCTTTTGTAGACGAAAAAAAGATTGTTACTTTTTCTGAGTTTGATCCACCCTTATCCGTTTCCGATGTAATTGTTAGAAGTAATTTTTCAGGAAAGCATATCAAAGTAAGTGATATCGCCACTGTAGAAGAAGGATACGAGAAGGAATATATCAAAATTAGGACTAACGGAAAACCCAGTATCAACCTCCTCATAAAACGCCGAGGTACAACCGATATCATCGATCTAAGTAAGAAAATAGATACCGTCATCGAAAAGTACCAAAGAACATATAAATCTCAAGGAATAGATATTGTTAAAGTAGTAGACTTCTCTCATTACACCAAAAGTCTCCTCAATATTGTCACTAGCAATGCACTAATGGGATTTGTTCTAGTCCTTTTAGCTTTATTCATCTTTTTAAATTTATATACTGCTTTATGGGTAGCTTTTGGTATCCCCATATCAATTCTGGCTGCCTACATGTTGTTCCCCCTCTTCGACATCACTACTAATCAAATAACTCTCATTACCATCATTATGGTGCTTGGTATGCTGGTGGATGATGCCATTGTGATTGCCGAAAACATTAATCGACACAAAGAAGAAGGTATGGAGACATATCTTGCGACTTTAACTGGTTCCAAGGAAGTTTTTTTGCCAGTTCTAGCAACCGTCTTAACCACTATTTTGTGCTTTATCCCTATA
>MEPW01000056.1 GCA_001769975.1 Bdellovibrionales bacterium RIFOXYA1_FULL_36_14 | reverse complement strand
TGCGTCTTATGGAAATTCCAAGCGTTCCTCCAGATGCAACTATATATAGGGCCAGAGGATGTCCCAAATGTCACGACTATGGCTACGATGGACGTACCGTCGTGAGCGAACTTCTATTAATAACTGATGAAATTAGAAAGCTCATTATAGAAAAAGCCTCCTCTACTGAACTGAAAAAAGTGGCCATCGCACAGGGAATGGAAACCTTAAAACAATCAGCTTTAACTAAAGTTTTTGCAGGAATTATATCAATCGAGGCAATGCTAACTGGTATTAGTACTGCCGAAGAAGAGGAAAAAGAATAAATGGCCATTTTCAAATATAACGGCGTCAATTCTTCCGGCAAAGAAATAACCAGTACCATCACTGCTGAAACTCTGGCCCAAGCAAAAAATAAGCTAAAAAATCAAGGGATCATCCTGGTATCCCTTAAAGAGCAAAAATCTGACTCTCAAAAAAAATCCAGTATTAAGATTTTGCAACCTATCAGCGTCAATGATCTCGCACTTATGACCAGACAGCTGGCAACACTACTTAAAGCCCGCATCCAAGTAGTGGACGCTTTAACCGCACTCGTCGATCAATCAGATAACCGGGATTTAAAAGTTATTCTGGCAGAAGTCGGACAAAAAGTTAATGAAGGAAGTTCCCTGGCCAAAGCCCTGAATGATTATCCCAACGTATTTAATAATATCTACGTTAATATGGTAGAAGCTGGCGAATCCTCCGGAACCTTGCATATCGTTTTACTTAGGCTTTCTGAATTCACTGAAGCACAAGTTAAACTTAGAAATAAAGTAAGTGGGGCCATGACTTATCCAATTATTATGGTGGTCTTTGGTATCATCATGATGGTGATTATTTTCACTGTAGTTATTCCCAAAATCACCAAAATTTTTATTTCTATGAAAAAAACCTTGCCGCTTCCCACCCGCATTTCCATCTTTTTATCAGATGCTTTTTTAAACTATTGGTGGGCCATGCTCATTATTCTCGTAGTAAGCTTTTATGGTTTTAGAAAATATATATCGACCGAGTCTGGACAACAACGTTGGCATCGGTTTTTACTTAGACTTCCAGTTATTAAGGGACTTATTATAATGATTAATGTCAGCCGTTTTTGCTCCACTTTAGCAACCTTACTACAATCGGGTGTTCCCATCCTCACTTCCATAAAAATTGTGCAAAACCTGGTCTCTAACGTACATATGCAAAAAGCCGTTGCCGAAGCTAGAATGGCTGTCGCCGAAGGTGCCTCCATGACTGGCCCCCTGGCCAAAAGTAACCTTTTTCCCACAATGGTAACTCACATGATTAAACTAGGGGAAAGTTCTGGTGAGCTCGAACCCATGCTGGAAATTATTTCCGAAAACTACGCCGATCAAGTGGATGCCAAACTCAATGGACTGACCTCAATTTTGCAACCAATAATGCTGGTCGCAATGGGATTGGCGGTTACATTTATCGTTTTCTCTGTTATTATGCCCATGATGGAATTAAATAGTTTTAGATAATTTATATTCTCAAGGAGATATCAATGCTGTCCAAACATGTTTTTAATGATTTTTTCAAATCTTTAAATCAACAAGCTTCTAAAGGTTTTACCCTGGTTGAAATTTTAATCGCCCTAACCTTGCTGGCCATCGCCGGTACCTTCGTTGCAGGCAAAATTTTCGACCAACTTCGTGATGGAAAAATATCCGCTGCCCAAATTCAAATGAAAGCCTTAGCTGATCGTTTGCAAGAATATCGTCGCCATTGTTTTACTTACCCGACCACTGATCAAGGATTAAAAGCACTCATAGAAAAACCCACTGGTGGTAAAGAATGCACCCGTTATAATCCAGGGGGCTATATTGAAAACGGAGAAATTCCAGTTGATCCATGGGATATGGAATATGTCTATGAATCAGATGGAAATACCATCACCATCAAGTCCTATGGACCTGATCAAGTTCCCGGAGGAGAAGGCCCAGACGAAGCCGATATCATACATGGGAAGAAAAATTAGCAAACCCATTAATGGGTTTACCCTGTTAGAAATCCTAATTGCCCTAGCACTTATGAGTGTTATTGCAGCGATAGTGATCTCATCCATGTCAGGTACCAGAGGTAATATGGAAGAAGCTATCTCCAATATCGAAAGAGCTATTCGCTTTTCGGTGGGAGAATCGGCTCTTCGCAATGTTATTACCAGAGTACAGTTTGATCTGGATAAAGATCCCCAGGAATTATCGGTTGAATATGGGCCAGACGATTCTTTTGTACTGCCCCCCAGCGAAGAAAACATTATGGGTGAAGCAAGTGCAGGTATCAAAGAAAATGAAGAGTTTGAAAAAAGAGTAAAAAAAATCAACCAATCCTTTAACAAAGTCAGTGAATTCAGTGATGGACCACTGCAACTCCCCAATGGTGTCACGATTATCGCAATTGGCACCAATATCTCACTTAAACTGGTCACTAACAATTTTGCTTCGATTTATGTCTACCCCTCTGGAGAAAAAGACGGGGCCATCATCATTCTTTCTGCGGGAAGTGAGGTGGTGGGACTTAGTATTTCACCCTTTAAGGAAGACTTTCAAAGAACCTACAAAGAAGTCAAAATCCTCAACGAATCTGAGGATGTGGAAGATATTCGCTTAAACATTGCTAAGGAATTATACGAAGAATGGCTAAAAGACTAAAACACCAATCGGGTTTTACCCTACTTGAAGTACTAATTGCAACGGGCATCTTTGCAGCGTTTGCCGCGGCATTTACGTTAACTTTAAGCTATAATGTTTCCGACTCCATTAGATTAGAAGAAGAAATTATTTTAAAAGAACTTTGCATGAATAAAACCAATGAAATCTTGTTAGATCCTCCTGATTTAAAAGAGTCACTAACCTTACAACCTGAAATCAAAACCTTTGAAAATAACAGTGCTTACGAGTACATTTTAACCTGGAAAAGATTTGTCTTGCCCGATTATGATAAATTAAAAGGAAGCGAGGAAGGTCAAGAAGATGAAGACGCTTCTCCTTACGAAAAAATCTTCTATGGCCAAATCAAGGACAATCTAAAAGAATTAATCTGGCAGTTAGAAGTGAAAGTAAAAAACAAAAAAACTGGTTACTTTTTTACCTTATCCACTTGGGTTACCAACCAAAACGCCAAAGTGAATTTGAAAAAAATATGAAAGCCAAAGACCAAATTTTACATTCACCCAATGGTTTTACTTTGCTGGAAATAATTATCTCCATTACTATTTTATCTTTTTTAATGTTAGGTGTATATTATCTCACCGAAAACAGTACGGAAGGCACTGCTCGAACCACTAGAGAAGATCTGGCTAAAATGCAAATTGAAGCCGCCCTAAACCGGATTGAGCAGGACTTTTCAAGAATATACACACCTCTTTATTATAAGGCCATCAAAGGAAAAAAAGGCGAGCAACCCACAGAATTAGAATCCATGACCGAAGAGTTTCCCTCTTTTGAAACCAATGAACGGTTTCCTGCCGTCACCAAGGATAATCAACCCATCCCTGCAATAAAAAGTGATTCCCCTGCTGATTTGTTATTTTTAAGCGCTATCAATCAAAGAAAAATTCAAAATGCCAAAGAAAGCCATTTTGTGTGGATCAAATATATGCTGAGAGACTCACTGGACGAAAACCGAAATTCTAATGCTCCGTTTGAACTGATTCGTTACTATATCCCCAGCGATATTTATGCTCCTGATTTTGATTTTGAAAAAATTCGGCCATCAGTTTTACTTTCCAATATTAAAAAATTGGAATTTAAATTTTGGAATTCAAGTAAAAAAGAATTTGCTGATGACTTTAAAACGCCTGATACACCCTACCTATTACGAGCTATAAAAGTTGAGTTAATCACTGTAGATGCTAAAAACATTGAAGCTAAATTTGAACGCATCTATCGCAGTATTTGGCCGATCTTTGATCCCAGGCTTGATGAAGAATCCAGCAAACGTAACCCTCAAGACAATAATATTGACGATGAAAACCAGGATAATGAAGATTAATTCAAACCTTAAAAAAATATTATCTTCCCATAATGGGGTGGCACTGATGATGATTCTATCTGCCATTACCCTACTAACCTTGGTAGTTACTAATTTTTCTTTTGAAACCAGGCTAAACAGCGCTCGTATCTCCAGTCAGCAAAAATCTCTGCAAGCTAAATTAAATGCAGAGTCTGGATTAAAACTGGCGCTTAGTAAATTAAAGCTATATCAAGAGGGCCACAATCTGATTGAAAAGGATAAAAAACTCAAGGATTTAATTCCTCCTAGTCTGTTACAAGAAGTTACTATCATGCCTTTTATTTATCCTATTCCACTAGGCCCTGATGCCAACCTTATTCAAAAAAATGCTCTTTTAGATTTTGAAAAAGAATCTCTCATCCAAGGAGAATTAAACGTTGAAATTATGCCAGTAAGTGGATTTTTAAACCCTAACAACATGAGAATCAAAAAATCCAACCAGGAACCAAATCCCAACGAACCAGCTAGTTCCGAGAGTAAATTTGAAGTCCACTCCTTTATTGAAAAAGAAATCACCAAGGCAATTGAAGAGGCTTTTTTAAATAAAAAAGATACTGATGAAACTTTTGAATCTCTCTATAGCGATGTTGACCCCATACTCCTAGTCAAAGAACTTAAATACTACGTTACCGATAAAGGCAAGTTTGAAGATGAACAAAAAGGAGAAGTGGAACAACTCTATATGAAAAAAGGTATTACCCCCAAATTTGCTCCTCTAACTTCGCTTACGGAGCTTAATCTTTTGGAAGGTTGGAATGATGATTTTGTAAATCTTTTAAAGGATCACTTCTCCGTACATGAAATAGCCATTATTAACATCAACAAACTAACTCAAGGCCAGTTAAAGCTAATATTTCCTGAAATAACCGACGAACAAAGTACAGAATTCTTCAAATACCGTGATGGTGACCCAAACGCAGTAGAAGATAATGACAAAGATGATACAAATGATGATTCCGATGGCTCGCCTCACCCCTTCAATTCTGAGGAGGATTTTAAGGAACTACTGGTAACCAAACTGGAAGTAATTAGCTTAGAAAAATACACCGAAAGAACTACTGATTTAACCCAAGCTGGTCTTAAATTTGGAGTAGCTGGAAAACTTTTTAAAGTTATTTCCACGGGTAAACTGGATAATGCTAGTTATACCATCAAAGCCTTTGTGGATTTACCTATAAAACCGCCCCCAAAAAAGACCCCCAAGCCTGAAGATCTCCCCACTTCATCAGAAGAAGGTGCCCCTCAAAGTCCTGGTCCTACTCCCACGCCTACTCCAGTTCCCGAGGAATTTTTAGATCCCAGAGTCATAGAAATCTATTATAACGACTAAAAATATCACATCCGATTCTCAATAAAATTCTTTTCTTATAATCTAGGAATCTGGTAAAATATTAGCAGTACACACTCAGGGATGATTAAGTGGATATTCTCTCTATAGATTTTGGTACATATTCGGTTAAATTTTTACATCTTTTTCTTGAAAGAAAATCGGTGATTTTAAAAGGTTTCAGCGAATCATTATTACCAATTCATGATGTTGATACCAAACGTTATGAGCCTCCGATTGAACAGCAATGTGAAATCATTAAAAATTATCTGCACCAAAAACAATTTGTGGGAAAAATTATAGTTAATATCCCTTCTGAGTTAACCACCTCTCGTTATTTAACACTACCCACTGAAAAATTAAAAAAAGCTAGTTTAATGATTCCCTATCAGCTAGATGAAAATTTACCTTTTCCAATTAATGAATCACATTATTCTTCCATTCTCTATAAACAAAACAAGTCTGTTAAGGCCATTGTTAACATAACCAAATTATCTGACTTTGATATTTTTTATAATGAACTTTTAAGTCATGACATCCTTCCAGGCATGATTACCACCAATCTATTTTCCCTGCATACCTATCTCAATTTAGCTCAAAGTAATCAGATTGTACCCAATACCCCTGAAAAATCCTTTCTACTGCTTGATATCGGACACCGCACCACTAAGGGCTATTTGATCAAAAATAATGCCGTGGTCGCCAATCATATTTGTGGTATTGCGGGAGCTTTTATTAACGAAACTATCGCCCAAATGTATAAGATATCCCTGGAAGAAGCCATTACCTATAAACATACCAATTGTTTTTTTCTAAACCAGTCCCAGTACAGCGAAGTTGACGAAGACCAGAGAGAATTTGCCAAACTCATGCAACAAACCATGACCCCGCTGCTGCGTGATATTCACCAATGGATACTAGGTTATCGAATTAAAAATATTGAATCGATCGAATGCGTTTACCTAACCGGTGGAACAAGCAATATAAAAAATATTGTCGGTTTTTTAACTGAAGAACTCGAATTACCGGTTAAAAAATTTCTTCCATTGGCAACACTTCGAAAACCTAAAATTAATATTTCACAATCACTCGAGTCTAGCGGTACTAACGCCTATTTGCACGGTCTTACCTCACTCTCTAAAATGGCAAATATTAATTTTTTAAAAGGCGAATATTCACCAACCTCCACACAAACCGTCCCTTTATATTCCCTGGCTTTTATCAGTTTACGGGTGTTTATTCTTTCCATTTTAATTATGGGTGCTTTAATACTTGAAAATGTGATCCTCACTAAAAATGATAAAATTATCACCACTAATTTAAATTCCATTTTAGGTAAAAAAAGTTTGAATCTCGCAGAAGGTTACAAAGCACAACTTAAGAAAAATCCCGATACCTTGCTCAAAACCGTTCAGAAAAAAGAAAACGCTATTGAACAAGAAATTAATACTCTCATGTCGGCTATTTCAATTAATGCCGTCAATCCTCTTTTTAAATTCAATGCCATGCTAACTCCCGAAATGAGAATTCATATTACCAGTTTTAAAAATAGCGAAGAGGAACTAAGCGTTGTGTTTAAAGGAGAAATATTAGAACACCTTCAAGCTTTAGAAAAAAGGTTAGAAAAAGATACTTCTTTGCAAAAGTCTCAAATCGAATTAAACGCCAAAAACAAAGTGCTCTCTTTAAAAAAAGTGATGGTGAAATAAATGAATATGATTATGAACTGGCTAAAAGCAATCGATCAGATTATTTTTAACCAAATTGATCTGTTCAAAAACACCAAATACTATGAGCAGTTTATGGATTTTATGAATCAACTCAATTATGAACACCAACGACTGGTCACCTATCTGATCAGTGCGTTTTTTATTTTGGGGCCACTTTTGATAGTAGGGATTATGGGGCTTAATACTTATAGTCTTAAAAGTAATTTAAATACCAAAAAAGAAATTCAAGCAAGCACTTATAAATTTATTAACCAAGCTGACCGACTTCAATCTTTACAACAAACTATTTTAGGACCAAGAGCACCCGGAAACCAAAATGAATTAAAGGTTTCTTTAAATGCATTTAATATTGACCCCAATAAACTCTCCGTTGATAATTTCAGACAAGAAAGCTCTCATAATTCTCCTCAAATCAAACAAATTAGTGCTGAAATTATTTACAAGAAACTAGTGCTCTCTGATTTTGTTGATCTGGTAAAAAAGCTAATTACAATAAATAAAGTTAGAATTAGTGCGATTGAAATCAATCGTGATGATAGTGAGAAGTTACTATCAGGTAAAATAAACATTTTGCAATACGCTAAAAAGTAGACGGTAGATGGTACAAAAAATTCACAAACAAGAAAATACTCTGGACGATAGTATTTATGACAAAGAAAATGTGCCATTCCAACGAATTATACTAACTGCACTTATTTTGATACCGCTGGGTTTTATTTTAAATTTTCCTCTAAAGGGAATCATTCGATCATTAGTTTTAAGTGGTTTATCAAATAATACTACTTGCCCAGTCCTTTATAGTGACGTGGAAGTCTCTTATTTTTTTCCCAAAATAATTATCAAAAATCCGACCATTACTAAGGCCTGTATAAATGCATTGGAAGAAAATTTAAATCTAGATGACATTATTATCAGACCGCATCTGCCTTCACTTAAGGTTTTAGGTATCCGTTTCTCTGTAAATCTTAAAAAAGACAAAACTAATATTTATATGTACCCGGTAATCGGACTGGGAAAAATCCTTATTACCATTGATGATTCCACAATTCATTCCGATACTATCTCTTACTTTACTGGTGGACTTGACCTATTTGACGGAACATTTAATTTAAACCTCAGCACCCAAATAGAAAATCAGCAACTCCAAACCACTTCCATTAAATTGGAATCTAGAGATTTGTATATTAAAGAATCCAACGTAAGTAACTTTATTATTCCCCAAATTCCTCTCCTTGATTTTTCCATCAGGGCCACCTTAAACGCTGATATGACACTTAGAGTGGCTCCTGGTCAGCTAATTATAGGTAACAAAAATTCTCCAATATTTACCAGCTTGGGGGGAACCATTAATATCCGCAAAGATCATTTTGCTTCTTCCAATATTGACATGACCGGTGAAATGATCTTAACCAACAAATTTTTAGATCTCTTTCCTATAATCAGACTTAAAATTCCCAATATTTCCCCCACCGGCAACTACATTTTTCTTGCGAGAGGTCCGCTATTAAGTCCAGAAAGTTACCGGTTTCAATGATAAGTTGGATGCATTATGAATATTGTAAAACTTAGAGCAAATCTCGAAAAAAATCTTATTCTTCACCTGGACCTGATATCCCCCAATAACGAATTTAAAAAAATCTATACATACGCCTTACTTCCTCCAGGAAAATTATTTCGGCCCCTACTGGCCTTATCTATCCACCTTGATTTCGCCCACAATAACCTTGAGTTCTTTAACCCCAACGAACCTGTATCATTACTCGCCAGCGCTTTAGAAATTCATCATGCCTACACCCTCATTCACGATGACTTGCCTTCCATGGATAATGACGACTATCGCAGAGGAAAACTCTCGACCCATAAAAAATATGGGCAATGGCAGGCCATTTTGGCCGGAGATGGTCTACTTAATGCATCCTATTACCTACTGTCTTGCATAGATTCTCCTCAAACTCCCAAAATCATAAAGATCATCTCACACTTCCTAGGACCTAAAGGTTTAATTGACGGACAAGTTATCGATCTTTCTGAAAATAAAAAATTATTTCCCCATATTTTAAAAATGCATGAACTTAAAACCTCTAGACTGATCCAATGTGCAATCATGGCCAGTTATCTTTTATCTACAGATAAACCAAACTGGAGAACCTTTATTGATCTACTTCAATTGGGCAAACACTTAGGCATAGTTTTTCAATTCCTAGATGATCTGAGTGAATTAAACTGTAAAAAAATTTCCAAGCATGAATCTAACATCAACCCTTGGCTTAACTATTTAGAACCAAGTTATAATTATCTTCAAAAATCTTTGGATACCATTCACCATTTAACCAGAAAACACCATCTAGATTGCTTTAGATCAGTCATCAATGAATATCTACACAAAAATCAAAAAATTATCAGTGATGGTCAGCTAGTTATTGAAACACATCTAAAAAATCAGAACATTCTAATGCCAATTATGAACCGACTTGACATTATTAGTAAGGCTTAAAATAGCACTGAGCTTACTGCTTAAAAAAGACATTTGCTCTCTATGATCGACATGATTAACAGATTTCAAAACCGTCTCAGTCTCGACTGTATCTGGTAACAATTCGCCCATAAAGTTTTCAAGCGGTAATTGGGTCCCGCTCAATTCCACTTTGGCTTCATCGACGGTTAATTTTTTGTCAAACAAAAGACTTTTGATCAACCCAATGATCTCAATATCTTTTCGAGAATATAAATATTTTGATTGATTATTTTCAGACATTCCCAGTTCGATAAATTCTTTTTCCCAAAACCTTATAATATATTCTCGAACCCCGGTGATAGTACAAACTTCATCAATTTTAAACCATTGCCTATCTGGTATAAAGCAGGCTTCTTGATTCATAATCATGCCCCTACAAAATGAGTTTATTAAAACTCATTACCTTCGTCTTCTTCTTCCTGGCCTGCCACAAATGATGTAAGTGCCCGTGAAGCTCCATCTTTTGGGGATATACTTTTATCCTCATTACCGTCTTCATCCAAGCGATGCGCATAACGGCCGGTTATATCTTCTTTTAATACTTGAGAAGGTTTAAAACTTAATACTCTTCTGGCGGTAATTTCCATCGCATCACCAGTCTGCGGGTTTCTACCAACACGAGTAGATTTATCACGAATGGAAAAATTACCAAATCCTGAAATTTTAACTTTTTCGCCTTTTGATAACGTGTCTTTAATTGTATTAAAAACAAGCTCGACCAAATCTGAAGCCTCTTTTTTAGAAAAACCTGCTTCCTTGTATACTCTTTCTACAATATCAGCCTTGGTTAAACTCATAAATCTTCCTCCGTGAAGTCTTTTAAAGAAAACCTTATTTATTAATAGGTTAGCAAATAATATAAAAAATCGCTATATAAATTAAATTCTTTTTTTAATTATTCAATAGCTGATTTTTTTTGTCCAGTTTATAAAAACAATGTTAAACTTTTTTATAAAAAAATGATCCGTAATTTATCTATTTCTTAAAAAGTGAGGAATGTGTGGGTGCTTTATTTTTAATGATTATAACATTTTTGGGTTATTTACTAATGTACAAGCTCTACGGAAGGTTCTTAGGCAAAAAAATCTTTGAACTATCTTCCACCAACATTGTTCCGTCCGTTGCTCAAAATGATGGGGTTGATTTTGTACCAACCGAAAAAGAAGTTATCTTTGGTCACCATTTTACCAGCATTGCCGGCACTGGACCCATTGTCGGTCCTGCGATTGGAATTATATGGGGATGGGTGCCCGCCATGATTTGGATTTTTTTTGGTAGTATTTTTATGGGCGCAGTTCATGATCTGGGAACACTGGTCATCTCCCTTCGAAATGAAGGAAAGTCTCTTTCCGAGTACACCGCCAAATATATATCAACCCGAACAAAAATGATTTTTTTTGCCATTATTTTTCTTGAATTATGGCTGGTAATCGCTATCTTTGGATTAGTTATTGCGGTCATTTTCAAAATGTATCCTGCGGCGGTTTTTCCTGTTTGGTTTGAAATCCCCATTGCTGTTACAGTTGGAATACTTATTTATAAAAAAGGTTGGAAGCCCCTTACCACCGGCATTGGTGCTATGATCATTATGTATGTAACCGTTGCGCTTGGATATTTTTGGCAATTTGAAATGCCTGAAATTTTTGGAATCCCGGCAACCGGAATTTGGACAATTATATTACTCATTTATGCTTATATCGCTTCCATATTACCCGTTACCGCTCTTTTACAACCAAGGGATTATATCAATTCTCACCAGTTGATTGTGGCCATGATTTTATTAATAGCGGGAGTCATTGCTGCTGCTTTTACAAAAGACCTCACCATTGTAGCTCCGGCTTTTTCACTCTCCCCTAAAGATGCCCCCTCGATGTTTCCATTTTTATTTATCACTATTGCTTGCGGTGCTATCAGTGGTTTTCATTCACTGGTCTCCTCTGGTACATCTTCAAAACAAGTTAAATGTGAGCAAGATGCATTATTTGTAGGATATGGCTCTATGCTTTTGGAAGGTGCTTTGGCTACCTTAGTGGTGATCGCGGTTGCTGCGGGAATTGGGCTTTCCCACAACGGACTTACCGGCGTTGAAGCTTGGAATTCTCAGTATTCCTCATGGTCAACCACTCAAGGTTTAGGTGCACAGATCACTGCTTTCGTTATAGGTTCCGCCAATATGATCAGTGCACTAAAGATTCCTGAGTATATTGCCATTACCGTTATGGGGGTATTTGTCGCATCTTTTGCATCAACCACCCTGGATACTGCAACTCGAATTCAAAGATATGTGGTAACGGAAATATTTACCGGACTGCAACTAAAGTTTTTAACTGGAAAACATGTTTGCACCTCTATCGTCGTTATTTCGGCAGCTCTGCTGGCTTTTGTTACAGGAGCTGACGGCAAAGGTGCTTTAAAATTATGGCCGCTTTTTGGTGCCATCAACCAAGCGCTTGCCGCTCTCGCGCTTTTAGTCGTTTCTTTGTATTTAAAACAAAAAGGGAAATACAAATATTTGGTTACTTTAATCCCTGCTGTCCTGATGACTGCTATAACCATCTATGCAACGATATTAAACGAAATAACTTTTATAAATAGCGATTTTTATTTGCTAGCAGTGATTAATACCATCATCCTATTTATTGTTCTTTGGATTACAGTAGAGGCAGCAATTACCTTCAATAAAAAATGACATTTTCTTACATTTCTATTGTAAGTACGTGGATTTTTTCATGCTCCATTTGATTTTTATCATTTCTTTAATAGATTGAGACTCATTACCTCGATATAATATAAGGGAGTATTTATTATGTTTCGTTACAGTTTGGTCTTATGTTGTTTATGCATTTCAATTTCACTACCAGCCAATCAATTAAAAAGCGATAACTGTCAGCGAGACAACGTCTTGATCACTTATGAGGATTCACTAGATTACACTCATGCTTGCCAAGCAATTGAAACCATCATCAATATTTTCCAAAAATACCATTTCGAAACTTCTGAAATCATCAGAATAACTTTCCAAGAAAAAGTGGTAATTGAAATCAAGTCAGCCAATGAACAAGTGGCGGTTGATGAAATGCAAGTTTACGCTCTCTATGACTCTACTATCAACGAAATGTTTGTTTCTAAATTTAATACCCCATATATTCAATCACGCAAGGCCTTTGACTATTTACAGGTAACTCCCAGCATGCATGAATCAATTATTGTGCACGAATTGGCCCATCGCTTTCTCCACCTCTATTACCGAGATGTTTTAAACCAAAAAAATCCAGATCATGCTACTCATGAATTTTTTGCTTACTATATTCAAATTAAAACTTTAAACAATTCAGATCAAAACATGGTCTTAGCTCTGTGGCCTGAATCTGAATTTACCGCTGATCTGAGTATTAACAGTCTAGTACATGGTACTCACCCACATAAATTTGGGGTTATGTCCTTTAGATATGCCGCAAATTCTGATGTCATTACCCAAATTCTTGAGGGCTCCTTCTACTCCGGCGATCAAATCTTAGAAAATTTCATCTAGTTATTTTTAACCTTAGTTAAGAAATATTAACCAAATTTAAGAAATCTTAAGTTTTATAAGCTTATGCAAAAATGCTTTAATTATAAAAAAGTTGAGGTGGATAATGTTGGAGAAGATAAAACTCGAAGAAAGCTTTATTGGTAATATTTTAGTGGTAACATACGATAGCTATGACCCCAAAAGCTTAGGCAACGATGGATTATTTGAAACGGTTATTTTTTCTCCCCAATTTGGTCGTCAAGTAATGTATTCCAAAGAAGAAACTGAGGCAATCAGCAATCATGAACGGGCCTGTCGTCAGGCGATTAATCGTTTAAATTATTAAAATTAAAAAAGCAATAATCGCCTATAGCCCAATTGGAGTATAAACACGATAGACTTGATTCCAACCTTCTATATCGTCATGAATATAAGCCGAAACTCTTAAAAAATACTCTGAGATATTTGGATCTTTGTTAATAACTACAGACGGGATGTCCATCACCGCTGGATCGTTGTTATCCACCAAGATGGTGTCAACGCCATTTTTTAAAATATAATCAGCTCCTCTTACATAAGAGCCATACTCCGGTTTTAAATTTTCAGGTACTGGCATAATATCTGCGTTAGCATCATCAATAGGCAGCAGTTGATCCTTTTTGAAAGCAATAAATGTGCTAGTATATAAAACCTTGTTTAATAGATTCTTAAAAACCCCAGTCATGGTGACTTTAATATCAGAAGATTGATCAATAACTACCCTAACTTCTTCTGAAGCCGGTGTAGCGATCTGATCATGATTAGCTGGAATAACCACATCCCCAGCATAATCCGCCGTAACCGTTCCAGTGGTGTTATACTTATCAACGTAATCAAAGGATAGACTTCCATACCCATCTTTACCCCAATCATATCCCCAACTATTTTTAAAATAAAATTTTCTCTCTTTTAAATTATATCCCGTCAGTAGAATGGAGTGTCCACCACACTGTGCTTGGGGATCTTCTTTACATCTCCTTCTATATTCTTCGTTATAATCACACTCTCCGGTTTCTCCATTCCATCCTTCCGGATGTAGTGGAAGTCCAATAATAATTGCACTCATAGTTTGATTCATGGTTTTAATAATCGTGGCAGAACTTGCTGCCATATTGGAGACTATTAAATTATCAAATTTTATGACTCTATCCTTAATTTCATCTCCGGGCCCCACATGGGCATAGCACATGGTTGGAGTGTCATCTGCTTCATCCTTATAATTTTCGCAAGGTAATCCTTTAGCGAACCAGGATGGGCCATAAGGCATATCTTTTTCAAGAAAGAAACCACCCTCGCCTAAGGCCTGTAAATTTAAATAAGCTTGAGAGCCATCTGTATAATCGAAATCCCCTCTTACGGCCTTCCCATAATATATTAAATATTCTTCAGAAATATTAATCACTTTACCAGTTTTTTTCTTAATCAAACTTTCTGCTAGTGCCGTGGTTGTAAAATAGGCACATGCACCTCTTTCACTTTGATTTTTTACCGGTGATTGAAATTCTTGAAGCGAAAGCTCAGAAGGATATGTACCGGAAAAAATACTTAGGTCTTTTTCAATTGCTTTGGGTGGTAAGTTTTCAAATTTAAGTAATTTAAACGATTTTCCTTTAAATTCATATTCGCCGGCAAAAACCGCGGTTGAAAGTCCACAAATAACCAGATTAACAACTATTAGCTTGAATAAAATCATGTTCTCCACTCCTCATGCATCTTCAATTTGATCGTAGTTACACTGATAAGCGGAATTCGTCTATGAGAAGTATCAAATTATTAAAAAATTACATTATAAATAAAGAATTTTTAAATAAACCACGCCTTCGATCTTTAACGAACTGACTGACATCTTTAAAGCGCGCGAAGAGTCATTTGCGTTTGGGGTTTGATCTAGTATTATAAGCTCATCCAAAAACTGCTTATCTGAATTAAACGTATCCATAATCAATTTTCGTAACTTACAGGTTCCACACTGCACCGTCTTGCCGCAACCACCGGGCAAATGGGCATTTTTACACTCAAATACTTTGCCAGCGGGAAGTTTATTTACAGGAGAAAAATCTTTTCTCAAAGCAACTCTTGCTAGCTTATTAGCATTAATAATGATCCTATTGTTATCAGCTATCACAATAGGATGAGGAAAATCTTCAATGTACTCATTTAGCTCCATAGTACTGGATGAAGCTCTCATGTGGAATTCGCAAGTGCTACAAATGCCATGAGATATTTCTTGTGAAGTACTTTTAATTGGGGAGTTAACTTGTCCCATCCCTTTTCCACACCAAGCGCACTGTCTTTTCATTGGGGCAGACCTTTTTTCTTTTTATTAATGCCTTTTTCAAGACTTTTCATTAATTTAATTTTTTCTTTCTCTCTATCTACTAACCACTGGGATAATTGCTCTTTGACATCTATTAATTCTTCGATCAATTTTTTTTCAACCAATTTAGGAGATTTAAAAATTTTCGTACAATCAATGAGAGACTTGGAATCTTCCTTGACCATCTGAATTCTTTTAGCTACTTCTTCTTTAGTCATTCGATAAATGGGCATATCCGCCAAATAATCACAAAAGGTAAATTTTTTACCAGTTAAGTATTCCACAAAGCTTTTACGATTCGCACTCACCGTTGCTTTATGATAATGCTTTTCTTTAATAAATCTGATTATATCATTATTTTGTTTGATTTTTTCTTCATAATTTTGGGCCAGCAATACATATCTACGATGCACCACTTCGAGTCTTTTTTGGGTGAATATTTTGATAATATCCTCTGGATTATCAAATATTTTTACTCCCCGCTCGGAAATCAGCGTATAGTTGGGCACCAGCGAAGAAGAAACTGACATGGTTTTTTCAATCTCTTCCAAACTGATTTCTTGACCTCGCTTAAAGATAAGTTCAATTTTAATTTCGTTATTAACAGATGAATCAATATAATCTTTCAGGTCCCCCTTATCGATAAATTTATTTAAGTGACGATAGATTTTGGCAGCATCGTATCCTTTGGGAATCTCTGTAATAAAAAATTTATCACCAATTTTTTCAATTTTGGTGGGAAACACAATCCTTCCTGATTTTTCAATCTCCAATTTATGTTGATAGTTGTGGTAAAAAGGTCGAAGCTTTTTGGGAACGCCTGTTTCCACACAATGGATTATAGAATCCACCAAGTCTTTATGATGAAAGCCAGGTATTACTGAAGAAAAGCCAGTACCAATCCCCTCCGCGCCATTTAATAACATGAGTGGCAGCTTAGGATAAAAAGAAACCGGCTCCATGACTTTTTCATCGTAATTGGGAACCATATCCACTTGTTCAAGATCATCAAAAAGTAAAATTTGTGCCACTTTACCCAGCTTGCATTCAATGTATCGGCTAGCCGCCGGCTGGGTTTCCATTCTCTCCCCAAAATATCCTTTTTTATCAATCAAGTTATAATTATTCGAAAAAGTATAATCTTGTGCCATATTAACAATCGCTGACTCAATGGATGCAGGTCCATGAGGATGTAGAGTCAACACTAGTCCAGTTGCCGAGGAAACTTTCATCAATCCCTTACTTTGATTTTTATAAAGGGTATAAAGAATTCTTCGTTGTCCAGGCTTAAGTCCATCTTGTAAATAGGGTATGGCCCGATCCATAAGCGTGTAGATTTGATAAGCCCGATATTCATCTCTCACAATCTTGCAAAGAGGTATTGATTCCATTGAGTGTAAATATTTTTCTTCCATATCCTTCCCGCTATTTCACCATTAATTTTTAGCCGCTCTTTTTTCTTTCATATTAAGTAGCCCTTCATTTACTAGATCTGCATAAGAAGAACTGGAGGGCGCTTTAAGCTTTCGAACTTTTTGTTCTTTATGTTCTGGCTTAGCTATTTTCTTGGTGGTTTTTTTCTTCAATTCTTTTTCTACCTTAGCAGTAGAGTCTTCTTTAGTGGTAGGCGGGACCTGAACAACATGTTTTTTATCATATTCTTCTTGATCCATTAAAAGATCTTTTCTGGGATTAGAATCTTTGCCAAAACAAATCTGCAACATGCTTTTAGCACTTTCTAAATCCTCTATGGTAATTTTGGTGAAAGTTTCTCTGGATAAAACGTATTTAAACGCTTCAGGGCTCATTTCCCCCAAACCTTTGTTCCTTTGAATTTCATGAATCTTTTTATTCTTTTCTTTAAGCATTTCAAGTTCGTTTTCGGTTTCCGCAAAAATTCTCTCTCCTTTATCCAATATGACCTCAAACAAAGGTGCTTTCGCTATTTGAATAATTCCTTTTTCAAATAGCTCTGGCCAAAAAGTAAAAAAGAAATTGGTTAGCAAAGTATTAATATGGCCACCATCCACATCAGAATCCGCTAAAAACACAATTTTTGAATAGCGCATATTTTCAAAATCCACGGGGTGACCGATGGTTAAACCAATACTTGCCATAATGTCTGAAAATTCTTGATTATCCAAAATGTCTTTAATGGAAGCTTGTACCACATTCATGGGTTTGCCCTTTAGCGCAATTCCACCTTGATATAATTTATTTCGAGCAGAACGAAGACCACCAATTGCTGAATCACCTTCACAGATAAAAAGTGTACATAACTCTCTTTTTCTTCTTTCATTGGCATCTAGGAGCTTTTCTACTCTTTGCTTTTTTTGCTGTTTACCGCGTTTGGTGGCATCTTTAAATTCTTCAAATCGGTGCCTGCTCTTGGCTCTCTCCAAAACATCATCTGAAAATTCTGGATAGGATTTAGCAAATTTGTTGAGATATTTTTCCATAAAAATATCAATGGCCTTATCCAAATGATTATCCCTCACTAATTTTCGCTTGGTCTGGGATTCAAATCTCGCATTAGGCATGGTGATACCTATAATGAATGTAAGTCCTGTCAGCACATCATTATCAACCACCGTCAAATGCTCTTTTTTACTGGTTCTTTCTAACTTTTCTTTGAAAAAATTAATAAATGATCTTTTAATTCGATCGTGATGAAATCCCCCATCAAAGGTCGGACTTGAATTCACAAAGGAAATCATGCGCTCTCGTTGTTCACTACTTCGATCCACCACCAGCGACAAAGAAAAATCAATTCGCCCTTGGGCCTTTTTATTCTTATTGGTTATGGTTTCATAGATATATTTATCGTAACCAAATGGCCTAGCTTTCTCCGGATTGATTCTTTGGGCCAGTTCATAGAGGCCATTTTCATACAGATATTTCTCTTTATTAAAGTAAAAAGCCAAACCTGGGTTATTGTAAGCCAGATCAATAATTCTTTTTCTAAGAAGATCGGGATCAATAATATTATTTTTATAGACTTCCTGGGCCAAGACTAACTCAACTCTAACTCCTGAATGACCATTAAAAGGCTTTGCGGGTGTTTTTTTAACCGTTAATGCTCCATCTAAAAAAGTATAGGTCTGTTCTTTTTTGGTGTTATAATGGCGAACTCTAGCAATAAAACTATCTGAAGTAAGACAAGTTGCCGCTGCGCCCAAACCATTTTGTCCAAGTGTTCTAAAAAGGAAACCTTTTTCATCTACTTCGTCATCTTTAAATTTTGAACCCACTCTGAATTCAGTATAAACTTCTTTAATCTTATCCAGCGGAAATCCAATCCCATTATCCTCTATGACCACCGTTTTGCCATCTTCCATCAAGGTAGTGTGAATTTCCGTAACATGTCCCCTATAATACTCATCAATACAGTTATCTAAAATTTCCTCAATTGCCTTGGATTTAGCCTGATGAAATTTTAGGGTTTTAAATTCCAAGGAATTGTCACCATAGACATAAGTATCTAAGTCTTCGATTTCATTACTACCAAAAACCAAACTAAGCCTATTTCGACAATGCCAACGTTGATCTTTACTTTCAATGACTGCATCATGGGTTTTTCCGCGACGGTTTACTTTTTGTACATCCATAGACAATCAAACCTTTTTTAAGTTAAAGGATACTTAAAATCTTATACAATTTGTGTAAAATGTAACTAGAGTTTATTATATTTATCATAAGTTATATGTAACGTAAATTTTTTGAATAAATAATAGCGCGGTGTGTTTGATAAAATTTTTTTCAATTTTCTTATTCTTAATCATTAATCTAACTGCTTTCAGTACCAGTTTGGAAATAGATAAACTCCCTTTCCCACAAAATGCTTTGATGAAAATAAAAAAACACGAAATTATAACCGATTCCGTCGTCACGGATTATGAAACTAAGGATAAAGAAAAACATCAAACGATGAATTTTAAGTCAGCTGGCTTGCATAAAAAAACTTGTGCTGAATCGATCCCTCGAATTTTCAATTACGAAAGTTATCAAGAAAAGATCGAAATGATCACTCATAGTAGTTACGACGATGCGCTGGGGAGAATCTCCATTATTTTAACCGCACCGATTATTAAAAACCGTTTTGGACTTAATTTTAAAATACCCCGGATCACTCAACCTGGAAGTTATGACTTTCTTTTTGATAGAGGTTTTTTAAGTGGTCTAAAAGGAACCATTACCGTCACACCGGTTAACCAGCACTGTCTCTATTTTGCTAAAGCAAGCTGGGACGGCCCTCATACTGGTTACTCCAATCTTATTTTGAGTCTTTTTTCCAAAACCGCCATGAGTTTAAGCACCAACAAGCTTTTTAGAATTTCAGGCAGTCATTAAAATACCCGTATGCCCAGTGCTAATTATTCCAACAGCAAATAATCTTTCATTGATTCTGATTTTAATCTTTTATTGATCTCTTCTTCATAATCAATAATTTCAGTAAAAGCTTGGGTAGCTGTTTCTGTAGCTGGGGTGGTGTTAATACAAAAAAGTTTACTGGGTAGCGAATGGATTAACTCATATTGTTTTTCCAAACAATTGGTCAAAGTTTGAAAAGATTTTAAATGAGCACAGGCATAGACTGAGTGCCCCTCCATTTTAGTTTTTTTTCTGGCCAATTTACAGTAATCAAATCCACTTTGATTAACGCAAGCGAAGTGTCTCTTCTTACAATCATAAATCAAATATTCACCGGCATAATATCGATAATCATACTGGTGTAATTTATCTGCTTCACCTCTGGCCTGCTGTCTGGCTTCTTCTATAGATTGGATCGTTCCATCTTCCCTGACAATAAAATCATCAGTTTTTTCCTTACTTTGAAGCTCCAGATCGATTTTTAAAAGACCAGGCGTTTGTTCTGCTAACAAAACGCTTGGAAGCATAAAAAGGTACATCCATCCTTTTGGGACTAACTGCATTCTCACTCCTTTATGATTAACTTATTAGGCAACTCATTAACATCGCCTGGCTTAATCGGAAAAAGTGGTTTTAAAATGTTTCCGCTGTTTATTAAGGCTTTTTCTAAACCGCTGGCCAAATCTTTTCGTTTCATCCCACTAGTTATCAAATTCACAATTTCGGTCCAGGTTTCTTTGGGTAGTTGATCACTAATGGCCTTATCAGCCAGGACAATAGCTTTTCTCTCTAAAATAGAAATAAAAAACAAAATGCCGGTAGCATCCTTCGTCTTTTTAATATTGGATTGATAAAATTCCAACAACGCTCTTTTTCCAACTTGATCGCATTGATCCCAGGCCGGAGTGAGCATTCTTTTTACCCAATCAATCTGATTTAATAAAAAGGTGGCGATTAACAATAACAATAAGTAAGGGACGAAAGTGAGATGCAAAAATCCCAGATATTTTTCTTCCATTAAATGCAAATCAAAAATAAAATAAATCAGTAGTCCAAGCAAAAGAATTATAACTGGAACATGTCCAGTAGTGCTGGAATGTTTAACAACCACCGACACTAGCTCGGCAGAAGTATTTTCCTCCACTTGGGCAATAGTTTTTTCCACCCTTTTCATCCCTTCTTCATCAATATATTTTTTTACATAGTTAGGTATACTCATTACCATCTCCCCGAGGCACCGCCACCGCTAAATCCACCACCGCCCCCTGACCATCCTCCGCCTCCAAAGCCACTTCCACCACCCAAGAAACCACTAGAACGTCGGCCAAATCTACTAATACCAAAGAAGCTTCCAAACAAAAGGGTAAAAATATTGGTTCTAATAAACAATATAAACAAAATAAATAATAACACCTTTAACCAAGAAGGACGTCCACTGGTAGACTGAATAGCTCCCTTTGACGAGTTAAAAATTTTTTCATTAGGGAGTGCATATTGGGCAATTGTTATCACACCGTTTGTAATCCCGGCATCATAATCATTAGCGCGAAAATGAGGAGTAATTACATCAGCAATTATCCTTTTTGCTACAGCGTCTGGCAGAACACCTTCCAACCCCTGACCGACCTCAATTCGCATGACCCTATCATTTTTTGAAATCAGCAGTAAAACCCCCAGGTCTTCTTTGGCACTTCCTATACCCCACTGCTCCACAACTTGAATCGAGGCGCTTTCAATTGTCTCACCTTGTAAATCATTCACCGTCAAAACTTGAATCTGAACATCTTTGCGCTGATAAATATCTCTTATAAATTTTTCAATCTGTTGTTTACTACGCACTGTTAAAAGTCCAGCGTGATCCACCACTGGTCCGGTCAGGATAGGAACATCAAAAGACCAAATGTTAAAACTTAAAAATAAGCTAAGTAAAAAAAACATATTCAAACGTTTCATTAAAATTTCACTTCAGGAGTCTTTTCAATTGATTTAACTTCTTCCTCGGCAACACTCCACTGAGGCATTTTATGGTGATGATAAAATAAACTGTTAGTCCAACTCGTAGGCGGAACGGTAATTAAATCATTATATAATTTAATAGCCTCTATAGCCCTTTGCCGGGCGATCGTAATACGATTTTCAGTTCCTTCTAGTTGGGCCTGTAAATCTCTAAAGTTGGCATCGGCTTTAAGCTCTGGATATTTTTCCACCACTACCATCAGTCTACCAAGTGCCTGGGATAGTCCTGTTTGATTTTTAGAAAATTCCTGGAGCATCTGAGGATTTACGTTGGTGGGATCAATACTCATCTGACTTGCTTTGGCCCGGGCCTCTACCACACCAGTTAAGGTTTCCTCCTCATGTTTGGCATAGCCTTTGACGGTGCTTACCAGATTAGGAACTAAATCTGCTCTTCTTTTATATTGGTTGGTAATTTCTGCCAAAGCTGCTTCAACTTGGTTTTTAGCTTGGGGGATAGATTGAATGCCGCATGAAAAAAGTAGCGGTAGCACGCACAGAATGATAAATATTTTTTTCATTGTAACTCCTTACATAATTAGCTAATTAAAAAAAATATTACGACAGATAAGTTTTCTTGGCCAGTTCGTAAATAACCGAGCATTTTGGTCAATGCGTCTTAATCATCCAGACGAATCTACCGATAAACTAAAACGTAGTGTTATGAAACATAGTATACAATTTATTATTCCCGTTTTAATTGCGATTGCATTCCAAAGCTATTGGTATTCCCCCAATTCTTTTAACTCTAGGGTTCCCTTATCATCTCATTCAGCAAAACAAGAAAATTGCTACGAGATCATCTCTGCTTTTTTTACAGCATTAATCCCTACTCGCATATCTGATGAAATCCAAAGACTCGAATTCCGTTTGGCCCAGCATGAATATGAACTCAACAACATGATCCAGGCCATCAAAGAAAACAAGATCTACCATGCATTTGTCAGATACCCTAACGAGGAGATAACTCAAGCCGACTACTTGATAAATTATATTCACGTTATCGAAAAAAGCACCCTCCAACATTTTTTACCCTGGTTAAAAAACCCAAACGATATTAATTATCACACCCTCATAACAACTCAACATGAGTACATGGTCAGTCATGGAGTGAGTGGTTTTTACTATGGAGAAATAAACGACTCTATCACCGGTGGTAAATTTAGAGATTATAATCTGGAGCGTGTCATGTATGAAATCAAGCATGCTGACCTTCCTTCTTTTCCAACGAAAAAAACTACTCCTCATCTTGAAAATATTTCAGAAGAAATGCTACCTTGGTTTAGAAGGGGAATTATGAAAAATGAGGAACATTTATTTCGCTATGAGTACCCCTCATCTGAATATATTGAAACTTATGTAATTGAAATGAGTAATCTCATGAAGCTCATTAAAAATGACATTTTGAAAATTGAAAATGGTAGCTCTATTGATTTGCAGGCCAAGCAAAAAATCCTAATCAATCTTGCTAAATACTATCAACTGGGAATGTGTGCCCACGTGTTTGAACGCATAAATAACTCCCTTTTTATGTCTCATGTAAACACGATTCTTCGACTTTTAGGCATGCCTGCCATTGCCCATGGTAATTTGGACTTTGTGGCCTTAACAAGAGATAGTGATGATTTTGTAAAATATTTTCAAAAATTCATTATGAGTGATCATATACAAAATTAAATTTTAAATTTAAAAACCAATTAATAATTGTCTCAGGCAATCATTAATATCTTTAGCTTTAAAAATAAAACCTTCGTCGAGCAATCTTTTCGGAACCACTTTTTGGCTGTTAAGTAACAAAGAACTTTGTTCACCTAGAACTTTTTTTAAAATAGAAACAGGTACCCTTAAAATGGTAGGTCTTTTAAGAAATTTACCTAGCACCTTAGTAAACTCATAGTTAGTAACAGGTGTCGGTGCAACCGCATTAAACACACCCATTTGATCATCATGATTGATAAGCCAACAATATATTTCCACAAGATCATCAATATGGATCCAACTCATGTATTGTTTTCCTTCTCCGAGAGGACCTCCTAATCCAAGTTCAAAGGGTGTTCGCATTTTTTTTAATGCGCCACCTTCATTACCAAGCACCATCCCTGTTCTCACAATACAAGTTTTTGGGTGTCTCATTGCTTGCTCTTCCCAGTCAATGCACACCTTGGCCAAAAAGTCGCAACCGGGACCGCTTATTTCCGTTATTTCATCGGCTTGGTTGGAAGCGTAGTAACCAATAGCCGAAGTGGATATCAGTCGGATATTCTTTGTAGGGCGCTGGTTGATGGCCTCAACCAACAGCTTAGTGCCATTTACTCTTGATTTATATATTTTATCCTTTTTATTTCTTGTCCATCTACCATCAAATACTGGCTCACCGGCCAAGTGAATAATAACGTCAACCCCATCCATGGAACTATCGTCAATAAAATTTTGATCAACATCCCATTTATATTCAGCAATCTGATTTTTCTTATAATTATTCTTCGAATTTGCGTTTCTGGTTAAAACCGCTATTTGCATATTTTCCATGCCGCTAAATCTTTTGATTAATTGCTGGCCTATAAAACCGCTGGCACCCGTCATTAATATTTTCATACTCTACCCACCGTTTTATTATTTTTTGAATGTATACCTTTTCCCAATCTATTTGTTAACCATGTACGAACGAATCCGCCTGTAGTATGCTAATAAATACATTAACCACAACGCATAAGGAATTTTTACATGGGAATTCTTCACCAGGAAACAGTTAAACATATTGCTATCCACATTAAAGCGGCTATTGACTTGCTTACTTCCTCCGATTCAGTTGAGCTATCCGAGATCTATCACCAGATAACGACACCTCCGCATCTTGAAATGGGGCATCTGGCATTCCCGGTTTTTCAGCTGGCGAAACTGCTAAAGAAAGCCCCCGTGCAAATTGCGCAGACACTCACAACCACCATTGCCAAAAGCGAATTTATTGAAGATATCCAGCCAGCTGGACCTTATGTAAACTTTTTTTTAAACCTCCAGCAAGTATCTCAAAGACTTATTCCCCAAATTAATCAGGGTGTTTTTTTTAAAAAGAAGTTAATACACAAAACCGAAAAAATTATGATTGAATATTCTCAGCCCAATACCCACAAGATTCTTCATGTGGGACATATGAGAAATTTATGTCTAGGTAACTCGCTAGTTAGGTTAAACAAATACCTAGGTCATGAAGTGATCGCCTCAACCTATCCAGGAGATGTGGGAACACATGTCGCTAAATGTTTATGGTATTTGAAGTACATGAATAAGGAAGCTCTTCCCAACAAAAATCAAGGTGATTGGCTTGGTAAAATCTATATTCTCGCCACTAAAGCTATGGAAGAGCAGAAAGATACTGATCAAGAAGCCTCTAACAAACAAAAGCTCACCATGATCCTAAACCAACTTGAAGAAAAAAAAGGTGAGTTTTATGAACTCTGGCAAAAAACCAGGCAATGGTCACTGGATTTATTTAATCAAACTTATGCATGGGCCGATGTCACATTCGATCGATGGTATTTTGAATCTGAAGTTGACTCCTCCTCTCTAAAACGTGCCAATAAATTAAAAGATGATGGGTATTTAGTTGAATCTCTGGGTGCTATCGGCATGGATTTAAGTGAAGATAATTTAGGCTTTTGTATTGTTATTAAAAGCGATGGCACAGGAATGTATTCCACCAAAGACATTGAGCTGGCCTTTAGTAAATTTGCCGAATTTAATCTCGATAAAAGTATTTATGTGGTAGATAAAAGACAAGAGTTTCACTTTAAACAAGTATTTAAAGTTCTAGAAAAAATTGGATTTGCACACGCTAAAGACTGCTACCATCTCCAATACGATTTTGTCGAACTCCCCACCGGCGCCATGAGTTCTCGTTCAGGGAATATTATTCCCCTCACCGATTTAGTCAGTCAAATGGAAGAAACCATTAAGGCTAATTTCTTAAACAAATATATAGGCAACTGGAGTGAATCAGAAATCAAACTCACCGCACATATCATCGCCGACGGTGCCATAAAATATGGCATGCTAAAAATGGACCCTAATAGAAAAATCGTCTTTAGTATGGACGAATGGTTAAAACTCGACGGCGACACCGGGCCTTATTTACAATATGTGTGCGCACGAATTCATTCCATGCTGGAAAAATATAATTTCAATTTAAACGCAAATTGTGATTATGACGAATTAAGTGAACCTTCGGAGAAGTCCTTGGTTTTAAAATTAATGCAATTTAATGCAATCGTCACTCAAGCAGCCTCCCAAAGCAAACCGAGCTTGATGTGTACCTATCTTTACGAGCTGTCAAAAATCTTTAATAATTTTTATGCAGAATGCCCCATTGGAAAAGCTGATAACCCTAAAATTCAAGTGATGCGACTGAATCTTTCTCAAGCAGTTTCCATGACTATCGAAAAGGGACTTGATCTTTTAGGAATTAAAACACCGCTTAGGATGTAGGGACTGATTCAAACGTTAAGAGGCTACCTTCGCAGGTAACCTCTTAATTGACTGAACTAATGAGAGCTTAATTATTATCGTACTGGACGACACATTCCTTCATTTCTTCCATGTCTATTATAATGAGTCAAAGCATCCATTCCGGCAGCTCTAACATCTGGTCTACGTCTATAATATTCTTGATATGAGCAAGTATTATATCCACCACCATTATATCCACCACCATTGTCGTTATTATTATGGCTTATACATCTGTCTGATCTGACCAATCTTGAATTGGTATCTGTATCAATAACGTAGCAATTATCAAGTCTGCTCCTGTAGCATCGTTCCAAAGCCTTTTCTCTGGCATTAAAGTCATCTCTATCCATGGCGGTTACTCTGACCAATTCGCCATTTCGATTCCGTCCTTCGGCGGTAGCGACATATTCATCTTGGTAACATTTTAATGTGCAATCTTGATGCTCTCTCAAGCAAGCACCACATGATGAATGACCTCCAAAGTGTTCTTCCCAACCGTTGTCGGTAGCTTGACACCTTAATCCTGAATTATAACCATTTCCAGGCCTATGATTATAATCATTATCATAATCCAAGTAAGCAAATGCACTTAAACTAATTAATAAAACACCACATAACGCTAACAATAGTTTTTTCATATTCCCTCCTAGGAAACGTAATCAATGAAAATCTACAAAGCAAGATGAATGCCAAAATAAATGTCAAAATACGACCGATTCAGTGTGCTTAACGCCAGGCAAGGTGCATAAGGTCCAAATTAAGTCAGACAAATTGATAAATGTAAGGGTCAAAATGATCGTTCTTGTAATTAAATCGGAAAGAAAGTCACTTATCTTTGTTATCAATTAATTGGGCCCATTAATGGGCATTTACCAGGGGCGGTAACTATGTTTAAAATTAATAAAAAAATCATTTATTCATTACTTGCTTTGAAATACATTGCAAATAAGAAAAGTGCGAGCTTAACAAGTGCTCAGGAAATTTCAGATTCTTTTCACATTCCCTTTGATACCACGG
>MEPW01000055.1 GCA_001769975.1 Bdellovibrionales bacterium RIFOXYA1_FULL_36_14 | reverse complement strand
AATTAAAACTCAACAATTTACTAATATTACTATAGATTTCTATGTACTAGATCAAGTAGCGGGAGCACCAAATTTATCTCAATTTCGATATCATCAAAATATTTTGTTAGATAAAGATTTGGGGGATTATAGTTGGAGTGAAGCAAATTGGCAGGCATTGGCCAACGAAAGAGATTATCTACTCATTAATCTTGTCCAAAATGAGTGTTTAATCGGACTGCTTTTGGCGAAACTGAATTATCTGGAAGAAATGGCACATTTGTTGAAAATTGTCGTTGCTAAAGAAAAAAGAAAGCGAAGCCTTGGTAGACTCTTAATGAATGAATTAGAAAATTTTATGAAGTCTAAAAAATTAACCAAGCTTTTTTTAGAAGTAGAAGAAGATAATGAGTCTGCAATCGCACTATACAAAAAACAAGGCATCAATAAAATATGTTTGAAAAAAAGGTTCTATTCCAATGGAAAAAATGCCTGGAAAATGCTGAAAGAAAATAATGGATAATATAAATAAATTAGTATTTTAGATTGCAAAACTCATAAGAACTTGTTAAAAGGAACTTGTCCTAATTTTAGTTATTTATTTGGTCAGAGGGGCGGCTTTTCTTAAATCCGCCTTTTTTTTTGGGAAAATTGATTTGCTATGTTTTTAGATGAAGAAAAAAAAGGAATAGAGGGAAAATTTTACGAACTTTCCAAGGAAGTTATCGCAAGTGCGAACTTGAGTCTTTATGATTTGGAATTTGTCAAATCAAGCAATACCTTGCGTTTATATATTTTAAATGAGAACACGAATACTGCTAATTTAGATGAATGTGCTTCGGTGGATCGGGCCATGGGACCACTGATTGAAAGTAATGCTTGGATTCCTGAATCATTGGTCTTAGAAGTTTCATCCCCAGGAATTTTTCGTAAACTAAAAAGTTATGATCATTTTCTTCGTGCCAAAGGATCAATTGCTGAGTTGATTTTAAGTAAAGATTTAAACCTGACCAGTAATGAAATGGGTAAAAAAATTAAAAACAAGAAAAAGATCAGAGCAATTATAACAGAAGTTAATAAACAAGAAATTGAGGTTGAATTAGACGGTGAAAAGTTTGCCATTGAATTTAAAGATATTAAAAAAGCAAGTTTGTCACCAGACATAAACTTTTAGATTAGAAAGGAAGGTTTTATGAATTTTTCGGAACTAGGAAGAGTAATTGAAGCATTAGGGAAAGATCGTGGAGTGCAAAAGGATGTAGTTGTAAAAGCTATTGAACAAGCATTTTTAGTAACGGCACGAAAAAAATATGGCATCCAAGGTGAATATGAAACCAGATATAATCCGGAGGAAGATGACATAGAGATATTCCAATATAAAAATGTTGTGGATGCAGTTAAGGACCCGATCTTAGAAATTGATTTAAAGAATGCTAGAGAAATGAATGAAGATTCGCAAATCGGAGATCAGCTTGGTATTCGAATTGAAAATCCTAATTTTACCAGAGTTGATATTCAAACTGCTCGTCAAATTATTTTTCAAAAAGTAAGGGACGCTGAACGAGAAATTTTATTTTCTGAATTTAAACATAGAGAAGGCGAGTTGATTACAGGTATTGCTCGAAGATACGAAAGAGGCTTTATTGTAGTCGATCTTGGAAAAGCCGATGCGGTTTTACCAAGACGAGAAATTATTCCTAGTGAAAATTTTAAAACTGGTGATCGAATCCAGGCTTATTTAACTGAAGTTGTGATGACTAATAAAGGCCCAGAAATCAGACTGTCTAGAACTTGCCCGCAATTTTTGGTAAAACTTTTCGAAGTAGAAGTTCCAGAAATTCAAGACGGAACCATCGAAATTAAATCTGCCGCTCGAGAACCAGGACAGCGGGCCAAAATAGCAGTCTATTCAACTGATAAGGACATCGATCCAGTAGGTGCTTGTGTGGGTATGAAAGGTAGTAGAGTTCAAAATATAGTCAATGAGCTTCAAGGAGAAAAAATCGATATTGTTAGATGGAGTGCTGATTTGGAAACATTTGCAAAAGCCGCTTTGGCTCCTTCTGAAATTTCTAATATCATGATGGATAATGAAGAAAAATCGATGGATGTTATTGTGGAAGAAGATCAATTGGCTTTGGCAATTGGCAGAAAAGGACAAAATGTTAGATTGGCTGCCATGTTGACCGGATATCGAGTCAATATTATTTCAAAAGATAAACTAAAACATAAAATTCAAAAAGCTGTAGAAAATCTACTGCAAGTGCCTGGCATTACCGAACCACGGGCCCAGGTATTGGTACAAGAAGGTATTATGAATATCGGGGATTTGGTGGCCATGGAAATAAAAGACTTGGCAAGATCTTTGGCCATAGATGAAAAAGAAGCCACAGATGTATTGGAAAAAACCAAAGATATGATAGACAAAGCCCAGATTAAACTGGAGCCGGATATGGAAGAAGAATTGGTATCTGCATCTGCAGTTCCAGTTTATGATGGAATGATGAAAGCAAGAAATGAAAGTGACAAAGACGGTAAAGGTGATACCGAAAATAAATTTTCAGAAGCAGAAAAACGTCTTCGAGAGGAGCTTGCTGCCTTTAAATTGAAATAAAGATAACTGCTTTTTTGAAGTATTTAAAAATTAATTGATACGGAGTTAAAGATGCCCAGGAAGATTTTTGAATTGGCGAGTGAATTACAAATTGGTGCGATTGAACTGGTCGAAGTACTCAGAGCAAAAGGTATGTCAATCAGAAACCATATGGCAACTCTAGAAGATGATGAAGTGGATCGAGCCTTATCACTCTTAAAGGCGGACTCTAAAATTGAAGAACAATCAGATAGTGAAAAAAAGAAAGTTGTGAAAAAGAAAAAAGTGGTAGCCAAAGCTAGTGAAGGTCAAGCTGCTTCTAAGAAAATTGTTACGATTAAAAAAGATAGTAAATCAAAAGATGAAGTTAAGAAAAAAGTAAAAAAAGATTCTCATGTTGAAAAACCGGAATTGAAGAAAAAGACTGTTATTATTAGAAGAACTAGCGAAACTGATGAACCTCAAAACGAAATATTTGAGGAACAAGAATCACCTGAAATTTTCTTCAATGAAGAAAATATACAAGACGAAAATGAAGTGAATCTTGATCAATCTGAAAGTGATAGCGCCGAACCAGAAGTGGTTAAAACTAATAAACGAGATAGTCTAGGTCTACGAGTGGTCTCTAAACCTAAGATTGAGCACCTTCAATCTGAGGATGATCTGCAAGATATTGAATCAGAGCCAGATGATTTACCCTCTGCAGTTGAGGATAAAAAGATTATCTACAAAGAAAGAGTGCATACTTTTACTCCGGTTTACATTCCACCCAAAAAAGAAGTGGAAAAACCAGCGAAAAAAGAAATTCTGCCTATTGAGGAGAAAGTGATCGAGGACGAAGATAGTCTGAGTGCCGATAGTAAAAATGCCAGAAAGAGAATGAGTGGTTTGGCTTCCATTATGTCTGGAAAGGCCAAGATCAATATTAGTAAATCCCAAAAGATATTGGATGATAGATCAGAAGAAGAACTCAAGTCATATGCAGCCTTATCATCCACCGGAAAGCCGCTGTATACTCAGGTTAAAAGAAAAAAGGTATATATGGGACAATCTGGTAAAACTGAAATTACAGAAACTAAAGAATCCAAGCGAGTCGTTGAGATACACAAAGTTATCTTAGCAAATGAGCTGGCCCATAAACTAGGAATTAAGTTTTCGGCTATGGCCGATCAAGTGTTAGACATTAATCTTTTAATTAATGAAAATGATTATATCGGACATACTCTTGCAAAAGAAATTGCGGCCCTTTGGAATTATCGAGTTGAGGAAACTTCTTTTAAAGAAGAAGAAATTTTAGTTAATAAGGGGCCAAGTAATAAAGATGAAAGCCATTTGCCTCTTCGAAATCCAGTCATCACTATTATGGGGCACGTAGATCATGGTAAAACATCTCTACTTGATTATATTAGAAAGGAAAAAGTGGCCCAAGGTGAAGCTGGGGGTATTACTCAGCATATTGGTGCCTATCAAGTGGATGTAAAGGGAAGAAAGTTAACGTTTTTAGATACTCCAGGCCATGCGGCTTTTACAACTATTCGACAAAGAGGGGCGCAAGTAACTGATATCGTGGTTTTGATTGTGGCGGCGGATGATGGTGTTATGCCACAAACCAGAGAATCTATAAAATTTTGCCGCGAAGCTGATGTTCCAATTATTGTGGCCATCAATAAAATTGATAAAGAATCAGTCAACCCTGATCGAATTAAGCAAGAACTAGCTGAATTTGATTTGACTCCTGAGGAATGGGGCGGACAAACCCAATGTGTGGCCATTTCGGCACTTAAAGGTACCGGGGTTGATGAACTTCTTGAGGCCATTCAACTTCAAGCGGAAATATTAGAACTTCGCGGAGATCCAAAAGCTCCGGTGAAAGGTGTAGTCATTGAATCTAAAGTTGAGCAAGGTCGGGGACCGATGTCTACCATCTTGATTCAAGAAGGCACACTTTATAAGGGCGACACGATTGTGGTCGGTGAATCATGCGGCAGGGCCCGAAATCTTATGGACTATGCGGGCAATAACATTACTTCTGCGGGGCCATCTGTTCCGGTCCAGATTTTAGGGCTTGATAAAACCCCAAATCCAGGGGAAGAATTATATGTAGTTAAAACTGAAAGAGAAGCCAAGAAAATTGTAGCGAATAGGGTTCAGGAAAGGAAAGATGCTGAGTTTCTGGTAACGAAAAAGGCAGTGTCCTTAGAAGACTTTTTCGCAACTTACAAGGATAATACTGAATTTAAAGAACTTAAACTTATTGTAAGAACTGATGTCCATGGTTCTTATGAGGCCATTAAAAATTCTGTTGAGGCTTTGGGCAATCAAGAAGTAGGGGTGAAAGTTATTAGCGGTGGTGTAGGTGCTATTAGTGATAACGACGTAATGTTAGCTGCTGAAATTAATGGTTATATCATTGGCTTTAATATGAGACCAATCACTAGTGCCAGAAGAATTGCCGAGCAAAAAGGTGTTGATATAAAAACTTATTCCATCATTTATGAACTCATTAATGATGTAAAACTTGCCCTAGAAGGATTACTTGAGCCCGAGTTTGAAGAAAAATATATCGGTAGAGCTGAAGTCCGAGATACCTTTGTCGTACCAAAAATTGGTATGATCGCAGGATCCATAGTAATTGATGGAAAAATCCAGCGCGGTTGCAGTATCCGACTTCTTCGTGAAGGTAAAATTATCTTTGATGGAAAAATGGCTTCACTCAAAAGATTTAAAGATGATGTTAAAGAAGTTAATCATGGTTATGAGTGCGGAATTGGTTTGGATGGATTTAATGATTTAAAATTAAATGACGTCTTTGAAGCTTATGTTCGAGAAGAAAAAAGAAGAAAATTAGAAGAAAATAAAGTGGTATTATAAAATATCAAGTTAGGATTATTATGAGAGCAGGTTCTAAAGGACAAAAAAAACAAATTATAGAAGAAAGGGTCTTGCACGATATTAATTCTTTTTTACGTACCAGTTTTAGTGATCAAAGATTAAAATTCGTAAGTATTACCAAAGTTGAAATATCTAACGATTATTCTTATGCCAAAGTTTATTGGGATACTTTTGAACAAAAAAGCAGGGGAGATGCTAAAAAAGCATTAGAAGGTGGTCAGAAGAGATTTCGGGCCATGCTATCTGAAACCTTAAATATCAGACATACTCCCCAAATTCAATTTATATATGATTCTCAATTTGAAGATGAAAATAAAATTACTACAATCCTGGATGAAGAGGCCAAGTTAGGTAAATTTCCCAGCAAAGAAGATAATGAGTGATTTTTCAATCCAATCGCCTCTAGTTTTTAATGTCTTTAAACCGGTCAATATTTTATCTTATGATGTAATCAGACATTTTAAAAAAAATTTACCCAAAGGATTTGGTAAAATTGGTCACTTCGGTACACTTGATCCATTTGCTTGTGGGGTACTGTTAATTGGAATTAATCAGGCCACGAAAATTAATAATATTATTCACGATACTTTTTCCAAAACATATCTAGCAGTAGGAAAACTTGGCGTAAAAACACCCACCGGCGATTTAACGGTGGAAACATCTGAGATTGATGATAGCAAATATTTAAGCGAAGAAATTAAAAGATTACCTAAAAGTTTTTTGGATACCGAGTTTTCGAAAATATTTCTCGGTGAATACATGCAATCTCCTCATGCCTATTCAGCTTCCAAATATGAAGGTAAGGCGTTGCATGAATGGGCCCGCGAAGGAGTGATGATAAAAAAAGATCAAGTCAAACGCAATATTGCTCACCTTCAAATCCTGAAATATTCTTTTCCTTGGGTTTCTTTTAGAGTTACGGTAAGCTCGGGAACTTTTGTGCGCTCTTTATTTGAAGATATGGCCAAACATCTGGGGACTTATGGGAGCTTAAAAGCATTAGTCAGAGAGTCTATTGGGCCTAGTCATATGATTAATGCTTTAAAAAAAAATCAGTGGCCGGCAATGGGTGAACAAAATATTTTAAAGTACGGAAAGTGTATGGATGAAGTGCTACCACTTCCGGAAATTGTGCTGGATAATGCCGCGGCTAGAAAATACCTAAACGGTATTCCTTTTCCTGTCAAAAATGAAAATCAAAATCAGCAAAAAATATGGGTAAAAAATAATAATCAAATTGTGGGAATGGGTGAAATTTTAGATGGATATTGTAAGGTTGTTTTTAATATAGCATAAAAAAAAGCCTCTTAAAAAAGAGGCTTTTTCTTATATCACTTATTTACTTCTTCTTTTTTTCTGGTTTCTTAGTGTCCTTTGAATCTTTAGTGGTTTTAGCTTCGGCTTTAAATTTGTCATACATTTCTTTTCTTTGTTTCTCTACACCATCTTTGGTTTTGATACTTATTAATTCAACATCAAAAACTAAAGTTGCGCCGCCAGGAATCTTAGGAGGAGCGCCTTGATCGCCATAGGCCAAGTCGCCAGGAATAACTAATTTGATTTTTCCACCAGGAGCAACCAGCTTCAGACCTTCTTGCCAACCTTTGATAACTCGGTTCAGTGGGAATTCTACTGGTTTACCTCTTTCTTTAGAAGAATCAAACACGGTTCCATCTAAAAGGGTTCCATGGTAATGAACTTCAACAGTAGATTCATCGTTTGGTTTTTCCCCGGTACCTGGTTCAATTATTTTATATGCTAGTCCGCTTTCAGTTTTTAGTCCGCCTTCTTTCTTTATAAAATCTTCAAGATATTTGATTCCAGCATTTTTTTCTGTCTCAGCAATTTTTTTCATTCTGTCTCTTATGATGTCTTGAATATTTTTTTGATATTGCATGACTTCTACTTCAGGTTTTTTATTTTTAGCAGTGTCGTATAAACCTTTAATAATTGCATTGATTTCATTTTCAGATAAACCTAGATTGGCCAGTCTCTGTCCAAACATGGCACCCATAGAATAAAAGGCTTTATCATCGTCTGTCTTCAAAGACATTTTGGTGGGATTACCACAACTGGTTAGTAGCGCAAACATACTTGTAAAAACAAAAACTGAAATAATTAATTTCATCTTTTCCTTCCTTTGATATTGAATAAATAATTTCAAATTAATTTTAATCTGGGTCGATATCAAATAGCAAGAATCAAGTTTATGAAAAAAAGAATAATATTAAAATCTTAATTTATAAATGACCGTGCTAACAGCCAGCGTCATCTAAAGCTTCGTTAGCTAATTTATCGCAGTATTCATTTTGAGGGTGACCAGCGTGCCCTTTTACCCAGTTAAAATGTACCGTTTTAAAAATAGAATTGAGTTGATCAAGTGACTGCCAAAGCTCCAGGTTCTCTGGAGTTTTATTATCTGCTTTTTTCCAATTTCTTTTTTTCCAGCTAGGCAACCATTTAGACATACCTTCTACTAAATATTTTGAATCACTAAAAATATATATTTCTGCTTTTTTAATATTTTTTTCTAAAATCTTAGAAAGTTCCTTTAAACCGTTGATGGCCCCCAATAGTTCCATTTGGTTGTTGGTAGTTTGAAACTCTATGCCACTTAGAGTGGCAATAACTTTTTCGTTTGAGTCTTGAATAACTGTTCCCCAAGCCCCAGGGCCTGGATTTCCCCTACAAGCACCGTCGGAAAAAACTAAAAAAGTATGTGGTTTCCCCAGTAAATTCTTAGGTACGGGAAAATGAGTATTAGTTGTCTTTTTTTCTGGCCTTTGGACCTTTTGGTTTTTTTTAAAAATTTGCTCATGATTAAGTTCGACAGCATCATTTACAAACTTTAAAGCATCGGTAACCTCAATATCTTTTTTAAAATAGGTAAGTAATTGGCCAATGATGTGTTGGTATTCTTCTTTTTTCATATTACACAAGTTTTAAAAATTTTCTTTTACCAATTTTTAAAGATTTTCCGGCAAAGGAATCATCCATAATTAAATCTGGATTTTGCAGTTTATCTCCATCTACTATACTAACTGCGTTTTGCTTAATTAATCTTCTGATTTCAGCATTGCTTTCACACAGTTTGCTGGCACTTAAAACAGAAATGAGGGTGGTACCTCGGGTAAAACACATTTCGGGAGCATCGTCAGGAACTTCTTTACGTTTAAAAACATTTTCAAATTTCTCTTTCATTTCTAACGCTATGGCATCACCGTGAAAAAAAGCCACCAATTGTCTGGCCAGGTCTTTTTTTACTTCGTTAGGATGTTTCGTTCCGTCTTTTAAACCTTGAATAATGATCTCTAATTTATCTTTTGGCAGACCAATAACGTACTTATAATATTCCGCCATAAGGCTATCGGGGATGCTCATGACCTTGCCAAATTTATCAAAGGGGTCATCTAGAATCCCGATGTAGTTTCCCAGTGACTTGCTCATTTTGATAGTGCCGCAGGTGCCAGTTATAATGGGGAGTAAAATAGCTACTTGCTCTCTTTGGTTTCGGGCACCTTGGAAATCACGTCCCATAAGAACATTAAATTTTTGATCTGTGCCACCAAGTTCAATATCCGCTTTTACATAAACGGAATCTATACCTTGCAAAACTGGGTAAAACACTTCGTGTAATCCTAAGGGGAGTCCCTTGGCAAGTCTTTCGCTGAAGGTTTCGTGGGATAAAAGCTTGGCCACGGTGGTTTGTCCGGCCCACGAGAGAATATCCCGTAGAGTAACTTTGGAAAACCATTCGGATTGAAAACGTACTTCAGTTTTATTTTTATCTAGCACGGTGAAAAGTTGTTCCATATATCTTTGGGCATTATTTTTAACCGTAACTTCATCGAGTGCTTTTCGAGCTTCATTTTTTCCAGTTGGATCTCCTACAGAGGCGGTATAGTCACCAATAATAACTACGCCTTGGTGTCCAAGGTCTTGGAACTGTCTCATCTTTTTGTAAGGGACTAAATGTCCTACATGCACATCAGCAGAGGTTGGATCGATACCACATTTGACTCTTAAGGGAATGTTCTGGGTAATAGATTTACGAAGCATTTTTTTAAATTCTTCTAAAGGAACAATTTCAGCACATCCGTAACTTAAAATCTCAAGTTGTCTATTGACTTCATTTTCAATGCGAGGATCAACATGATCACTGGTAGTCATTCATCGTACTCCTAATTTGATTTAAGCAAAGATGGTATACTAAATTATAGTTTTTGAACAGAACGACCTTAATTTAAAAAAATAAATAACACTCCGCGAGTAAAGTAGTTCACTTGTAGGTTAGTTATAAGTGTGATAATAATCATCAATAGTTAAGTGAGAATGGTGATGAAAAAAGAAAAATTTAGTGTGCTCTTACGGGGAGAAAACCTAGCGTTTTCTTCTGCTCATTTTTTGATATATGATGGAAACACACGAGAAAACATTCATGGACATAATTTCAAAGTAACGGTTCAAGTTAGCAGTTATGAGTTAGAAAATTCGATGGTCATTGATTTTTTAATCCTCGAAAAGATAGTGATTAATGTGATCAACGAATTAAAAGATAAGCTAATTATTGCCCAAAATAATGAAAATTTTAAGATTGAAAAGAGTGAAAAACAGATTAACATCAATTTCCATGATGAATGTATTTCATTGCCAATTAGAGATTGTGTTTTGTTACCAATTACCAACACTTCTACGGAATTAATTGCATGTTACATTGGAAAAGCAGTCCACAAACAGCTTCCCATGAATAATATATCAATGAAAATTTGTCTTGAAGAGGCTATTGGTTGTGTCGGCATATACGAATTGAAAGAGGGTGAGTGATGAATTTTATAGAATTAAAAAGTGGTCAAAGTCTCGAAAATGTTAAAATAGAAGTCTTTAAACAAGATAAAAAAAGCTTAAAACATATTTACTTGATTGCCGGAGTACATGGTGATGAAGTGGAAGGCGTTTTTGTTTTAAAAAATATTTTTCATTGGTTAAAGGAAACTAATGAAGTGGATCTTCCATTAGTGGTGATACCTGTGCTTAATGTTGATGGATTTAGAGTGTCCAGCCGCGGAAATTCACATGGCGTGGATCTTAATCGAAATTTACCGGCAGACAATTGGATCAATCAGTGTGAAAAAGCTAAATATAATCCTGGTCAATCACCTTTAAGTGAACCAGAAAATATATTTTTAGTTAGACTTATGGAAAAATACGCTCCGGGAATTATTATTAGTATCCATTCATGGAAACCGATGCTTAATTATAATGGTGATTGCTTAGATGTAGCGGAATATCTTCATCAGTTTAATCACTATGAAGTAGTGGACTCAGTTGGTTACGAGACCCCTGGGTCGCTGGGGGAATACGCCCCTAAGCACTACAATGCACCTGTTTTAACCTTTGAAATGCCAAGAATTTCTGATCAGTTAAGTTTAAAAGAGATTTGGGCAGAAAATGAAGAGGGGATGAAAAGCCTGTTAAAAAGTAATGTCCTAAAACGTTTTATCTAAAACAATTAACTAGGTTGAACTTCACGATAAATAAATGCTGATTTTCTGATATTTTTAACTTTTTGTTTTTGATGAAGGTTATTTTTTACTTTAGTCTTTTGAGACTTTTGTTTCAAATACATCTCAGTGAGGCAGTGACCGACACTTTTGGCCAGCATAGGCGGAACTGCATTGCCTATTTGTCGCCATTGAGAGGAAAGAGGACCACAGAAAATAAAATCGTTGGGAAAACTTTGCAGTTTCGCAGCTTCTCTTTGGGTTAAATAGCGATTTTCTGTTGGATGATAATAACTATACCGATTAGTCATTATGGTAGGCGAAGGTTTTGAGCGATCTAATCGATAGTATTTAGTTTGACGAAAGCGATTTTCTTTTAGAAGCTTCCAATTAACCCCAAGCTTAAGAGATTTGGAAAAATATTTTTTTTCGTCATGTTCGTAACGAATTCCTTTTCCTTCAGGTATTTTTTTTAGGCGTTTAGCATCCAAGGGGCATTTTAATTTAGTCATCTTGATATCATGGTTATGGATAGTACCTGATTTATCCATAAGATCTGTAAATACTTCACCTACCGTGACTGGGGGGAGCTTATGTGTTGGAAACATGATGGTATCATTAATTTTTGAACCTAGAATAATAGTGCGCCTTCTTTTTTCGGCAACTCCAAAATGATGTGCTGATAAAACTTGCACATCAAGATTATATCCAAGTGTTGCAAAGAGTTTGAATATCGAAGACAGGGTTTGCTCATTTTTTTTTGCCACCAGCCCCGTTACATTTTCGATTACAATAAATTCTGGATTACATATTTTGACTATTCGAAAAAATTCCATGAATAAAGAATTACGTTTATCCTGAGGGTTACCACAACCTGCGGTGGAAAAACCTTGACAGGGCGGGCCGCCTACGATGGCATGGACTTTCTGAGAAGCAATTAAAGTTTTCAGCTGGTCGGTGGAAAGATTGTAGATATTGTCACAAAAAACCTTGGCATGGGGATGGTTACGTAAAAATGTTTGCGCCGCAAATTTATCTTGTTCAATCCCTAATAAGCAGCGGTGTCCGGCTTGCTCCATTCCACAAGAAAGTCCTCCTGCTCCAGCAAAAACATCAATAAAATTTAAAGAAATATTTAGCTTATTTTTCATGGCACCCAAACTTTACTAATTAGATAATTATTATCGGGATAATATACTTAAATTGTCAACCAAGAAGGCGGGGGTTTTTAAATCGCTACAAACTAAGCTGCATAATTTTTCTGATGATTGTAGACAAACTTTAAATAGCCTTCATTTTTGATGGCCAGTTCATTTTCAAGGGATGATTTAAAAGCTTGAACATTAATTTGATTTTGCATAAAGGTACCATCTGGGAGCCGTTGGACAATTTGTGTGGCGTTTTTAAAATAAATTTTTAAGTTCGTCCGTACGAAAATAGTTTGGTGGAAAAGTTTAGCATTGTGTTCTAAAGCTTTGGCAAAGGTGGCTAACTGATGGTTCATCAAATTCACTTCGGGCATGTCGACAAAAATATATTTTGATCTTTTTAAAAGACCTTTGATGATTTGCACGATTTTAATAGTGTTGAAAGTGACATCTTCTGGATAAACATTGAAATCTTTAATCTGATTAGAAAGGCACATTAGAGAATTATTATCTGTTTTTTTAATAAGTTGTAGAAAATCTTCTGGGGTATTGGCCCGCTCAAGAGTCGGGAGGGTCAAAAAAATATTTTGCAAGAGGGTCATCTTATCAATCAATTTTCCCTCGCATTCAATGTGAGAAAAAATGAGTGGTGCTGGGGTTTTTTGATATTTTAAATAGGTGAGAAAAGATTTCAATTCCGACGTCGTGTTATAATGACCTACATCAAAAAAATAAACATCCGGTGAAAATATGTTACTAGGTGACATAACTCACTGATCGGTTAGTCAAAATGATCAATTAATAAAAAAAGAATACTGGTTTATTTTGCATTATCTGACTAACTAGGTTGGTTAACAATGATCTATACTTAATTGGAGCAACCTATTATAATGGTAAGGTTAGTAAAATATTAGGGTAGGTCAAATGCCAAACAACACCCCCATAAATAATCAGACTGTTGAGAAGAAAACTGTATTAATTGGAATGAATGGGAGCATGGACTCCACTGTAGCCGCTTATCTTTTAACCAAGCAAGAGTATAAGTGTATAGGAGTCGGGGTAGTCTTGGTAGATGACGTTAAAAATGACAAGAAAGTTGATCAAAACTTATTTGGCATATGTAATTTATTTGATCTTGAACAAACCAAACAAATTTGTCAGGAATTGTCGATGCCTTTTTATGCAGTTAATGCACGGGACATCTACAAGTCTGAAGTGATTGATTATGTAATTAATGCAAGATTGCAAGGGAAAAAATTTAGTAATTGCATAAGGTGCTCGAACTTATTAATTGAGATATTGCTTGATAAGGCCAATCTTTTGGGAGCGGATTTATTTGCAACCGGCCACTACGCCAAAGTTGCCTATAATAAAGACAGTAATGAATACTCATTGCATGCGTCCAGTGATCTATTGGACGACCAGTCCTATCTGCTTAGTACATTGACTACTAAACATCTTTCTAAATTAATTCTTCCTCTTGGTGATATGAGAAAACAAGAGGTCATAAAAATATCAAAATTATTAAAGTACAAATTTAAAGATACTAGAAAGAAAACATATTGTTTTGAACAAGATCAAGCTGTGGTGGAATTAGTGGAAAAAAATTCGACGGAAGAATTTTGGTTCAAAGGAGATATTGTTTCGTTTGAAAATAAAGATGTTTTAGGCGAACATCAAGGTCTTTATAAATACAAGCATGGACAGGTGAAATTTTCTTCCAGCGATGACAGTGCTTTGAAAAATCACAAAGTGGTCATGCTGGATGCTGATACTCGGAAGATTTTTGTGGATAGGGAAAAAAATTTTAAAGTGGATTATTGTGAAATAGCTCAATTTAGTCCTATTAATGTTTTAGATAGCTCCAGGCCATTTAAGGCCTATGTGCAATGGAGCATGACTCACATAAAGGTTGCCTGCACACTTTATTTTAAAGCTTTTGATCATGTCCTTATAAAATTTCATAAGGCCCAAGAGGGCCCACTGGCCATCGGGGGAATTATTTCTATTTTTAATAAAAACTCTAGAAATGCTCAGTTGCTGGGATGTGGGGTATGCATTGAAGCCGGGCTCTATAGCATCATTGAGCGATTGGAAGGTCAATTGGATGAGGATACATTGGTGGAAATTGAAGAGGATCGCAAAGGACGAAACATAGATGAATATAAGTTTTAAATTATGTCTGACCATCTGGGGGGTGTTGTTTAGTCTAGCTAACATGGCCCAGGCGGATAATTTCGTAAATAGCAAATATGAGGCAACCCCAAAGCGTCTAGACCAAGTCAAAATCCTAGTTTCCAAAATTACCAAAGATGATATTTATAAAACACTCATTGAATTTATCAAAGCGACTAGACCAAGTAGATTTGTTGGGACTAACGGGCATAAAAATACATCTACTTTTTTGCTTGAATATATTAGAAAAATCAAAGGGGCAAATGATTTGTTATGGGTCGATGAATTTGAACCTGATTTCGCTCACGCTATTAAGATGTACAATCAGGATTTTGAAAACCAGATTATTGGTAGATATCCACCGGCCAGTACTGAATATCGGAAAGCTGACAGATTAACCAAGTCCACCGTGGCCACTCTTAAAAATTATAAGGGATTAAAGGGCAAAACTATTATCTATGAGAAAAAAGGAACTAAAAATCCCAATCATATAATTATCTTAGGCGCGCATCTTGATACCATCGTAGTTAATCCCAATACCAGTAGTATTGATAACAATGTTTCGATGCCAGGAGCAGATAACAACGCCTCGGGGATTAGCGTTTTACTTAATCTTATAAAAATTATTGCAAAACTGGACATAGAAAAAACTATTAGGATTGTTTTCTTTGATTTTGAAACCTTGGGCTTTTTAGGCTCCAGAAATTTTGTAGAAAAATATTATGACGAATTGGTAAATACCAAAAATCAGACCGCTGGTTTTATCAACGTTTTGATGTTAGGCCATGATACCTCCGATGAGGATCAAAAAAAACGAACCGGTAATATGAAAATCTACACGAGGTCTCAAAATCCCAAAGATTTGATTCTTGCCAATTCCATGAAATTAGAAGGATCAAAAGGAGTGGCAGGTATTAATTTCAGCATAGAACAAAACGATTTTCCCGATGGCTCCAATTCCAGTTTCTGGGAAAAAGAGATTCCGGCCATTGCTATGACGGGGGACTGGGAAAATGATCCCAACCCGAAAATACATACACCAAATGACTTGATTGAAACGCTTAACATGACCACCTTGCACCGGGCCTACCAACATATATCTCTGGCGGTTATTACTTGGGCATTTGACATTAAAAAATAGTCTATCTATAAGTTATATTAATGACAGCAAAAAATAATAAGACAGTTATTGTAGGGATGAGCGGTGGAGTGGATTCTTCGGTGGCGGCAGCTTTACTCAAAGAAGAAGGTTATAAAGTTATCGGGTTATTTATGAAAAACTGGGAGGAAAATGATGAGTTTGGCAATTGCATGGCTTCCTATGAATATGAAGATGTCATACGGGTATGCGATAGTCTCGACATTCCTTATTACTCGGTAGAATTTATTAAAGAGTATCAAGACAATGTATTCCGTGAATTTGTCGAAGGATATCAAAAAGGCCATACCCCTAATCCGGATGTTCTTTGTAATCGGGAAATAAAATTTAAGGCCTTTTATAACAAGGCCAAAGAATTTGGAGCAGATTACATCGCAACAGGACACTATTGTCAGACTGATGCACAGGCCAGACTGATAAAGGGTCTGGATACCGGTAAAGATCAATCCTATTTTTTATATATGGTAAACAGTGAAGTATTAAAAGAAGTGCTCTTTCCCATTGGACACTTGGAAAAAAAAGCAGTCAGAGAGATTGCTAGAAAATATAATTTATCCACCAAGGATAAAAAAGATTCCACCGGAATTTGTTTTATTGGAGAGAGAAATTTTAAAAATTTTTTATCCAACTATCTTAAACCCCAAGCGGGTCCTTTTCAAAATTTAAATGGTGATCTGGTTGGTGAGCACTCAGGTGCCGCGTTTTATACGATCGGGCAAAGAAAAGGCCTGGGACTGGGAGGACCTGGAGAACCTTGGTTTGTGGTGGCCAAAGATATCGATAAAAATATTGTCTTTGTAGAGAGGGGATTGGAGCATCCGGCCTTATTTACTGACGAACTTTATCTCAAGGAAATAACCTGGATCAAAGAGAGCTATGAAGCTAAATTCCCCGTTAAATTAAGTGGCAAAGTCAGATATAGACAAGCCGATCAATGTTTAGAGGTTTTCCCTCAAGATGACGGGTTATACAGGGTCAGGTTTGATATTCCTCAAAGGGCCGTTACCCTTGGACAATCACTCGTTTTATATGATGGTGATATTTGTTTAGGAGGGGGCATTATTGAAAAAATAGGTAAAACCTATTTTGAAATGAATAAGGACTTACCAAAGATCGTCTCTCGTTAAATCCAGATCATCCTTTTTCTCAGTTTTTTGTTTTTTATCCTTGAATAGCTGGCAATCTTGATTAGAGATTTTTTTGACAGAATGATGTGGCATCTCTTTGCTTTTAAACTTATAGGCCTTGCATCCGTATTTTGCTACGCTATCCCAAGTGATATAGAAGAATTTACATTTGGAGCAATTCATAAAGACCTCCTATCTGAAATTATATTCCTCAAAAGTACACAATAAAAGATGGGGCAAGTGTGATAAATAAAAAATATTTACTTGTTTAAAAATTAGACAGTTAGAAAAAAAATAGCTTATTTCAAAGCTGAAAAATTTATAACCTCATGAATTTATACGAAGATTAGCAAACTTTTGCTGGCATATTCTCTGCATTGATAACAATAGTTTAATCGTTGTCCCTTTTGGGGGCCTAAAAATGGATATGAAAAATGAATGAAAAAAAGGCGTTCAATGAGGTTGAGGCAGAGATTCTAAGCTTCGAGACCATGAGGAAAATTGATGATCCACTGAGGGATTTGCTCGAAGAATTTGCGCACTTGGAAACTGAGATGGACGTTGATTTGGAGAAAATCAATCAATCCTCCAAAGAATATTTTTGTAGTGATTTAAACGACGAAGAAATGGTGTGCTTTTTTGAAACCAGAATGGACCTTCTTGAAGAATCACACAAAAGACTAAAATTTTATCTAGATGAGATAGAGACCTTCCTTATTCATAAATAAATTTATATTGCCAAAAAAAAATAATAACGATAAATTTACTTCATCAAATTTTATGCCCAGGTGGTGAAATTGGTAGACACACCATCTTGAGGGGGTGGCGGGGAGACTCGTGCTGGTTCGAGCCCAGTCCTGGGCACCAATTTTAAAAGACATTCGAAAGAATGTCTTTTTTTTTGCCTACTTACAAGCGCCCACAAAATGAAAAATCCACTTTGTGGGCTAAATATGGGCTAAATGTTTTGAAAGGTTTTTAGAACTTTTATCTCCCCCTGGGCACCAACATCATGAAAATTTCCAAAACTTACAATATTGATGGCACTGGCCAGATGATCGGGTGAAAGATGGGCATAGCGCATGGTCATCTCAATCTGGGTATGGCCTAGAATCTTTTGAAGGTCGTAAAGATTTCCACCGTTCATCATAAAATGACTGGCAAACGTATGGCGAAGATCGTGAAAACGAATTTTTCGATCAATCTGGGCCTTTTGTAGGCCCTTGGTGAAATCCCTGTAGATGTGCTGAACCTCTATTGGGGAACCATCACGTTTGGTAAAAACAAAATCACTTGCATGATTTTTAAAAAGTTCACTAAGATGTGCTTTCACCTGAGAATTCATAGGAACAATCCTTCTTCTGCCACCTTTAGTGGTTTGCCTATGGCCAAATTTATCTCTAATCCGGCACACTTCGATTTGCGAGCGAAGAAAATTCACCCGGTCCCACATAAGTCCTGCCAGCTCACCTCGTCTCATACCAGTGTTTAGGGCGGTTACATAAAGCGGATAGAGGCAGTCATGGGAAGAGCTTAACAGAAAATCACGAATTTCCATTTCGGTCATGTACACTTCGTTATTTAAATCCTCTTTTAAATTTTTAAATCCCTTCAGCGGACTTGATCTTAGATGCTCCCGGTTGACCGCTTCATTAAAAATGTTTCTTAAACAGCCAAGCAGTAAATTGATTCCCTTGGGATTATGTCCTTTTTTTCGCAGGGCCAAAACAAAGCGATCAATGTGTCCTTTGGTGATATTACCCAGATCAAGAGTGCCAAGAACAGGATTGAAATGAAGGCGCAAATAAGCGCTGTAATTCTTGTAAGTGCTTTTGGCCGCATAGGTGAATATTTTTTCTTCCAACCAAATGTTGGCAAAATCTTGAAATCTGACTTTGTCAAAAAACTTATGGTTTAATTCACCTTTGTTTCTATCTGCGAGTAAACTATTTTTCCACGTTTTGGCATCACTTTTTCGACTGAAAGATTTGGTGATTGGATGTCCATCAACGTAAATCTTTTCCCGATAAACAATATTGTTTTTTCTCTTGATAACTTCCATAAAATTCCTCCTTTTTTAAGGAGAGAATCCGTCATCGTCTTTTTCTACCTGATTTGATTTGTTAAAGAGCATTTGGTTCATACCATAAAAACGGATTCTCTTACATTATTTTTTATTATCTTGGCAAAATAGATTTGCTTTCCAGCCATGATAATAATTCGTTTTTTTGAAAACGAATGAGAGCACCGATTTTTAGGTGAGGAATTTCTTTTTTAAAGATAGCATTTCGAATGTTACTTTCTTTCATTTTTAAAAGTTCGCAGACCTCCTTGATAGTTAAAAATTCAATGTTGCTTTGATAGACATTAACCACAAGCTTCTCCTTTGTTAGAAAAAATTGTTAGTCTAAAACGAGTGAATGAAAAAAATGCAATTTCCGGCTTTTGGGAAAGAAAAAAAACAGCGAATATAATTTCTCTGTTATTGGATTTGATAAGAACAAACTAGAAAAAATAATCATTTTTGTCAACGAATTAAAAAATTATTTTTAATAAAAAATATAAAAAATTTATTCATTTTCATTGGGGAAATAATTTTTTCTACTCTTTGAAAATTTAGATCATTGTCGAAAAAAAATAAGAAAGTATGCGAGAAAAAAAATGAGGAGATGGAAGAAAAAATAAGTGAACTGAGGTCATAAAAATAAATTTCAGTCACGAATAAAAATTGATCATATGCCTGATTATTAATGTGCCTCAGAAAAATAAATAAGCGAGGTGGGGACTTGAAAAATTTGAAGTGACTGAGGATATATGATATCCTCACGACAATGAAAGTACATTTTATCCTATACGTTAAAGATCAAGAACAGAGTAAAAAATTTTACTCTGCAGTCCTTAATCAAGAACCGACACTTCATGTTCCTGGCATGACTGAGTTTGAATTAAGTGATGGATGTGTGCTTGGATTGATGCCTGAACTTGGAATTAAGCGCCTGCTTGGGGAACATTTACCAGATCCTTCGCTCGGTAGAGGAATCCCTCGTGCTGAACTTTATCTTCGTGTTGATAACCCAATTGTCTACCACGAGCGGGCCATAAAGATGGGAGCAAAGGAATTAAGTGGACTTGAGACAAGAGATTGGGGTGACATAGCAGCCTACAGTATTGATCAAGATGGCCACGTGATTGCTTTCGCAAAAACTCTTTAGACTTATAATTAAAATCAAAAAAAAT
>MEPW01000054.1:108964-109106 GCA_001769975.1 Bdellovibrionales bacterium RIFOXYA1_FULL_36_14 | reverse complement strand
CTTATGAACTTGGGGTTGACGAACAAATTTTTGATGATAATGAAATTCATTTGCATATTCCGGCAGGTGCAATTCCCAAAGATGGCCCAAGTGCAGGGATCACTCTAGCTACCGCTTTAGTTTCCTTGCTAACCAATACTCC
>MEPW01000054.1:21098-108887 GCA_001769975.1 Bdellovibrionales bacterium RIFOXYA1_FULL_36_14 | reverse complement strand
AAGCACTAGCTGCCATGAGAATGAACATAAAAACTATTATTATCCCTTGGAAAAACAAAAAAGATCTAATTGAAATTCCAGAGGAATATCGGTTAAAAATTAAATTTATCCCAGTAAAAACCTTTGATGAAGTTTTAAACATTGCCTTGGTCGATTGGAAAGAAAGACAAAAAATACTGCATCAAGAATTATCAATCAGGGGAAAAATTAAATTGCCAGTAGCCGCATAAACTAATAACCAACTAAAAACCTATAATAAAAAGCAGCTCTAAACGAGCTGCTTTTTTAGTTTCGCCTTTATTATATTAGTTTATAGTTTTATATTTTTTGGTAGAATGAAACTACATATATCAAATATAAGCTTAGCTAATCTTAGATGAGGAAAAATGAATGACCCCCAATAATGCCAGTAATGAACTTAACCAAACCTCTCCCTTAAAATTAAAGATTGCAGTAGTTGACGATTCATCGTTTTCCCGAAAAACCATGATTGAAATTTTGGAGGAGGATGGACATATTGTGGTAGGAGAAGCCAGTAATGCAGAAATGGCTATCCAAATCGCACACACCACCAACGTCGATTTATTCATTATTGATGTTGTTATGCCAGAGGTAAGTGGGATCGAATTAATGAATGCCTTAAAAGAATACAAGAAAAAAAGTTTTGCTTATATTTTAATATCCTCTTTAAACGTTGAAAGTGTTATTATCGATGCCATATCCGGAGGAGCCCAGGATTTTATTAGCAAGCCCTTTGATAAAAATGATTTGCTTAGTTCGGTAAACAAAATTGCGCAAAATATTGAAAGTGATAAATAGGAGAAAAAATGTTTATATTCAAATTTGTTTTATATTTTTTTATTTCGTTTATAATCCTGAGTATACCATTTTATAATAGACCACTCTTTGATCATGCCTACAAATATATGCAACCGACCACCAACAAAATAATTAATTATCTCCATAAAAATATTGAAATTGGCTTAGGGCAAGGTGAGAAAACCATTAAAAAAATCTTTTCCATAGAAGAAGACGAGGTAAAATCGAACTTATCAGCTTTACAAAAAAACAAGTTTCGTAAATCTTTTAACCAACGATCCATGGAGGAAGAATCCCCCATGGGTAGTTATACGCAGGAAGAAAAACGATTACTTGAAGAAATCATTAACTCATCAAAAGATAAATAATCAGCATATATTTAGTTAAAAATAAAAAAGGGATACCCCAATTATGGGTATCCCTTTTTTTTGGGGGGGGAAGAATATTTAAATTTATATACCTTTTACTGAACTAGCTTTGTCATTTTGAGTTTTCACAACTGGTGGTTCATTAAGTTCTTTTACTTTAGGTTCTCCTGCCATTCTAGAGCCGTCTTTTGTTGCCTGACATTTTACAAGTTTTGTATTTTCAGAATCAGCTACTCCTGCATTTAAATTAAAACTAAAAAAACTTAAAACCAAAAACGCTAAAATTAATCTTTTCATATTTCTCTCCTTGCTCTTTTCTTAAAAACACTTGTTACCAATACAGTTGCATGTGTCGTGCCAAAGGAGCATGTAGGATTTTAACTATTTATAAAGTATTAATAAGTACTCAATCGTATAATCTTTTATATCTGTATAGATTCTAGACAGGTACTCCTTGAAAGAGCCTGTTAGTGCCAAAAAAAGCCCCCTGATTTAGGGGGCTTAATTACAATACTTAAATATTATTTTAAATTATAACCAGGTAACCGAAACAAAATTTATTACTTTGGTTTTACCTCTGTACCCATGCCTTCATTTTCATATTTTCCAAGATCAGCTCCGGAAAACTCACCAATCCTTTTAGTTTCATCAACCTCTGTCGGATTACAATTTTTAGCATTTAAATCTTCTGAAGCTGCTACCTTATCGCTACCACTTTCTTCTCTTTCTTCACCTTGTACAACTATACCCGTCAACGCCATAAATCCAATTACAATTATCAAAAAGAGTTTTTTCATATATTTTCTCCGGTATGAATCCATTATATTCTAACTATCAATCTTCTCCAAACAATTGCCAAACATATTGATCTCTTATAAAAAAAGTGCCTCATAAAGTTGGCATTACATATTTAAATTAACCCCTGCTGGTTTAACTATTGAAAGAAGCGATTGAAAAGCCTGGGTTACCTCTAAGGCCATCTTATGACCTTTTGGTGAATCAACCTTCTTAATGGCGCCATAATTATCATAAGAAACGCTTATTTCGCCTTTTCCAACCATCTGAATTTTAACTGGTTTGCCCAAGGATCCGTAAGAGAAAACTAAAGTTCTTTTTTCATTACTGTCACCTCGGTCAACCATCTGAGTAATCCTTCCACTTATATCGTAGGACAGAAATACCGATTTACCTTCGCTACTTTCAGCTTTAGCGAGATTTCCCTTATTATCGTAAATAAAATTTGTCCAACTATAAACTTTGCCTTCCTTACTATTTTCGACCCTATTAATTTTGTTGTGTTTCTCGTCATAACTAATCTTGATAAGTTCTCCTCTGCTAATCTTTTCTGTCAACAGTCCGTTTTCATTATACTTAAATGAAGTAGCAAAATTCCCCCGAGTAATTTTAATTGGAAGTTTAAACTCATTATAGACGGTATCAGTTTTAATACCTTCCACTTCCGTAATTATCCTCTCAGTATAAAGGGCCCCATCGGGCATAGCTTTGATATAATACTCATATTTATTTTGCATCTGTCTAGCATTCAAACCTTCTTTGGTCACCGTCGTCCAATAGTGAAAATCAGGATTGGCTTTATCAGCACCATAAACATAACTGACTTTGGATGAATATCTATCAGTTATCGTCGAGACAAATTGAGTCTTAGGTTCGTAAGTGATATCCATCTTTGAATTATCTGAATACTTCACCTGAACCATATTGTGGTTGCCATCATAAACATAAACAAATTTATGATCGCTAGCTGCTTGGGCGAATACTAAATCATGACCTTCATATTTATAGGTAGCTGCTTTGTCCTTAGCCGTCGTGGTGATTTTTGCAACCTTGCCACTATCATACCAGTCAAAAAATAATTGTTTACCATCAGAATCTTTAATTGAAGTAAGTGCTTTCCCCTTATAACTAAAATCAACAATGTAGCTATTTTTGTCAACGATCTTAGAAATTCTTCCTTCATTATCAAAGTACTCCTTTTTACCTGAATTAAAATAACGAACATAACCATCTTTTATCTTCTCAACTTTTTGTGGGCCAAAATCGCTGGAGTAAAGCATCGTCCCTATTGCCAACTCTCCCTTGACATCAAATTTTTTAGCATAAGCATGCCTCAATTCAGCGTCCCCTTTTAGCTTGCTAATAAGATTAGCAGCATCTTTCTCACTAAGGGTGGTATTTTTTCTTATTTCGGCTACAATATTATTTGCAGCTTGGTCAACATCAAGTGCAGTTTTAGGAACAAATCTAGTCATTGCCCCAGAACCGTTTTCATGAATAATAATAGAGCTATCTGCTGAAACACTCAAAAAAGTCTCAAATTCACTGCCCCAACCAAAGCCAAACCATCCAATCCTAGTCGCCTTTGAATTGTAGGTTCTAACAATCTTTAAATCCTCTCCTTTTCCCGGAGCTCCTATGTCAGTATACGAAATATAAAAATTACCATTTTTTAAATTCACTCCGGCATACCCGATTAGTGGGAGTAAAAAAAGAAACAATTTAAGCAATTTCATAATACCAATCCTTTTTTATTTATTTTCACTCTTTAAATATCTTAATCATTTTCACCTAAATCTCTAAAGTTACTATCGGTTAGATTACCGGTAGCACTTAATATTATTTTATACTTTTATGTTAACAATTTTAAGAATAAAATACCCCCCTATACAATCCAACACAAAGGCAAAAATTAGTGCAATAATTCCAAGCGGTTCTGTAAAAATCTGAATAACTGTATTGGGATCTGAAACAAAATATAGGGACAAAACTACCCAGGGCATGCAAAAAATGGTTAATCCTTGAAACTTCCCTTGAGCTGTAGCAGAATCAATTTTCTGTTTCAGCCTTATTCTTTCTCTGATTACTGACACTATTGTGTCAAAAACCTCGGATAAATTACCCCCAGTTTCTCTTAAAATATTTACACTGGATACAAACATATCGTTGTCTTCCGTAGGTACTCTTTTAGCTAAATTCTCAAAACATTCTTCCAAAGGAACACCAATTTTATTTTGCTGCAAAATTAAATTAAATTCTTGCGAAATGGGTATAGGCAGCTCGTCTACCACCATACCAATAGATTGTGGTACTGATAAGCCTGCGCGTATTCCGTTAGCCAGTAAGGTTAATCCATCCACCATTTGACTAGAATAAGCATCAATTCTTCTTTTCACCAAATAATTCATAAATGGTTTAGGAATTTTCCAACCAATAAATGAAACGACTAATGCTAAAATACATCCCCACATCCACCACGAAAAAATTCCACATATAATTAAAACCAACATACCATTGCCAAAGCTTAAAAACAGTAGAACATAAGTGACATATGTTGGATTCACTTTTAAAAATAAGTAATCAAATTTTTCGACAACATAATTTCTAGTACCGTAGGTATTATTTTCAATCCAGGCAAAGATTTTAATACTATGTTTGTAAACCATCAAAAAAGTCATCAAACCAATGACTCCGATTACACCTTTCAAACCCAGCAATTGCAAGAAGGGATGTAGAACCTGTGTCACTTTTTACCTCTTTGTGTTTCTGGAGATGAAGATGAGGTCGGTTTAGTTTGCATTTTATTAGAAAACAGATCTCGTGGAATGTTATATCCCTTCCGCTCCAACACTTCGATAAACTTAGGAATAAATCCAGTCGCCTGAAATTTTCCAGTAATTTTACCGGACTTATCCATCCCCTCCTGATAGAAGAGAAAAATATCTTGCAAGATAACTACATCTCCTTGTAATCCACCCAGCTCAGTTATATGGGTCATTTTTCTGGAACCATCCTCCATTCTCGACTGCTGAACAATCATATGTAAGGCTGAAGCAATCATTTCTCTTATTACCTTTGGGGCCAACCCTGTCCCCGCATATTGAACCAGGGTTTCCAATCGTCCAATAGCCTCTCTTGGATTGTTGGCATGAACGGTTGTCATTGAACCATCATGTCCAGTACCCATAGCCTGTAACATATCAAGAGCCTCTCCACCGCGACACTCACCAACAATAATCCGGTCAGGTCGCATCCGCAGTGTCTGTTTTACTAAAAGTCTGATATCAATCTCACCCTCACCTTCCAGCGATGGTGGTTTAGTTTCTAGCCTAACCACATGTTCTTGCGGCAGATCTAATTCTGCTGAATCTTCACAAGTGATAATTCTCTCATTAGCAGGAATAAAACCGCCTAATATATTAATAAGCGTTGTCTTACCAGAACCAGTACCACCACTAATAATTATGTTTCTATGACCTTCCACTGCAATCCTTAGAAAGTCTGCCATCTCTTGAGTGGCTGATCCATAGATAACTAAATCCTTCCAAGTTAGTCGGTTCTCAGGAAATTTTCTAATGGTAATGCAACAACCATCAATCGCCGATGGGGGAATGATGGCATGAACCCGCGAGCCATCACGAAGCCTAGCGTCCACGTAAGGAGTTTTTTCATCGATTCTTCTTCCAATAGGAGAAACGATCCTCTCAATAACGTTTAGCACTTGCCGATCATTGGAAAATGTTACCTTCGATAATTTTATTTTCCCAGACTGTTCGTAATAAACTTTATAGGGGCCTACCACCATTATTTCCGAAATGGTTTTATCTGCAAGTAAATCTTCCAGCGGTCCAAGACCTAGAGCTTCATCTAAAATTTCTTTAACAATTTGATTCATATCTTCACGTGAATCAATTACACTTTTGGTTTCCTCTTTTCCAAGTAACTCAACCACTTTTTTCTTCGCCCTTTCTCGCATTATAATTGCTGCGTTGGGATCATTTTTATCCTTATCTCTTTCTTTCATATCCAATTCATCAACTAGTGATGTGTGAACTCGCATCTTTAAATCTATCCAAGGGCGGTTAACAATGTTTCCACCTTCTTTCATTCCCCCCGGCAAAAGTTTTTTCTTTTCTGGCGCTTTTCTTTGTAGTTTTGATAGAGCTTGCAAAACATTTTTTTGAATTATTTTTCTAACAGTCTCTTGAATACCTCTTGTAAAGGCACTATTTTGAAATACTGTCACTGCAGGTTTCCTCATATTTAAAGAAGCAATACAAGTCTCATCATCTTTTGGAATCAATGAGAAAATTGGTTTACCAATTTGTTTAGATATAACATCTGGAGTAACCGGATGACCTTGTTGAAATTGATTGACTAGAATCTGAATTACATCCTTAGGAAAAAGCTGAGTTAATAAATCGGAATACATTCTTTTGGTCTGATTAGCTGCTAAAATGTCCGGAGTAACCACCAGAAATATGACCGTAGAAAACTCCATTGCCTTAAGCGCTAAATCATTTAGTTCACTTCCACAATCAATTATAGTAATTGGGAAAATATTAGGTAGGGCTTTCAGGGTCTTTGTTAATCCATCGACATTAATATTCAAAGATGTGGTAGCATCGGTGGACATTGCCAAATATGAAACCCCCACCGGGTGCCGGCCTAAAAACGGTTCTATACTTCTTGGATCAATAGCTCCTTTAAATTCAGAAAGTTCTTTTACTGTTTTATTTGATTTGATACCCGTAATGAAATCTTGATCACCACTTGCTTTTTGATCAAAATCCAATAACAGTACTTTATTTTTTGATTCTTGGGCAAATGAGAACGCTATATTGGCTGCTACTTGAGATTTACCAACCCCGCCCTTACCTCCGGCAATTGCTATTACGTAACCTGCCAACTATTTTCTCCTTCTAAATTTTTTCTTTATATCTTCCGCACCAGTTGATGCTGAGGGAATAATTTCCGGTGTAATGAACATCACAAACTGTGCCTTACTTACAACATTTTGCTTACCTCTGATAAATGAAAAAAGCTTTTGCCCCTCTCCCTCTCTAACTTTTTGTGGAGAGGGTGTATTAAATTGAGTTTCATCTTTCTTATCAAACACTCCTCCAATAACAGCGGACTCTTTACTTTTAACAATTAGCGTAGTTTTAATATTATTTTTAAGTGTTTCAATTTCTTCTTGACTACGTCCAGAAATCGTATCCGAATCCATAACAATCTCAAGATCAATATTTTCATCTTTTAAAATTTTAGGTTTAACTTCAAGTTGGTATCCACCCTTACTGGTTTGGCTTTTCTGGAATTCACCACTTCCGATTGGGTTAACTGATTCAACAATTTTTTTGATCGTACCCACTACATCTTCTTTGACAATTAAAACACTCGATTGAATGACCCTTGCATGTCCAGCGTTTTGAGCTGATAGAAGTTTTGGAAAAAGATCAGAAATAATTGCAGATAAAGTGCTCTTGGAATTAGTCGTGAGTCCTCCGCTGGTTCTTCCAAGTTGTATTTCACCACCACTTCCGCCTAGCCACGGTGACCATTCAAAACCAAAAACATCTGAAAAAGATTTGGTCAGCTCGACAAATTGAGCTGTAATCTTTACAAGTTTAGGCAAAGGTGGTTGATCTTTTTTTTCATTAACACTTATAAAATCCTGAATAATTGACCTGGGTACCGTTTCAATTCCACCTTTTCTTTTTGCCAAAGACTGGATTCGATCTGGTAAAAAGAGGGTAGCAATTCGAGATGCTTTTGACTTTTCTTCATTGGAGGATACAACTCCTTCCAGCACAAAAGTCTTATGTATTATTCGCACGTTAACTTGTCTCATGCCTGCAGCGTGAATTTCTTCTTGCATTTTTTTAGCAACTTCTCTTTGGGTTTGAGGGGACAATTCGACCAAATTAACAATGTCGGGGTATTTCTCTAATATATAAAGAATTCTTCCAATATCATCGGGAATAACTAAAAAGCCGTCCAGGGTAATAGTATCCCCCACCACTTTTATTTCAATACCTTCAATATCTTTTAAAAAGGATTGAAGATCTTGCAAAACTTTAGATTGCGCGTTGGTAGTAACTTTAATATTAAGAGTAAGCTTTTTATCTGGATCAGTGTTGTCTCTCAAAGTAACGTTCGTGGTTCCAGGTTTTAAACCTTTTAATGTTATTTCTTTTCGTCCCACCAGAAATTCATAATCCAAGACAGATCTGTTCCCCACCTGAACTTGTCTGTTTGGAATAAAATCCAATTCAAGATGTTTATCAACACCTAAAACGACTTCAACTTCCATCTGTTCTGGTTTAATATCTTCTGATTTATTATCAGTATTATTGTTTTCTGTTTGTAATTCATCGGGCTTAACTACTAAGGTCTCCAATGAATCTGATTGGTCCTGATCTGACGCTGTTGTCGATTGTACTGTCTCTTTTACTTCTGGTACCTCTTCCTTGACTTGTTCCGATTCTAGATTGGAAGATGGTGCCTCGCTGACTGATGAAGTATCTTCTACTTTAACAGCTTCTTTAACTTCTTCTGTGACTTCTTCCTTAGCTTCTAGGTCTTTAGTCTCAGCAACAGATTCTTCTATCTCAATTTTTTGAGCTTCAGTAGCAGTAGTATCTATGCTAGTCTCTGTTTCAGTATCCGTCTCAGCGTCCTGACAAAAAGCCAAATTCATAAAACAAATTGTAAAAATTAAAATTATAATTTTTCCCATATTTATTTTTTCTCACTATATTTCTGTTGAAAAAATAATTTTGCCTCTTGGGCATCGTCACCAAGAACATCAAAGACTTTAGTCGGTTTGATTTTTACCCGATCCCTATCATTATTATTTCGTAACACTAAGTAGGGATCTGTGTTGAAGTTAAGTAAAAAAACCAACTGTTGCGCTTCAAAAGATGTCACTTCTAACGTAACTGTCGTATAGTTGCTATAGGTGTTTAATTTCATAGCTTCAATAACTTTGTCAGTTTTTCTTCCATACATAGGAAGTGAATTGGTCATATCAAACCCGGTAGAGAGAACCATCACATCTTGCAAAACCGTGGATACTTTTTGAATATCTTTTCTACCTGATCCATAGTCGATCCAAGCTAAAACATCTACGCGATCTCCAGGCTTGACTAATTTACTTACCGCCGTTCTATCACTAACTAATATTGCGATGGCTCTTTTATCAGGACTAACCTGTCTGGACAATCCTGTTTTTACTCCTGGATAATCTACTCTAGGTTTGGTAATTTGCTCGCCTTTTTTTATAGCAACCATGGCAACAGTGTTCATCAACTCTTTTTTACTTTTAAAATTACCGGGCTGTGCGAACTTCATCGGCACAGCTATAGAATCAATCATGGAATCATCAATTAACTCCAATTCATTAATATCTCGTGAAGCAACAATAACTGTTTGAGCTTGTCCATATTCTTTTTTCACTTCGCTTATCTCGCTGTCTACATACGTCCATACGATTACCATGGCCAAAAGCGCCAAAATCAGTGCCAATGAAAATGAACGTGTATTCATAATATAACCTCACCCAATTATTTGATTTTATTTTATCAGACTTAATGACAACTTTCGGATATGAGGAAGTTTTGTCCTAAACAAGAAAATATCTGACCGAAACAGTTTATTTTCTTCGAGCACAATATCCAGAAGACCAAGCCACCCCGCTCATATCCGTATAATCTGCTTGATTATTTATTTTATAAACATAAGCACTACAGACACCATATACTGTAAACGGTCGAATAAACTTCGATTTGGCATTTTTTCCACTAATGCTACTGGTATTTTCACAAACATCACTTGCCTGGCTAGTAATCAATGACTGCAATGAATAACAAGGTGCTACCGCTTCGACTCCGACAGCGTAATTATACCAACCCAGTACATGTACTCCCACCATGTCAACCTTTCCGATCATGGTTGCCAAATCCTGCACAAATGGCCCTCTTGAGTTTCCCTTAGTTAAAAAGTAAAAATATCCCCGGGTTGCCTTAAGTTGATTAATTGATCCATTGATTGATGCGGATATAGTAATCGTCATCAAGAAAATTATCATGATCAGTGGCAAAAATATCATAAATTCCACAATTGATTGTCCGCTTTTAAAGTCATCCTTTTTATTTTTTAACTGTTTCATAATTTAGCAACCATTGTCATATAGGGTAAAGTGCACCAGTGATTCACAACCTCCACCTGCACCATGAAAAGCATAACAAATCCTTTCAGCGCATTCCGCTCTAGTTGGTTCACGACCCAAAAAAGATTCTGAATTTAAATTCATATCATCTTTAACACCTATCATTCCAAAGCTGAATTTTTGTTTGAACTCAAACCCTGCACCAACATATGGGAGACCATCAATTGCATCAGGATTATTTATATAAAACTTTCCCTTAGAGGGGTTAAGGTATTTAGTAAACACTCGTTGAGCCTCGCTTTGAGCAATTGCATCTGAACCGTTAGGTCGATTAGCATTTACATCCACTACCAAATATGTCCGACTGGCCATAAAAGTTGCATAATGTGCGATATATCCGTCTGTTGCATTAAAAGCAATACTAAAAAAAAGAAACACTATTCCAAGGCTAAATGAAAGAGTCATGATAAATTCGATTAATGACTGTCCTTGATTAGTTTTTTGGGTATTCATCCAAGGGAATAAAAAAATGTGTAACCCCTTTACTAATATTATAATAGAGTTCATGCACTCCTCCAGATCTAGTTGTTGAAACATCCCGACTACCAGGTGATCCATGCCGATAGGAATATTCCATATAATTTTTTAAGGCCACAAAGAATTCCGAATCCTGCCCTATTATTTGCTTAAATTTATCACTCCCCAAAATAGATATAGTTATCGCCGACATAACTGCAAATAAAAGCAGATACTCCACGGTGCTTTGACCTTTAGATAAAAAACTAGTTCTAGTAAACATCATATATATAGTCCAAGATAAATGCGACCCACGCAATCATTATCACTGGGGCATAGGGCATCTTTTTTCCAAACATTGTACGCATCACATCCTTATAATTTCTTGTTACATATGCAGAGTAAATACTTACACGACTATTATAAGCCCGATACAACAAGTTTAAAATTGAAATAAAAATTGTAGAAACTAGCAAATTAGTAAAGTATTCATCATGAATTTCCAAAGGTAACATCAGATAAAAACTAAATAAAAATTTGGTGTCCCCGGCTCCCATCAAATTAATGGCAAAAAGTACGTATCCAATAACTAAAAATGAAAAAGGATAAATAAAAATTTTCCAATCAAAAACATATGTATCTCTTAAAAATAAATAAAGTAAAATTACTAGTATAAGATTTAATAAAATCCAATAATTTGAAATTTTTTTATACTTGATATCAAGATACGAAACTACTAGAAGTTCAATTAAGAAGAAAATAACAATTGTAAGTTTCATTCTTCGTCTGGAATTGAATTTTTATAAAGATCAAAGAAACAATTATTCTTACATACCCCAGTTTTTAATTGTCTGGATAACACCACGGCAAGGCCACTAATATTAGAAGCCAAAAAGCCATGAATGGCCCTGACTAAATTAAAGGAAATTATAGACATCATTGTAAAAAAAATAAGATATTCAACCACGGCCTGTCCTGAAGATTTTTTTTTCATACATAAATTATAAGGGAAAAGCCAAAAAAAAGGTAGGAACAATTCCTACCTTTACATATCACCACCCAAAACAACCTATGCTTTATTGATTAAATCGACAGTTTTCCTTCTCGAATACATTCCGTTTAAACCCTACTGAAGTTCGTTCATTTCTTGCACTAAACCTTCCGCATTGTTAAACACACCATCTATAAGCTTGCCAAGTCTATCTAAGGCAGCTCCCTTGAAGCGAAAAACGATAAGGGCCACCACCGCAAGTAGTAAAATGTACTCTGTGGAGGTCTGTCCATCCTCATTTTTTATAAATCTCAAAAAAAGACTCATCCACTTTCTCCTTAAAACTTTTTCTTCAATACATTCCTATGAAAAACATATCGGTACAATATAAAAACTCTTAAGCTAAGTTCTAAATATATTAAATTAAGAACATTTACATCGTACTTCTCAATTATAACTCTAAGCGCAACTAAATTCAATTGTCTCAATACATTTTGTTTTTAAAATATCACAAAAAAAATAAAAAAATTATGTAACTGTTTGATTTTATATATATAAATAAAACTTTCCTTGAGTCCATGGTTCATTCCTTGCTATAATCCTATGTGGGTCTTGTAGTTGGCACAAATATTTTCTGCCCTACAACCATAAGTACGGGAGTGGTCCCTGATCACGGTGTGCAAGCTCATGTGGACTTCGGTCAACTGATGAGAAGCCTAAAGTGGTTAATTACTGCGCCCACCTGTCTAATAGAGGCAGGAAAATCTAGACCTTCTACAAGACCCATTATATTTTAGTTATTCAAGCCCACCCCTTCTTTGGACATTATTCTTGACAATACAGGTCATTTTTCTCATCATTAGAGTTGATATCTATAATTCAATTATATTAAACAATTGGAGTTCAAGTATGAACGAAATCACTGTCAGACAGGAAGAATCGACCAAGTGGCTGGAGGATCTGGCTTTGGACGAACTTAACATGGATGAGTCGGGGATTATTAATTTTGGCGAACACATCAATCCCTCTCACTTACTTGAAGAGTCTTCCATCGGTTTCATGAATGAACTAAGAGATTTATTTGAAGTCTATGTTACAAAATTTAACGAATACCGCGGCGGCACTACGAACTTGTCCCAAATTAAAATTTTCAAAATCTCCAATACTGTAAACGATTTTATGCTTTTTCGAAACTCGCTCCGACTTATCTTTAATCGAAGAGCAAACGATCTCATAACGATTGGTTTTATTGCCTCCAATGGTGAACTTCTTTCCGCCAGAATGAGTACTGGTAACAACCATGAATCCGTTCACGAAATCAAAGCTCATCTAGGTCCTTTTAATAATATCACTTGGCGATTTCATGGAGAAACCGTTGCTACTAAGGCGTTAGTTCGCCATTACCTAAGTGAGTTTATTAAAAATTCTGCTAGATAAAAATACAAAATTAAATATAAACGATTCCTTCGTCTTTGCTTCTACCTTTTTTATCAAGGCCCATGAATCTCTTGTACGTAAGTCCCAGTGACTCTTCCACCGTGGGCATTTTAATATTTAAATAATTTTCAATATTCATGATATCCATTTTAAAAAAGATATCTCCACCCTCCCATGAGCTCGTGGAAGAGCTCATAATAGGAAAAACCCAATTCCCTTTTGCTAAGTTGCGATCTAACTGACGAAAAACTTTGCAATAAATTTTAGCAAAATCATATACTGTATAATAATCTTTAGAACTCACTTGAAAAAGTCTGTTAATAGCCTGTTTATCTATTGCTAATTTGATGACCATTCCAAGATAATATGGGTCTAGATAACCATGATGAACTTTATTATCACAAATTATTTGTTCCCCTAGCTCATTTTTTTCTTGAATAACCTCAAACAAAGTTTTCTGTCTGGCAGCAACACTTCGACCGTACATCATTGAACATCTGAAAATTAAATAATTAAGTGAAGTTCTTTGAATGAAAAACTCCGCTGACGCTTTAGTTTTACCAAGTACAGTTAAAGAATCAGGGATATCAGATTCAATATACTCTTTATCAACACCACCAAATACGTAAGAGCTGGAGATATATATAACTTGGGCTTTATATCGCTGGCAATATTCAGCTACATTGAAAAGTCCCAATGCATTTAATGTCTCTGCATAATCAGGCGCTTTAGAGCACTCATATACCGACGACAATCCAATTGCGTAAATAACATAATCTGGTTTAAAGGTAAAAATCGCCAGCTGGACTTCCTCTTTTACCATAACATCACACTTGATCGATCGTACTCCTTTAGCATTAGTTCGATGTTGGTGATATGTTCCAATCACTCTATAATAATTGGAAAAAAATTCAGCTAAAGCTGAACCAACCATTGATGAGACACCAAAAATCATTATTGTTTTTAATTTATTATCTGACATAAGTATTATTATATTTTAGAAACAGTAAATACCAAGACATATTATGAAGAAAATAAAAAACCCTTGCTTCATACGAAGCAAGGGTTACACTGGTTATCTTACTTTTTTAGTCTAATAATTTTAAAGCTACTTTCGGAAAACTATTCGCATTACTTAAAACAGACACCCCAGATTGCATTAAAATGTTATTTCTAGTGAGATCTGCTGTCGCTTGGGCCACATCCACGTCTCTAATTCGGGAATTTGCCGCCGACAGGTTCTCATCAGTAATAGCAGTTGTATTAAGTACTGATGTAAGTCTATTTTGTACTGCTCCCAGTTCCGCACGAACACCGTTAACTTGCACCAAAGCATCATCCAATTTCTTAAGTGATGTTTGGGCACCAATTTTAGTCGCAACTGATTCTTCAGACAAACCCAAAGATCCAAGTGTTGCATCCGACTTTGCAGCATCATAGCGCAGCCGATCCAGCATTGGGTCATTATGAATTCCAACCTGAAATTCAAGATTACCCCCTGTGCCGTCCAACAGTTTCGTACCATTGAACTCAGTCGACTGGGCAATTCTATCAAGCTCTTCTTTAATTTGCTGGAACTCAATATTAGCAAATGCTCTTTCCGAATCTCCAACAGTGTCGGAAGCAGCTTGTATCGAGAGTTCCCTGAGCCTGATAATGATGTTTGAAACTTCATTCAATCCACCTTCTGCCGTTTGCACCAGCGAAATAGCATCACCTGCATTTCTTCTGGCCTGTCTAATTCCTCTAATTTGCGCCTTCAAATTCTCGCTTATTGCCAATCCTGCTGCATCATCACCCGCTTTTGTTATACGCTCACCTGAAGACAAAGCTCTCAAGTTTTGATTCATTGATCTGGTCGTATTACTAAGCGATCGTTGAGCTGCCAAGGACGGAATATTTGTATTTATTCTTAAACCCATATTTAATCTCCTTTACACATAATAAACCTCCTGTTTTGTTATAAAGACTTCATGTCTTACAAATTTTGTTAATCGTTTTAGTAAGTAAACCAGTAACACGTATCCTTATTAAATGTGGTTAAGGTTGCAGAACAATAACCACCTAATCATTTATCCACTTTTTACTGGCATACATCCTCCATACTCAAGTTTAATAATCATAACCCTTCACAATAAACTTCTTAGGTTTCTGATGCAGACCTAATTAGTTGTAATGCATTTTTGGTATATGAGTTAGCTTGAGACAGTACTGATGTACCCGCTGATACTAGGATAGAATTTTTAGTCAGATCTGCAGTTGTCTTCGCAACGTCAGTATCTCTCACCCTAGAATTTGCTGAAGATAAGTTTTCTATGCTTACAGCAATATTATTAATAGTTGATTGTAACCTATTTTGCATGGCCCCGAAGTCAGCCCTTATCCCAGATACTGAAATAATTGCTTGATCAATTGAAGATAGTGAATTTTGAGCTGAAATTTTATCTGCGACACTTGCCAGATTTAAGCCCAAAGCAGCGGTATTAACGTCGGCACTTGATGCATCGAAAGTTAATCGGTCACTTATAGGATCATTTCTAGTTCCAATTTGAATATCAAATACGGCGCCTGTACCATTAAGTAATTGCACTCTATTGAATTCGGTCGAGTTGGCAATCCGATCAACTTCTGAAGTCAATTGTTCAAATTCAACGTTTAAGAATTTTCGCTCTGTCGATCCGATTGTATCTGAAGCAGCTTGTACCGATAATTCTCTAAGTCTGATCAAAATGTTGGAAACTTCTTCTAGTCCGCCTTCAGCAATCTGAACTAGTGAAATACCATCCTGAGCATTTCGTTCAGCTTGTCCAAGACCTCTAATTTGAGCTTTCAAATTTTCTGAAATTGCGAGTCCCGCAGCATCATCGCCAGCTCTGTTGATTCTTTGACCTGATGAGAGTTGTTCTAAGCTTCTGTCCATATCCAGCCGAGTCTTTCTTAAGTTCCTCTGGGCGTTTATGGAGGCCACATTTGTGTTTATCCGAAGTCCCATAAATCCTCCTTGATATTGGGTCCTGACAAACGTCCTTGTTTGTCAGAGAAGAACTATGATTTGTAAATCACAGGCTTCCTTCTACAAAACTTTTCGCAATATAAGCAAATAACTTTAGAAAAATTGTTAAATGTTTAGACAGGTATTATTTTAAAAGCAAAACACTCTAACCGTTTGTATTTAATAATGAATCAAGCTAGTAAGTACAGGAAATAATTTCCGGTTCTAAGCTTCTAAGTAAATTTATTCACGGAAAATGTATATTTTTTAACAGCAAAGTGTAAAAATAACTAACATGAATATTTCAGATCAATTTATAATCTCTAACCTTAAAAAAAATCCAGAAGTCAGATTAAAAGTCATTCATCTTATCGAGGAATCATTTAATTATACTGACAATTATCGCTTTGAAATCGACTTCTACCCTCTAGTTGCCCCGTCCAATGCCGCCAATAATAACATCCTCATTGAGAAATCCACCGGTAATGTTGTTGCTCATATAGGAGTTTTGCCCCGTTTTTTAAAAAATAAAGATATGTTAATTCCAATTGTTTTAATGGGTGCCATGGTGATTCAAAAAAATAAAAGAGGCCAAGGCATTTTTCGTTTATTTCTAGAACACATTATAAAAAGCTACGAACAAAACTGTGCGCTGTTGCTCCTTTGGAGTAATCTTTCTGAGCTCTACAACAAATTTGATTTTTATGAAGCAGGACTTGTGTATCAAACTGGGAACAAGAATTTTGATAGCGAGCTACTAAGTGCAGTTTATAATAAAACCACCTTCCAAAAACTGAATGATTTTCAATTTAATTCTATCAAACAACTCTATGAACAAATGAGTGACCATGATATCTCCCTCATTCATCGGTCTGATAATGACTGGGAAAGCATTAAAAATATCTCTAGCACTGACTTATACTTACTTAATGAAGACGGCATGATTAACGGATATTTTTGTGTCCATAAAGGTCACGATCTAAGAAACATTATTCATGAAATAGTTTTTATCAGTGAAAACAAAGAAAATTTAATTGAAACTCTCCGAGACTATAAGCTTTGGCTGACCCCTAATTTATCCAAGTTTTCTAAAGAAGCAACCCCCTTTTATACAGGTTTTTTTCGACCTGGAAATCAAAATAGATTTAATGATTTTTTAAGTAATTGGTCTAACCATGAAATAGAGGTTATACAAATTAAAGATAATTTAATTTCATATAAACATTTAAATGAGCCACTCATTGATACCACTGATTTATTTTTAAAAAAAATTTTTGGTCCTGATCCTTTTTTTAAAGGCTATCCCTACGGTTATCCGGTTTATATTTCGGGGCTCGATAGTATTTAAATCTACTCGCCTACTACAAAAGAAAAATTCACATCACTTACAAAGTTTCTTCTACAAAAGACTTCCACACCAGTTGGGATAAATGGATTGATTTCAAATAACGTAATATTAGGGATGTTAACCTTTTTACTATTTCCCAAATCATCAACAATTTTTACCGGTCTAATAAAACAAGTCAACGCATCTCCAGAACTTAAGCATTGTGAAAGAGGTAAATCGATTGCATATCTAATTTGGCTTTGTAGTAACCACTGTGCTTCATCCTCAACTATGGATGATTTCATCATGCAAGTGATATCATGAAAACTCTCCCGTGAAAGTAGCATAACAATTTCTCCGGGACTAAATTTTCCATTCCCATTATTATACATTAAATCAGATGGAATAAGTTTTGATGACCTTAAAAAAAGTCCTAATTGTTCCAGTTGTTGAATATAGTCAATCACCGACTCTTTAGCATCATTAATTACCACTGGGGTTGCTGCCCATATCTGAAGAGATAAGATAAATAAGAAAATTACAGTTAATTTTTTCACTATTTTTCCTCCGATAATTATAAACTGATTTCTCAATGTAATTGTACATGAAGAATTTAAATCTTGAAAATTAAATTATATGATAAATGGGCCATTATAATACTCCTTTATACTGTTCGAGCGATTAACATCAATAGTTAAAAATCAAATTTGGCTTTCATTCTATCGTGGATAAATGAAAATATGTTTTCAAGATTTGAAATTTTTTGAGAGCATCTTTTTAATGCACTTATCCTAATCAAGATTTTAAAAACAAAATCCTCTATATTTTTACAAACCACCTTCAATTCTTCTAATCATGTACCCCCGAAACAAAAAACCTATAATTAGGAAAATCAAGGAAAATAAAATGATAAACAGGCCATGTTGTTTAGTCACAACATCCCAAAAACCTTCTCTTCTTTCAGATAATTTATTTAATTCCTCTTTGAGTTCTTTTTCTTCCCACTCATACTTTTTAGTCAAAGATGTATCGATAGTTTTTATAATTTTTAAAATTTTAGAAATATTTTTAGCGCTATCCGTGATAATTATTTTATTACCTATACCTTCATCTTTTATTCTCCCGTTACGACTCAATATAGGACGAAGATTCCTGGTAATTTCCCTTGAGTCTAAAAAGGAGACATTGTAAATAAAACGAACGAACTGATAGTTATCTGGAAGAAGTTTTTCATCGGTATAAGTGGGAAAATTCTCAGATTTAATCTCCCTGCCCGCAACTATTTTAAAAAAGCTATCAAGACCTCCCAGTAAAACTGCCTTGTTGTTAAGCATTGCCTGTATTGTAATAATTTTGAAAACATCTTCTTGATTAATTGCATCTTTTCCAAAAATATTAAATTTAAAATCCTTCACATCTGGTGAGATAGAGTAGTTAAGTTTATTTCCTTTGGCATACTCTTCAACGTAGTTAAAAAAACTTACTTCCTTTGCCAACAGATTCAAAGATAGAATTATCAATAATATTGTTAATGTATTTTTGCACATATAAAACCCCTTCATCATTTAATTGATATCATTTTTGCTATTGCTTTTATCCTTTTTTATTTTTTCTAACTCAAGATCTTTAATTTTATCTTCAAGCTCATCAATCTTCTTTTCCTCTTTTGTTTTTTTTGATTCAGCAGTTGCGTCTTCTTGTAACTTTTTTAAATATTTATCAGAGTTATCTTCAGTATCAAACTCTTTTGCTCTTTGAACAAAATATTTTGCAATCAATCCTTTATCATAGACTAATAATGCTCGCCCCCCCCTAAAATCTATCACCCTTCCATATTGTGATAACTCACTTCGAAAATTACGGCTCATCATACTAGAAAGAGGCCACTTCATCTGATAAATTACTAAAACATAATTATTGGTATTAGGAATGTTTTCGCTATCAAATATTTCCATATGAAAATCTCTTGAATCTCTAGAATTCATCACTACCCCACCAAAACTTTCTTCTACAAAAGTAAGATCCTCCCTACTTAAAAGTTCAAAAAAATATTCTTTTAATTCATTCTTGCTAATAACGTTCATGATTTTTAAATTGACTGGACGAATTTTTTTAGTGTCATCCAGCGTATAAACGATATTAATTCCCAAAACATTAGACACTTCTTGAATTACTACTTCCAAAGCAGTCTTTTCAAATTCAAAAGGCTGCACAAATTCGTCTTTAATTTGCAAAATATTTGCAAAAGCTGAATGCGATAATAAAACCATCATGAACAACCATAAAACTTTCATATTTCCTCACTTGTATTTTCAGATTCAAAACTTATTTCTTCTAAACTATTTTTAATTTCCTCCTGGGAATAAACCATCGTACCTTCACTTATAGCATTTAAATTCCCAGGAACAATGCTCCCTCTACCAGCATAAAAAGTTGTTGTTATTAAAATTGCCAAAGCAACAAATCCATATTGAAATTCTAAAGATACATTTTTAAAAATTTCTCGCAAATCTATCCACTTTAAAACAGGGATCTTAAATTTTTTCTTCTTAAATTCTTTTCTCTTATCTAGCAATTCAAAGGCATTTTTAAATATTTTATTTTTTGTTTTATCACTAACTTCAATATTTTCGATACGTCTAAATTGATTATCAATTAAAGTGACTTTTTCCAGAAATTCCGATGACAAATAATCATCAAGCAAACCTTCTGCAACATATGTGGATTCTTTTTCTGATAGCTCTCCATCAAAATATTCTAAAAGTATAGTCATAGAATATCTATTTTTCATAAACACCTCTCCTCTTGCCTAAAATCCTGACGAAGGCGGTGACGTGCTTGAAAAAGAAGTTGCTTTACCATTGCAATACTTACACCAGTCACTCTGGAAATTTCCATATAACTAAAATTCTCAATAACTTTCAATGACATCACCGTTCTTTGCATGGCTGGTAATTTATCCATAAGCCTATTCACATCTTCTAATTCTTCATTTTGACAAAAACTTACCTCTATATCTGCAATATTTTCTTGGCTATTTTGATTATTCTTCATTTGTTTTTCTTTCTTTCTTCTTCTTAAGTAATCAATAGAAAGATTACTCGCGATCCTAAAAATCCACGATTTGAAGCCAGCACCTGGCGCATCACACTCACTAAAAAAAGAAATTTTTTTAATAATCAAAATAAATACATCCGCCAATATTTCTTCCGCCTCTTCCTTGTTCCCAACCATTTTGAAAATATGATTCAGCAATTTGGATGAATAGTTATTGTATAGTTGAGTAAAGGCATCTCGATTACCCTCTTTAATCAACGCTACTAATTCTTTATCGGTATACACCTATATTATTTCCTAAAATCGGCAGTTACGTATCTAAAACGAACGAACATAAAAAATGTTAGCTTAATTTTTTTAAAAAAATACAAAATTCAACAATATTAACTAATTAATAGCAAAATTATTCCACCCTAGGACTACTTACTTTTCACCTTTCCTCAAGACCATAAACCCAGTAATCATAAAAAAACATGACAAGCTCCAAAATACCCAACTCAAAATTGAAATATCAAGAAGTGCTTTCACTTTACCACTGTCTAGACAAAGTACTCCGGCAAACATAAAAGCAGCTGATAAAATTGCAAACGATAAAAATAAAAGTGCTGAGTAAATACCGACAATTTCTTTTTCATGACCTGAAATCTTTACTTCAAATGCAAACTTTTCTTTAGTCCACTCTTTGATAAACCATTTTAAATGTCTAGGTACCAGTCTAGCGGTAGAAAGAATATCTTTCATGGCCCATAGGCCGTCTTCGATAACTTCATCCTTGTTAAACGAAGAAGCAATAATTTCTTTTATATTGGATTCTAAAATTCCAAAAAAATCACAGTCCAGTCTTAGTGATTTACTTACCCCATCCAAAGTAATCAAAGATCTAAAAACAATTACCCAATCTCTAGGGACAAACATATCATGCTTGGTTATCGTTCTAATTACTTTATGCAATAACTGAGTTGAATTAATTTCTTTCGCCGTCAATCCGATGTATGGTCTTAGCTCTTGCTTGATATCACCAATTATTTTATCAACATCAGGAATTGCGCTATATTCCGCCACATCTAAAAATTCATAAATTAAATTTTCGTAATTATGCGTTAGCAGCGAATAAATAATTGCTACGAAATTATGTCTGGCCTTTCTTGAAAGGTTTCCCATGGAACCAAAATCAATAATACCTATCTCACCAGTAGGTAATAAAAACATGTTTCCGCCGTGAAGATCCGCATGGAAATAACCATCATGCAGATACATTTTGGAGAATATTTCAATTGCCTTTTGCAGCTTGTCTGTCAGCCCTTCGTTTAATTTATCAACATCTGCTTTACTGGAAAATGGTATTCCAACAATTTTTTCAAGTACCAACACGTCTTCGCCAGTATATTCTTCATATACGTGTGGAATACGAAAAAGTTTATTTTCCTGATTATCATACTTATCTATGATTTTTTGAAAACGTTTTCCATTTAAAGCTTCAATATTAAAATTAAGTTCGTTGTGCAAACTAGCTTCAAATTCAACTAGAATTTTTGATAACGCAAGTTGCTTGATTTCATCGCTGAACTTCTCTAACTGGGAGATTAAAAACGCCAGAATACTAAAATCAGTTTCAATAATTTTTTCGATACCAGGTCTTTTAACTTTAACCACCACTTCCTGGCCATCTTTTAGCGTCCCCTCAAAAACTACGCCAATAGAGGCTTTACCAATAGGCTGCTGGTTAATGTTTGAGAAAATATCAGCTATCTTAATACCAAGCGATTGTTCAATAATATTTTTGGCAGTTTCAAATGGAATAGGAAGGGCTTGATCTCGCAGTTTTTTCATTTCATCGATAAATGATTCATCAAACAGATCTTCTCTAGTGCTCAAAAGTTGACCTAGTTTAACAAAAGATGGACCTAACTCCTCAAAACATTTTCTAAGTCGATTACCAATTATCATTGGCCAATCTCTCGCAGATTTTTGCGCCAATTCTTCTTTAATTTTAACTCGCGAGGAAGGGAGAACAAAATCTGGGATATGAGATGTGATCCCTGAGTTAATAAACTCATCAAAACCATTTTTGGCAAATACCGTTACAATTTCTTTAAGACGCGTAACATTTCGAATGGTTTTAGTGAAAACAATACTAGTTTTAATGATATCCATAAGTTACCCTTAAAATTAAGAATTTAAAAAGAACAATTTTTGTTCTATCTTAAATCCTATCACCATTAATAGGATCTAAAAAATATATTTAGGAGCTATTTTGCAAAAGATTTTAATGGCGCTAATAAATTTATCACTCAGCACTTGGGTTATCATAACTTTTGTAAGCAATTTAGGTGCTCAAGAAACCTGTAGTCGCTCTGCGATAATAAATTATCAGGAAATCTTAATCGATACTAATTCAACTCAAAAAGGGGAAGGGCTCCGTTTTTATCTAGAAAAAGATCCTACGGCTATTAAATACCTAGATAAATACCAAGAAGGAGCTCAAATAAAATGGGCCAACATTGTTATGGGAACTACCGGTTCACTTTTAACAATTGGTGGACTCCTGGTAGGTGGAGATAGTGACGATAAAAAAGCAATGATCATTGGAGGAATTAGCCTTTTGATTGTAAATTATCTAACTGCTCAAACTTCTTACTTCGGAAATGAACGAAACCTGGAGAAAGCTATTCGCGAATATAATTATCGTAATAGTCCACCCATTTACTACAGTCCGGAAAATACCCAAAAATTTAAAGAATCCCCCACTCAATCAAGAGATATACCTCTTTTATATCTTAATATTGCAAGGAGTTTTTAATGATTGAAAAAAATAAAATATACTGTTTCAAATGTAGCTCTGAAATAAAGATCGAAGCAGGCACTAAAATAATGCGAAGGGATGAATGTGATAAATGTGGTGCCAGTTTGCGTTGTTGTAGAATGTGTGTACATTATGATATTTCATCTTACAACGAATGCCGGGAACCTGTAGCTGAGAGAATTTTAGAAAAAGATAAAGCTAACTTTTGTGATTATTTTGTTTTTGAAAATAATTTAGCTAACAAAGAGGACGAAAAAAATCGTCACCTTGATGCGGCAAAGTCTTTGTTTAAGAACTAATTTTTATAGGAGACAACCGCTAATGCAAAAATCATTACTTACTAATTATGGCAAAAATAATATTGAAAAAGAACTCAATCGTTTAATAACTGTTGATCGAGAAAAAATTAAAAAAGCTCTTGCGGAAGCTCGGGCCCTTGGTGACTTAAAAGAAAATGCTGAATATCACTCGGCAAAAGAAGAACAGAGCCTTCTCGAAGGAAAAATTGCCCAACTACAACATATCCTATCTACCAGCGAAATCATTGAAACTTCAAAAATCACCAGTAATAAAATTGTTTTTGGAGCAACCGTTAAACTCTATAACCCTGAAAAAAATCTCTACACTACATATCAAATTGTAGGGCACGAAGAAGCTGACTCAACCCAAGGAAAAATTTCCATAAATAGTCCTCTTGCCAAAGCCTTAATTGGGAAAGAAGAAGGCGAATCCATTTTAGTAAAAGCACCGAGAGGTGATATTGAGTATGAAATAGATTCATTTTTTTATGAATAAAATATCACTTTCTTCACCCCTTAGAAACCTCTATTTAAAAAAAGCTCCTGATAGTATTACCAAACTTGAAGAAGCTGGGATCACCTCAATTTTTGATATATTTTGGATTTTTCCACATTCAGTTTTAAAACTTCCCTCGATCTCAAGCTTAAACACAGCCAAGGAAAATGAAATTTTTAAAGGTACGGGGATCATCAAGTCTATAAAAGCCAATCCAAATTTTTGGGCAAAAGGAAAAAAAGGGATAGTACTACAAAACATCACCATGTATGTAGAGGAAAATCTTTCAAGAGAAATATTAGTTTTGAAATGGTTTAATACTTACCCATCAATAAAAAAGAAATTACAGGATTTAAATGAGATAGTTTTCTGGGGTACACTTAACAATTATAAAAATCAGCTACAGATCGTAAATCCAGAAATTGCAAGCAGTGAAGAATTTTCTGAATCTGACGATAAACAAGGGCTCACGATCAGATACCCTACAGTAAACACAGTTCATGGCAATATAATAAAAAAAATTTTTGAAAAAATACCCGGCTCACTCTGGGATGAAATTTTAGAAACACTGCCAATTGATTTAATTAAAAAACGAAATCTCTTAGGATTAAAAAACTCTATTATGATTATTCATGGGTTGGCTGACTGGTCCAAAGAAAACGAAGACCGCGCCAAAGAGCGACTTATCTACGAAGAATTTTTCACTGAACAAGTGAAGGTCATTTGCCGCAGAGAAAAAAACCAACTCATCAAATCAAAGAAAATTAATGTTAAAAGTAGTGATTATCAAGAGATCATCCACTCCTTCCCTTTTACGATGACTGAGGGTCAAATGAATGCTCTCAATGATATTCAATATAGCTTTCAGAAAGATTTCCCCATGATGAGGCTATTGCAAGGAGATGTGGGGTGCGGAAAAACGGCAGTTGCAGTGGCAGCATCCCTCATGGTTATAAAAGAAAAAAAACAAGTTGCATTCATGTGCCCCACCGAAACGTTAGCCTGGCAACATTACCAATCAATTACCTCACTTCTAAAAAATACTCAATGCAAAATTGAATTACTCTTGGGAAGCACTTCTCCCAAACAAAAAAACCTTCTCTACCAGGATTTGGAACAAGGAAAAATTGATTTAATGATCGGAACACATTCCTTAATTCAAGAGAATGTGAGATTTTTGGATCTTGGCTTACTTATCATCGACGAACAACATAAGTTTGGAGTTAATCAACGACTTAAATTATTAAAAGATAATCTAGGTACACACTGTCTAATTATGACCGCCACCCCCATTCCTCGCTCCTTACGACTTACTCAGTACGGTGATTTAGACATTTCCACCATTACACAAATGCCTTTAGGAAGAAAACCAATTAAAACCAAAATAATCACTCCCGATACCTTTAAAAAATTTTTAACCTTTATTAACACTCGGCTATCCATGCATGAGCAAATTTATATTGTAGTTCCCGCTATCGTGGAAAACGAGAATTTGGACATGATGAATTTGGAAACTGTCCTTAAAAAATTTTCCTCAATTTTTTCTAGTTTTCAAGTTGAGGGTTTGCATGGCCAAATGAAATCAGATGAAAAAGCTCAAGTATTTAATCGATTTAAAAATAATGAAATAAATATTTTAATTGCTACCAGCGTTGTTGAAGTTGGAATTGATGTTCCCAACGCAACCGTCATGGCCATTATCAATCCAGAACGCTTTGGTTTAAGTTCACTTCATCAGCTTCGTGGGAGAGTTGGCCGAGGTGGACGACCTGGTTTTTTCTTTCTTATTAACGATAAAAATATTGGTGCAGAAAGTATGAAGCGACTTAACATATTGGAAAATCATCTAGATGGTTTTAAAATTGCCGAAGAAGATCTAAAAATTCGAGGAGAAGGGGATCTTTTTGGAGTGGATCAATCAGGTGCACAAAAGCCATACAGACTGGCAAATATAATATTACATTCCCATCTTTTAAACCACGCCAAAGAGGATTTAGAAGAATCTATTAAATTAAAAAACCCTGAAATACTTAATTTAATTCAAATTCAACAACAAAGTATTCATGTAACGGGTACCATTTAAATTTTTTTTGAGTATAATATATATTATTACCAAGGACGGATATATGATTGCCATTGAATTTACCAAATCACCCGATGAAGATATTCTTAACTGCCGATACGAAAGGCTTCAGCGCAAAATTACAGTTGGGAGTACGCGAAATCATAACATAATCATTTCCGATCCAGAAATTAATAATTCCACCATGACTTTGTCTACGGATCAAGACGGTGTCTGGGTAGATAATAACGACAAACATAATTATTATCTCTCGAATCAGAAAAAGGTTTCTGGAAAAAAACTACATCATATAAATGATGAGATAACTATTGGGAAAACTACTTTTAAAATTATCCACTATAAACACCAAACACACCCGGATAAAATTACTGAGTTTAAATATCTTAAAAAACAGCAGGAGCACAAAAACCCCTCTCTCAAACTTCTGCTTGAAAAACTTAAGCATGAATTAAAAAACATTACCTTTAAATCCTTCGAGAATGAACAGTAAGAAAACTCCAAGAAGGCTTCATCAATTCTTTGATACTCAAGATGGAATTAAAATCTTTTTTATAAGCAACTTCAAAAAAGCTGACCCGCAAAGACCAGTAATCATCTTCAACTATGGCTTAGTTTGCAATACCACTCAATGGGACAAGCAATATGATTTTTTCCAAAAAGAAGGATTTCAAGTAGTCTTGCATGACTATCGTTTCCATCATCGCTCATCTTCTGGAAAAAATTTAAAAGAACTTACTATAAAAAAAATAGCTTCTGATATTAACGAGCTTATCAAACATATTGGAGCGAAAAAAGTCATATTATTTGGAAATAGCATGGGTGTAAATGTCTGTTTGGAATACATGAAAAGATATCCTAAAAAAGCTGTAGGTGCCGTTTTCATTTCTGGAAGCATTAAACCTCCTAAAGAAGTGATGTTTGATACTAATCTGATAACTTATGTTGCTCCCTTTATTGAAATGATACAACACAAACTGCCAAGATTATTCAACACAATCTGGAGAACCTTATTTTTCAATCCACTTATGATAAAAAGCACACTTGAACAAGGATTTAACAAGGATCTTGTCCCAGAAGAAGTTATTGTTCACTATTTAAAAAAAATTGGTGAACTGGCTCCGGGAGTGTTTTTTCAACTTTTTAAGGAAATGAATAATCACAAGATTGACAGCTATCTTTCCCGAGTTAATATCCCAGTTTTAATCGTAGGTGGTAATAAAGATAAGATCATCCCCCCTTACCTTCAAAGAATTTTACATAAAAAAATTAAAAAGTCCGAGATCTATATTCTGAAAGAAGGAAGCCATATGCCCCATATGGAATTTGCCGTTAAAGTTAACAAACGAGTTTTAAGTTTCTTCCATCGAAATATTGAGATTCTTTAGCAAGGCCCAAAATACCCTTTTCATAGCAGATTTCATCTGAGATTTTTTGTAATCTTCATGGGAGGCTTCACCATCAGTATTGATTTTATAACTATCTCTATCCATGATTTGAATTTCATACGGATAGAAAAAACGAATATCTCTTGCAAGTAAGGAAGTATCTAAAGCTAACACTTTTTTAGCGAGCACATTTTGCTGATCCAGGTCCCGCGCATAATGTTTTATTTTGTTAAATTCTTGTAAAAAAGGATCCTTGTAAATAATCAACTGCATAGAAGTAAATTGCATGGCCTTATATTGTTTCGATCTATGTTTGTTCCTGTCCAGCTCTATAGCTTTTTCAAAAGAACATTCTTTAGATGCCATCTCTAGTGCTTTGGCAAATTCTTCGTGGGAATAGTTCTCTCTTATAGCCTGTTTTAAAATAACCCAATACCTCTTGCGAAATTTTTTAATATCCATAAGCGAATTAACTGATCGACTGGGTTTAATATTATGTGGAATAACAATATTTCGCTCCATCAAAAACTTAATTACTCGCAAGCTATCAAAAGGGTTATGGGTTACAAAGCGGAGTCCGACCCTATCAAACAATTCTTCAGCAACACTTTCATCTTTATTAAGCAGTTTAATAATAACGCTGTCTCTTGATTTTTTAGATTTCGTTTGAAAATCAAAAAGGGCAATTTTCTCGTCTGAACCTTTAACCCCGAGAAATAAATTATTCTCTTGGTCTCTATAAACATATTTATAAAAGCGGTCAAAAATTTGGGTTTGTATAATTGAAAAATAATTAGTTCTTAAATCCTTATCTACATGCAGAATAACATGCATAATTTTAAGCACAATTTCGGCCCACAATCTTTGAATTCTCTTTTGAAAATTGTTTTCCGTGGCCATTAAAAACAAGTCGGTGATGTCTGAAATCATATACAGCGCATCTGGAATATTCAAATCTAACCCATCAGGGTTACCCTCTTTTAAAAAATATCTTCTAATGAACTGCAAAGACTCCTGAAAAATACCAAAAAGTTCAGCTTTGCCCACCACTTCGTTTGGGTCAAGGCCGTAGCCAATCAGAAACTTCTCGACTTGTTCTTTGGAATTCATCGGAGTGATAAAGAACTTTGTGTCCAACGCCGATTTTCCATTGATAGCGATGTCAAAAAGCTCCCAATCAAAATAATATTTCGATAAGTACTCGGGTCTTTGCATAAAGGGTTAAATACACTAAAATGTTTTGAAACTCTAGATTTTAAACTTTAGCTGTGCGGCAAATAATGCGACGACCCAAAATTACTTCCCCTGAAGTTTTGTTTTTATCCCTGCTGGGAATTGGTTTTTCCCCATACGCACCCGGCACGCTAGCTTCAATCGCCACCATCCCTTTCTTATATTTATTATTAAAACTTAATCTTAGTTTTTATGAGTTTATTCCTGCGTTTATTTTTATATCAATCATTGCCATTTATTTTTCCCACCAAGCCCAAAAAAAATATGAAACGCATGATCCCTCATGGATTGTGATTGACGAATTTTTAGGACTAATGATCACCTACCCTTTTATTTCTAAAACCAGTTTTCTCCATATCATAATAGTTTTTATTTTATTTCGTTTTTTTGACATTATAAAAATTTGGCCGGCAAGCTACTTTGATAAAAAAGTCAAACACGGTATAGGAATAATTCTTGATGATCTAGTCAGTGGACTTATGGCCGGAGGGGTCTATCTTTTCCTAATTCATCCACACACCTCATTTTTATTTTAAATTTCCTACTTTTTTGGGCACTAAAAAGTACATGTATATCTGAATATTACTATTAAAATCAATTAGTTACATCCAATATGTCCCTTATATTCATAAATGGGATATAATTAGACTTTGATTCCAAAAAAAACGCTTTTCATATACTTGGAGTTATACGTGAGGTGCTTACTAATTTTTGTTTCGCTGTTTTTTATTTTACTTATTACAGCTTGCGTCCCAGAGACCAATAAAAAATGTAAAGAAAATCAAGTCATGGTAAATGGATTTTGCGTGATAAATGAACAACCAGTAGTGGCCGCATCACCAACCCCGACAATTATTCCAACTCCTCTTCCTACTGTTGTACCAACTTCCACCCCTACCCCAACTCCAACTATTGCACCCAAACTTAGTTGTGGATCGACTCCTCATAACGGTACCCAATCAAGAATTGCTTACAGTGCCAGTTCAGTGGTTTACGGACAAAGCTGCGCTAATATTTCTCAAACTCAAATTAGAACTTGCAATAACGGAACTTGGTCTGCATGGAGTGGCACCTATCAATATTTAACTTGTAGCGTACAATCAGCGAGCGCCTGCGGAACTATTGCATCTGGTGCCTTTGAGTTACGAACTATGTATCAAGCTGCTGCTATAAATGAAGGACAAAATTGTATATCAGAAATTCAAAATCGATTATGCACCAATGGACAATTGGGTAGTTGGTCTGGAACCTACACTCAGCCAAAATGTGTGATTTCAAGAGTGCGATATGAAAGTAGTCTGGTAAATGCGGGCGTTACTTGTAAATCAGAAACTCAACAAATGATCTGCGAAAATGCCATCTGTGGAAGTTGGACTCCTAACTATTATACTTATGCAACTTGTTCACCTCAACAATCCACGCAAACCGCTTACAACGTTTGGCTCGATAATACTTTGACAAAATACAGACAAGACGGGGAAGACGGAACCAACGGTGAAACCTATCTTTCAATAAACATGGCTAAGAATGAATTTGAATCATTTCAGGTGATGTTATATTCTGGCAATGAACCATTATCCGAAGTAGACGTCAATATATCACCTCTTACTAAAGGCAATGATTCGATTAATAATATCTTTATATATAAACAACATTATTTAAAAACAATAAATCAATCAAGAATTGAGTATCCTCTTGGAAGCTACCCTGATGCTTTATTACCTAAAATTGATAGATATTTTGGAGAAACCCGTAATACTTTTCCATTCGCCGTTATGGCGGGAAAAGTTCAAGGAGTATGGGTTGACATCGGAACTACTGTAAACACCGTAGCGGGAACATATACCGGGACAGTAACCGTAACTGCCAAGGGAAAAACGCCTATTGTTCGTAATATTAGCGTTACTGTTTGGAATTTTAACTTGCCTTCAACTTCCCCATTTCATTCCCACTTTGTATTTGAACAATCGATGATGACACATGGACACGGCTTTGGACAATCCGCTGCCTGGAGTGGAACACCAATCGCAACTGATCTTGCCAAAACATATATGAAAATGTTTCTCTACCATCGAATGGGAATTGCCCCAACCGGTGGTAAATCATTAGTTGGATCAAGTTACTTACCATGGAATAATTCAACAAAAAAACTCACTGTAAACACGTGGGAACCATGGTACTCCATAGTTAAAGACACTTATTCAGGAACCGCTATAGTGTCCGGGCCATATGCTGGAGGCAAGATGCCAACTAAAAGATCTCCTGCTGAATGGCCGGCTGATTCAACCACTAGAACTGATATTGCTATCGTGGACAAAGAAACTGCCGCAAGACAATATCTACAGCATGTCTGGGATAAATTTACAGAAGAAGGGTGGGAACCCATGAAATATCTTTTTGTAGGTGTTAAAGATGAACCTCGCTGTGACAAAACCTCAACTTGGCGGGGAGTCACCATGTCAGATTGCAATGTCGTAATTGATCAAGCACAAGACGCAAGTGCGATCAACACTGGTGGGCTTGGACCTTTTCGCAATGTATACGCAAACTCCAAAAGACGTGAAGGATTGGAAGACTTTGGAAATTATGGTTTTTATAGCGCCAATTCTTATTCACTAGTTTGTCCCGGATGGGATAGAACTTGCTCCTCTGGAGGAACGAAAATATCTCGCAACACATACCCAGGTTACCCAAACGACGAGATGTGGGGTTACCTTGCCTGTGACAATAACGGATGTTGGATTACAGGAAGTTCAGCATATTCAGGACAAATAGATTGGACGGCAGACGCCAAAGCCTTATACAACAGATTTCCTGGTTTTATTTGGGCAAAATATGAACTAACTGGGACAATCTATTGGGGTACGACGGTAGATAATTATTATGCAACCGGTGCTCCATACGAAAACCTTTGGTATTTCGGTTCAAATGGTGATGGACAATTAGTTTATCCAGGCGTTGCAAACGGAGCTGGAAGAACGCTTCCAACAAGCACCCCGATTATTGGTGGAGTTCACGATATTCCTATTGAAAGCATCCGAATGAAACATATAAGAGATGCCATAGAAGACTGGGAATATGTGCATATGGCTAAGGCCAAGGTTGGGAAAAATGCTACTTTTTCTGTTTTGGATCATGCTTTTACAAATTCGAATATTGATCATGCTTATTGGAATTTAAATATGAACCCTACTAACTTTTTAGAAACCAGACAGGCTATTGGTAACATCCTTTCTGGATTATAATTAGACTTCAAGCTTCAGAATCAAAAAATTATGATTAAGATTTTTAACATAAGAGGGCAACATGAAACATTTTACAATCATAGCAAATTTAATAATTTTTTTATTTCTGACTTCCTGTGTTCCAGAGGCCAGTAAAAAATGTAAAGAAAATCAAGTCCTCGTAAATGGACTTTGCGTGGTAACTGAACAACCAGTTGTAGACGCATCACCAACCCCGTCAATTGTTCCAACTGCCTCGCCTACTATTATTCCGACTCCTCTGCCTACTATTGTACCAACTCCTCTTCCTACTGTTGTACCAACTTCCACCCCTACCCCAACTCCAACGATTGCACCCAAACTTAGTTGTGGATCGACTCCTCATAACGGTACCCAATCAAGAATTGCTTACAGTGCCAGTTCAGTGGTTTACGGACAAAGCTGCGCCAATATTTCTCAAACTCAAATTAGAACTTGTAATAACGGAACTTGGTCTGCATGGAGTGGAACTTACCAATATTTAACTTGTAGCGTACAAGCGGCGAGCGCTTGCGGAACTATTGCATCTGGAACCTTTGAACTACGAACTATGTATCAAGCTGCCGCAGTAAATGAAGGACAAAATTGTATATCAGAAATTCAAAATCGATTATGTACCAATGGACAATTGGGTAGTTGGTCTGGAACCTATACTCAGCCAAAATGTGTGATTTCAAGAGTGCGATATGAAAGTAGTCTGGTAAATGCGGGCGTTACATGTAAATCAGAAACTCAGCAAATGATCTGTGAAAATGCCATTTGTGGAAATTGGGCTCCTAATAACTACTCTTTTGCGCAGTGTGCTCTAATAACAGGAACTGAAGATGAATACACTAAATTTAATAATTTCGCAAAAACCTATTTTAGGGCCGAGCGTGAAGAGCAATATTATGCCTTTTTTGGTAACTCATTAACGATAATCGAATCACAAAGTTGGTCTCATATCTCAGTCAATTCGGCTGCAATATCATTTCATACTTCTTTACCAGCTCTTTCTAAAATTGAATATGGTAAAACCACTGGTTACGGCAATAGCACGGAGTACCCCGATCGAAATTTTTTCCAACATCTGCACTACTTAAAAAATTTAGAAGCAAATACTACTTATCATTACCGAATTGTGACCACCGATGAAAGAGGAATCAAAGTCGTGTCTGGTGATAAAACATTCACCACCAAAAGTCTGAGCAACGTTGTGTTGATTCCTGGAAGCTTAGGTAATCCACCTTATATATTAAATAAAGAAAATACAATTTATCTCCTCACACAAGATATTATTACAAATACTCGCGGCTTTACAATTGCTGCCAATAATATAACTCTCGATTTAAATGGGCATACCTTGGTGTATGATAACGGAGTGCCATTAGTAGAAAATGCTCAGTGGAACGATTACGTCTATAGCACCGTCTCTAGTTTTGGGATATTTTCAAGCGGTAATAAACAAGGATCAAAAATTCTAAATGGAACAATTAAACAAGGTTCCCATAACAGCCAAGGCAGCATCGGTTTAGGATTCAACCCAATTCACGTTGATGGTCTAACAGAAATTGCAGGTATAACAGTTGAATATGGTGGTCATAGTGTTGGCGGAATTATGGCCAGGTATGGCGATCACTTTATTCATCATAATGTTATAAAGGATAAAGGCACCGGTATAGATAATAGACATCAAGGGGTTAAAGCTCTTTGGGTAAGTGGTTCCAAGTCTGTTAATAACAACCTGATTGTAAGGGCCCGACACCAGGGGATTATGATCAGCGAAACTGTACCAGTCCTGCATAATAACGAAGTTTATATTGATAGTTGGGACACTAACTCGTTTGCGATTCAGCCAACTATGTTAACCAGAGATAATAAAATATTTGGAACTGGATATCATGTTAATGGCATCAGCTGGAGAAATGGAATTGTTGTTAGAAATAATTTTATATTTTTACAAGGAGATGCTCCAAATAACCGTTCAAGTGAGTATGGTGCTATGGCCTCAGTTAACGGAATCCGTTTAACTCAATATGGTGGTGGTACTAAGCCATACGAAAATAATCTATATGAAAATAATGCCATTATAATTAGAGGAAGGGAAGGTTCAACCTCGATTAGGGGCGTTCAATTTTTTTCAGATCCATATGTAAAAAATCTTATATTTAGAAATAATACTGTGAAAACCTTTGCCGACGATGACAAAACCAAAGATGCATTTTGCGTTGTCGGTCAGGGCTTGAGCGAGCGTTATGCTGACCAACTACCCATATACTACAATGACAACACCTTCCTATCAAACTACGGTATCATTCAATTTGGGGATAGTTATGGCATGGGAGGTAATCACCAATTTAGAAATTCTAAATTTGTAAAACTGGGAAACAACCCCAATTATAAAACAATTCGAATCGGCTTCTGGAATTGGAATAGCATAGGAAATCTATTCATTGATACCAAGTTGGAAAGCGGGGCCAATTTTGATGATTTTGGTGTTAGTGGCACTGGAAATATCGATTTTTCCGTAGGTGATTCTATGTATCTTGTGATTAAAGATAGTGCTCATCAGGTCATCGCCAATCAAGTAGTGGATATATCAGATAGCTATGGAAAATCATTTAATGGTGTGACTGACTCATTAGGGAGGATAAAAGTAGAGATTGTGAAATATACTTTCACTAAAACCGGCACCAACCCTGGTACGAAAGTCATTCACACAAATCACGCAATTGTCATAGACCATTATACTAACAAGAATATTACTTTTTCAGCGAATACACCGGATAACCCTCTGGAAGTTATTCTAGTTAACAATTAATTTAGTTAAGGTGAAGGCAAGCGATTAATAAAATAACCAGTCAGTTTAAAATTTTGGTGATTTAAAATTTAAATATACTTACGCACATTTTACGCTTGACTTGCGCAATAGTTACGCATACCCTTTTATATACAAACAGGTTGCAGGTCAATTTTTGAACGACCGGTAAAAAACTTTGAGTAATTTTGAAGTGATAAAAAAAAGAAAACCTGACTGATTTGCATAAGTTTTAGATGTCGTAGTTTAGAGAAAATGGTATTTATTTTATAACCCTTTGCCCCATGGAGAAAACAATGAATCAGACAACCGTTATGGATAAAGCAAACAAGACGAAAGCTCTCGACCTGGCCCTTGCTTCAATTGAAAAACAATTTGGAAAAGGTGCCATCATGAAACTCGGTGACAACGAAATACACGAAAAAATTCCAGCTATTTCTACTGGCTGCCTAGGTCTTGATTTAGCTCTTGGCGTAGGTGGAATCCCTCAAGGTAGAATTATTGAAATTTATGGACCTGAGTCTTCAGGTAAAACAACTCTAACTCTCCATCTGGCAGCAGAATGCCAAAAAGTTGGTGGTACGGTTGCTTTTATTGATGCAGAACACGCTCTCGACACTAGTTATGCTTCCAAGCTTGGAATTGATGTTTCCAATTTACTTATCTCACAGCCAGATAGTGGCGAACAAGCGCTTGAAATTAGCGACATGCTTGTTAGATCTGGTGCTGTGAGCCTATTGATCATTGACTCCGTTGCGGCTCTCACCCCAAAAGCAGAACTAGAAGGTGACATGGGTGATTCTCATATGGGATTGCAAGCGAGACTAATGAGTCAAGCTTTGAGAAAATTAACAGGGTCAATCTCTAGATCAAATACTACCGTTGTTTTTATTAACCAACTAAGAATGAAAATTGGAGTTATGTTTGGCAATCCAGAAACAACCACTGGTGGAAATGCTCTTAAATTTTATGCTTCAGTTCGATTAGATATAAGAAAAGTTTCCTCCATAAAAGATGGAGAAGAATATATTGGCAATCGAACTAAAGTCAAAGTTGTTAAAAATAAAGTGGCTCCTCCTTTTAAAAGTGTTGAATTTGATATTATGTTTGGAGAAGGAATTTCCCGTGAAGGAGATATCCTTGATATCGCCGTAGAAGAAAAAATTGTTGAAAAAGCCGGCGCTTGGTTCTCTTACAACAATATAAAGATTGGACAAGGTAGGGAAAATTCCAAAAATTATTTTAGAGAAAATCCGGCCATAATGAACGAAATCAGAACGCTAATTCTTGATAAACACGGACTTGCAGGTAAAAGTGAAAAAATAGATCCTGTGACCGGAGAGATCTCTTCTGATGACAGTAAAGCTAAAGCTAAAAAACCAAAGACTGATTTACAATAACTTACCAGCAGAGGCGGCCATAATTGGCCGCTTTTTTTATGAATGAAGAAACCAAAAAAGCGTATAATTACATTTTATTTCTTATTTCCAGGCAAGACTATTCTAAGAGTAAATTGCAAAAAAAATTAAACCAAAAGGGATATTCCAAGGAAATCATTGATACTGTTTTAGAACAGATTACCGACCAAGGTATTTTTGACGAAAAACGCTATATGGACTCCAAAATAAGATCGTTAGCTAAAAGAAACTATTCTAAAGCTCATATTCAAAGATTTCTAAAAAACGAAGATTTATCATTTGAAAATGAAGATATTGACTCCATGTTCATAAAAGAAGCTATCTCAGAAGAAGATCAACTTAACAGTTTGATTGATAAAAAAATCAGAAAATTTGCCAATGAATCTCTAAGTAAAGAGGAAAAATACGAAATTCAAAAGAAGCTATTTTCTTATTTGCACTCCAAAGGCCATAATTATCAAAAAATAAAGACCTTGCTGACCAAGAAATTATCAGAGATTTAATTTTTATACTATTTATGTTAGCTTAAACTGTTGTTGTCTTTTTAATCGAGAGAAATATGAAAAGTGCTGACATTCGTAATAATTTTATTAAATACTTCCAGGGCAAAAATCACAAACATATGCCTTCCTCTTCATTAGTTCCTATCAATGATCCAACCTTACTTTTTGCCAACGCCGGAATGAATCAGTTCAAAGACTATTTTACTGGTAAGACGACCGCTGTAAACAAAAGAGCCGTCACTATCCAAAAATGCGTTCGTGCTGGAGGCAAACACAACGATTTAGACAACGTCGGCTTTACTGCTCGCCACCACACTTTTTTTGAAATGCTTGGTAACTTTTCTTTCGGAGACTATTTCAAGGAAGACGCTATTTTTTTTGCATGGGAATTTTTAACTAAAACACTTCAATTTCCCAAAGACAAACTATATATAACAGTTCATGAAAGTGATGAAGAAGCCGCTTTGTTATGGCCCAAAATTGCTGGCATCGACAAAGATCGTATTTTCAAAAAAGGCGATAAAGATAATTTCTGGGAAATGGGTGAATTCGGACCATGTGGACCTTGCAGCGAAATATTTTTTGACCACGGAGAAAAACAAAGCACACCAGGCTTTAAACCTGGAAAAAACCAAAGTATTTTAGATGATGAGCAACGCTACGTAGAAATCTGGAATCTAGTTTTCATGCAATATGAAAAAAATAAAGATGGCAGATTCCCTTTACCTAAACCCTCCATAGACACCGGTGCAGGACTTGAACGAATAGCTGCTGCTTTACAGGGAAAATATTGGAATTATGATACAGATATTTTTGCTCCTATTATTTCTAAAATTCAAGATCTGACGGGAAAAGATTATAAAGACAATCGCTTTAGTGGACACATCCGCGTTGTATCCGATCATATCAGATCCACTTCCATGCTTATTACAGACGGAGTCATTCCTTCTAATGAAGGAAGGGGATACGTTTTAAGAAGAATAATCAGAAGAGCTGTGAGACATTTACGGGAACTTGATGCCCCCTGCGGTTCATTTTATAAATTGGCTCCCACTTTTTTTGAATCTATTAAAGAAGCATATCCCGAAAACGCCAAAAACATATCTTTAGCTGAAAAATTTATTAAATTAGAAGAAGAAAAATTCCACGAGACCCTTGAAAACGGCTTAAAGTTTTTAAACCAGGAATTATCAAACAATCTGTTTAATAAAACATTATCAGGAGAAACTATTTTCAAATTATATGATACCTTTGGCTTCCCCTTTGATTTAACCGAAACAATTTTAAAAGAAAAAAATCTTTCTGTTGATCATGATGGTTTTAATCAAAAAATGGAAGAACAGCGAAATTTATCAAAGAAATCTTGGAAAGGTAACTTGAATATTGATGACAAAATTTTTTACGAATTAAAAGAAAAACATGGCAACAACCATTTTTCTTATGATCAGTTAACCCTAGAGGCAAAACTGTTAGAAAAGAGAGCCTTAGGGGATCATGATTTACTTATTTTTGATTACACCCCCTTCTATGGTGAATCTGGTGGTCAGGCGGGAGATGGTGGAACTATTTTAACAAAAGACAATGTGGAAATTGCCCAAGTACTCAATACTATTAAACCAATAGACGACTTTACCGTATCGATTGTACCGACTAATAACAAATTAAATGTTAAAGAATCATATGTTTTAAAAGTAAATGCATATCAAAGAAATCTAACCGCTCGAAACCATACTGCAACTCATCTTCTACATGCAGCCCTTGGACAAGTGCTGGGTGATCATATCAACCAAGCAGGCTCCCTCGTAACCGCTGAACGTTTACGCTTTGATTTTACTCACCCCAAAGGATTAAGCCCTGAGGAATTAGACCAAGTAACATCTATAATTAATAAGATTATAGAAAATCAGGTTTCAGTAATAACCAAAAAAATGAGCACCAAAGAAGCAACTGCAAGTGGAGCTAAAGCTCTTTTTGGCGAAAAATACGGCGAACACGTCCGTGTAATTAGCATTAAAAACGAAAATGAACCTCCTGTTTCAATCGAACTCTGTGGCGGAACTCATATTAAAAATACGTCTGAAATTGGACTTTTTGTCATTGTCTCCGAAGGTGCTCTAAGTACAGGAATCCGAAGAATTGAAGCGTTAACCTCCACTTTTGCTTTTAAGTATCTTCAGCATCGTTCCAAAGAGTTTGGAAAAATTGAACTTATGCTTAGAACTAGAGCTGAAGATGTTTACCCGCAAATTGAAAAACAAATTAAGGAGATAAAAACTCAGTTTAAGGAAATTCAGTCTTTAAAGGAAAAAATCCAATCAATCGAAAATAAAAACCTTTTTGATCAGCCCGAATTGCTAAAAAATCTCTATCCCTTCAAATCCATTTTAGCTCCAGATAATGCTGATCTTCGCAAACTTTCAGATGGTTTTATCTCTAAATTCCAAAATGGGTTTATTTTTATTGCACAAAACAAAAACGATAAAATGTCAGTCTTACTTAGAGCCGGAAGCAAAGCACCCAAAATAACCTGCCCAGATATTTTAAATAGCATTATAATGGAATTTGGCGGAAAATCCGGAGGTCGGCCTGATATGGCGCAAGGAGCTTGTGACAAATTTGAGGTAGGATCAGTCGGCAAAAAGCTTAGCGAAGCTTTAGAAAAAAAATTATAGCTGGATCAATTAATGAGAAAATTTTTTGTTATATTTTTACTACCCTTACTTTTTTTTTCATGCCGAAAAACTCTTTATAATTCCAAAGACAGCAATACTTTAAACGTGGCGCTCACCAGTCACATTGATTCTTTTGACCCAAGCTCTACTTACGATACAGTCTCCGCGACTGTAATGGATCAAGCTTATGAAACTCTTTATGAGTATCACTACTTAAAACGACCATACTCACTTATCCCACTTTTAGCAGATGAAATGCCCAAGATTGAAAATGGAAATACCAAATACACAATTAAAATTAAAAAGAATATTAGATATCACGATAATCTCGCTTTCAATAATCAACCCCGTTTTGTCAAAGCTCAAGATTTTATTAATCAATTCAAACGACTTGCTTTTGTACCAACCCAAAGCGTGGGATGGTGGCTATTTGATAAAAAAATAAAAGGATTAAATAAATTTCGAAAGGATGCTGGCAATAGCCTGGATAAATTTTTTAGTTTGGAAGTATCAGGACTTAAGGCCTTTGATGACTACACTTTAATAATTGAACTAAATGAGCCACAACCTCAATTCCTCTATACTCTCGCCATGTCTTTTACATCTCCTATCCCTGAAGAAGCAATTAGATATTACAATAACTCATTTCATCAACAAATTATCGGAACTGGACCTTTCAAACTAACTGAAACGATAAAAGAAAAAAATATCCGCCTTGAAAAATTTGAGCACTATCGAACCGCCTTATATCCAACTGAAGGAGATCGAAAATCTTACGAGTTAAACTTATTAAAAGATGCTGGTAAAAAAATCCCTTTTCTCGATGCAATTAACTTTTATGTAATGCCTGAAACCGAAGGACGATGGAATAGTTTTCTTGATAAGAAAATTGATTACATGATTCTTCCGCAAGACTATTATGATAATGCAATTAACTCCCGGGGTGAATTATCACCTAACCTTACCAGCAAGAATATTTCTTTACAGCTCTCACCGGCACTAACTTATTGGTGGTTGTCATTTAACATGCAAGATCCAATTTGGGGTAAAAACAAAAAACTAAGAAAGGCTATTGCCCACGCCATTGATATCAATAAATACATTCGTGTTTTCTCAGGCATAGGACTGAAAGCTAATTCAATTTATCCTCCTGGTGTAGTGGGTTACAGCCCGACCCGGGAACTGCCCTACAGCTATGATATAAATAAAGCTAAAGAGTACTTAAGTGAAGCCGGCTATCCTGAAGGAAAAAATCTTCCACCTATTACTTTCGAACTTCGTGGAGAAAACCAAACAGCTGTAAACCATGCCCAATTCATTACAGATGAATTAAAAAAAATTAATGTTAAAGTAAACGCTAAACTTAACTCATTTCCTGATTTCTTAAAAAAATTCTATGCTGGCAAACTTCAATTTTGGCAAGATGGCTGGAACCTTGATTATCCAGATGCGGAAAATGTACTTCAACTTCTGATTACTAAAAATCACCCTCCTGGACCAAACGTCACGTTCTATTCAAATAAAAAAATTGATGAACTTTTCACCCAAATTAACGATACAAATGATCAAGAAACCAGGGTCAAAATCCTTCATCGAATGGAAGACATTATTCTAGACGACTTACCTTGGATAATGCTTTTTTATTCGCGAGATTACTATTTATTTCATAATGAGCTTAAAAACTTCAGGCAATCCGGAATTGTTTCTAATTCTATGAAATACCTTCGGCTTGAAAGACAGTAGTACTCTATCAATACTTTAAAACGGAATATTTTTCCATTTTTTTTATTAAGCAAACATTTATTAAATACAATCCAAAATAATGACGATTACTTGCCTAGAAAAGAGCAGTAATGATCATGGATGAGAGTTACATAACCTCTTGTTTATCAGGATATTTGGAAGATTCCTTTTAAGCATAAGGCCATGAAAAATGAAAATTGCATATCTTGTCCTAATACCCCTAATTATTTTTCTAATCAAAATATCTCCCGCCTTACCAAAGGATTTTGTGATATTTAGCATTGCTGAAGAAATTCCTATGGGAGTTGAAAATGAAAAAATTAAAAAGAATTATTATTTAAATATAGGTCAACTTCAAGGAATTAGTCCGGGAGCAACCCTTGATGTATACCGAAATATTTCAAGACTTGACCCATACTCAGATAAAACCCGATATTATTTTAAAATAAAAATTGGAGAACTAGAAGTTTTGCATTCTGAAGAAAACGCTTCGATCGCCATGCTTAAAAATTTTGAAAAAGATAATAATCTCCTATATGAAATTAATGCTTTTATGATTGGTGATGAGGTTAATATTCACGGGATAAAAACCAAAACCAATTAAAACTATTGAATAGACTTGATTTTTGACCTTCGCTCAATTACTGCCTGGGACAATTTTTCACAAGCTTTAACGGCTTTGCCAAGCTTTTCAAGGTATTTGGGATCGATGCTTTGATTTTCTTCTAATTTACTTTGTACAAAACTGGTCATACCTGAAATAACAACAAGATGATTACTGATATCATGCAAAAATTCTCTTTCTGCCAGTATGTAATCTTCAAATTCCTTATTCATAAAAATCCCTAAATTTAAAATAATTTTTGATACTTAAATAGTTTACACCATAAATCTTCATTTTCAATTTTAACGGTGTCTAAAGTTAAAATATAGTCCAATCCTAGCGTAAAAATATTTTTCTGAGTCAGAACTTTTATATTTTTAATACGTTTACCATAATAATAACCCTTAAAATGAAAGGTTATTATGTATTCTTGATTTATTTGGTTTTTTTTTAAACATCTTGAAATAGCTAAAAATCTCATTTTTGGCTCTCTTTTTTTTATGTTTCTTCCAAGAAGTTCAATTAATTGGTAATTTAACTAATTATAATTAGTTAAAATATATAATCTTTATATTGATCAAATAAAAAAATTGGACAAACAAAATTTTTTTGCTAATTAAAGCTATACCTTTTTACTATAACTACGGGAAAACACATGCAAAATAACAAGACCCTCGGAAAGCTACTACTCGAGAAAGTCGATCGCCACCCTTCTAATTTGGCCCTTGGTTGGATAGAAAAAAACCAGATTTTATATTATACCTTCAAAGAGTATTTTGAAGTAATTGAAACCTTAGCGTTAGTGCTTACTGATTTGGGAATTGAAGTTCAAGATAAGCTAACTATTCTATCTCACACCAGAAAAGAGTGGAATTTTTTTGATCATGCTACCATGTCTTGCAGATCTATTGTTGTTCCAATCTATCCCAATTACTTGTCTCACGAAATTAAGTTTATTATTAATCATTCTGACTCAAAAATTCTAGTGGTTGAAAATGCCGAACAATTTGAGAAAATAATTCAAATTCAAAACGAAATACCAAAAGTTAGGCACATCATTTCCATTGATTCTCTAGAAACAGCGCTTATCAATAAAATGTCTAACTCCAACATTCAAACCCATAATTATATTCAGATCATGGAAAAAGGTAGAGATCTTAAAATCGCCAATAATAATATTATTCGAAAGATGATAGAATCCCAGGAAGGTAGTGACATCGCTTCCATTATTTATACTTCTGGTACCACCGGAGAGCCAAAAGGAGCCGTTATTACCCAGCACGCCTTTGCCTCTATGCTAATGAATCTCTTTGAAACTTTAAATTACGCCTTTAGCTCAAAAGACAAGACCCTTGTCTTCCTTCCAACTTCACATGTATTGGGAAGATGCGATTCCATGCTTAATTTAGCTTTTGGTCTATGTGGAGTTTATGCCGAAGGCATTGATAAAGTGATTGATAATATCAATTTAGCGAAACCAACGGTGCTACTTGCAGTGCCAAGAATTTTTGAGAAAATTTATGAGAAAATAAACCAAAAAGTTGCTGACGGATCTTCTATATCGAGATTTATCTTTAACTGGGCAAAAAAAGTTTCCAGCGATTTTTTTAGCTTGCTTGACCAAGATAAGCAACCCAGTCTTTTTCAAAATATAAAAAGAAAGATTGCTTATGCACTGGTTTTTTCAAAAATATATAAAAGGTTTGGTGGAAAAGTCAGATACTTTGTTTCTGGTGGTGCACCAATCTCTAGGGAGATAATTTTATTTTTAAGAAATGCTAATCTAAAAATTCTTGAAGGCTATGGTTTAACAGAAACTATCGCTCCATGCGTTGTCAATCCTGCATATAAACAAATCCCAGGCTCAGTAGGCTTGCCACTTAAAGGGGTAGAAATAAAATTTGCGGAAGATAGTGAAATTCTCATAAAAACGGAAGCGATGTTCAAAGGATACTTTAAAAACCTCGAGGCTACCGACGAATCCCTTCAAAATGGCTGGCTTCATACAGGAGATATAGGAAGACTTAACGAACAAGGTTATCTAGTTATCACTGATCGAAAAAAAGATATTATCATCACTTCGGGAGGAAAAAACATTGCGTCCCAACCTATTGAAAATAAAATGAAACTAAAAAAATATATCACTCAATTCTTAGTAGTAGGTGATAGGAAAAATTATCTCACTGGCATTGTTGGCATAGAAAAAGATAGCTTCAAGGACGAGTTTCCCGGTTTATCCATAAAAGATTTAGCTGCTAATTCGCATGTAAGAGAACTTATTAGGAAAGACATAGAACAAGTGAACAAGGAACTGGCCCGATTTGAAACAATTAAAGATTTTTTTATTGCACCCGAAGAATTTAGCATTGAAAATGGCACACTCACCCCTTCAATGAAGCTTAAGAAAAAAGTTATCCTGGAAAAATATAAGGATGAAATTGACAAACTTTATAACACAATAGGTTAACCCATTGCTTTTGACATTGTATGTAACTTAAAATATATATACATGTCCCGATTATCTTTTATTATTAATGAAGGAGCTACTTAATGGCAAGAATCACAATTGAAGATTGTTTAGAAAGAGTTGAAAACAGATATGAGCTAGTTCATCTTGCTACCAAAAGAGTAAAGCAGTTACGAGAAGGTGCTGAGTATTTGGTAAAGGCAAAAAATAAAGATATCGTAATGGCACTACGAGAAGTTGCTGCTGGCAAAATTAAACACGCCCCCATCAGCGAATACGATTCAGACGAATTCTAGATATCTTACTATTTAATCTTTCGCTTTAGAAAATGCAATTTTTATCACCTCATCGAAAGTTGAGACGGGATGGAAAACCAATCCCTTCCTGTGCAATTCAGGTACCTCTACTAAATCTTTCTCATTTTCTTTAGGCAATATTATTTCTTTTATTCCAGCTCTTCGAGCTGCTAACACTTTTTCTTTAATTCCACCCACTGGCATCACTCGTCCTGTTAAAGATAACTCACCTGTCATCGCTAAGGATGATCGGACTCGAATATCGTTAGCCAGGCTATATAGAGCAACTGCCATTGTGATTCCGGCGCTAGGCCCATCCTTAGGAACTGCACCTGCCGGCAAATGCAAATGAATATCATGGGTAGAAAGGAAATCATCGCCGTCCTTGTTCTCAGTGTTTTCTTTAGCTTTTCCTTTCGCTACGTTTACTTTCTTTTTCAACTGATTATCTTGCTGCAATTGCTTCCTGACATAACTATGGGCCAAAGTAGCCGATTCATTCATCACTTCTCCCAATTGCCCCGTCAATTTAAAACCCTTTCCTTCAAGAGGAATGGTTTCAATAAATAGAATTTCTCCGCCATACGCTGTCCAAGCTAAACCTGTCACAACCCCTGGTTGATTATTTTTTCCTGCCAATTCACTTTGAAATCTAATCGGCCCCAAATGAGTTTCAAGATCTTTTACTTCAGGTTCAAAAATTTTTCTAGTTTTTTTGCTAACCTTTAAAAGTGCTGCTTTTCTGCATAGCTTAGCAATATTTTGCTCCATTACTCGAACCCCAGGTTCCCTGGCGTAGTCGTATATTAATTTCTTAATTACTGCGATTGAAAGTTTAAAGTGGGCTCGGGTTAAACCATGTTTCTTTAATTGTTTTGGAATAACCCATTTTTGAGCAATCGAAAGCTTCTCTTCCAGTGAATAACCAGATAACTCAATCACTTCCATCCTATCTAAAAGTGGTGTAGGAATATCAGCCATAAAGTTTGCCGTAGCAATAAAAAGAACTTTTGATAAATCGAACGGAACATCTAAATAGTTATCTATGAATTTACTATTTTGTTCTGGATCTAATACTTCTAGCAATGCCGATGCAGGATCACCTTGAAAAGATTTGCCCAATTTATCAATTTCATCCAACATAATCACCGGATTATTCACTTGAACTCTTTTGAGAGCTTGGATAATTCGACCAGGCATAGCGCCAATATAGGTTCGTCGATGTCCTTTAATTTCAGCTTCATCTCGCATGCCACCAAGACTAAACCGATAGAACTTTCTCCCCAGTGCTCGAGCTATACTTTTTCCCAGAGAAGTTTTACCAGTACCTGGAGGGCCAGTTAAACATAAAATGGTTCCATCATATTGAGGCTTTAATTTTCTTACGGCTAAAAACTCAAGGATTCGTTCCTTAGGTTTTTCCAGCCCGAAATGATCATCTTCCAATATTTTTTGAGATTGCTGAATATCTACTTTATCTTCAGTGGATTTATTCCAGGGTAAATCAACTATCCAGTTTAAATAACTTCTGGAAACATTATACTCAGGGCTACTATCAGGAATTACTTCAAGTCTTTCCAACTCTTCATCAGCAGATTGTTTAACTTCTTCAGGTAAACCAATTTCTTTAATCGCATCACTAATTCTTTTAAGATCGCGAGATTTCGTATCATCATCCATCCCAAGCTCAGTTCGAATAACTTTTAATTGCTCTCTTAAAAAATATTCCCGTTGATATTTATTTACTTTGTCGTTAACTTCATCCGAAATTTTCTTCTGAATATCTGCGACATCTTTTTCTCTTTTTAAATAGACCAGTAGTTTGGCAAATCGTTTTTTTACCACCAGAGTTTCTAAAAAATCCTGTGCTTCTGGAATATCCAATGAAATTGCAAATGCCACTAAATCTGCCAAAGCACCTGGCGAAGGTGAATTAAGCATGGCAAGTTTCATTTCCTCATTAAAATAAGGATTAATTTCACTTAACTTTTTAACTTGATTAATAATTGATCTGGTGTAAGCATCTAACTCTTCATCTGTTTCAATAATATCCTCAAATACCTCTACTGTAGATACTAACAAGGGCTCTTCTTGGATTATTTTACTGGCCCTGAATCTTTTTATTCCGTGAACCAAAATATTAACTGAACCATCTGGCAATTTTAGCTTTTTTACAACTTTGCACAAAACTCCTACTCGATAAATGTCATGAGAAGATATCTTGATGCCATCCATGGCTTCTTCCATCGTCTCTTCTGAAGCATTTTCTGACAAATCAATAGTTTTTTGCAGCTCTTTATACTTCACCAAATTTAAGGCAACATAGCCCGATTTTTGAATAAAACTTTCAAGTTCTGGTGTGAATTTTTCTTCAGTTAATATAATAGGGGCAATCATTCCCGGGAAAATCGGGCTATTCATAATTGATATAATCACAACTTCTTTGGGAAAATGCCTTTCATTGGATGGGTCAGTTTTTATTTGCACTTGATATCCTTTGTCTTCTTCCACAATATTTTCTCCCACATGAATTACTTAATATCAATCACCAATCTTCCAGGCGATTTTAAACAAAATATGTCAAATTCAACATTTTGTTTTAATCCAAATTCCATGGTCAACATATCGTTTGAGACAGGAAACACCTTAACATCTTTAACATATTTACTGGTTCCAAATGACTTAATCCCAGCTTTCAATTCAGTGTTAAATAAATCTATATATAATTTATTGTCCTGTGATTTTATATGGCCATAAATTCTCGGAATATCACTGGAATCAAAATCAAAAACTATTCTTTCGTAGCCATTACTTTTAGTATAGGAATGTCTCAAGGCATTTAACTTGAATGGTTTTTTATCGCCCTGGTTATAGAATATTCCTTGTTTCACAAATGCCGAAGTTTTGTTGCAAACAATTTTCCTAATTCTTTCTGAAAATAAATCTTGGCCCCATAATATATTGGGCAACCACAAACAAACCATAAGAATTAAAATCCATTTCATTTTTTCATATCCTTGATAATGTCCACTATCTAAAGATAGCGATACTTAATGATATCACTCTGGTTTAAAAGGAACAATAAAATCAATAATTCTGGACTCTTTTTTGTCGAAAAAAAATCAAGACCGATAAAATTCCCAACAACGTACTTAGAAAATTATTAAAAGGTCCACCGGGATTAGACGTATCTATTGAACCACAAGCCATGGGGTCACTATCGGATTTTTTTTTGCCTATTAGTCCACTAAAAAACTCTGGGATATTGGCAGATACTTGATAAGAATTAGGCGCATCAGGACAACTATCATTACCTTGATTAATATCAAATATTTTATGGGCAATTATTGCGTAATTATCAATATTGTCTGGTAATGTATTTTTCTTCTTACTGATATGAAAATCTAAAAGATAAATAAATAATGGATCATACATACCATCATCCATATAAAACAACTGATTTTCCTGGTAACCATTAATCGGGCACATTTGGCTAATATCTAACACTAGGCTATCCGAGCATTTCCCCCACTTATTTAAGGGTTCAATGGTAAATTCAAATACATTACTTTCAAAATTGGATTTGCTAATTGGTACTCTACCTTTTTGATTATAAATTATAGAATAATCACTATCTGAAAAAATATAGTTTTGCTCAATTCCATTAATTTTTACTTTGGAAATTAATTTAGAATAAATGTCTTGGCTAATAATACGATACTCCAAATATATCGTCTCATCAACTTCGCCCCAATCAGTAAAATTAAAATTACTTAAATTAATTTTTATTCGATCAATTCCTTCCAATTCAATAGAGGAAAGCGCATCACTTTCGTAGTTATATTTTTTGTCAAAATATCCTACAAACGTTTCCCCAATATTGTTTCCATCACCAATAATATCTAATTCATGAAAATCTTCATTTTTTTCATAAAAATAATCATCCGGAATATCTATATTACATCTTATTGATATATTGCCAGACTCCAAAATTTGATTATCAACCGTCGCTTTAAAACTATAGGGGTAGCCGGCTAGACTATTTCCACAACTTTGAAAAAATGCTCCCCGATAAGGTGCATTTGAATGGCAGAAATTATTGCGGATACTATAATAATAGCTCGGTAAAACATCTTTATTTTTAACCGGAGAAACATAGATATAATAACGATCATCTTTTTTAATATCAACACCAGATATACTAAATGTGCCATCTGGCTCCGACAAACTGGCAGCCAATATTTTTCCGCTTTTGATAGAAATAAGCATAACATTTACCCCAAAAATCCCAACCAATGAATTCCCACCAATAATTTTCCCTCGTACTCCCCCTTTGGAATTGCTTGGATATAACGTATGCGCACCTGCTTTTTCATCTGAAGATAAAATATATTGACCAATACCTGCGGTGTAATACATGGATGAATGCATAACTTCGTTATGAGCTAGTCCAACCAAATGTCCTAGCTCATGAGTAATAACGTTTCCCAAAAAATTATCACTATAAATATTAGTTGAAAAACATTCACTATAACCATTAAGTAGTACATCTGCCTCAGTTATATCTCCGTCATTATTGTAAACCAAAGTAGTAACCCCTAATACCGCGCATGAACTATTGAAATAGACTGATTGTTTAGAATAGCCAATATCATTGTAACCATTTCCAGACCAATTATTATAATTATCGCTTTTGGGACCTTTTATCAGTAACACTAACTGTGAATTACTGTTCCACTGTGCCACAGCATCACTAAAAATTTGTTGAGAGACTCCACTTAGATTGGAGTGCAAAGATAATTTCATGTTTTCGCGACCCCATTTCACTGTCTGACCTAAATTATTTTTGGTCAAAACATAGCCAAAGGACCACGTTGACATAATAAAAAAAAGTATGATTAATAAGTTCTTTTTCAAAAAATTAATCCCCGGTCCTTTTATTTTATTTATTTTTTTTCGAATAAATTCTACTGGCACTACCAAGCAAGGCCAAAAGAAGCAATATCCAGAAAATGTTCATAGAATTATCATTGCCACTATTTTTCGTTTTTTCATTAATTGCAGCCGGTTCTCTGTTAGCTTTTTTTTCTAAGACCAATTCACTTTGTAAATAAACGTTTTTTCCGTTACTAAATCCGGCAAATCTTTTATTAAATACTTTATTAACAAGCCGGATGTACTCATTATAATCGATATTACTAAGCTGATTATGATTGGCAAATATTGCAGAGGAAATCACCTTCTTTCTATCAACAGTTTGAACGACGTATTTACCCAATCCCAAATTGGTCAACTGATACCCTCGTTCAGCCTTTTTTATTAACAAGACAACCTGTTCATCCTTAGAAAAATGTGGAACTCCTTCGACATGATATGATTCATTATGCCAAGTACCACCTGGAATCAGAATCTGAAAATTATTTTGATTATATATTTCGTTGCTAGAAAACCCTACAAACTTGCTTACTGAAAATGTATAAATAGTTACAATTTTATCATTAGTTTTTTTGAACTCATGTGATAGATAGATGCCCTCGATGACACCATCCGACTCCTCCAGTTGTTTTTCAAACGGGATCGGCATATAGCTCATGGCAACAGCTTGACCAAGAAAACATAATAACAAATAAAGGAAAAAGAAGTATTTCATATAGAGCTCTCCCGCAAAAGACTATCCAGAGTCCTTCTCGGTTGAATGGTGGAAATACTTTATCTTTTACGTCGGATATTAAATTTATTTTATTTAGCAGGATAGATTACATAAAAAAAGGGGCCTTGAGAGCCCCTTTTTTATAAAGTATTGTATAGATAATATTAACGTTTTGAGAATTGATACGCTCTTCTTGCACCAGATAAGCCATATTTTTTTCTTTCAACTTTTCTAGCGTCTCTAGTTAAGAATCCTGCTTTTCGAAGTTCACTGTGCACAGTTGGATCAACTTTCATTAAAGCTCGTGCAATTCCAAGTCTGATAGCACCAGCTTGACCAGTTAAACCGCCGCCATTTACATTCACTAAAATATCATATTTGTTATTTAATTTTAAAAGAGCCAAGGGTTGATTGATAATATATTGACTTGTACCTTTGGTAAAATACTCTCTTAACTCTCTTCTGTTAATTGTGATCTGGCCTGAACCTTCAGCTAGATAAACCCTTGCAACAGATGACTTTCTTCTACCAACAGCGCAAACATCCCACGTTTTACTTTTTGATGACATATTCTAACCCTCTTTTATTTCATAAACTTCTGGTTTTTGAGCTTGATAAGTATGTTCACTACCAACTACCAGTTTAAGTTTTTTCAACTGTTTTCTTCCTAAAGCATTTTTAGGCAACATACCCTTCACGGCTTCCATAATTACTTTCTGAGGATTTTTTACTAACTGCTCTTTCGCCGTTCTTTGTTTTAATCCACCAATAAAATTGGAATGCCAATAATACAACTTTTTATCAATTTTATTACCAGTAAGTTTAATTTTTTCTGCATTAACTATTACTACGTAATCACCTGAATCAACATTAGGTGTATAGCAAGGACTATTTTTACCACGAAGCAGATCCGCTACTTCGGTAGCCAAACGACCAACAACTTTATTTTCACCATCCACCAGAAACCATTTCTTATTTGCATCAGCCGGTTTCAAAACAAAAGACTTCTGAGTAAACATAAGCAACACTCTCTTTGAAAAACAAAATTTATTTACAAAAACAAATAAATTGATCCGTAATGACTTTTCTTATAGGTAATATTGGCCAACAAGTCAAGCACCCTAAAGAATTTTCATTATAAAATCATTAAAAATATCCAATTGAAAGATGAAATCTACCAAAGCTATCTCGCTCACCATCTGAATAGCTTTCTCTTTTTAGTTTTACCCCATAGTCAAAGTCTAACGTTCCAACTGGAGTCAATATTTTCAAACTAAGCCCTACGGCGGTACGCACTTTTAATGGATCAAAGCGATTTACATAAACCCGTCCAGCATCAAAAAAAGTTCCCACCATTATATTTTCTGCGACGACAAATCTTGGCTCAATTTTGTAATTTGCAAAAAATGCTTTATTTCCAACTACATATTCTGCAATATCTAAATCCTGGGGATCATTTAAGCGATTTATTTCTGTATCATCAAATCCCCTAACTGTATCTGTACCATCCAAACGAAAAACTTCTCGACTTGGGATAAAGCCTCGGGCACGACCTTCAGAGGCAATGATCTTATCCGTATCAGATGCTAAATTTTGTTGAAATCCCATAGATATAAAAGCAGCAATGGTAACCTCACCTATAGTATAATAAAATTTATTTCTACTTACCATTTTCATAAAGTTAATTTCAAGTTCGCTAGTTTTTTGTGACAAAAATGCTGGATGAGCATATTCACATGACAACATTAAGTGAGATCCTTTCCGAGGATTTATGTTTCGATCACGAAAATCCAGAGTAACAACAGGAGTAATACTACCTATTCTATAATCATCTTGATCTTTTAAATCAGTTACATCAAACGGTTTTATCTCTTCCAATTTATAACGTAATGAAGTGGACAATTTTCGGGAAAAAAACAGTTTTGTAAAAAGCGTAGATATCCTAGAAATATCTGCATCGAAAGAATAATACCTTCTCCTTACCTGAGAGACTTCACCATCAAATGCAATAGGAAGGCTGAACATATAAGGTTCCTCATATCCCAGCTTAGCATTGTACTCAAACAACCTTTTTTCTTCCTGTTTTCTTCTATCATCAAAACTATCAAAATCTAAGCGTTGGTTGGTTTCTAATTTTAAACTTAAGGCCCTATTCATTCCCCATAAATTATTATAGGTAACTGAAGTAGCTAGTTTTACGCCTATATCTGTACGATATCCAGGGGCTACTTCTAAAGCACCAAAATCTCTCTCGCGAATTTCAATAAACAAGTTAGTGTAATATAACTCAGAATCTTCCTTACGCATTTGAATGACTGGCGAAATTTTAATACTAGAAAATAATCCGGTAGACAAAAGATAATCTTTTATTTTTTCTATAACCTCATTATTTATTAAATCTCCTTTTTTCAAATTAACTTCACGTAAAATAACTTCGGATTTAGTAGTAATATTTCCCGACACGACTACTTCGTGAAAAATGAGTTTTTTACCAGTTTTCACATCAATATTTAGGATGGCAGAAGTTTGCGAAAGGTCAAATTGAAGCAGTTTTGGATCATCGACATTAACAATATCGGCAAAATAATAACCCTCATTTCTAACTTTATTTAAAACTGTTTGCAAGTCAGTTTGCAATTCAACCAAATTAACTGGGGTACCTGCCTTATTAATTAAAGTTTCTTTAATCTTCAAAGCCAAATCTGTATCTAAATTATTGAGATTTATTTTTTCTAGCGTAACTTGCTGCTTTTCTCGAATGATATATTCTACACCTGCGCTTTGATAGTTATCAGCAAAAACCACTTTCGGATCAGTCACTTCCGCAAAAACGTAGCCCTCTCTAAGATAACCATCTTTGATAATATTACTAAATTGTTGAAGATAGTTCCGATCAACATATCCTCGACTCGCCATAGCGGTTGCCTTTTTTTCATATAATTTTTTAAGTTTTTGGTCACTCCATTTTTCGTTTCCATAATATGTAAAAGTTAATATTGGAACTTTTTTACCTTCGTTGATTTTGAGATAGTAGTTGGTATACTTTCTACCCAGTTTATTTACGCCAGTCTGATTTCTCGTTTTGACATTTGTATTATAAACTCCATATTCTTCGTACTTTTCGTTAATCATTCTTTCAAGCTCTGTAAAAGTAAATTTACCCTGGTTGCTTCTTACAAAAGATTTGATAAAACCAAGAACTTCTCGGCGATCAAGAATATAGTTTCCTTGAAGATGAAAATTGATTATTTCACCAGCTTCCACAGATAAAACAATTTTGACATCCCCGCTTTCTGAAAAATATTCGCTTATCGCTGCTTGAAAATTGTAATAACCATTATTTTTAAAATCATTGATAATTTGTTCTAATTCAATTTTTATTTCCGACAGATCATATATGCCTTTTTTAAATTTATGAAATGATGTGGTGATCTTCTTTTTAATCAAACTGTCTTGACAATTAATGGTAATATCTAAAACTCGTATAACTTTCTTTATGTTTAATTGAATATTAAAATCAATCCTGTCTCGATAATACGAATTTGTAATTGTAATTTTTTCAACAATTATTTTTTTCTGTAACAAATAACTCTCCAATACCTTTTTAGCATCTATTCCCGTTTGTGCGTCAAAAACATCATCCATTTTATAGGGAAAAGCTTTATAGATTTGTTGAATATTTATATCCTGAACATTTGATTCAATTGTTATTTTACCGACTCTTCTTTTTGGATCCATCTTGATGATGATTTTTGCTTCATTTTCATTAATCTCAAAAATTTGCAAACTTAAATCATTCAATAAGCCTTCTGCCAAGAAGTTTTTAGTTTTCTCTTGAATTTTGGATATTTCTAATGTTTGCTGTTTTAATTCATAAATTCGATTTTTATATCTTTCACATCCATTGGGAATAGAACACTCCAATATAACCTCTTTAATATAAAATTCTTTTTGAGCATAACTATACGCACTGATAAAAATTAAAAATATTGTTATAAATAATTTTATCAAAACGATAACCTCAATTTCAAATCTGCTCCCACCGAAGTACTTGATTCCGAAGAAATTTCTGGATCTGTTTTAATTTCATACACTCCTTGCAGGGTCCAATTTTTATTAAAATTATAATTTAAATTCATTTCTTGCTTTTCACCCAACGACCCTCCAACCACGCTAGAAACTGAAGCATCCACTTTTTTGCCTAACTGCTTTTTCACTTTAACTTTAGTGGCGGATCTTATTTTAGTAGTCCCATGTTCGCCAGATGAAGAAGTTCCTCCAACTAAAGAATTTTCAGTATCTTGAAACTCCTGTACAATGCTAAGTTTCAAACCAAGCGAAGAATTAAGACTTTGATTAATTTTTAATTGTTCGACAAGTAGACTTCCAAGGCCGACCGAGGTCATTGCCTGGCGATCTCCCTGTTGTAAATTTTTTGAAGTTTCTGTGGTGAATCCCAGCGCAAGCAATGATATTATATCTTCTCTAGAAAGAACGGGTTCAGAACTTAAATTAATATTAATATTATCTAAACTTCCATTTATAATCAGCTTGATATCATATTCATTAACTTTAGCATGGCCTAAAAGATTAATTTCTGGTTTTCTTCCAATGTTTTCCCCTGCCAGAATAATCCGTCCTTCGTTGATAAAAAACTCATTACCCTTGAAAAATAACCTGCTAGAGGCAGGCGCAATTTTCAACTCGCCAGAAATGTCTGGGTCGTCAAAATTACCATCAATATTAACAAAGCCATCCAATTTAACATCTGCAAGTGCATTTTTAATTGAAATTAAGGTAGTGGGCTGAATGATAATTTTATAATTTAAAAATACCAATTTCCGTTTATTCTCCAAGCTTGGTAAATATCTGTCATATGAATTGGAAACAGTTTTTTTACTTTTAATCAAATCATCTAATTCATCAAAAATATCCGCCTTACTTAAAAATATCTTTCCTTCCAGTAAATATGGTAGTTGAGAACCAGTTAAAGCAAATTCCCCGGAAGCAGTTAAGTTAGTTTTTTTCAACAAGGAAAGATTTGTGTCATTAAACTTACCCCAAATTTTAACTTTAGGGAAAGGAGTTTGTAACACAATCTCACCGGATGCATTTACTTTCCCTCCCCCATATACGCTCTCAAGTTTTTTTAATTCTAAAATATTTTTTTCTAGCAAAATATTAAAATTCAATTTTTCAAACATTCCAGGTAATCCATCAATCTTGATTGCCAAACCCTTGCCTGAAGACATCACAATCAAGTCGTGTCCATTTTTATTAACTAGCAACTCGGCATTACCCCTGACTTTTCCTTCTGCTTTCTTAATCTTGCGAGACAACATCTCGAGTAAACCAGCATCGATTTGATATTCTGTATGAATTTTAACTCCTCGATTTTGGTCTCCTGTTCCGCTTGACTTAAGCCATTCATTGTCACCGCCAACTACTATATCCCATTTTTCAATATTTCCTTTATTAATAATTATTTGGTTTTTGTCGGCTTGAATACGGTAAAGTTTCCCTGCCTTTGATAAGTTAAGTTTTATTATGTTTAAAGCAATATTTAATTTTTCCAAATCAAATATATTAAATGTTGAGCGCAGATTGCCCTCAATTACTCCTCCTAGCGTGGTATCTTTGATATTGTGATCGGACAAAATACCTGCCAGTTCTTTAACTTTATTAGTTTTAATATCTAGATTAACGTAAGAAGGCTGAGGCATTATTTTAGATGTGTTATCAAAATTTATAAAAGAATCCAACTTAATAGTATCACCCAAAACCTCCCCATTAACATACCAACTTTTACCATTGGAATAAATATTTATGGATGTTCCTTTAACAGCTAAATCACCAATATAAGCATTAGACATGATCAATGAACACCTGGTTATCAATTCATCCATTGAACCACTGCCATAAAAAGTACTATCGACCTGCCCGTCGTAACCCAGATTTAGAGCATTATAAATATTCAAATCTTTTAATTTCAAATTCGCCAGCTTTATTTCATAATCAATAAAATTATTAGTCAGGTCATAAGAAAATCTTCCGTCTATAAATGAACTATGTTTTTTTATTACAAAATTCTTGATCTGAATGATGTTATCTTTTAAGACCAAATCAAGGTTGAATTTTTCAAATTCTTCAGTGAAAAATTGCAAGTTTTTTCCCTTGATTGCGCCAACAATATTTAAATTATCACCATCGGGCTTCCCTTTTATCTGAATTTTAGATCCCATTACAAAATTTATTGATTGCAAAATATTGTTTTTCATACCTTGAGTCAGAGGATAAATCATTTTGAACAAATCGGCTGCCCCACCGGTTTGAACATCAACCACTAAATCTAAATCCCCTTGATTTCTAATATCAATATCACCTTTGGCGGAATACAGAACTGATTGATATTTACAGTTTTTGGCATCTATTGATAATAGTAAATTATTAAGATTAAGTTTAACTTTTCCTACCACAATTCCCAAGTTATAGTCATTCACCACCACTTCTGATAATCCGATATTAAAATCAAAAATCACACTTTTGCTATCGCCATTTATTTTAAAATCGATATCGCCATTTCCTTTCAAGGGAAATCCTGCAATAGGACCAAATTCCTTGAAATCAATTTCCCCATCGATCACTTCTAAATCAATTGAATTAGCTATGGTACCTTTAACCGGCAATGAAGTATTTTTAAATTTTACTATAGTATTTATATCTACCACGCCCTCACCATTTAAACCAACATCAAAACTCCCAGTTTCAAGATATACTTTTGCATTTTTTATAATTGGATTAGTTTGTCCCAACAGCAATAATTCAGATATGTAAAAACCATCAAGAGGCCTAAATGATAGCGTTTTTAAATCTTTTGATAATTCCACTTCCACACTTCCGTTCATATAGCCTTTAAGTTTATCTAGATTTTCTTTCACAATATAAAGGGCAGTATTCGTGTGTAAATTTTGAGCATTGACGACTATTTTATTATCTATATTCTTTTTATTTTTGATATCATATATGGCAAATGAATTTGCTAGCGATAATTTTCCCAATTTATCCTCACAAAACATTTTGTTAATAATAAGCAAACTATTATCTTTTTTACCTTCTAAGTTAACTCTTTCCAATTTAGCCCACGGGCTTATAAAATTATTTACAGACAATGAAAACTCAACGCTAGGATCTAATATTGATTTACTAAAATGCACATCAAGCTCTACATCCCCTTCAATATCGTTGTGTGAATTCACCCTCAATCGATTTAATAAATCTTGAATCTTTCCTTCTACATGCAAAGTACCATCAAAACTTAAAAACTCTAAATCATTATAAAATTCCCCACCAAGTTCATATCTCTCATAATTTTTATAAATTTTTAATTCCTTAACTGACAGTTTTCCCAGAGAATAATCAACCTTTAGATTAAAACTATCAACTTTTTCAAGTTTAACACCCGATATGCTATCTATTGAAATATTTTCAAAATTAGCAATCAAGCTTAAAATATTTTTACCTAATTTCAACACGAACTCTTCTATCCAGACACTTCGATTATTCAACTCAATTGAAGTACTGACAATTTCAATTTTTTTTATAATAACCGGAAGATTTTTAAAAAAAGTAAAAATATTTTTTTCGAAAAAATTTGAAATATTTATTTTAGTAAAATCTTCAGAATTGTTTTGAGCTGACTCATCTAAGCGAAGTTTTATTTTTCCATCATTTAACTTAATTTTTTCAATTATAACTTTATTCGACAATAGATTAATTAAGCCTATATATACATATATTTCTCCGACAAGCATGCTTAGATTCATTTCTTTCATTTCGTCGGAATTATTAATCTCGACGTCTTTCATCAATATCGAAGGTGGAAAAACGTTAATGCTGATTTTACTAAACTTAACACTCATACGATATTTGTCCATCAGCTCAGAAGAAATTTTTTGAGAAAATAAGCTTCCCAGATACTCTGTTTGCAATATTTTCCAAAATATTCCTGAAACGAGCACGATGAATAGCAAGAATAAAAGTATCAATTTATTTAATCTATTCAAGCTCTTTAATCCTAGCTTCAACCATTCGGTAGTGCTTTTGTTTTTTTACAATATATTTATATATTTCTAAAGCTTCTTTAACGTTACCGGTTTTACGTAATGCTTCTCCTTTAAGATACAAAAAATCAATTTTTTCATTTATTCGTAGTGGCATTTTCCCGACGATATCATCCACGCCAATAATTACGTCACCACATTTATTCATTTCCAACAAAATGGCGATTTTCAAATATTCTATTTTGACATAAACCACATCATTGCAATTAATCACGGGGTCACGCTTAACTTTATCTAGAAAAAATAAAGCTGCTTCATTCATCCCGGTTACGAATAATGCAACAACGATATCCTCATAATATTTTTGTGTTATTTGTTGGTCTAACGTTTCAAGATATCTTTTAAAAGCTACTTCATTTAGGCGTATATTATTTGATGCAGTATCTTTCCGATTATCAGTTTGGAGATGTATTTTTTGTAAAATATCCTCCAAGTCTCCAAGCGGATCCCGAGTATTATCTTTCCTACTACTCTCCTTTGTATTTTCAATTATTGTATTGTTGCCATCTTGCTGCTTTAATTGTTTCAGTTTTTCTTTTACCTTTTTTTTATTTCCAATACTTCTTAAAAACAAAATATCTCTTTCAAGCTTTTGTACTTCAGTGGATTTTTGCTCGTTGCGATGTTTTTGCTTAATTAATTCACCAAAGTTATCATCAACTTCATCTTCATTTTCCCTAACACTTTCCGATAAGGATTGTACTGGCGCACAGGACTTTAATTCTTCAATTTTACTTATTATGACAGGTATCACCTTATTGCTTGTGCATACCTTTTTAGCATATTCAACAAAATAATCTTCGTTACATAATAATGACCAGGATTTATAAATTTTTATATATTCCAATATAATTACCAACATCCTGTCACACAAGCCATTTATAGCAACGGCTTCATAAATAATATTGATGACATCTTTTTGGATTTTTTTATAATCTTTATTAGATTGTACAAAAAGAGAGAAAATATAATAAAAAGCCAGGTACTTATATTTTCCAATTAGTAAATTTTCATCTTCAATAAATTCATCTAAAATTCTGTACGTTCGGGGATAAAAATTTAATACTTCAGTTGATTTTTCACTAAGGCTTTTCTCAAGAAATCCATCAACCTCTTCCCACTTTCCCTCCAGTAAATGCACTTCTAAAAGGGTCGTTTGAAAGTAATCATCGTCCCCATATGATTGTTGATAATTCTTCAATACTAAACTTAGCTTACCGGTATTTTTGTGCGACTTAAGCAAGTCGATTAATAATCGAATTACTTGCTTAGCTTGACCGAGTTTCCCATTAGTTTCTAGCAGTTCCCATAGTTCGAAAAGTTTGGTGGTTTTGTTTTTACAAATCTTTGAATTAAGCTTTTTCTTCAACATTTTTATCCGAAGTATATCTAATTTTTCTTTTTTTAAAAAATCTAGATACTGATTTTCAACTAAATCTAATTCTTGATCTAGACAAAGTAATTCATTGATTTTTATAAGATATTCATAGCAAATATTCTGATCAACAACTGAAGCCTGATCTTCTTTTAGTACTTTATTAAAACATTGGATGGATTCATCAAATTTATTTTGATTAAACAAATCCTTTCCCAGTAAAATATCATCCATGATATTTCCTCATCTAATTACGAAAGCATCATTATGTGTTTATTTTACTACTTTTGGCAAAATGGTGCAGGAAACGTAATAATTTCCCTATACTTAAGTCCTTTCAAATGATTTTCAAGAGCACCTAAATTAGAAATATCTTAAGAAATTGACAAAAACGCTTAGCCTTTAACTCTTTCAACATACTCACATGTTCTAGTATCAATTTTCAATAACTCACCCTCTTTAACAAAAAGTGGGACATTGATTTGAAGTCCAGTTTCCATAACTGCTTTTTTACTACCGCCAGAAGCAGTATCACCTTTAAGACCTGGGTCTGTTTCTTTAACCCTAAGTACTACAAAATTTGGAAGATCTACTGAAATAGGTTTTCCCTTATAATATAAAACTTTTAAGCGCATACCTTCTTGAAAAAACCCCTTGGTGTCAGTAACTTGCTCGTCTGTAAGACATATGGATTCATAAGTAGCTTGGTCCATAAAGTGAAATCCACTATGATCCCCATACATATACTCCATTTCGATGTCATGTAAATCTGCTTGTACAGCACCTGTATCTACACCTGATTTAAAAGTCCGCTCAATTACCAATCCAGTTTCCAAGTTTCTTAATTTGGTTTTATAGAACGCCGATCCTTTTCCTGGATTTACAAACTGTATAAAAACAATTTCGTAAGGCTTACCTTCTATTTCCAGCTTCAAGCCTTTTTTAAACTCAGTTGTAGAAATCATTTTAAATTCTCCTTCATTTGATACAAAATCTGAATTGCAGCAGTATATGTATCTCTTTTAAGTCCTTCAAGTACAAAATCAACTCCACTCGCCGTAATTCTAGTTTTTCTAAATTCATCTCGAGTGTGGGTATTGGTAAGGTGAACCTCGATTTTCAAGCACTTTACAAGCTTTAAGGCGTCCAATATGGCCACCGAGCTATGGGAATAGCCCCCCGGATTAATTACCAATCCATCTATAGTCGATTGGCTAACTTTTTGTAATTTATCAATAATTTCACCTTCATGATTAGACTGATACCATTCCAAATCAATGGGTAATCCAGATATCTTTGCCTCAGTAATCTTAATTAACTCATCAAGTGTCTGAGGACCATAAACAGTGGGTTCTCTTTTACCCAACATATTTAAATTGGGACCGTTTATAATCAATATTTTCATAAATTATTAATATCCATGTTATTGGTCTGTATGAAGCCTGAAATCTTGAGCTTTATCTTTTATCGCTTTTAAAAATTTTGAAAACTGGCTTTCATACAAGGCAATATCAATATTTTTTTTCTTTTTCAATTTATTATCTAAGCATTGCATTAAATTATCACGGCCTTCATTTTCAATTTTTTGATGGCGGATTGCTGGAATTTTTTTTGCAATCTGTTCACTCGGTTTTTCTTTAACAGTTGCCGCTGAGATTAATTTTTCTATTTGCTTGATTTTTTCCTGAGTATTTTTATTTTGAGGATCTAGTTCTAGAAGTTTTTTTAGAATCTCGCTAGCTTTCTGATAGTAACCTTGCTCGCAATATAAATCTACTAAAGTGTGCGTTATCATCGGAAAGTCCAAACTTTCCTCATTTTTAATTTTAGTTTCGCTCTCTTCATCTAGATCTAAATTTACTTTTATTTTTTTGTTTTCTTTCGCATCTATGGTTTTTTTCCAAATTCTAGCTACATCATCTATTTGCCATGAGGAAGGCGTTTCCTGACTTTCAATCTTATTTTCATTATTAATTTCAAGATTAGCCTTGGGTTCAGAAAGATCAACTTGAATCCAATCTTCAGGAGTCGATTTTGATGGTCCAGGACCTGATTCAATATTAGAAAGATCAAAAAGCTGAAGTTGATTTTTTTTCAATACTGCTTGTCGTTCATCTATTAAAGGCGTGTCTTCTTTTTCAAGTTGTTCAACTTTCTCAGCAACGTACTTATCCTTTGGATTTATAAACAGTAAATACTTGAAGGTTTCTAAGGCCTCTGTAAGCCGGTTGGTTTTTATGCAAACTTCACCGAATAATTTTTGTAATCTGATATTATCTCGATTTTGGGCAACTAAGGGCTGGAGGGTATTATATGCCAAGTCAAAATTATTTTTATCAAAATAGCAATTAGCTAGCACCAAATAACCCATAGGATAATTTGGATGTTTTTTTATCCCTTTATTTAATATATCGAAAGCTTCTTGCAAAAGCCCAAGCTTTCGATAGGATTCAGCCAATGGAGCAAAAATTCTAGAAGAAGAATCCCTCTCATAGTGTTTCTGATATCGCTCAATTAATGGTGAAGTCAAGTCTGTATTCATATAAATAAACGCTACCTATAATTCCTTGTTTCCTTCAATCAGACCGGCTTCTTCTTGATTGATTATTCTTGGTGTTAAAAAAATAATCATTTCTTTTTTACTTGTTGATGGATTATAAAGTGTTCTAAAAAGCCATCCAACTAACGGCAAATCCTTCAAAAAGGGTATTCCGCTATGAGCCTCGTTAGTACTAAAGGTATAAACACCACCAATAACAATCGTTGATCCATTGTCGACCAATACATTGGTTGAAATTTTTCTCTTGGTTGAAGGTGGCATCGCCCCTGCCGCAGGAGGCGGACCAAAAGACCCTTTTTCAATGTCAATTTGCATAACGATAGAACCTTCATTGGTAACTTGAGGAGTAACATCCAACTTTAAATCTGCCGAGACTGAGGCCCATCCAGTAGTAGTTCCGGCATCGGTTGATACCGATTGTGCATAAGGTTTTTCTTCAGTTTCCGTGATCGTGGCTTTCTTTTTATTTTGCGTAATAATCTTAGGACTAGAGATAATTTTACCTTTGCTTTCTGACTCCATCAACTGCAAATCAAACCTTAATTTTTCAACTCTACCAAAAATTCCAACATTTAAGCCTAGCAATGCTCCACTTTCCACCGGAGCTGTACTTAAAGAAAATCCTGGACCAACGTTGGCAACTTTGCTCATATCTTTAATAGGATCATATGACCAGTTAACCCCATTACGCAGTCCAATTTCTTTAGCATATCTTTCTTCAATCTCCACCAGTTTTGACTCAATCAATACCTGCGGTGTTTGCGTATCAAGTGCATCTATAATCTTTACTAGTTTTTCAATAACTTCAGCAGTGTCTTTTACAATTAATGAATTAGTTCTTTCATCTGGCGATATTTTTCCGCGAGTAGGAGTAAGATATTCGTTAGTAATCTTTTGAATATCTCCCAACTGAGCGTAGCTGATGGGGAAAATTTTGGTAACTAATGGCTCTTGGCTCTGTGCCGCTGCTTTAGCTTTGATCTTTTCAGACTCTTCCTCAGCAGCCTTGGCTGCCGTCGTGATAAAAAGTATAGAACCTTTTTTTCGGGCTACTAAACTATTCAAATCCATTATCAAATCCAAACTATGATCCCAGGGAACATTCGTTAGTTTTAGTGTCATCGGGGCTAACGCTTTAATTGCTGGATCGGTTATAATATTAAATCCTGAAGCGTCCGCAATCATTTTAAGCAAATCTTCAACCGGCATCTCCTTTACATTAAAAGAGAACCTTGAGCCTATATATTTTTTCTTTCCCGAAAGAGTCAAGTTTTCTAAAATGTCATTGATTGACGCCGACTTTGGAACATGTAAATCACTCATTTCCTCTTCTTCCAACTTGTCAGCGGCAGCAATTTTTTGTTCATCAACTTCACGTTTAGAAAAAACTCCAAACCGATTTTCCATAATCAAAAACATTTTATTATTTTGTCTTTGTAAAATTGAGCGTACGTTATCTCTTAACTGAACCACAACTCTCAGATCATTATATGCGTTGGCTTTTTTATATGCTGATACAAATACAATACTTCCAGAAAATTCTGATGTATCAAATGCCCGCATTACACGCTCGGTAGCCTCGGTATTTTTGAGTTCCAAAATAATTTGTTTGTCTTCTACCACATGGAACTTTTTAACATCCTCCACCGTTCGATCAAATTCAAATTCTAGCTTAGATAATTCTCCATCTTGAAAAAATCTAATTCCGTTAAGCTTTTTAATTTGAGATTGATCCTCTTGCGAAAAAACAGAGGCGGCTGCAATAAACAATAAAGAAAATACAATCCTATAAAATTGAAAAAATCCTTTCCCCATAAAACCTCATCCATAAGAGTATTATATACATATAATAATTCTATCATTATATGTTTCAAAACAAAAATTTTTTTTAGCGCTAATAATTTGAAAGTAACAATCTATTTGTTGGGAGCGTTTTCCCTGACCGGAATTATGGTCTCAATATACTCGTCCTGATTATAGACATTTTTAATCTTTTCAACAAAAACTACACCTGCTGGCATAATTGCCTTAAGTTCGATATCTTTTTGTGGTCCAAACAACATACCTTCTTTAAGAACTATTTTGTTTTCACCAATTTTTACAGTTGCCCTTCTTTCTGGTCCCAGTAAGATACCGGTTATTTGCAAATTATCTATATTCACTGTGCTAGGGTCCAAATCTCCTCCAATATTGGTGATAACTCCATCAGTCACCCAATAAGGTCGATTTTGGATAAGATTTTGTTTTTTCGATTCCTCAATATCAGGCATTTTAAATGGATCTCGAAGATCTATGGGGTTTTCAATATTGGTAGTGATATTTTCTAAAATTGGCAGCGTACGTTCTTTAATACCAAACTCTTTTGCTTTACTTTTTTCTGAATTCTGAATAACCGGGGTTGGCTCCTCTATAGGGCCATTAATGGGTACTAAAGCTTCTGTGGTACTGATAGTTTCCTCGATTGTCTTTGATTCAAGTGTATCGATGGTCTTGATGGATTCCTCAGTTGCTTTGACTTCAGTTGATTCAAGCGACTTGGTTGCATCTTCGACGATCTGGGTATCGGTTGTGACTATAGATTGTGAAGTTTCATTATCTTCTTGACCTAAACTTACGCTCGTCAAAATAAAAATTATTATAATAATTCTGAGAGAGTACATAGCTATGATCCATTTAAAAAATTTTTTAATCATAATCACCAAGGGTGCTATTTCTATTGCTCATCAACTGCTTTTTCAATTTTTTTATCCATCTCTTTGTTATCTATATTTTCATCATTAGTTTCATCATTATTTGCTTTTTTATTTAGTCTATTTCTTCTTTCAATAATATCAGAGTATTTACTTAAAATATCTCCTACTACATCATCCGATTCTGCATATTTCGAATTATATCGGTAAGACTCAATCGTTACATTACCATCGACCAAAACATATCGACCTTTTTGTCTGGTAGCTTTTTCCTTCAATTCTATTGCTGGTATATTAAGCATCCGTTGTCCTTTGGAAATCTGTTCCAACAATAACAAAAATTGTAAATAAGTCCCCGTCGCTTTCAAGTTATATCTTGTCACAAAATAAAAATCTTTTGGCTCTTCTTTGCTCGAACTTAACTCCATGCTTTGCATATTAATCTGACTACCTATATTTTTAATCGTTTGAAAATTGGTAAGATCATCATTTTTTGATGGTAATTTGCTTTGCAAATCCTTAACTTGAAGCATCACTAGTTTTATGTTTTCTATCGCTAGATCCACATCTTTATAATATGCTTCCAATGACTTCAATTCCTCTTCTTTCTCCTTAACTTTAGTAATTATCTGATCCAATACATTTATCTCATTAGCTAATTCTATTTCCTTTTCTCCCCACATTTCATATCCAACATATGCAGTGTAGGCTAAAATCAAAATATAAATATGTTTCAACAGTTTTTTCATTTGGTTCTACTCATAACTTATTATTTTGCCTTCAGCTTCAAAGTGTTCAACGTTCGTCGCCTTCCCTTTAACCATTATTGATTCTGTCTTCACTTCTTCATTTAAAATCTTAAAAGACCCACCAAAAAATTTTGATTCATTTGCCCTGGCAATGAATCCTCCGATACTGTGATAATTATACGCTGTTCCCGAGATATTTATTTGATCATTTTGGACTCTAATAACATTAAACCATAGATCATTACCAATATCCCGAGCCAGTCTTTCTAAAATTTTCCTTGGATTTGACTTATTTTCCAAAATCTGACTAACATGCTGAGTTTTAGTTTTTAGTTGTTCTTTCTTTACTTCAAACTCATTAAGCATATTTTTTATCCGCTCATGATTTGAAATATCCTTTTTAATTTTTTTAAATTTTAGTTCCTCTAACCTGGTCTTTTCTTTTATTTTATCTATCTCTTGGTTGTAATATATATTTATTGATTCTTGCACTCCGAAATAAATAATTATTGATAAAATCACCCCGGTCCAACTAATAGCACGAAAATCCATTCCCATTACAATTGGAATATTGATTTTTTCCTTTTTAACACCAAGAAGATTTATTTTAATCATTCGTCTATCTTCCTCATGGCTAATCCAATCGCCGTAACTCCTGTATAGGTAATCGAGTCAATATCGCTTTCTGAGAATTTACTATCATAGGTAATTTTTTCGAATGGATTGATAAACTTTACTGGTAATTTTAAAATTGATTCAAGTCCTTCAATGAGATTCGGGGTTAAAGCCCCTCCACCAGTCACCCAGCACTCAGAAAAATCCTCATCACTCATAGCAGTAATATAAAAATCAATTGTCTTTTTAATTTCTTTAAAAAAAATCTCCAGAACGTCTTCAATAACTTGGAGAACTTCTTCAGGAAGGTTTCCATTTGCGTCAGATTGGGTCTTAAGGCCTTCAGCCTCCAAGAAATTTAAACCCAGCTGCCTTTGAATTTCTTCAGTGATCATAGAACCACCAATATTAATCTCTTTGCAAAATGCTAAAATTCCTTTTTTGTGAATGATAAATGAAGTCTTTTGTGCTCCGATATCCATTATTATTCTGGAAAAATTTGGGTCTTCCATTTCTTCTAGATACAGATGCTCAAAAACATTAGTGATAGCAACGGCATCAACATCAACTACTTTCACTCGCATCCCGCTATGTTCAACTAAATCCTTGTAACGATAAATAACATCATTTTTAGCACCAACCATTAACACATCCACGCCACCACCAATATTCTCTCCGAATAAATGATAAGAGACCGTGGAACTGTCTATATCAAAGGGAAGATATTGTTCTGCTTCCCATAATACCTGATCTTCGATTTCTTCGTCCGTACCACCTGCTAATTGAAGTTTACGCACAATTGTATTAGGACCGGAAATTGATATGCATGCGTTAGTAGTATCAATATTGGCTTCAATAACTGCTGACTGCAACGCCTCAATAATCTCATCTTCCTTTTGAATTTCATCCTCAATCAAGGCTCCCTCAGAAAGAGGTACCGAGGCATATTTAACTAATTTGTAGGTACCTGGTTTGGTTTCAATTATTTCTGCAACTTTCACTGCACTTAATCCAATATCTATTCCCACAACACTTGAAGAGCCAAGCTTTAAAGCATCTTTAATTTTATAAACCAGATTGTTAATTATAGTCTTATCTATCATTTAATGACCCACAAAATGAGATTAGTGCATGCAAAACTCATCATTATAAGTATAACCTTTTAAAATATTTAATATCAAGGAATTAATGCACCCTGCGTAAATACCAAAGCTTTTTGATCTTCTATCGATAGCATGGAAAGTAACGACAAAAAAAATCAAAATAATAAATTTGAAAAAATGATACAACAATAATAAATGGGCCAAAAGGGATAGGCTCATTTTTATTTTTTTTTGCAACCAACAGCCAAAGTCCACCTACAACCGCTCCTAACATACAACTTAGTGAGATATTATAGATGATACCAATTGGTCCCAAATATAGGCCCAAACACCCATACAATTTTAAATCCCCTCCACCCATACCTATTTTCTTAGTTATAAGATAAAACAACCAAGTTACTGAAAAAGGAACAAAAAAGCCTACCAATAAACCTGACAACCAAAAAGTCCATTTATAAAATAGCCATCCATGAGATAACATAAGCAGAAATAGAAGCAAATTAAGGGAGTCAGGTAGTATTTTGTGTTTTAAATCCACAATAAAATGCACTAAAAAAATGCACATAATGGTAAATAAAAATAAATAATTAAGCAGATGCTCGTAAGATAAATATTCAGGAGCAAGCCAAAGAGATATACAACCAGTTAACAACTCTACAATTGGGTATAAATAGCTTATTGATTCACCACAACCACTACATCTTCCCCCCAGCTTGATAAAACTTATAATTGGAATATTTTCGTACCAGCGAATCATTTTATTGCAATTAGGACAACTGGAGCGGGGTAACACAATATTTAAATCTCTTGGTAACCTGTATATTAATACATTTAAAAAGCTTCCTATTAAAACACCAAATGTAAAAAAAAATATTTTTAATATAATTGATATTTGATCAATCAAGTTCTTTTCTCTCGAAAACGATTATGTTTAATAATAACATAAAACCTATGTATAAAATTGCATAACCTAAAGAACCCATTAAATAATTAAGCGGCATCGATTGATTATAAATTATATAATCCCGAAGATTCAATTTATCAAAATCGGGAATTATCCATTTGGCCAGGGTCAAAAGATTGATCCAAATAATATGACCCTTAATAAAATTTATCATTAAAGTTGCACTTAAAATATGTCCTAATAGAAAAATACAAATTGTGTAAATTACGGCCATAGTAACATTGGTTATTAGCGAAAAGAAAATAACTACTAACAAGATTATTTGTGACTCTAACAAATTAAACAAAAGTGCCCACCACATTAACGAGGAAATACCTCCCCCCAGAAAAAAATAAAATGCCAGAATAATAATTCCCAGTAAGAATACATTAATAAATAATATAGCAGACATCCCCAAAAATTTTCCTGCCAAAAAGTGCCATCTCCTAATAGGTCTTGATAAAATCATATAAGCAGTGCGGTTTTCCACCTCCTTGGACAAAAGCGAAACGCCGATAAAAATAGCTATTCCCATAATAACTAAATACATTGATCCCATTCCAAAATCCAGCGCTACTCTTGCCTGAACTCCGTGGCTAAACTCCGAGGCAATATAAGAAATTAAGATTAATGTAAAACCAAGTAAAATTATATTAAGTAAAATTTTACTTTTATAAACTTCAACAAATGTATATTTGGAAACGATCAAAATATTTTTCAAACAGCAACCTCTTAATTTTTAATTTTATAGATTATTTCCTCTAAAGTCGGATTAATCACACCTAAAAACAATATATTTCCACCAAGCTTTAAAATTTCATTCAAAAATTTATCCTGTAATTTTTTTTCCACTTCATATTCATACACGTCCTGACTGCGATCAACAATCTGAGATTTTAAATATAAATCCTTATCAGGTTGAAGCCTGGTCTTTACCCTAATAGTCACATATGTATGGCTATCCTTCTCAATCAATTCTGATATACTGCCTTGATACATCAGCTTTCCACTTTCCAGCACAATAACTTTTTTACAAACTTCCTCTATATCTGCAACAATATGGCTGCTAAAAAAAATAGTTTTCCCACTTTCCGATAAATATTTTAGCGTATCCTTAAATTCTTTTCTACCAATAGGATCTAACCCAGATAACGGTTCATCCAAAATAATAAGCTTGGGATCATGAATATTTGCTGAAATAAATCCCAATCTTTGCAGCATGCCTTTTGAATAACTTCTAATTTTTCGGTCAAGAGCGAAGGTCAGTCGTAATTTTTCGGACCAAAACTTCAACCTTTTTTCTACTATGCTTCTCTCCACCTTATTTATTTGCCCCAGATAGCCAATAAATTCCCTTCCGGTCAAATGTGGGTAAAAATAAGGTCGTTCAGGAAAAAAACCAATATTGGAAAAGCGCTCCACTGAGTTTTTACCTAATTTTTTATCAAATTCAACTTCTCCGCTGGTAGGAGAAATAAAATTCATAATGATTTTAATAGAAGTAGTTTTACCAGCTCCATTGGCTCCTAAAAAGCCGACCACCTCACCTTCGTCAACGTTAAGAGAAACATTATCCAAGGCGACAAATTTTTTTTCCCAAAAATGACCCTTATATTCCTTTGAAATATTATTGAATCTAAACATATTTCTCCCGTTCCAATTAACAAAATTATATACTAGAATTAGAAATAAATGAACAGTTACAAACATATTTTACCTATTCTTTTTCTTATGATTGTTTTATTAGCTTCTGCTAATTTTTTTAATTCATCGGTCAACAAACCAATCCTTAATATTTCGAAAGAAGACTCTGCATTAAATTTTAAATCTACCTTTCTCAAGAATTTTAATTTTGGTCTTAAACGTTTTATTTCCAGCTATATTTGGGTGCAAACCATCATTGAATCTGATATTGAACAATATAAAAAAGCCGATGGAAATTCTTGGATCTATCATCGGATTATTTCCATCACCACCCTTGATCCTGATTTTGAGTGGGCCTATTTGTGGGGAGGACAATATCTTTCTGTTATCAAAGATGATATTCATGGCGCCAAGGACATTTACGAAAAAGGCATCCGCATTTTTCCTAATAATTTTTGGCTTAATTTCTATGCAGGTTTTCATTATTATTGGGAGCTAGGTGATTGCCAATCTGCTTATACAATTTTTAATAGAATTTTAAGTCTTCCATCCGCCTTACAAAATGTTTTTTACCTGCCTTCACTAGTTGCTAGGGCCAAGGCTTGCACGGGTGATTTGGAAACCGCATATCTGATAATCAATGATACTTACAAAAATGCTCAGGAAAATAGTGCTTTAAAGGAAAAACTACACCAAAACGCCTACGCATTAAAGGCGGAGATTGATCTAAAATGTTTAAATCAAAAAAGATCAGACTGCGCCACCAATGATTTCAATAACCAACCGTATATTTATCAAAAAGGTTTCTATCAAGCCGCGCAAAAATGGAAACCTTACCGGCTTAAAAACAGATCTCAACGAAATCTCTGATTGTAAATATTTTTAATCGTCGCCGCCAGCTTGCATAAAAATTGGCAAGTACATAGCAATCATTATAACCGCAACTATTCCACCCAAAACCACGATGATAATTGGCTCAATTAATTTAGTCATGTTATTAACCAGCACATTAACTTGCTCTTCAAAAACATCGGCAATTTTTAATAGCATTTGATCAAGGTTTCCGGTTTGTTCCCCAACTTTAATCATCTGAGCAACCATATCAGGAAAATATTCTATCTTAGACAAGGGTTCTGTTAAAGTTTTACCCTCAATTACTGCTTTTCTTACTACCACAATATCTTGTGCAATAACTTTATTATCAATAGTATCTATACATATATTTAAAGCATCAACCAAGGCAACACCAGCACTTAACATGGTTGAAAGCGTCCTGGTCAAAGAGGCAAGGTTTCCCTTAATAATAATTCCACCAAAAATTGGAACATTCATGGTTAATTTGTCATACACCACTTTTCCACCGGGTGTTTTTATATAGGATTTTAATAAAACGAAAGCAAATATTAATACCCCCACAATGTGTAAAGCGAAACTTTGAAAAAAATTCGATATATCTACTACCATTTGCGTAACAAAGGGAACTTCTTGTTTGCTATCTTGAAGCATTTCTAAAAATTTGGGTACTACAAAAACCATCATCCCATAAATAACTAAAAATCCAATCAATACTACAATTGCTGGGTACGTCATGGCAGATTTAATTTGAGATCTTATTTTCTGTTGCCGATCCATATGCTCAGCCAGTTTTCTTAAAATCTGGTCAAGAATACCGCCGACTTCACCGGCCCGAACCAAACTACAATAAAGCTTATTAAAACCACTTTGTTTTTCCATGGAATCGGCAATAGTTTTCCCTTCACCAACACTTATCGCAATATCTTGAATAGTCTTTTTTAAAACCATATTTTTTTCAGACTTATATAATATTTCAAAACACTGTAAAATAGGAACACCCGCATCAATCATAATGGCCAACTGTTTAGTAAAACTACATAATTCAAATGTGCCAAACGACTTGGCTAAGCCTTTATCAACCATCCACTCGGTCAAATCAAACTCAAGAATGCTCGGTGGAATAACTTTTCTGGTTCTAATGCTCTTTGCCCTTAAAACTTTACGAACTTCGCGTTCACTTCTAGCTTGCATAGAACCTGACATTTTTTTGCCAGCTTTATCAGTTCCTTCCCATTTCCATCTTCCCATAATTAACCTATATCATTTTATTCGTAGCCATCTTTTTCTTTAATCCCCAACATCTGTTTTAACTCCTCGGGGACTGTCGTATTGAGCAAAGCTACTTCCGCTGTAATAATACCTGCTTCAACCAGCTTGAACAGACTTTGATTCATGGTTATCATACCAGAACGTTCCTGTCCTGTTTGCATTTGCGAATATAGTTGGTGAATTTTGTTTTCTCTTATTAAATTTCTTATTCCAATATTGGGCATCATTAACTCTATAGAGACAACCCTCCCAGGTTCAAAACTCTTTTTTATTAACCTCTGTGAAACAATCCCCTGTAATACAAACGACAATAGAGTTCTTATTTGATCTTGTTGATCGGCGGGAAAAACGTTAACTAGCCGGTTGATCGTTTGCACACATGAGTTGGTATGTAGAGTTCCAAACACCAAATGTCCAGTTTCTGCAATTTTTATAGCAGCTTCAACGGTTTCCTTATCTCGAAGTTCTCCAATTAAAATAATATCTGGATCTTGCCTGAGCAAACTCCTCATGGCATCTGAAAAATCGTTAGTATCACTCCCTACTTCTCTTTGATTAACAATACATTTTTTGTGAGTATGAACAAATTCAATCGGATCTTCCACAGTTACAATGTGTGCCAGCTCCTTTTCATTGAGTCTATCAAGTAGTGAAGCCAGGGTGGTAGATTTTCCTGAACCCGTAGGACCGGTGACCAATATAAGTCCACTATCAATATCAGTCATTGATAACAAAATAGAGGGTAGCTTCAAAGATTTAAAATCCGGTATAATCGTTGGAACCAACCTGAAAGCAGCTGCAATGGCTCCCTTGGAATAAAAAACGTTACTTCTAAATCGCGCCAGTCCCTTTATCCCAAAAGAAAGATCCAACTCAAGTTTTTTTTCAAATTCATTTTTTTGATCTTCTGATAGTATTTGATATACGATTCTTTTAGTATCATTAGGCGTAAGCGGTGGAATTTTTACTCTTACTATCTCACCATTCACTCGAAGCGCCGGGGCAACTCCAGCCGTAATATGTAGATCAGATGCACCGTTTTCCACCATCAATTTAAATAACTGCTGAATTTTTAAATCAGCATTTTGGTCATCCTGATCTTTAGTTTTGGTTTTTCGTGTGTAAATACTTTCAGTTTTTTGGGTATTTTCCACATTTGTTTTACTGTTATCGCCTGAATCTGAATTACTCATAATTTACCTCAAAATTTATCACTACTAGAATTACTAAGCGCTTCATCGATGGTTGTTGCACCCTGAGCAACTTTTGTTAAAGCTGACATACGCAACGTTTTCATTCCTTCTTTAATCGCTTGTTTTTTTATTTCATCTGCCGAACCATTTCTTAAAACAATTTCTTTTATGATAGGTGACATTCCCATCACTTCATATATGGCCACCCTTCCCTTGTAACCACTATTATTACAATAGGGGCATCCCTTGCCATGATAAACCTTCATCTCCTTGGCAGAAACTGGTGCAATTCCGCACATTACTAACTGCTCAGGAGTAATTTCTTTTTGAATTTCCTTGCACTGGCTACAAATTCTTCTACACAATCGCTGTGCTACCACAACATTCAAACAACCCGTGACTAAAAATGGTTCAATTCCCATATTCAATAATCTGGTAACCGTAGAAGGTGCGTCGTTCGTGTGAAGGGTTGAAAGCACCAAGTGCCCCGTAAGAGCGGCTTCCACTGCAATTTCTCCGACCTCTAAATCTCTTATTTCACCAACCATTATAATATCTGGATCTTGCCGTAGAAAGGCTTTCAAAGCACTTGCAAAAGTCAATCCAACTTCTTTTTTTATGTTAACCTGGTTAATACCTTCTAAGTTAAATTCGACAGGATCTTCGGCTGTAGAAATATTCTTGTTTACCCGGTTTAGTTCAGTGATTGCCGAATAAAGCGTAGTGGTTTTACCTGAACCGGTAGGTCCAGTAACCAAACACATCCCATAAGGTTGATAAATTGCATCTTTAAAAACATCTAATTGTCTTTGTTCAAATCCCAGTTTAGTCATATCTGTTTCAAGAGTTGATTGATCTAATAGACGTAAAACCACTTTTTCGCCAAATAAAGTAGGCAAACATGAAACCCGGTAATCTATAGTCTTACCCCCCATTCTAAGTTTGATTCTACCATCTTGTGGTTTCCTTCTTTCTGCAATATCCAACTGGGCCATAATTTTTAATCTGGAAATTATCGGTAGCATATAATGAGGAGGCGGATCTTTTAGTGCCAGCAATTGTCCATCTATTCTAAGTCTTATACGAAATCTTTTTTCATAAGGCTCAACATGAATATCACTTGCCTTCTTGACAAACGCATCTGCCAATATTTTATTCACATAGAGAATAATCTCTTCACCTATATCCTCTTCCTTAACCTGCTTTTCTTCCGTCGTGGCATCTTGGATCACTTCCTTTATTGAATGAACCAATTCATCAATCGTTTCATTAACCCTTTCATATATTTTCTTCCACGAAGAAATATTAGTTAAGATTATCTCAACATTAGCTTGAAAAAGAGCTTGCAACTCCGGTTTCAAGGATTGTAACGAAGGATCAAAAACTGCCAGAGTAACCGTTCCTGATTTTTTTTGTATGGGAAGAATTCGATATTTCAAAACATCTTTTTTCTTAATAAGTTCCAAGGTTGCTTGGGGAATTTTAGCATTATATAAATCAATGAATGTTAATTTGTATTTTTCTGAAATAACTTTTGCAAACTTAGTATCATTGAAATAACTTAATTTAAGAAGACCAAATTCAGCAACATTAAGTTCATCCCTATCATTTAGAAAATCCCTAATATCCTTTAGGGGTACCATACCTGTATTGGTTATAACTTCTGCAAATTCTTTTCTAAACATAAATTACATTATTACCTTTCAAATTTTGTTATTTAGATGAGTATCCTATCGGAATTACTTAAATTTTATTAACATTAAAGAATATAAAAATGATTATGAAAAATATTTATGCAAATACATTACATCACTTTTCATCTGAGTAATTAAATCTTCTTTTGATTTAAACTTGATTTCATCCCTGATTTTACTAATAAAATGTATATTAAGTGTTTCACCATAGATATCTTTATCAAAATTTAAAAGATAGACCTCAATTGTCTGATCTTTTTTATCGGTATTAAAAGTTGGGTTATAACCTATATTTGTCAAAGATAAATATTCTTGATCATTATAATATGTTTTTGTAATATAAACACCACCAGCAGGAATTTGGATTACATCTTGAACTTGCAAGTTGGCAGTAGGAAACCCGAGTGTACGCCCCCTCATAGCACCCTTAATAACATTACCGGTGATTTCGTATGCACGCCCTAAAAGCAAGTTGGCTTTTTTAATATTACCATCACTTAGATATTGCCTGATTATGCTTGAAGAAACTTTCTGTTGGTTTACAGAAAATCTTTTCATGATTTCTACTTCTATATTCCTTTTTTTACATTCAGCAATAACAATATTTTGATCACCTGATTTGTTCTTTCCAAAAGCGAAATCATGACCCAAAAATATTTTTCTTAACCGAGTTGTACAAAAAATATCATTTTGCAAGAAGGTTTCTGGGCCAATAGTACTAAAATCCCTATGAAAATTAATTTCCACGGCGTAATCCACTCCGATCTTTTCCAAATAAAGTCGTCGGCTTTCATAATCACAAAGAAGAAATCTTTGTTTGCCTTCTAATATTTCTTTAGGATGAGGGATAAAAGTGATGACCGCTAACTTGGTTTGATTTTTCCCACACTGTCTTTTTATATAATCTAAAATGTACTGGTGTCCGAGATGAACACCATCAAAATTACCTATTGAAAGGTAAAAATTATCATTTGATATTTGATCCAGACTCTTTAATATTTCCATTTTTTATCGATTGTTTTAATTCTTCAAAATATTTTTTATTAAAATTAATATCCTTAAATTCTTCATAATTCCCATACGTTCTTCTAACACATTCTTCTATAACCTGTAAAAAATATCTTCTTGATTCATCGTTGATGTCACATTTTTTAACCATATCTTCTAGATGACTCGCAGAATTGTTTTTTTCAGTCAGGCTAAATAACTTATGTAAATCGGAATAATTTATTCCGGTATTTTTTATTTTCAATATTAATAAATCAATGTCATCTTTATTGGTGGACTGATTAAACCAATATTTGAAAACTAAAATCAACATAACAATATTAATCAAACCCAAGAAAATAATTAATATCAATTTTAAGCTTACCCAACTACTTTCCCCGGGATAAATCAATCCAGACCAATCATCTAAGTTGGATACCGGCGCCTGTTTAACTTGTTTCGTATCATCTGGATGCAAGGATTGGTCAGGGACGTTATTTACCTCCAACATAGAATTATTAGATTTTCCCAAGATTATCAATCGTGGAATTGCCAAAGAAAAATATTCATATTTATTTTCTGCGGGTAAAAAATATGAAACATCTAAATTACTTTCAGGTAATGTCATTTCGTTTCTGGCAAGAAATACATATTCAAATATTTTTTTCGCATTTTGTTCATTTAGCTCTTGTAGATCCGCTTTGACTTCGAATTCTTCCAAATTGCTTCCACTAAATAACTTGGGTGCAGCTAATTGTTCTAATTCGCCAGGACCTGTCACCTCCAGCGTAACTTCTACAGGCTCGTTCACAAAATATTTCTCTTTTTTTGCTGTCAATTTAAACTGATGTTTGCCAATCAGGCCAAGAAAATTTTTATTCTTATTATCGTTGGGTAAATCAATTACTTCCAATGAAAGCTGCTTACTTCTAAATCTATCAACCACCCGGGTCCTACCGCTTCCAAGCTGATAACTCATATACTCTACTGAAATATCTATAGCATCAATTTTCAAGGTACCGGTTTTCTGGGGATAAATTCTTGCTGAATAAAGAATGCTACGTTTAAGCATGTATCCATCATATTTTACATTTTCAACAAACATGGGCTTTTTGATATATCTCTTTATAAAATTGTTCAGTTTAGGATACTCACGAATATCAACTCCGTTTGCAATTGCCTCTACCTCTTCTGAGATATAAACATAGTAGTCCACATTAAGCCCTTCTCCTTTGTATACCTTCTCTTTATCAACGACTGCTTCCACAAAAATCTTTGAAGGCCTTGCGGGCTTACTCGCCACTTCAATATTAATGCTTTGTACAGACTGCTCCCCTTCACCGGCATCTACTTTAATTTGCTCAATTCTTTTTATACCGTGAGTACCTGAAAATATTGTGTAAGCTATGTTGTAATTTGTGCGGATTTTCAACTTGCCGTTTACGTTGTAAGATTCACCGCTCTTACTCACTTCTTTTTTTAAAATTTTTAAATTGATCGGTATGAAGGTCAAAAATGGTTCCAATTCCGAAAAAGTTTTAATGGTAAATGTGAGTTTAAAATTTTGATTTTCACTAACTTTAGAAGGATTAAGTTCGTAAGTAACTTCCGTAGCGGAAAGATTTCCTATTATAAGTGACCACATCATAAAAAATGTTAAATATTTAAACATCACCAATCCCTCTTGCTTTCTTTGGTATAAGTACTCTTTATATCAGTTTTCACAAAACCTTCTTGCATTTTTTTATCTTTATCCATTATTTGTTTTAAAACAGTTGGAATGCTTATCATTTTTCTTTGTTGGTCAATCTGCCCTTCTTTTTCTTTTAAATTTTGATTTTCTTTATTTTTATTAGAATTATCATCAGATTTTTTTTGATCTTTATTTTCCTTATTTGGGTTTTTCATCTGATTGTCAGATTTTTGTTGTCCCTGTCCTTGATCATTGCCAGCATTTTGTTTATCGTTCTCTTTTTTATTATCTTCCGGGTTTAATTTATTTGACTGGTTTTTTTGACCTTCTTTTTTTTCTTTTTTGTCATCTCCCTTATTATTTTGATTATTTTTTTCATCTATCTTTGACATAAAAAACAAAATATTTTTTCTTAGCTTAATTAGCATGTCCTGGGACTTAACATCAGCATGCTGGCTGAGTCGCTTGCCTAAATATAATGCTTCCAAGGTCCCTTCCTCTAATTTATTATTTGCCATTAAAGCTGTAATATAGTTGAAATAAATTTCATTCTCCTGAGTGAAGTTTTCAGCTCCAACTTCCTTGTATAGCTTTTCAGAATAGTCATAATTTTTTTCGTTAATAAACAACTCTGCAATTTTTAATTTATTAATTTTAGAAATTGAACCTTGTTTCATTTCATCTAATAGTTTTTGTTTAAGTAGATTATCTGCAGCCTGTGTAATATTGGTAAATATCATCAAGCACATAATAAAAACTTTCATAGAAAACGTCTTGCCCATGCTTAAAAGTGAAGCTAATGCTATTAATGTAATTCCCCCGATAACTACGTAATGCCCCAAAACTGGTCGAACTTGCACGTTTTTATCTGCTAGTTTTTTTTCATAATTTTTTGAGAAATAATCAACAATTTCTTCTGTGGGAAGATCCATTGTTCCTACCAGCCAAATTTTGGCATCTAACACTTCTTTGCTCAAAAACTCTATAAAATTGGAATCTAATTTAGTTATTACCTTGTCGTTATGGTACGTTTTATATCTATAAAAATTACCCTCAGGACTTCTGATAGGTATAGGTGCCCCTTCTTTAGTACCCACCCCCACCAAACCCAATACAATATTTTCAGGAATAGTCAGGTTAAATCTCTCTTGATTTTCAAAATCCGAAAAGATTAGCATATTACCCTGGCTTCCCTTGATTGAATGTGGGAAATAATTAGCCGCTTCCACAACTGAGCGCTTGATATTGCTTCCGCCTGAGATATTTTTAACCTGAAGCAAGGAAGACAACCTGGAATCAAGTAACTCAACGTCATCAGTAAATGGAATAATTTGTCTTTGAGTATCAGAAAAAGCCACAATGGAAATTTGATGGCCTAAAGCTTTTTTTATAAAATGCCTCGCCAATACAATGGATTTTTCTAATCGGTTGGGACGAATATCCTCTGCCATCATACTGAGTGACATATCTATCATAATAATTGTTTGTTGATCCTTGATGGAAACCTTGGCATCTTCTACCGGACCCCTAAGATCCATAGTAGAAAAGATCAATCCCATATATCCTAATAATAAACAAAAAGTAACCAAATAACTTTTTAAAGATCTGCCAAAAAACCAATATTTTCTAACCCATTGGAAGTATTTTTTTTCATACCACAAAATGGCAACAACAAACACCAGCATTATGGCGATCACATATTTTACATAAGCTATATATAAAAAACTCAAGCACCCTCTCTGGTAATCCATCGCCTACTTAATTCACACATTATCATCAATATAACTCCCATAATTAAATACTTTATATAAAATTCGTCATAAATAATTTTTCCGTAAGTTTTAATTTTTGATTTTTCAATATTTTGGATAGATGAAAATATTTTTTTCAAGTTGTTTTCATCGTCCGCATAGAAGTGATGACCACCCGTAATTTTTGCTATTTCTTGAAGAGTTTTCAAATCAACACTTCCTCCCGGCAAAGGAATAAGCGTAACCACTCCGGTTGCTTTATTTTTTTGAGGTAAAAGTGCATTTTTATCGCTACCAATACCGATAGTATATATTTTAAGATTTTGCTTCCTAGCTTCTTCTGCAGCCTCTATAGGGGTCATGCTTCCGACATTGTTCACTCCATCCGTAAGTAAGATAGCTATCTTGTTTTTGGCCATGGACATACCGGCCCTTCCGGCAGTGAGCCCAATGGCATCACCAATATTAGTTCCACTACTTAAATTTATTTCTCCAATTTTATCCACCATCTTGATAACCAAATTAAAATCTGTGGTTAATGGTAACAGAGTAAAAGCACTCTCAGCAAAAACTATAATAGCAATCCGATCTTCTTTCCTATCATGCATAAATTGCTTGATTTTTGCCTTAGCTACCTCCAACCGATTAGGCTTAAAATCGATTGCTTGCATAGAATTAGAAACATCAACAATAAAAAAAATATCAATCACATCAATCTCATTTTCCACTCCTGCTAAAGGTTTACGTGGACCCATGATTGATATGGTTAAAAATATCCAGCCAACAATGCCAATTAAAAAAATAAAACTTCTACGCCAAATCCTTTTTTTGCCAATAAACCTCTTGGGTATTACCAGCTGTGCTTTTTTAAATATTTTAAAATAAGCAACACTCCAAATGAATGCACAAACCAACCCCCAATATATCAATTCTGGATTTCTATACAACACGACTACTCTCCATGAAAGATTCCTTGAGCTTCTTGGTTGTATTGACCGCCACATCCAGATCATGGCTAGTCCAATTTTTTTTATACTGGATTTGATTTATGCAATTTAAATATTCATTATATACATCTAGATTGTATATATACTTCTCCCATTTCCTTTTTTCTTGATATATTTGCTCAATTTTCTCTCGAGTATCCAAATGATCAAAATTATCCATATAGAATTTTTTTTCGTCATTTAGATTCAATACTTTCTTTTGTTTTTTCCTTCGCAAAATAACATAACCAATTCCTAGCAAGCTCAACGAAATAACCAGTCCAGTAATTATATAATTAACATGTATCTTGCCATCTTTTCGTTGAGACAAAACAATATGCTCACTTAAACGTCCTTGCGTTTGATTAAAAGCAAATGTATCTATTTTAAAATCAATAGCTATATCTTTATTTTTCCAAATTAAACTACTGGTGAGTGGTTTTTTAATTAAAACAAATAACCCAAAAATTTCCAAAAGATCACTATTGTTTTTAGAAAATTCCATTTTGTTTATTTTCAAAAGTTTTATACAACCTTCTAAATTAAAACTTTTTAATGCTTCTTTATGATATTCAAATTGATTTATAAAAGGCCAAATTAATATTTTTGCTTCAAAAATATCCCCTTCAAAGACCAACTCTCTTTTTCCTGTCAAACTAATAATTTTTCCAGAAATAGTACCATCGTCACTCCAGGTGTTTGATAAAAACATTGATAACAGTACTAATTGCAAAAATCTTATCATCACAACATTTCCTTAACAAAATCCTCCAGATATCTTTCACTAATAATTAACTTTTTAATTTTTTTTCCTAAGCTTCCTTTCAATTCATCTTTGTCATAAAAATGCACCACTCCACTTCTGTTTTTTTTATTTACCCCTTCACTGCAATATAACAAATAAGGTAATTTTTGTGCAGAATCTAGCGGTGATACTAATTGAAAGCAATGAATATTACGCTTAGAAACTATTCTGTTTAATGTATCTTTATCAAAAAAATCGTTAAAATCTGAAAGTATCACTACTTCCTTTTTTTTATGCAAATATTTCATCAATACTGACGCCTTCTCCCTAAAAGTAACATCACGTGTATGCTTATAGTGAATATTTACCTGGCCATTTTCCCTTAAAATATTATTTTTTTGTAAAGTGCTAATTAATGCAACCACTCCCTCTTCCCCAGACAGTTTGGGCAAACTGATTATACTATCTGATATTACTATGGCGTGCACCTTGTCGTTGGTTTCTTTAGCTAGTAAGTAAAGTAAAGAACAAATCTCAATGCCTGCTTGCAGTTTGGAAATATTATTAATACCTGAAAGCATGGTAGCTGATGCATCTAAAATTACCACTATTTCCACATTTCTTTCCTCATCAAATGTTTTAACATAAGCGCCATTGGTTTTAGCAATAATTTTCCAATCAATAAAACGTACATCATCTCCCGGACAATACACCCGATGTTCCTTAAACTGCAAACCACTTCCTTTAAAATGAGATTTTAACATTCCTACTGAAAAGCTATTAGAGTTTTTAAACAACTGGGTTTTTAATCTGGAAACAGTTTTTTTTAAACTTAATAAATCCATTCTTTAAACCAATGATGAAGCAATTTCCAAGGCTACCTTGCCGCTTTGCAAATTATCTACCGTCGCTTCATAGGTAAGAATAATACGATGGCCTAAAACACTAGGAATAATTTTAAATAAATGATCGGGGCTGACAAAGTCTTTGCCATCCATAAAAGCCATAAACTTTCCAATTTTATAGAGCCATATAGATGCTCGCGGAGATGCTCCTGCAAGTACCGCTCCCTGCAACCTTTTCGGAAAAGTCGGACAATCCGGTCTGGTAGAATGTACTAACTTAACAATCAGATTTTTAATTTTAGGATCGACATAAATACCATCCACAACTTCTGCAATTTTCCCAATATCTGTCGGGTTTAAAATATTTTGAGTTTGATCTATAGTCTCTTTTTTTAAATCAAGGATTTTAAGTTCGGCTTCTAAACTTGGATAATCAACTTTTATTTTCATCATAAAGCGATCAAGTTGAGCTTCTGGAAGTGGATAAGTACCTTCTTGATCAATTGGATTTTGGGTAGCCAACACCACAAAAGGTCTAGTTAATGGATACGTAGTTTCCCCAATAGTCACTTGACGTTCGGCCATCCCCTCTAGTAAGGCTGCCTGCACTTTCGCCGGCGAACGGTTAATTTCATCAGCTAAAAGTATTTGTGTGAATAGTGGGCCAAATTTAGTGGTAAAGGTTTCACTTTTTTGACTATAAATCATAGTACCAATTAAATCCGATGGTAGTAAGTCCGGAGTAAATTGCACTCTTTTAAAAGAAAGATCACAAAGTTTACTCATGACCGAAACCGCCAATGTTTTACCCAAACCTGGCATGCCTTCAATTAATAAATGACCTTCACAAATAAGCCCCGCCATGATGGATTCTAACATCCAGTCTTGTCCAAAAACCATTTTACTTGCATTTTTTAATACACTATCAATTTTTTCTCTTGCATCAAAAGCCATTTTATTCCTCTGGTTAATTGTCTTCTAAATAAAATAAAAGATATTTTAAATAATAACCCTTATTATCAAAATCATTTATATTATGATCACATCCTTGGGTTCCTAAATCCGCCAGTACACACCTTTTATTTTGGTTGGCTGCATTTTCATTAACAATGGTGGATAAGTCATTAAGAGAAACGCCAAACGTACAGCTAGCACACACTAATAGCGCTTGAGGATTCAACACTGGAATTATTTTTTTATATAATTTGCGATACCCCTTAAGTGCGCTATTAAGATTTTTTATATCTTTACTAAATGCCGGTGGGTCACAAACCACCATATCATATTTTTTATTTTGAATATTTAATTTATCAAGGCTATCAAATACATCACCTCGAATGTATTCAATTCCTTTTTCAAGATTGTTTTTTTTTGCACAATCAATTAATATGCTTTCATAGTCTCCTTGATCTACAAAAGTGACATTGTCAAATCCAGCTCTCTTCAGGTGCATGCCCCAACTACCTGTGTAGCAAAAAAGGTCTAAACCATGATTTTTATTTCCGTGATATTTACTTAAGAAAGTTTCCATTTTGGTCCTATTGTGAGCATGATCAAAATAGAAACCGTTTTTTTGGATTATGTTAAATGGAAGTGTAAATGAAAAACCATTATCAATAACTTCAATTTGGGAAATAGTTTCATTGGTATTGAAATTAGGCAAGACTTCATTTTTTCGATTTTCAATTTTATCAATAATTAAAACTTGTTTTTTACATGTCTGTTCTAAATATTGTTTTATATAATCTCTGAATCTATCCAGACCCGCTGTTTGTATTTGGATTAAAATGCAATTTAGATAGCAATCAGCTATAAGCCCCGGCAAGGCATCATTAAAACCATAGATTAACCGATAATTATCTTTTTCTTTGTAAAATTTTTTTCGAAGTTGAATAGATCTATTTAAATTTTCTTCGATTACTTTTTTAGCAATTTGTTCTTCGGTAAATGAATTTAAATGTGAATCTAAAATTGGTTTAATGATATAAGCAACTACCCCTTTGGAAGTTCTAGTATTAATAAACCCTAAAAATTTCAAACCGTCTGGGCATTCATAAAAAACCCACTCACCCGGAATTAGTGATGATGGCAAATATGTAAAATCTTTTTCAACAAGGATTCTTCCAGACCGAAAAAAAGACACATTGATATTTTTCTTTAGTTTCAAATTTTGCATTTTTATACCAGTTATTTATTATAATCAATTTTAAACGCTATTTATTCTTTTACCAAGAAATTTAAGTGACTTTGAACGATCAACTTAGTGCTATTTTTGCATATCACTAAATCAAATAAATAATTAGAAAAATGCGGTATTTTGCGGTTATTACTTTTTCAAAAGACCCTTTTCTGCTGTCTCAATCGTTTGCTTCGCTCTCTGGGTATTAATCTGATAATCACTAAAAGTATAAATGCTTTCTATATTTTTAGTTTTAACATCAACGCCTGGTGCTTTATAATTTGTATTGATAATTATGGTCTCGGGCAGTCCTAAACCATTTTCCTCCAAATATTTAATCTTGTGATTCATAGTCGTCGTTACGTTATTTAAGTTGGTTACTTCAGTGTTTAATTCATCCAGTACCCACTTACCCTTGCTCCAGGTTTTCTTATCCATTTTAAGCTTCGATATGTTAACCCCCAAACTACCCATGTTTTTTATGCTTATTAATCTATCTTTATTGTCAAATATTAGTTGAAGCTCTCTTTGTGGAGTTTTTCCGGTTTTATCTTCTCCATTAAATATCTTTTGATTTTGCTCAACTTTAGAAGTAAACGTATATACTCTCATTTGAGGAGCTAACCTCTGAGGAATAACAAAATCCATTCTGGTTTTAATCATTTGGCGTAACATTTCTACTCTATTATCAAAACCCTTGGGTATTCCGTTAACCTCTATTTTGAATTTCCCTGGGTACATCCAAAAAACTTGGAAATATAAATTTTCAATCTTTCCAAATATTTTTTCGTTGGTTAATTCTTCTTCTAGACCGGATATTTTAACTTTAAATACCAAGTCTCTTAGACCAAATTCTTCGGGATGATAATATTGGTTATCGAAATATTCTATTTTTTGAATATCTGAAAAAGCGCTAAAAGATAGGCACAATCCAAACAATAAAAATATTTTTTTAAATTTGCCACTTGTCATGTTTCGCTCCCCTGAATCAAAACCATTTTTTGCTTGTAATCCTTATCATACCATATTGTAACAAATTTTGTTTTTTTACAAATAACTTTTCCTGGAGAACCTTTTACTCCCTTAAGATTCTTAACAGAACTATATACCATTGGTACTTTTTCATCCTTGTAGGAAGAATAGTCCTTCAGTAACGAACCAATCAGCTCAAGTTGTTTAGATGTCAAATTTTCCAAACTACCCACTTTAACTACCAAGTGGGCGCTGGGTTGCCCCTCAATGTGAAACCACAGATCCTTAGGGTTGGCCCACAGTATTCGTAGTTGATCATTACCCTTGGCGCTATACCCTATCCCTAATTGAATGCTATCCATTAAATAATAATCAATATCAGTTTTTTCTTTTTTTTCATTTATATTTTTGATATTTCCACTTTTCCACACCGGAGGAATGGGTGCATAAGGTGCCTCACTTCTTATAATTAATTTAGTTTTTTGTTCTTCGCTTTCAACATTTTTCAATCTTTGTAATTGTATCTCGTAACCCTTTTTAAGCTTTTTAATTTTTTTATAAACTAGATCTAATCTTTGATAATGACTTTGGTTTTCAAAAAATTTTATCGTAATATCATCTACTATAAGGTTTTGAAATTGAGTCAAATCCAAGTTGGGCGTTTCCAAGATTTCCTTAAATTTTGTCCATTTTAAATTTTTCTCTAGATCACTTAAAATTTTACTTTTTTTTCTTTCTAACTTTTGGTGAACTTTTTTTTGTAACTTTGCACCGCTATAAATCTCCGAAAGAAAATCAACATACGATTGATAAGTAACTTCCTTTCCACTTTTTTTTAAAAAAAAATTATCTGGTAATTGGGAAAAACCCAATTCTGCAAAGTGATCCAAACTAAATTTGTCAACTAATGAAGTTTTTTGATTCCAAGATTTAAACAAATGATATGCACCTTCAACCTTATAAATATTTGAAAAAAACAAATTGTTACCCTTCCAGAAAAATGAGAATGAACCTTGATGCTCAGCCGAATGGTACTCTATGGTTAAAATCCGATCTTGCTTGAAACACGAAATTCCCAAAATTCTGGAGTCACCTAAATATTTTCTTATATAACTTAAAAACTTATCCGATGCCCTATATCTAGATTCAACATTTTTATCAAATAAATACATACCTTCAAATCGTTTTCCTCTACCTAGATAAATATACTTTGTTAACCCGGGAAAACGGATAACCAGAATAATAAAATGCAAACTGCTAAAAATTTTTTGGATTTGCGGTTTTGATACCTCTTTACCTGCAATCTGGTTATAATCATTTACTGAGTCATTTAATATCGACCATGATTGAACACAATTCACTGCTTTCCACCAGCTTTTTTTAATTAATTGGACTTACTTTATTATAATAAAATTCAATTATTTTTCTAACCAGATAGGTTGATTTTATATACCACTTTTCCTTATTAATATTCATTACACAAACCGAAATCCCTTTGTCGCTTTCATTTTCTGGAATCGCAAAGGCTGTAAACCAATCTCTTTTTCCGTAAGGTAATCCACCTGTTATACTGCCAGTTTTACCGCCCACAATAAGTGTGTCTTTTAAATTCCGCTGCATTTTATCCCAGACACTTCGAGCAGTTCCTTTCCGGGCAGTATAAGACATCAAATGTTCTAAATCTAGCGCAGTTTCGTTGCTAATTGCTCGCTCTTGCTTGCTAGGATTCATCCAAATTGTTTCACCCGTTTTGGGATCAACAATTTTTTTCACAAATTTAGGATATTTCAAAACCCCTTTATTAGCTATAATGGTCGATAACAAAGCACCATGTATTGGGCTGATTTGAGTATCTCGGTTTAAACCTGATGCATATTCAGCCAGATTATACTGGTTTTCAGGCATGTTAAAAACTGACTTTGCCATTTTTACTTCCCTAAAAAGTTCAGTATTAAATCCGAAGAATTTTGCCATCTTAGAAATACCATTACCGGACAAGTAATCAACCGCAGCTTTACCAAACACAACATTATTTGAAAGAGCAAAGGCATGTTTAAATGTCAAAAATTTGGTCCATCTATTTATTTTATCTTTTAGCTGGTATTTATAAAGTGTTGATCCACTACCATTTACTGCAAACATACTTTCTGTATCAATTTTCCCTTTTTCCAGTAATTCTGCTGCCGTAACAATTTTTATCAAGCTTGCTGAGGGATGAGTTGAGGTAAATGGTAAATGAGATAAAAATCTTTTTCCTTCTCGCTCATAACCGACTGCCGATAAAACATTTCCAGAATTATTATCAATAACTGTAACAATCGTATAATCTGCCGCTTTTTCCTTGATTAGTTTTTGAATATATTGAGTAAGCTCATTGTTAAAGGTATAGATGATTTTGTATTCATCATCTTCATTGGTCATAGTATCTGGCCAACCTTGAGTTTCATTTTCAAGTGCTTTGGACAGATTTTTAGCTAGTAAACCCTCGTGTAGTTTGAAAAGGGAATCCTCTTTTATATTTTTTAAAAAAAAGAAACTTCCCAAGCAAGTAGAAGATACAAAAATAATTAAAATAGAAAGTTTAGAAATATTAAACTTCATGTTCCCAAATATTCCTTTCCAATTACATAAAAT
>MEPW01000054.1:0-20996 GCA_001769975.1 Bdellovibrionales bacterium RIFOXYA1_FULL_36_14 | reverse complement strand
AAAATCTTGATCACAAAATTTCCCTTAAATTTCAGGAAATTCGGTAAAATCGCAATTACCTTTTCCACAAGTGCAAAACTCCTGTCTTGGTCTACACATTTTATCCCTGTAGTACTGGGTGCCATATCAGATAATACCACATCAAATTTTTCCGATCGATTAATATCTTCTAAATTTTTTATTTCAAAAATATCTTTTTTAAATAATTTTACATTTTTTAAATGCTTTAGCTCGGTACTGATATTTTGAATATCTATTCCAACGATCTCACCTTTTTGTTCAACCTTATTCGATGAATATTGAACCCATGAACCTGGAAAATAGCCAAGATCCAAAACAGAATCATCTTTTCTGATAACTTTGAACTTGCTATCAATTTCATCCAATTTATAGACACTTCTGGCTAAAAATTTTTCTTTCTTGGCTTTTTGATAATAAAAATCTTTAACCTTGAACGTCATGATACCTCTATCCCACCAACACCAAACGATCCTTGGCATTAGCATGTTCCATTTTTTCTCTCTTCATACTCCAAATATCTATACCAAACTTCCTAATTTTAGATATCAGGGTAGTTTTGCTCAAACCAACTTCTTGGGCCGTAAAATTAACTCGGCCATCAAAACGTTTTAAAATAAAATTAAAATATTCTCTTTCAAAGGTATCTAACGCATCCCTGTATGCCAAGGGGTATTCCTTAAAAATTTCTTTTTTTATTTCAAATGGGCTAATCCAATCGGGAAGATCCCCCTCTTTAATGCATCCCTCAGAAAGTCCTACCAAAAATTCCATGCAATTTTTAATTTCTCTAATATTTCCAGGCCAATTATAATTGATAAGCTTATCCATGCATATTTCATCTATAAATAAATCATGCTTAGCATATTCATCTTTATAAATATTGAAATAATAGTCTATCATTTTTTTAATTAATTGTTGATCATTACATACTGGTAAAAGATTAATATTAAAAACCATCAATCGATAATAAAGGTCTTCTCTAAAATTTCCTTTTTTAATTTCTTCAAGCAAATTTTTATTGGTAGCCGCAATTATTCTTCCAGAAAACTTATTTGTTTTATTTGATCCAACCAAAGAGTATTCTTTCTCTTCAAGCAATTTTAGTAATTTTTTTTGACTACTAAGTCCCAACTCTCCAACCTCATCAAGAAACAATGTTCCCTTACCTACCATCTGGCAATATCCAATTCGTTTTTCATACGCACCAGTAAAAGCTCCTTTCTCATGTCCAAATAATTCACTTTCTATCAAGTTTTCCTGAATAGCAGCTAAATTCAAGCAAATAAATGGTTCATTTTGGAACTCAAAGTTTTGGTGTATCATCTTGGCAAGATAAGTTTTCCCAGTACCACTTGCACCAGAAATTAAAATTGTTCCTCTAACTTTTGAAAATTTACTTACTATTGACTGCATTTTAATCTCCTGTTACAAACATGTACTGTTTATAATGGACCAGGCGATAAACAGCATCTTCCTACTGTGCGCCTAATGATATTTTTTCGATTATGAATAAAAAAAAGGCTTCTCTTCAAATTCTAGAAATCCTTCGGGCACTTTACCCAGATGCTAAATGCGAACTGCTTTTTAAAAACAACTTTGAATTATTAATTGCCACCATTTTATCAGCACAATGTACAGATGTTACCGTTAACAAAGTTACACCCCCCTTGTTTGATAACTATCCAAGTCCCGATCTTCTTGCTAAAGCTTCTTTACAGAATCTGGAAGAAATTATTAAACCCACCGGCTTTTATAAAAATAAAGCGAAAAATATTTTGGCAACCTCGCAAATTTTAGTAAAACAATATGCTTCGCAAGTCCCAAATGACATGAATGAACTTATCAAACTACCAGGCGTCGGAAGAAAAACCGCCAATGTTGTCCTTAGTAACGGTTACGGAATAAATGCTGGTATCGTGGTTGATACTCATGTTAAAAGAATCAGCAAATTACTTAAATTAACCGCCAGTGATGATCCAATTTTAATTGAAAATGATTTAATTTCATTATTTCCCAAGCAATATTGGGGAATATTGAGTCATTTGCTGATTGCACATGGTCGAAAAATCTGTAGTGCGAGAAAACCCAAATGCTCTAACTGTCCGCTAAACAGATATTGTTTCTTTCCTAACAAAACCCTAACATAATTCTGACACCATATTAACCATATTAGGCTCCAAAAAACTGTCAACTTAGCAAACTTTACATTTTTGTATAGAAAAACCTAGATAAATGACAAAATAACTTTTATTAAAACCTTGACACATTTTTTTTCTTCACAAAATACCTCTAGTTATCCACATTTGTTCCAACCCTAAGAATTTACTTTCGCCTTAGTTAAATTTAAAATCTTATCTTATAATTTCATATAGTTAGTTGTCTTCATTACGAAAAAGTCATGAATCTATCTTAAACAAGACTAATTCATCATTTATACAATAGTTAGTTTATTCACATTGACAGACAAAACTGGTCAGAATCCATAAAAAAATATTGTAAGTTTATTTAAGATCCAAATGAATAACATAAATGTTTCTGGTGAAAATTGACTAAAAGTTAAATATTCTAAGGAAAATTTTAACCCTTCCTTCTACGTGAGAATCCAAAAGGCATATAATTATATAAATCAAGTAGATCATATTACGTCTTGAACGAAGCCTACTTATGGCCTGAAACACCAGTTCTAGAGGGATGAGACTCAATAAAACAATCGGCCACATGATCGAAAAAGATTGGATTACGTAATCATCAAAAAAAATGGCAAAAATCCAAATCAAAAGTAATGATACAAAAAGTTGGTAAACTTTTTCTCGCTCTACGTGAACTTGATTTAAAAAAACTAATTGAGGGACAAAAAGCTTTATTACCAGCAATATCAAGCCAAAAACAGATAACACATTAAAAGCTTTCCTTTCGAATACCGAAATGAATTCATTATAAAAACTTATCCGCATATTATTCATTGCTGACCATGAGTCGTATTGAAAGAAAAAAGTCAACAAACTAAGTACTATTCCAAGAATTGCATATTTAAGCAGCTGTCTTTTAAACCAAGAAGTTTTATCCTTAAGAAAAAAGAAATAAAGCATAATGATTTGAACCACTAACAAGATCGCATAAGATTGGTTGATTAAAGCCCCCCAATAACCAACTAAGCCAAGATAGAGACCTGCCCGATAGGTTGAACTCTTCGTCACCCAAAAAAGAGTCCACACCCATAAGATGGTATAAGTAGTACTTAGTGAAGCTCCAAAATTTACGACCAATATTTTTGAAAATGACCATGATGAAATAAGGGCAAAAACCCCCAACAACGATAATCTTCGAGAAACAAAATATCTAACAGTTGCATAAAATAATAATAAAAAACCACCTAGAGATACAAAATAAAAATGCATACTCCAAGCCAATTTGAATAAATCTGGATATTTTCTAAAGGGATAGTAGTTTACAACTAAAAAATTCCATAATTGGGAACTGAATTTTTCCAAAGGATCAAAGTGCAATTTTAAAGCTTCAATATTTTTTAAAGCTGGCAACTCTGGTATAGAAACTATAAACAAAATCACCGTCATCCCCACCAATGTTTTTTCAAAAGAATCAAGATATTTATATTCCCCTAAATTGGTCGAAACTGATTCTTTGATTATTTTTCCCCGAGTAGGCCATGAATAAAAAAGCCCTAGTACGACCCAGGTTATCCAAAATAAATTATAAATCCACTTTGAAGGCAGAAAACTCAATAAATTAAAATAAATCACCATAAAAAACATTCCGAGGAACATTCTATAAACTACTCGATCTATTGATGAATTCACTCTAAAATATATTTTTAAGCGATAATCGATTTCTTTACCAAGTAAAAACCACTGGGCAATCATAAATAAAGTATAAAAAGCCATCATCAAACATTGAATTGATTGATGAACTGACTGGGTTTTTTGCAACCAGACCGGAACTAATAGAAAAGAAAAATAAATTAATGCCCGGATAATAAAAAATTTCGACTTTAAAAATAAAATTCTGGTTTCTTTTATTGTATTATTATCAAGCTTGACCATATTAGTATTTACCAATAACTTAGCAGTTTCATTTACCAACATCCAGGCACTTATCTTATCAGACTCTCCCCAAGCTTGCACTAAAAAGTACACAAATCTATTTGCTAATAATAGAGGTGAGAAATATCTTCCCCATTTTTATCCATCCTACATGTATCCCTAAAATATGCTAAAATTTAAGTGTCCAGGAGTACCTTTTCCTTTGGAGGTATATGGATGTTTGCTTTTTAAAAAAGCAAAATTTCATGGAGGATTATAACTTTTGAGTATTTCATTTGGTTCCATCAATACTGGTCTTCCCAAAGACATTGTTGCTCAACTGATGAAAGCTGAACGCATGCCTATAACCCAGATGGAAACCCGCAAAGGAAAAATTGTAGATAAAAAAAACCTAGTGCAAGAACTAGAAAAAAAAGTTACAGAGCTACGAGATCTCGTGATCAACAACCAAGACACCAAAAGCCTACGTGAATTAAAAGTTACCACGAATAGCGACTTTGTGAACGTAACATTAGACAAAAACTTAGCTCAACCAGGAATTTATCAATTTGAAGTTGGTCAATTGGCGCAGAAATCTTCTGCCATGACCAGTGCTGTGGAAGATAAAGATAAAACTTATCTTGGAGTTGGTTTTATAAAATATTTTTTACCAAACGGAGAAGCCAAAGAAATTTATATCGACGCTGACAATTCTAATTTAACCAGTATTTCCAATATGATCAATCGTGATCCCAGCCTAGGTCTTACTTCAACCGTGGTTAACGACGGAAGCGGCGAAGACAACGCCTGGCGAATGATTCTTAGTCTGCGAGACACTGGCGACGATAACTTAGCGGAGTTTCCTTATTTTTATTTCGTCGACGGCGAAGAAGATCTATATTTAGAAAAGGAAAGGCCCGCCCACGATGCAAAAGTTACAATTGACGGATTCGAAATACAAAAAAAAGAAAATAATTTAAAGGATCTTATTCCCGGAGCAACGGTTGAGCTTAAAAAGGCAAAACCCGGGGAAGAATTTTCAATTTCCATCACCGAAGATAAAGAAGCTATCACTCTAAAAGTAAAAGATATTGTAGATAAAATAAACGCTGTTCTAACTTTCATTAAAGAGCAAAACAGCATGGATGATAAAACTGACACCACTCGCACTCTCGGTGGAGAAAGTCTTTTGCAGACTTTAGAGTCCAGGATAAGAGGAGCCTTATTTAAAACTGTCAATACAAAATCAGGACCTAGAAGAGTTGGTGATATTGGTATTACCTTTCAAAGAACTGGTTTACTACAATTTGATTCCAAAGTATTTGAATCAGCCGTAGCAAAAGATTTTCAAACTGTTGCAGATGTTTTAACTGGAGCAGTTGATAGCAATGGAATCAAATATGAAGGATTTATTAGTACTGTTTTTCAAACTGCCAATTTGGCACTTCGAACTCCAGATGGAGTAATAAGTTCGAGGAAAAGAACCTTTGGTGATCGAATTGAAGATATTGATCGCAGAATTGAAGACAAAGAAAGAATGCTTTCACAAAAAGAAAAAAGTTTAAAAGATAAATTTTCTCGTCTAGAAAGCACCATGAGCCAAATACGAAATCAAGGCGCTGGGATAGCTTCTCTAGGACAGGATGTTCCGCCAGTACAACAACTGGGATAGAAATATTGATTTAGGAGGATAATATGACCGTAAAACAAGGGTTCGGAGCTTATAAAAAAACTTCGATTCAAACTTCCAGTAAAGAGCAAATTTTACTTATGCTTTACCAAGCAGCCATTAAAAACTGTAAAAAAGCGATAGAAAGTATCGAACTACGGGATATCGCGAAGAAAGGTGAATACGTGGGGAAAATGCAAGATATTATTATTGAATTAAATAATAGTCTTGATCATAAAATTGGTGGTGACATTGCTAAAGAACTTTCTTCCCTTTATGACTACGTTTTATTTGCCAGCACTCAGGCCAATATTAAAATTGACAAGAAGCCATTAGAAAGCTGTTTAAATGTGTTAACAACTCTATACGACGGCTGGAAAGAAGCAATTAAAACACTTAAAAATGACAAACAACAACCAGAAGAAAAGGTGTAAATCCATGTTTGACCGAGCCAGTTATTTGATTATGAGGCATTTGGAATTTTTAAATCTTCTTTGCGAGGTAAGCCGCTTAATAATTAAATACGCTGCCAAACAAGACGTTGATCGGGTATCTTTGGAATCCGTTAACCGGGATAAGATCATAAGTATTCTTATTGGTTTTCATGATCAAATCAATCAACTTTTTAAAAACACGGCAAAAGAAAATCTTAAAAGCCTGGGTCTGGATGAAATCTTAAAAACCTGGGCACGAGAATCAGAAGAAAAGATTGAATATGTTCAAGCGTTAGATATCCAGATACTTGAGCTCCTGAATCAAGAAAAACAAAAAACCAAGGAAGATATTCAAAATGTTTATTTAAATCGCCGTAAATTGAGCGGTTATAATTTGAGTAACGTAAAATAACTAAAGTCGTATACTATGATTAAATTAGTCAACTTTACATCATATAAAAGCTAATTGACTTTAGAACGATATCATGAGGAAATATTAATTGATAATACGAATGAGAAGATATTAACCAACAACCAACTGACCTTACGGATGAGGTACTGATGGTGTCTGTAAGATCCATTAACCAAAGCAATAAAATAATAATTATTAATTATGAAGGATGAATTCATGGGCCTCCCAATGACTGATAACTATCAAATAAAAACCTCTAAAACAAATCACAAAATACCTGTTATTAATGGAATTCATCTACATTCAATGTATCATCCCATCCGGGAAGCTGAGAGCTTCGTTTTAAACCACTTACAGTTGCTGAAGGATAAAAAAAATATTTTAGTTTTTGGCCTTGGTTTTGTTTACCATATTAACCAGCTGGTTATTGAACTTCAAAAAATACATGGTGATGATTATAAAATCGTAGTTATTGAACCTAATTCTGAAGTAGCCAATGACTGTCTCTCTCTAAATTTACTTATCAGCGACAAAGTAAAAATATATCATGGACTCAGCCATGACCGGCTTTATCAAGACGAAGAGTTAATTAATTTTTTGCTTGCTCAACCAGGTATCATTGCCCATCCGGCATCGTTTAATCTTTACAAAAGTTATTTTAAAAATTTTTTGCAATATAAGGCACCACTTTCAACTGAAAAAGTTCTAATGGTCCTTCGCGATGAGCACATAAAAAAATTTATTTCTGATCGCTTCATGAATGAGGATGACCTGCAGGTGGCGCTATGGGATTATTCCCAATCAAACCATCGGATCGTTAATAAGCTGGATTATTTATTTTTTGCGCTTGAAGAAATAGCACCACTAAATGGAGATGCCCGAAAATGAAAAATGTACTTATCATCAACTTGCGACGACTGGGAGATTTATACTCGACTGGACATCTTATCAATTCCATAAAACAAAATGATCCCACGATTGCTGTTTCCATGTTAATTTACAAAGAATTTGAAAACATCACCAGAAGCCTAGGAAATGTCGACCAATTCTTTTTTATTGATAGAAAAAAAATAACAGCTCTTAAAAAAAATCCAATTTTTTCGCCGGCGTTGGCAATCGAAAAGTTTCACAACGACCTAGCAGATATTCAACAAATTAATTGGGATCAAATTATTAATTATTCCAACGACAAGATTGCAACTTATCTTTCATCTTATTTTACCGCGGACAAACCCAATATTGAATTTTTTGGAATAAAATATTTAACCTCGCAGACCATGACCAGATCTTCGGACTGGGCAATTATGTTTAATGATATACTACCTTGCTACGCTCACACACCGGTACATTTTGTTGATTGTTATCATCATTTATATGGAGCTCCTTGGGCACCGGTCAAAAACCATCTTATAAAAACCCACCCTAAGCACGATCAATCCGTGCAGGATGTACTTGAAAAAATAAAAAAAGGCGACACTTTCACCAATTGTGAGATACAAGTAGTCGGAATACAATTAAAATCTTCTGATACATCCAAGGATATTCCAGCCGAAACCATCATTGAACTTATCAGTTTGCTCTTGGACAATTCCAAAGTTTTTCCAGTTCTTTTAATTGCTCCCATCAAACTAGAACAAGACCTGGCTTGTGATATCAATGCCTATTTTGATAACACCCTGATAGTTATTGAATCTGATTTATATGCTCTAGGTTCCGTTATTAAACATTTGAATTGCATAATTACACCAGATACTTTTATCAAACACATGTGCGATTTAGCCGAAACCCCGATAGTTGAAGTTTCTCGTGGCAAATCACCTTTTTTAAAACAGGGCACCTACAATATAAATAGTTATGTCTTAACGCCCTCCCTCCCCACTCGAAAATATGACAGTACTGATATGGAAAACGAAGGAAGGATAAAAGCAGGTGATATTTATCAAGCTATGCAACTGGCCTTAAAGCATATTTTATTATCTGAAGTTAAACTATCTAGCGACATCACTATATACGGACCCGTGCGAGATGAACTGGGGATTTATTACATGCCAATTAGCGGCAGTTATGATATCGAGCTAGAACTCACTAGATATCTGGCCCGTCACTACATTAAGAAAACATTCATACAACATAAGGCGCTCGATATTTCATTTTTTAAGGATGCTAAAAACTTCAGACTTCACGCATGGCTTGATTGTGAAAAAAATGCGGTAACCGAATTAACTCGCGATATACTTTCGACTCTCAAACATCTCTTGTTATCACAAAAAAATAAAACTAAAACTAAAGATTTTGTTGTTTCCTTGGAACGACTACTTGGACACACTGAAAAGCATCATGTGGCATCTATTCCTCTACATTTTTTCAAAGCACATGTTGACTCGCTAACTTCTGATTCAACTGCGCAAAATGTTCAGGTAGTAGAAGAGCTTCTCTATAAACTCAAAGGTGACATACAGCAAGTTTTAGTTTGTTTTAAAGAATTTGAATCATTAATTCAAGACACCCGTTCCTCTACGAAAACTGTCGGTGGGTTAAATATACCACAGACCTAGATTCACAATTAATGGTTCTAAATAAGCCAAGGAAGGTTTATGAAATGTAAATGCCGGGAAGAAATTAAAGAAGCAGTTTTAAAACTATCAGCGAATATTAAAAGCAATCGTCCTCTTTCAGAAGAAGAACTAACTATTTTATTTTTAGCAGCCTTTTTTGAGGAGGAATCCAATGAAAGCAAATAATATAGTCGCTGACACCAGAAATAATATTCCTGAAAATGCCACGAAAACCATTTGCCTCATTCAACTAACCAGAATAGGCGATATTCTACAAACTTATCAGGCAGCAGAAATATTCAAGCAACAATACCCGCACTATAAACTAATTTTAATTGCCCGGTCTAGGTTTGCTCATCCGCTTTCTTTTTTGCTACGAAACGTTTTTGCTAAAACCTATTACTTGGATAACAATGTTTTAAATATTGATTCATCGGATAACCTGGTTGATCTGGTTAATAGTTGTAAAGCAGTTATTGATAATTTTAAAAATGAAAGTATCTCTGTTTTAATTAACCTTTCTTTTTCCAAATCATCTGGCTATCTGGCCTCTATTATTCCCGCTGAACACAAATTAGGCTTGGTTTACGATGCCGCCAATAATGTCGTCATTAAAGATAAGTGGAGTCAGTATATTTATTCTAATGTTATGGGTGGTCCGCTTAATCCTTTTAACCTAGTTGATCTCTTCAAATCCATGTTAGGCCACAATTTACCAGCTTTAAACAAAGAAAGACCGACATTTAAAAAAGTTTCTCATATTTTAATCCACCCTTTTGCTTCTCATGACAAAAAAATGTGGAAAATAAATAAATGGGAAGAAATCCTTTATCAGCTCCTCAAAAATTCTCCAGATATAACCATCTCTATCGTTGGCAGTCATGATGAAGTTATTCATGGAGAAGGAATTGACAACTCTCCTCTTTTGCAAAAATATAAAGAGCGATTACACAACTTAATTGGAAAAACCAGCTTGGAAGATATCTATAATTTACTCGGCAATATTGATCTTTTTATTGGTCACGATTCTATGGTAGGACATCTGGCTTCTATCAAAAACGTTCCAACAATTACGATTTCTCTTGGTACTGTCCGGGCCAGGGAAACTAGTCCTTATGGAGAAAATAATTATACGATAACTCCCCAGACCAATTGTTTCCCTTGTTTTCCAAATGACAAATGTGAATTTCATCAATGCCACTTTGATGTTTCCTACCAGGTACTTTATTCTGCTTTAAAAGAATATATTGAAACTGGCAGTATCACTAAAGATTATCAGTTAAAAAATAGTTCATGTTTTCATCTTAACGCTGTAGCAATTTACAAAAGTAAATTATCACCAATTGGTTTTTTTCAGCTGGAAAATGTACTAGAAGAAAAATGTAGTGTTAATGATGTTTTCTCCATGTTGTATAGAATTAGCTGGCAATTTATTCTAAATAACAGCGAAGAGCCTCAAGATTTTTTAACTCTTACCACTAAATCACATCAGATTTTACTTAATTCATTAAGTGGTCTTCAACACCTATATGAATTATCCGACTTTGGAAAAAAATACTCTAGATATATTCTGGAAGAAATTTCATCTTCCGTTCCCAGGCTGGAGAAAATAAAAGAGTACTCAACTAAAATTGATGAAATTGATGGTCTCACCAAACTGGTAAAACAAACCCATCCCCACCTTTCTCCTGTGATTGATTTTTATACCGTTCAAAAGGGCAATTTAGCAGGTAATAATATTGTCGAATTAACGGAAAGTTCGTTTTTATTATATAACGATGCCATTAATACCATTAGCGTCCTTTATGAACTTATCGAAAAAACAATCGCTGAACATAAAACTAAAAATAGAATTACTGACAATTTAACTGAGCAAAACTATTAAAAGGTAGAAGCAATTTATGACAGAAATTATGGTAAACAAACAAAACATTACGACCGAAATAAACCAAGGATCCAGCATCGATCAACTGATTGATCTTATTTTAAATAACTACGCGACCCCCGGAGATGTTATTTCCAATATGTTCGTTAACGGAAGCTTTTTTGATTATGAAGATAAAAACAATAATTTAAAACAAACTATCCAACAAGTAGAATCTATTTCTTTTGAACTTAAAAACAGTCTTGATCTTGCCTTTGAAGCCCTGGATTCATGCAATAGTTATATAGACAATGTGACCGACAAAATTCAAATACTTTTACAATTTTATAGCGAGAACAAGCTAGCACAGGCCAATAGTTCATTTTCTGAAATTATTGAAATAATTGATTTATTTATTCAGCTCATAACAAAAATTCATCGCACAATAAGAATCCACAACCCCAAGCAATTCACCAAGGGACCTGTCATCCAAAATTTGGAAATTCATTTACTATCCATTCTAAAGGCCCTCATTCCTGCTAAGGAAAAAGAAGACATCATCATGCTTTGTGACTTGCTAGAGTATGAACTGGTGGATAATCTTAAGCAGTGGAAAATTCAAGCAATCCCCGAACTAAAAAAATACAAAAAAACGCACGTTTAACCACTTATCTCCTTGGTCCCGGCGGAGATACTTCTACCGCTAAATTAACAGAGATTTTCAATAAAATTTCTACCGTTGATCTTACTCAGAATAAAGAAAGTGCAATTTTTTTTTCTAATTACCGTGGCAATTTAATTGAAATTACCGCGAACCATCCTCTGCTAGATTTAAAACCAATATTACTCCCCGATTCAATCCCCTTGTTGGAAAAATTTTTTAAAGAATATCAATGCTATTTTTCCAATCAACTGATTTCGACATCCTTTCTACCTTCCAATTTACATATAACCAAACTTTATAAATCTTTAGACCGTCATATAAAAAAGTTGGAATGTAATATTTTAAAGAGTAAAGATCATCAGGTGCATTCCATAAAAAATATGATCATGGATAAAAATGAAGTAAAGCAATTTTTATCTAAATGTATCACTATTGATGATTTACCTCTACATATTCTAAAACTCCATCAATTTAAAAATTATAAAACCTGCCAGATTTTAATTCATGAAAAAGGCAATACTGCCGCCGAAAGCCTCTATTTAAGTAAAAATCAGACTTTAGTGACCAGCAAAATTCCCGTAATTCAATTTAATAAAATTCATACAATCATAAAAAAAAGTAAAACCAAACTCTTTAACCAAACGCAACTTTTAAACGATGATCTTGGAGTTCGAGGAACTTTTCTGGCACGGGAAATAAACTTGTCTAAACATTCCATAATTATAGTTGTTTCACGTAACGATTTTTTCCCCGCCACCGTATTAGAACAAGAGTTTTTTCAAGAAATAATTAAAAATATTACATTAGTACTAAACAATCTGCTTTTGGAATATCTATCCCAAAAAAAAAATAAACTTCTAAAATTTGGCTTACACTATCTGGATATCCCCTTTGAAATACGTGATCCAAATCATCAAATTGTTTATTCTAATTCATTCGATACGTCCCTAGATTACACTCATCAAGATATCATTGATGCCAACTATACTCTTTTTTACTCCCCTTATAGCGATACAACTTACTCTTCTGATCTTTATCATTTCCAAAGAATATCCCTTTTAGGAGAACTGCTAAACACTCTGCGCCATGAACTTAACAATCCTTTATTTGGACTTAAACTCACCGCTGGTTTATTAATTGAAGATTCGACTTCCGAAGAGACCAAAGAAACCCTCAGTGACATCTCCACCAACTGTCAAAGATGTCAAAACATCATTACTAATTTTTCACTTCTTTATAAAAATCAGGATACTTTTATTGATCTTAATCTTTACAAATTACTTAAAGAAACTTTGGTTTTAACTAAAAGCGAAACTCGGGGAATTGAAAAAGAAATCGTTTTTGCCGACTCTTTGTCTACTGAAGATTTTAGAATTAAGACCAATCCCACCTGGCTCACTCAAATAATTTTCAATTTTATAATTAATAGTGCTCAAGCCATACGCTTATCCACCTTAGACTTTGTGAATCAAAAAATCACAATAAATGTAAATCGTCAAAACCTTAACACCCAACCGTATCTAATAATAGCAGTGTCCGATACTGGGCCGGGAATACAAAAAGAATTAATTGAAAAAATATTTCAGCCGTTTATCACCACCAAAAAAGAGGGTACGGGGTTAGGATTGTCAATTTGCAATTATTTAACTAACAAACTAGGTGGAAAAATATTTTTTTCTAATAATATTCCTTTGCCTGGAGCAACGTTCTCGATAGAATTACCCATAAACGATCTAAATAAAGTTAGTTAACTGAATGAATATTTTATTAGTTGAAGACGAATTACTTTTACAAAAATCTTTAAAAAAGCTTCTTGAAAAAAAGGGTGCAACTGTTAAGGTCACCACTTCGGGACGAGAAGCAATAAACATGCTGCTCAATGAGAATTTCAATCGCATTGTATGTGATCTTATGTTACAAGATATTTCAGGATTCAATGTAATCGAAGAAGCCAAAAAGAAATATACCCTTGAGGAGATCAGCAAACTTTTTATTATCATGACAGCATATAGTTCCAAACAAGTACTTGATAAAGCTGACACCTATGGATGCAAAGTTATAAGCAAACCATTTGAAGATATCTTTCACACCCTTTCTCTATTTACCGAAGGTGGTCTTAACTATGACAAAATTTAAAAATATTACGTTGGTTTTAAAACCAAATATCATCGAAGATTTTACCCAATTTCTTCCTGATCTCATTACTTATCTTCTAAATCGTAAAGTAACCGTGCATTTTTTTAACTTTGAAAAAGAGCGATTAAAGGGTATTGCTTGCGATTTACTTTCCCAAATTAACTTTATAGAGAAAACTGATCTAAACCACGCCAGCGACTTGGTGATAGTTTTGGGTGGTGATGGAACGCTAATCGGTTTTTGTCGGGATATTGGTAAAATGAATGCTCCAATTTTTGGTATCAATTTGGGTAAACTCGGTTTTTTAACGGAGTTTTCCAAAAATGATTTTATGGAAGAACTCGGAAATATTTTAAACGGGAAATATCAAACCCGCACTATGAAGCCGCACTTCGCCTCCGTTTACAATAAGGATAATAAAGAAATTTTTAACGGTTTTTTCTTCAATGATATGGTTGTCAGTAATGATTCAATTGCCCGGATTATCCGAATTTCAGTTTTTATAAATAATGAACATCTTTTTAATGTCGATGGTGACGGTCTAATTGTCAGTACCTCCCAAGGTTCCACCGCGTATTCACTCTCGGCAGGTGGGCCGATTATCCACCCCAGTGTAAATGCGTTGGTTTTAACTCCGGTATGTGCTCACACCTTAAACTCTCGCCCGATTGTTGTTCCTGAAGATACGATTATTCAAACTGCCATTTTTGAAGATAGCAATAACGTAGTGTTAACATTAGATGGCCAACTAGCTTTTAGTTTGAAAAAAACCGATGTCGTAAAAACTCATAACCCTAAGCATCCTGGTTTTCAAATAATCACCAACCCGAAGCGAACTTATCTTTCAAATTTACGTGATAAGTTTATCCAAGGAAATAGGTTATAATTATGAAAAACAAACTTCATCTTTCAACCCTAACCATTCAAAATTTTGCCACTATCGAAAATCAAACCATCAATTTTGAAACTGGTTTAAACGCCATTATTGGGGAAACCGGCTCCGGCAAGAGTTTAATCCTGGAAGCCTTGGAATTAATTTTTGGCCAAAGGGCTAAGAAGCAAATTATCCGCCAAGATGCACTTTTTGCATCTGTTGAGGCAGTTATTTACTGTAACGATTTAACCACTAAAGCATATATCTATGATCAAGGTCATCCTTTTGAGGGAGATGAAATTGTTATTAAAAGAATTATCTACCCTACTGGCAAATCTCAAAACTATTTAAATTTCCAATCAACTTCGCTACAAATTTTACAAAATATTTCAAAGCGGTTCATTGATATCGTTGGACAGTTTGAAAATCAAAAGCTTCTTAGCTCCAAATACCAATTACATCTACTGGATAAGTACGCAGCACTTGAAGAAAAAAATCAAGAATATTTCAAGCTCTATGAAAACTTTCTTCACTTAAAAAATGAAATTGCTGTTTTAAAATCCAAGCAAGCGGAACAAACCTTAAAAGTGGATTATCTCAAATATCAGATCTCTGAAATTGAAACACTCAATCCTTCAAAAGATGATGAGCTAAAACTTATCAACGATAAAAACCGTATTTTAAAAAAACAAGAACGCTATGGAACTATTTTAGAAATTCAAAACTTTTTAAGTGATAGCGACCATGCTATTCTTAGAAAGACCAATCACATTCTTAATCAACTACACAATATTGACGATCCAGCTTTAATTAAAATTAAGGATAAAATTCAAGAATCACATCATCAATTAGAAGATGCCTCTTTTGAGTTGTCCAAGCACGCCGACTCCAGTGAAGATGAAAATGAAACCTTGCAAAACCTGATCGATAAACTGGATCTTTATCAGAGGTTAAAACGCAAATTCAATTTAGACGCTAGCGAGTTATCCAATTACTTAAATAAACTAAAAGATGAATTGCAAGACTATTTAAATTTGGAAGGAACCATTGCAAAAAATGAAAGTGAATTTAATTTAATCAATGATAAGTTATTTAAACTGGCCCATAAAATTCATCAAATCCGCTTAGAAAATTCTAAAAAATTATCTACCACTTTAACCAAGCATGCCCAGGAACTCAATATGGAAGGCGCAAAGCTTCTTTTACAAGTGGACGAGCTAAAAGAACTAACTCCTACGGGAATCTCAGAAATAAAATTTTTAGCAGAAACTAATCCCGGCAATGGCATCCATCCAGTAAAAGAAATTGCCTCTGGTGGTGAACTTTCACGCATTCTTCTCGCTTATCGACAAGTTATTTCCAGCACAGATTCCATTTCCATTTTTCTCTTCGACGAAATTGATTCTGGCATTGGCGGACACACCGCCTTAGCGATTGGCCATGCCCTTTCCGAGGTGGCTAAAACCAGCCAGGTTATTTTAATTACCCATCTACCTCAAATAGCTATGTTCTCTAACCATTTGATCCAAGTCACCAAAACCAACACCAAAGACAAACTTGGAAAAAACATTACTAATTCCCTTATTGCAGAAGTGACCAGTAAAAATGAAAGAAGTAAGGTCATCAAAGCAATGAATCCGATATAAAATATTTTTATATTATCCTTAGCGATTTTGATAACCATAGTATTCAATTTCTTTTTGTTTTACTCAAGTAATTGAAAATAACTGTAAAGAAGTTTGAAAATAAGTCGAAGTAGATACTATACAACAATCCTAAATAAGGAGTGAAATATGGAAATGGAAAAAGTTATTCTAAAACACAAACTAAATGATAAAGGTACTCACCATATAGCTTATTGTGATGAATACCCACAAATTCAAGGTACAGGACCATCTCCCGAACAAGCTACTGCTAGCTTTTGGAGAGCATTTAATAAGGCTCAAGATGTTTTAGATTTTGAAAGCGCTAAAAATAAAAAATCTGCTATGGCAGCAGCCAGTGCCAGCAATAAGGGAAAGCAAAAGAAAGCTGCTTAAATCCAAAAGTTTTAAACGAATAGATATTTTTTAATCAATCGATTATGACCTAAATAATACATTATTATTTAGGTCATAATTATTTATCAACACCAATACATTCTTAAAGAGCGAACCAATATCAAGTAATATTTCATACCTTTTAAAAATTAAATCCATAATAATATTAACGATTATTTTCGTGTATTGTTTTAGAAAGTTTGTTTATAACTCTTTTTTCAAAATATCATGACGTGCTCTGGGTTCTTCAGGATTTTTAGCATTCTCTTTATTTTCCGTTTTAATTTGAGCTAGATATTTTTCATTCTTCTCTGCAATCCCTTTCATATAGATACTTAGTGGAACGTAAACATCATTTTTTAACAACACACACTTATCATCCTGCGTTCGACTAACATCCGGGGGGCAGTCGACTAATTCAATTTTAATAAAATCTCCTTCTTCTCCTGCTTTAGCTACATCAAGATCTTTTAAGCTCTTGTAAAATTCCAATTCTTTTTTGGGAATTTGTATGAAATTCCCATTCTTATTATTAATAATTTTCGAATTAATACCTGATTCTCCGAATGAGCTTTTACCAGCGCTAGCTGGAGGTGAACCTGCACCGGAAGAAACCGTACGATTAAATCTAATCTCATCGTCACTTCGATTGTCCACGGGAACATAAGGACGATCTGGTAGTCGATAGTTGTTTGGTAAAATTGTTCTACTACCGGAGGGAGTAGAACCTCCTATTGCTAGTGGAGTATTTACTGTATTTCCTTGTGCAATTTTACGTGAATCTGATGTATTTCTGTAATCTTTTTCCAGTTGCGCAATCCTGTCTTTTAGTGCGGACACCAACTTATTTTGCTCTTCAACTTCCTTAGTATCTTTATTTTTTGACCTCAGTGCTTCACGCAAAAGTTCTTGAAGCATTTCTTGATTATTTGAATTCTTTATGACGTCCATTTGTTTTGCAGAATCTAATCTTTTATAAGCATCTACGGCAGAATTTGCAGTAACATTGTCGTCTTCTTTTCGGTCTATACTACTCTTTGCAGTAGCCCTAGGTGACAAATTAGTAAAATTTCCTGCTCCAATATTACTACTGCTCTCCAGCGACCCATCTTTAAGCGAATTAGGGTAATTCTTGACATAGTTTCCAGGTGTTGTGTTTTTATCACCAAGAGTATAGGTATCATTTGGTTTTACAGATGGTTTCGAAGAATTTAAATCAAAATCATTATTAGAAGACCCATAACGAGAAACACTTTGTTTATGAGCTACAGTTGTTGATGGGTTTCTTGTAAATAAATTAGGTCTTTCGGGGCTTATAAATCTTTCTTGTTCCGTCACTAGTGGTGGCCCATTACCTGCTACCATTGAAGCCGACAATCTATTATCCTGAACCGTCTTATTAGTCTCTAAACAAGCTTGTGGAATATCATTTGATTTCATAAATCCTTCTACCCAAAACTCACTTCCCTCAATTTCCCCCTTGTTTTTTTGTTCCTTGATTTGAGCAAGTTTTCTACGAATAGCACTACAGTATTGATATATCGCGTACTGCTTTAAAGTTTTCTGTTTAGGAGATAAAGTCTTTTTAGATTCAAATTTCAATGCTTCGTTTTTTAAATTTTCGATTACAGAAACATATCCTTCTCTTGGATTATCAAGACAATATTTTTTTATTGTATCCACTTCTATAGGATATTCCTTTTCCCTATCCCCCAAGACGTTGTCGCAAGAGAAATTATGTTTGCTAATTAAACTCATTTTGGCTCGTAAAAAGTTCTGGTGCTTCATTTTTTCCAGGTTCTGGACCTTTGTTTCACCCCTCACATTCACTTTATTTTTATCTATAAATGATTTAATTGAAGCTTCAACGGCGTCATTATCTTCCGTAAAAGTTTCTAGCGCAATTTTTAGACTTTTCTTTTGGGGTAGTGAATACGAATTAAGTTTTTTTAAAACACTACACAAATCTCCATTACCATCATTTTTAATTGTAGCATCACTACAATTATTCCTAATAAACTTCGCTGCATATCGACTATCTTCCGACTCCAAATATTCACCAATCACCTTCCTAACTTGAGATAATATTTCTTTAATTTCCGCATTATAGGCTATGCGATTTTCTGCCAACAACTTATTCATTCTTATAACATCTTTCGGTGAAATATTTTTCATAGCAATTGAAACCAAATCAAGTCCTGCTTTAATTGTCTCTTCAAAATCTAAAAGAGGTATTCCTCCATTTTGCAAGTTTTTGAATAGATTAATTTCTTCAGATGGATTATATGCCGGAGAACAAAACTTTCTTTTTTCTTCTGTCAAATGATTTGTAGATTGCTTTCGGCTAGAATTCATTAAAATTTTGAATCGTTTGCTAACATCACAAGTTGGTAAATTTTCCGTGAATAAGTACTCTCTCACAATAATCTTCTCAAGATTCTTTTCAAGTTCAACCCTTCGAAATGTATCGTGTTCAATCGCACTAACTTCTTTAAGATTGGCATCTCTTTCACTGTCTGTATCCAGGACATCGACGCGTTTTTCAGCACATTGACATGCCTTAGAAACGGATTGCAATATCGACACGTGTGCACAATCTATCGCCTCTACAAAATTAGCAATGTACTGCCCATCTTTTGTCACTACCACCGGTGATAGAAAAGGATTACATTCTTTTTGATTAATATTTCTTTTTGTCCAAAAACAACCATCTTCCCTATCTGAATTTTGAACTCCTATATGAACTCCTATATTAAGGAGCTGTCCTGAATTATTTGTCCCGACAGTCTTCCTTGGGAATATCTTTAAACTATTATTTGGGATTACATTGTGATCAGGTGCTGTTTTACTCCCTCCATAAACAGGTATTTTTCTATTCTCGCCATAAACCAGTGAGGCATTTAATCCAAGCCAGACTAAAATAAGGAAGACCCCATATTGATTAATTTTTATTCCCATAATCTCAAACTCAAAAATAACTTAAAATTCATTTAAATCATTTGCGCACTTTTGTCCTAACAAAACCTATTATGTATCTTATCGGCAAATAAATATAAAAATATAATTAAAATCCAGAAGTTATTTAAAAAAAAACAGGTACTTTTTTCTTTTAAAATATATCTAATCTTTTCAATTATGTCGCGAATAACTGCCCAGTTTTTTTGGCAGTTGTTCAAATTTACAAAAGCTCTATTTTAAAACTCTAAATAATTATATACTTCTCTCTAAACCATTCTTAGAAAAAACCGACTAGGATATAGTATTGGGAGCTAATTAGATTTATGAAAACTTTATTACTGACTTTTAGTATTTTATTTTTTCACATTCATTATGTATTTGGTAGTTGTGAAGGACAAAGCTGCTATCCTTCATCAGCTCTACCTAATCCTGGAAATGTTACTGATGTAGAGAAAATTTATAATAAAATTAGAGAAAAATATAGTAGTGATATAGAGGCGCTGGTTGCCGCAACTTCTCCTTTAATACTACAAGCTACAAAAACAAAACATAAAGTCACTTGTCGTGGAAACCTATACAATGACCTCGATCTTAATCCCGAACTGGATCAAAATTACGCTTTAGTTGAATACACCGTAATTGTATCTGACGATAAAAAGAAAAACGTCGACATGAAAGTCCGTTTTTCGTTTAGTGATAAGGTTCTAGCAAAATCTGAAAAATACCAAGCACTTATTAAACACCCTTCTCCCGAAGTAAAAATAGTTAAAGAACAGGTTAAAAATCCTAAAACTGGAAAAGAAGATACTTGGACCTGGTATGAAGTCCAATGCAAAAATCAACCTAACGCCGTAGCAACTTACGATACTGAAGTACAAGATCCAGTCCAAACAAAGGCATTGGAATTACCTATTTATGGATGTGTAGTTGGCGAAAGGGAGATATATGCACTATATGATTTCTATATAGGATCTAATGACCTTGAGTTAGATATGTCTAAATTGAGAGCGAATATTTATTCTCTGGAAAATGACTGGCGTTTAGACGAAAGGTTTCCAGAAAAGTTAAATTATCCTATGGAATGCTCCATTACTCCACTTCCTGCACCCAAAGACAAACACATGTACGCTAAAAAATAATTTATTTTAGCTAACCCCCAAAAACAGTACCAAAACTTTTACTACCCTAACATCTACTCATATATCGCTTTATTAAGCGTGAATCACTTTGCTGATAATGGGTACAATTTTACTCAGGTACTTTATAAATTATGACAAAAATGTAGATTTTTATATAAATGATATTAATTCCGCTAAAATAATCTTTTTTT
>MEPW01000053.1 GCA_001769975.1 Bdellovibrionales bacterium RIFOXYA1_FULL_36_14 | reverse complement strand
GAAGCTTCCAATAATATTTTTTCTACCGACTATAAGGAATTACCGATTTTTAAAGTTAATGAGGGCAAAAAGGCTCTCGGTTTAACCCCAGACTCGGTATTAACCCCACATGACTTCAAGCTGAACGTGGTTGGTTTTGATAAAGAGGATGTAAGTCTACCAATCTACTTCTACATTGCTCCCTATGTAAGCAAACAAGCCAAAACCGCCACTACCGGAATTTATCTTTATGATTATTTAGTCGGTGATTTTGCCTTAATGGAAAAAGGCAAAACTTATGATTTTACCACTTTTTTATCCAAAGCCTCTTCTGATAATCCTCTCTTTAATAAATTTTTCCCTCACCTTTACGATTATCAAAAAAAAGATGCCTTGGTACCGTGGTCAATTGATCATTCCAAAGAACTTACTAAACTCTTGCAAGCATCAGTCCAGCTTAACTTTAACGTTCTTACCTGGGAAGATATGATAACTAGACCTCACGAACTGCTACTTTCATTTTTTAAATATCTGATTAATTATGGCCCACTCATCAATGGATATGTAGAAGGTAGAGATGAATTATTTAAGCTGTTTGGTGGCTCTATCATCAATTTCAAATTTCGCAAAATTGAAAACAACTCCTTTCTTTACTACTCGATAAACAACGAACCACATCGCTATTGCTTTACTTATCTTAAAAATATCAAGGGTCATTTTTCCTGTCTCAATACTAAAGAAAACCTAAACGAACTTACCAGCTATATTGAAAACGACCTCTTACCCAATACTCACTGGGACACAGATCCTACCAAAATTTTAGGTGATGAATTCAATGCTTTTGATTCATCCTACTATCTGACAAGCCTTATCAACCTAGCACCACTTGCTAACAAAAATTTACAACTGTTAAAATTTTACCGACACATGGCCGTAAACACTTATGACAATGGCGACCCTAAATTGGTAAGTTTTACTAAAAAAATCCTCGCCGACAATCTAAAGTATCTGGAAGCCCTACCGGCCAAGCAACTCAAAGATGTTCAGGAAATTGTCGGCGAAATTAAAAATATTCACTCCAAACTTAAACCCAAACTCAAATGCCAAGAAGACGCAAACTGCTTTTTGAAAAACATTTCGGAATGTCCCCGGGTTGAGACTAATTTAAAGCACCAAACTAGAAAAAATAATATTAAAATGTTTTACGAAAAAAAATTATATATTCTAGGACCTAAAAATAATAGTTGTCATTTTATCATTCACTTTTCTAGCGTTAAAACGGATTATGATGAAGAAACTAGGTTAAAATTAAAAAGTGCAGGAAAAGAGGATGCCGATATTTTAGAATCCGTAAAAGCTGATAGCAAAGAATATTTAGCCCAACAAGATAAAATTTACTCATGCCTCATGAGTACTAGCGACATTACCGAATTATTTAATCAATGGAGAACTAACATTTATACTCCCGATGATGTTAAAAACTGTATGATTATTAGCGAAATTGATGATAACTATGAATAACACTATAAAAAATAATAAAAAACATTTTGGATTTGAAATAATTCACACTGACCAAAAAACCGCTGCACGGGCCGGAGTAATTAAAACTCCCCGAGGAGAAATCCCCACTCCGGTTTTTATGCCAGTCGGTACACACGGTGCCATTAAGGCCCTTGCCCCCAGCTCACTGTTGGAGATGGATATCCGAATTATCTTATCCAATACCTATCACTTGCACCTATCCCCAACCTCTGAGTTAATTAAAAAAGCCGGAGGTCTGCATAAATTTATGAATTGGCATCGGCCAATTTTAACCGACTCGGGCGGGTTTCAGGTTTTTTCTCTGCAAAAAAAATCAATCACTGAGGCAGGTGCTGAATTTAAAGATGTAGAAGGGAAATCAATTATTCTAGGCCCAGAAAAATCCATTGAAGTTCAGCAAAACCTTGGTAGTGATATCATGATGAGTTTTGATGAATGTATTCCCTATCCCGCCACTTATAAATACACTGAAAATTCCATTGCCCGAACCCATCGCTGGCTCGACCGTTCGATTGCGTCCTGGACCAATGAACAACAGTCTCTCTTTGGCATTATTCAAGGTTCAACCTACAACGATTTACGAAAAAGATGTGTAGAAGAAGTTTGTGCCAGGGATCTTCCGGGTTATGCCATCGGCGGAGTTTCCGTAGGTGAAGGAGTAGAACTGATGGAGAAAATAGTATCCTTCACGGCCCCACTCATGCCTGTTAACAAACCCCGATATGTCATGGGTGTAGGCAACCCCGAAGACCTGCTGATGATTTGGGAAAATGGAATTGACATGAGTGATTGCATAATTCCCACCAAATTTGCAAGAGGTGGGACCTTTTTTACCAATCGAGGAAAAATTCGCATCACCCATAGAAACTACAAAAGAGATTTCTATCCGATTGAACCCAATTGCACTTGTTATTGCTGTAAAAATTATTCACGTGCGTATATAAAACATTTATTTGATTCTAACGAAATTCTAGGAGCAATCCTGGCGACCAACCATAATATTGCGTTTTATAAGATGATGGCCGAACAGGCCAGAGTAGCTATTTTGGAAAACCGGTTTTTGGAATTTAAAAAAAATTTTCTGGCCAGTTATCAAAAATCCAATTTAGATTAGCGTATTTTGTTTTTCACACTCAGCTTCATAGTTCTTTAAATATTGCTGTTCTTCTTCAGTCAACAAATTAAAGTCTATCAGGTCATGGTCAAAACCAATGTAGACCAATGGTTTAAAGCGTAGTGTACCTTCCAGATTTGAGTTTTTCTCCACGACGACTACATTCTCCAAGCGAACTCCACCGTAACCGGCAATATAAATTCCTGGCTCAATTGAAACGGCTTGTCCTTCTTTAATTGGAAAACTGCTTCTAAAAGAAAACCCAATGCCACCTTCATGCGTACTAATACCAATACCGTGTCCAGTACCATGCAAATAGTTATAACCATTTTGTAGAATTGGATGTCTTGCCAACATATCAATAGCCGCGCCAAGTGTTCCCTCCGGAACTATGGCCATTTGGGCATTTAGTAACCCCTTTAATACCAAAGTATAGATTTTTTTGAGCTTCAAATCTTTTAACTTACCTACCAAAAAAGTCCTGGTTTTATCTGTGGAATAGCCTTCTTCATACAACGCACCTGAGTCTAGTAAAAGCATATCACCATTTTTAATCATGACTTGATCACTTGATTTTCCATAATGGATAATCGATGCATTAGCACCAACAGCCGCAATGGTATTAAAACTTAAATCTATCGCCCCCATCTTTTTATAGTTGTCATTGGTGATGTCATATAAATCTTTTTCAGAAAGTTTTTTATTTTCCTTAACGGCAACTTTGATTTGTCTGATGGATTCCGCCACAGCTTGACTGGATTTTTGGTAATTTCTTTGTAACGTCTCTATTTCATTTTTGTTTTTAAGTGATTGCCTAGAGATAATTTTCTCCCTAGGTGCAGACAATTGCTCTTTACCAAATATATTTTTAAGTAATCGATAATCTGCCCCAGTCAAATTTTCCCGGTCAAAATATACCTTGCTCGGTTTAATTTGATTGGCAATGGCTTGAATATTTTCCATCCACTCGCTAATTGTTATATGTTTAAAAATAATATTTTCATCAAAGCTGGTTTCATATTTTTGCTCTTCAATATTAAAAACATAAATTTTATTAAATGTTAGAATACATCTGGCGTAAAAAGTACTTTGATGTTCAATATGAAAACCCCTGGCATTAGTAATCCAAGCAATGCTGTCAAGGGCACTAACAAAATACATCTCTTCTTCTTTAATCAAGCTGCGAACTTTAGAAAGAGGATCACATCCACAGACTTCTATGCCAAGATGCTTAAGGGGTTTTAACTTATTTGATTTTTCAAGTGGTATAACATTTAACAGCTCATCTTGATCTAAATAAATCACTTCGCACTTTGTACTTTGAATAATACTTTCTTCTTCCATAACTGAAGTGCGTTGTCCATCTACTGCCAATTTTTTAATTTTTAGTTCATTTATATCCTCAAGCATTTTGTTAAATATAGATATGGTTTGCGGACATTTGACTACTTCTATTTGACTTGGATCACATTCTTTGGTGGCTTGTTCATGATATCTTCCATCGACATAAAGCCGGGCCTTTTGGTTGGTCGGAATTAGTAATTTACAGGTTGATCCGGAAAAATAAGTTAATAAATAATAATGAGTTTGCTCTTTTGGAACATATTCATTCAAATACCGATCAGTATCATTAATAAATATAGCATCTAGTTGGTTTTTGCATAAATATTCTTGAATATTCAAAAGATTAGCAAAAAAAATATTTTTACTCATATATCCCTCTCCATATTGCTAATAATTTCGATTAGTTATACTCCCTTGAAAATAACTTTTTTTTAATAAACAAAAAGCCTTAAGTTTTATTATAAACCAACCGATTAAGTTAGTGAAATACAGGTGTTAACTTAACATAGACTATATAATATGCACTTTAAAATCGGCAAACTTTTAATCATTTTTGTAGTAGTTTTTCTCATCAAAATTATCTTTGCAGATAACTATTTAAATGAGACCAGCCAGTCCAAAAGACGTCCCGCCGGAATGAAACATTTTCCAGGTCACATTCCTACCAGAGTCAGATGAAATTGTTTTCCTCGATCCATATAATTTTTGAATTGGTCAAATGAAGGAAACGCCGGTGAAAATAATAAAATTCCTGCAAACTTATTTTTTCTCGCGTACGAAACACAATTCTCTATAGTAAAACATTTCTCCGCTGGTATTTTGCCTTTTAATTCTTCAAAAAACTGTTCAGTAGTTTCACCAATGAGTAAGATTTTATCGACTTTTTTTTCGAAGTTACTTATTTGCGCAGTTATTGAATCGCTGTGACATCGCTTTCTTCCCCCAAGAATAAGCCATAAATATTTATCTTTTTTATCCAAAGAACAAACTGCCGAAATTGTCGCATCCCAATTGGTACTTTTGGCATCGTTATAACACAAAAATAGATCATCGCTTTTTTCATATTGAATTCGATAATCAACCCCCGGGAAAGTGTCTATGGCCTTTTGAATGCCACGTTTATCAATTTGGAAAAACGATAATGCTTTTAACATAAACTGCAAATTAGAAAGGTTATGGGTTCCTACTAGTTTAAAATTCTCCAGTGAATACTCCCCCTGAATGTCTGTTCTTATAGCATCAATGTCCGAAGTATCTATACCTATCTTTTTTATATCTAGCTTATCAACAACTTTAGATATGATCTCAAAATTAGTGGGGTACACCAACCAATCATCCTTGGTCAAATTGGTTACAAGATTGAATTTGGCTTTTGCATAATCAGCAACGTGATTATAACGTTCAGTGTGATTTACAAACACATTTAAAATAATATTAACCTGGGCCTTGAAAGTTGGCATAGATTCTAACTGGAAACTGGATAATTCTAATACCACAAATTCACATTTCTTCTGTTCATAAATGTATTGAACAAGGGGTGTGCCAATATTACCTCCCACAAAAACACTTTTACCCGCTTCTTGGAGCATCACTCCCAGCATGGAAACCGTGGTAGTTTTTCCATTACTTCCAGTAACTGCAATGATTTTTTCGTCTTTTAAAAACCAAAATCCCAATTCTATCTCTGACACTACTGGAATATTTTTAGCAAGCGCAATTTGAATGAGTTCATGGGTTCTGGGAATTCCGGGTGAGAGAATAACCAGATTACTGGTTTGAAAAATAGTTTTAGCATCAGTTTCGCTTAAACAGTGCTCTTGACCAATAATCGATACAATTTGTGCAAAACCAGTCCACGTTTTTGGATCACCTGAATTTATGGCATAAACTTCTGCGTTTTTTTGATTTAAAAGTTTTACCGACCATATACCTGACAACCCCATCCCTAAAACCGCTACTTTTTTTCCCGCGACATCCATAAAATCTCCAAATTAGTTGATTTTACCCAAAATATTACCTATATAATCCCAGTATCATAACATTGGGATAACTTTTGAATTATAAATCAACGCTTAGTGAAATAAAAGATTTTCTTGATTCCAACGAAAGTATTTGGAACCATGAAATAATTTATAATTACCCAAACACCTTAAGCGCCTACAATGAGCATCATCTTGATCTTTTAAACCAGCTAAGTAATGACGAACTTTGGAAAATAGATGCGCGATTTGATTTTTCTCCTATTAGAGAGACCCCCTTACTCTCCTTAATTAATAAGACTATGTCCTTTAATCAAATTATAAAAAAATATACCCCCACCCAATTGAATTTACCCTTACTCGCTTTTACCAGAATAAAAGACAAAAAACACCACGAACTTGATAATCTAATTCCCCTAATTATTGATCTCAAACATAAATTAAATTTTCATACAGTCATCGATATAGGCGGGGGGGTCGGGCATTTATCTCGAATTCTCGGGAGCTATTTTAACACTGAAGCAACCTGCGTAGATATCAATCAGGATTTTTTAACCCAAGGGGAGATCAACCATAAAAGACTTCACCCTAAACAAGTGGCCAACGTAAAATTTCATAACATGGATATAAGGAAAACCCCTATCGAAAATTTTAATAATGAATTGGATCTTTTCAATGCCAATACCTTTGTGGTGGGACTCCATTCATGCGGACAATTATCATCCAAATTGTTACAAACTGCAGTCCAATATAAAGTAAAAGGAATTCTAAATTTTGGTTGTTGTTATTTTAAATATGATCATCCTCGATACGAACTGCTTTCTCATCACGCACAATCCAATCCACTATTTATAAATGAACAAGGGCTGACCCTGGCCACTCGGGCCCACACCTATATTTCCAAGCAGGACTTTCAAAATAAATTGCAGGTTAAAAGTTACCGGTTTGGACTTCATCTACTACTTTATGAATTGCTAGATCATAAGAAATTTATAACCATGGGAGATTCCCCAATCAAAGATTATTTTAACGGTTTTAGCTCTTATGTATTAAAGAAACTTGAAGAACATCACATCCAGCATACGCTAACAGCTAAAGTTATTGAGCATTATTTTCATGACCCCAATATCCAAAAGCAAATCAGAAAAATGTTTTTATGCAATCTCATCCGTTGGTTTTTTGGGCGTCCCCTTGAACTTTATATATTGCTTGATCGTGCCGTTTATTTGCAAGAGCATGGTTATCACACTTCCCTCACTCATTATTTTGATGAGAAGATTTCTCCCAGAAACGTAGGGATTTTGGGTACGGTGTGACCAGACAAGCCTATCTCACAAACAACATATCCATATATTTGGGAAGCTTCCATAAGTGATCTGGGACCATTTCTTCAATTCTATTACAGAGATTTTCCATTTTAATCGATTGATGCATAAGCTCGTGGGCAATTTTGAAAGACTTTTGTTCCTCACACACCGGAAGGCCCTTTAATTCAACTTTTAATTTATTAGATTCGTCGAAAAGTTCTGCGGATAGAGCTTCCAACTTTTCTAATATTTTCAATTCGCTGTAATTATTCAAAGCCAGATCCTTATAACCTTTAATAACTTTAATAAGCTTCTTCTTGTATTCTATCGTTGCCGGAATTACAAATTGATCAATTAAAGAAATAAAAGTATTAAATTCAATCGTTCGATAAGTATTATATCTTTCCACCATTATATTATATCGACTTTTAATTTCATTTATTTTGTAAACGCCGCTGCTTATTAAAAAATCTATGGAACGATCATCTTTTAAAAATTTATAAGCATCCGCAGATGTCTTTAAGTTAGATAGCCCTCTTTGCTTGGCCTCTTCATGCCATTTTATTCCGTAGCCATCGCCATTAAACACAATATTCTGAGCTTTTTCCATTCTGGTTTTTATGACTTTAAGTAAAACTTCATCCACCTTTGATCCATTACTTATTTCTTTTTCAATAAACGCATTAGCATCTTTGAAACAACTGCTGACCGCTGCATTTAAAATGGAGAGGGGGAAGCCGATAGATTGAGCAGATCCCACTGCTCGAAATTCAAATCGGTTGCCTGTAAAAGCAAAGGGTGATGTTCGATTTCGATCAGTGTTATCACGAAGCAGATGTGCTAGTTGGTTAGCTCCCAAATCAAATTGATTATTTTCAATTTGCTCAACCGTTTGCCCTGACATTATTGACTTAAATATTTTATCAAGGGTATCACCTAAAAAGACTGACATAATACTCGGAGGTGCTTCGTGACCACCCAGACGATGATCGTTAGAGTGCGTAGCAATGGATGCACGTAAAACATCGGCATGTTTATAGATAGCCTCGACAATAACTGAGCACATGGCCAAAAAACGCAAATTCGAATGCACTTCATTGCCTGGTTCAAGGAGATTCCTTCCCAAATTATCCGCCATCGACCAATTTAAATGTTTTCCACTTCCATTTATGCCGCTCATCGGTTTTTCATGGAGAAGTGCCACCAAATTATGATTGTCTGCCACTTTTTTAATAAGTGCCATCATGGCCTGATTATTATCAGATGCCACATTGGAATCTCTAAATATTTGGGCCACCTCGAATTGTCCTGGAGCAACTTCGTTGTGTCTGGTTTTAGAAGGGATTCCAATTTTATAAAGTTCATGATCGAGTTCTTGCATAAAAGAGAGAATCCGTTCTGAAATGGATCCAAAATAATGATCAGACAATTGCTGATTCCTGGCAGTTAGTTTTCCAAATAAAGTTCGTCCAGTCATGATAAGATCTGGGCGCTCAAAGAAAAAAGCCTTGTCCATTAAAAAATATTCTTGTTCGGCACCACAGGTGACCGTTATTTCGGATACCTCTTTTTCCCCTATAAGGTTTAAAAATTTCGTAACCTCCATAGAAATCGCATTATTACTGCGAAGAAGTGGAGTCTTAACATCCAAAGCATCACCTTTATATGAAACAAAAGCCGTTGGAATGCAAAGAGTTTTACCATTGATCGTTTCCGATAAAAACATTGGCGACGTTAAATCCCAGATAGTATATCCACGGGCCTCAAAAGTCGCGCGGGTTCCTCCGTGAGGAAAAGAAGAAGCATCGGGTTCTCCTTGAATAAGTTGGCTGGCAGAAAGTCTTTCGATGGGAGTTTCATCTTCTCTAAAACTTAAAAAGCCATCATGTTTTTCTGCAGAACTTCCAGTTAATGGATGAAACCAGTGGCAAAAATGAGTTGCGCCTTTTCCAATGGCCCAATCCTTACAAGCATCGGCTACTAACTCGACATATTCCCTGGGAATTGGTTTATTTTGCTTGGCATGTGACAACATCTCTCTCTTTATTTTCTCTGAGACTGTTTTACATTTTCTAAAATCAAAAACATTTTCCCCGTAATAATCACTAACTTTTATAAATTGATTTTGATTATTTTGTGGACGATCAAAAACTCTTTTAGGTCTATTAATAGCTTTTTGTCTAAGAATTTCTCTTCCCAGCGTATTTGTCATATCTCATCTCCCTGAAATATAAATTAATGATTGGCTATTATTTAATAATTCTTTCAATTATCTGTGAGGGATTTTCAAACGATTCAAAAAAATCGTGGTGAGCGGACGCCTTAGTAAAACAAAAAATGAACATGGAAAAGACAACAAAAAGAACATTACCCATGATTATTTTGACATCTTCTGGTAGCATAATCTTAAAATCCCTTAAAATTATAGAATTCCAAAAAAACTCTATAAGCTTAAGATAAGTTATGGCAAAATTTTAAAAGGCAGTAAAGAAAAATATATGATCTACAAAATATTTTCAGGCAATCCACTTATACCTGCAGACATTTTAAATCTATTTGCCTCCAAGGAACGAGCTCAAAGTTACTATTATTCCAGAATGGCCCTAATTGACTGTTTGCAAACCTTAAACCAAGTCATTGCCTTCAAGGACCTTAAAATTATTGATCATCATCATCTAGAAAAACTTCCTCATTTTTTGGTATCACTAAGCCACACCCATAATGTGGGAGCCAGTGTGGTCGCTTCTATCAACGAGTGCCGATCTATTGGGATTGACATCGAGTTTAGCAATCGAATAATTGATCCCAAAACCTCCAAATTTTTTAAGACTTCGTATGATCATGACCATAATGACCTACTTTCGCTGTGGGTGAAAAAAGAAGCTTCCTTCAAAGCCTTATCGCCCTTAAATGTAAAAGAAACATTAGTTCTAACCGACATTTGGGTAAAAAAAGATGAGTTTGGACTCATCAAAGATCACCAATCTCTTGGAAAAATACTCTTAAATGAAGAAAACGTATTAGGTCAAAAACTGTTGGTTTCCATTGCCCAACTATTTTAAACTCATCAATATTTCAAAAAGCTGTTCTTTATTAAATGGTTTTTGCAAAAATGCGTTATGATATTTTTCACGTTGCTCATTTAACTTGTTGAGGGCATCAATATCAGCACTAATCACAATAATTTTAACATCCTTAAAACCACACGCCCTTATTTCCTGGGCCAGTTCTATCCCCCCCATTTCATCCATCTTTAAATCTGTAATAAGATAATCGTATTGAGCATGTTCCAATAAATGAATTGCTTCTTTGGGAGACTTGGATTGAGAAACCACCAGTCCCAACTTTGTAAGATAAAAACTAATTATTTCTAATAATTCTAATGAATCATCTACGACTAAAACTTTTCCCTTCAATTTCGTTACAGAAATTTTATTATTCTGATCAATAAGGCGCTTATCAATTTTATGAGTTACAGCGAAAACAAAACTAAATATAGTTCCTACTCCAAGCTTACTAGCAAGTGAAACCTTGGCATCCATCGACTGGACTATAGACAAGACAATACCCATACCAAGTCCCGTACCTTTTCCAATATCCTTGGTCGTAAAATATTTATCAAATACTCTTTTGCGATTCTCTTTTTTTATTCCATGACCTGAATCCGCCACCTTAAGAATTAAATGATCTGCCTGATTTTTGGTTTGAATGGTAATTATTTTTCTTTTAGCAACGCTTAAGGCATCCCTCGAGTTAGAAAAGAGATTCATAAATATCTGTTGCAGTTTGGAATAAGTCGAATTCACATAATGGTTATTTGCTTGAAGCCTTACATCAAATTCAATGCCATCCCTCTTATAGATATATCGAATCAGATTGATAGTTTCCATAATTACTTGATGCACATTAATTGGAGTATCGCTCGCCTCTTTCGTTCTAGCATAACCTTTCAAGCCACTGGCAATAGAGATAATAGTAGAAATGGATTTTTCCTGGGCGTTAAGAATTGCCATATGTTCAGCTAACTTAGGATGATTATCATTTTGCATATCATCTTTAAGTCTTTCCAAATTACCCTTGATAACCATTAATGGATTATTTATCTCATGGGCCACCCCGGCTGCCAATTCTCCAAGAGACGCCATTTTAGTGGCCATAAAAATTTGTTTTTTTAGCTCTTCGTTTTTATTGTGCTCCATCTTATAGCGCAAGACTATGGCAATAACTCTGGCGACGGACTGTAAGAAAAAAATCTCTTCTTGATTGAAATGATGATTATATTTAACATATAAATTTAAAACTCCTAAAAGATCTTCATTACTACTTAATATCGGCACACAACAATGCCCATGCTCCGTCATTCCTTTCGTTTTAACGACATGTAATGCATCCAGATGGTTGGTAAAATAAATTTCCTTAGAACGCCCAGCAACTCCACACAAGCATTTACCCAAAGGAACTTCCGAGCAAACGGATAAAACATCATCATCAATATTTTTTTGCACGGCCATCACCAGTCGCTCTTTTTCCTGATTATAAATAAAAATACATCCTTTGTTTTCCAAGCTAGTCCAATTAACTGAAACAATTTTACTTAAAATGATATCTAAAATTTCCTCAAGATTTTTATCCAAGCTGGTAAGGCTAAGCAGATCTCCTATAATTTTTTGCATTTGATGTTGAACCAACAATGCATGGTCTTTGACGACATCCTTGGTAATATCAAATAGAGCGATGAAAGCGTATTTATCCTTGTCCAAAAAGGTGGGCCGATTAGTCACCATATAGTATCTAGTAAATCCCCGGGTCCCCTGTCCTGCTACGGTATAGCCTAAAATATCTTCATTTTGGGTAGCGACTACATTTTTCCACGGAACCACTTCAAAATCACTCGACTTAAGTTTACCCACTTCCATGCCTTCAATTTTCTGCGGGTTTAAATTGAAATATTCACAGGCTTCCTGGTTACAGGTGATCACTTGGTATGGATGCTGGTATTGATCAAGCGATACTAGCAATACTGGCGACTTGATCATACTAATCAAGGTTTCAGATAAGCGATAATTGATAATATCTTCCTTATAGTCCATATTTTCTTTCACAAGTTATTATTCGATTATATGCTAAGCAAGCACTTAAAAGGTATAGGATAAAATCTGCTGCCTTGCTGTAGACATCTTTGCCTTTTTTCATAATAATACTTGAGTATGGAATATCGATATTTAAAAGCCTTTTTATCTACAGCAAAACACTCCAGCTTTTCCAAGGCTGCCCATGAACTAAAAATAGCTCAATCAGCTGTAAGCCGACAAATCAAGCTGCTCGAAGACTCAATTAAGGAAGAGCTTATTGTAAGATCCTCGAAAAAAGTCCTACTAACAGAACTGGGAAAAAAAATTTTTCTCTCCTGTAAAAATTTTGACCACGACATCAATGAAATTTTAACCCTAAAAGAAGACCATCCTCTCTCCATTGGGATTTTACACGGACTCTTAGAAAATTGGCTTTGCCCTAAATTAATCGAATACTATCAAATCAATCAACGAAACATCAGCATTAAAATTGGGGACATTCCCTCACTTAGACAAGGAATCGAGAGCGGGATTTTCGACATTATATTTTCCAGCGAAAATATTCAAACGGAGCTAATCACTTCATTGCATCTCTTTGATGAGAATATGGTACTCATTTCCAAGAGTGAGCTTAATCTAAAAAACTTACATGAATACCGTTGGATTGCTTATAGCGAAAATGATTTTCTTTTTAAACTTACCCAAAAAAGTCCTCAATCAATTATAACCGTAGATTCTATGACGACCATCGTAAATCTCGTAAAAAGTAATACCGGGATAGCCATCGTACCAGATCATATGATTAAACCAGATGACCATCTCACCCAATACCAAATACCCAAGCTGCCTAAATCTAAAATCTACATGACCACTTTGTCGTATAAAAAAATGCCAATTTACATTAGAGATTTCTACCGATTCATTAATTAAAATTCACAATCCATTTTGCCTATATGCCAAGCACCATCTTCACAAAGCGTGATTTCCTGATGGGGAATATGTTTGAGACGGTTGAAGTTATAAATTTGAGAAAGCGTTTCCAATTTGTCATTACCAGTTTTTTTATACGGCCATCTGACTTCTGCCAAGAGAGGATAATCAGTTGCTTCCATACCAAAGATTACCCCTTTTTCGTTTTGGGAAGGAAATGATCCATAGGAATAAGTTATCCACCTTCTCATAACTTCATCACGAGTTCTTAAAATAACCATAGCACCAAGCCCATCACGATTGGCTTCCTTACCTTGAAGATAAAACCGCAGAGAGCGTTTATCATGTCTTTCCAATTGATTTTGAAAAACATAGATTCTAGTTTTGATACCAGCATTCCTGATGCTAGTTTGACCGGTTATAAAGTCCCATAGGCCATCTTCATTTATATCAAGGCTGACAGTTCCCGAAGGATTTAAAACATCAATACCTGCTTCTTTTGCCACGTCGGCAAAGGCTTTGTCATCATTTTGTTGAAAAAGTATTAATCTGGAATGAGGTGGATAGCCTGAGTTATCCACTAACACATCCTCTCTACTATCTAAATTGTAATCAATAAACACCGCCCTTTTATCACAGCGGGAATTGTCCTCCTTGGACTGGGTATGATAAAATTCAGATCTTAAAAATTTGAAAGGAAACTTCTTTTGACTTCCGGTTAAAATGCTCGACCGATCCCGGGTTTTATAGTCATAAGGGTGGGAAAGTTCACCCAGAAAAACATCCATAATTTGATCATTGTTATAATCAAAACATGCAGAAAAAAAAGAATTTCCGCCACCTTTTGATTGAAGCTGACCTTCATCATCGGCAGCATACATGGTGGGAATCCCAAAATCTTGGAACACTCTTTGATTTTTAACCGTTAACTGATTCATCCATAATTTGTTGTTAAAGCCAGCGGATGATGAAGTCAAAATATCCGGCCACCCATCTTGATTGATATCACAAGTTGCGACTGCATAAGTGGGAGTAGCATTATAAAAGCTGGTTTCCCGATCTCTAGTCAAATGCTCGCCTTCCAGTAAATCGCTTACATCCTTAAACTCAAAACCTTTCCCCTTGTACAAGCTATCGGGGACTGGGGTTTTCATCTTATTATTTTCTACAAACCAGTTTCCCAGATAAAGATCCAACTCACCATCCAAATCAAAATCTATTACGGCGACAGAAGAAGGTCCCAAAGGAGCCTTATCAAAGGGAGTTTCAATTTTCTCATAGCTCACTTTTTTCAAGGAGATTTCACCTCGATAGATGTCAAAAGCACTAGCGGTGATCTCGGTTTTTCTATGTAGATTTCCTGCCAGTAAATCTAAAACTCCATCCTTATTCAAATCAACAAAAATTAAAAAAGAGTACTTATTGACTCCTGGTAAAGGATTATAATTTAGTTTTTGGAATTTTCTAATAATTGGATCGAATGCATAAAACTCTGGCGTAGAATAGAAATTTGGTAATAAGACTAGATCCGTGTAACTATCGTTGTTAAAATCCACTGCGTAGAGATTGGTCGCCTCCACCCCTTCTAAACCGTATTCATTGGTCAGATCTTTAAAGGCTCCAATTTTTCCTTCAATGGTCGGCCCAGAAACAATACCTTTAGTTTTTAAATGATCTTGAGTTCGCAGTTTTGAATCTTTAAATAGTTTGTAATTTTGCTTGGATGAACAAGACACCTGCATCAATAACGGTATCGCTAAACAGACACATAAAAACCAAACTTGCCCGAGCATTTTTATCAACCTTTTCTCCCTAAAAAAATACCATCAGAGAATATCATAACCAATTATGCTGATAATTCACAAACTATCTCATTTTTGCCTGATCGCTGCTGGTTTTATCACTTTTTTTTCATTCAATTATAAAGTTTTCTTGCTCATGAAACTTTAAATGCCTTAAAATAGTATATAATGATTAGAAAGGATAAATAAAGAATATAACATGAGTGAAAAACTTAAGAATTTACTCAATTCAATTAAAGGCAAAATTTTTGCTCCCATAAAAAATAAATTTTTTACTAAAAAAGACAGAAGCAATGTTTCACAGCACTTTGAAGATGAAGTTGATGATACTGTGGATTCTTCACTACCAGAAATACCCCAGTCTTCTCCACCGCATAGCTTAACTTCAAGTCAAAAGTTGCAAAATTTTTTAAACCAGCTAAAACACTACTTAGTACCATTTGCCAAAAAACAGCAGCAAGTTGTTTCCCAAATGGTCGCCAACATGCACTTAAAGCAAAAAGTCAATCAAACGGTTGGAAAAATTAATTGGAACCAACTTTATAGTTCCATCACCGCACCAGAGTATCGCATCAAAATAAATCAAATTTTCTGCCTACTCTTAGTGGCGGCTTTTACATATTCCTTGGGCAAAATTATTGCTGCCGCCTTAGACATTCCCTCAATAAGTAAAAAAGAAACCTCTCGCACCTATATCGGTGAGGCTACATCTAAAGGCACCTCTTACGATAACAAGTTAGACATCTTAAAATCTTCCAACCCTTTTGATGCTATTATAAATAACGAAATAGTCGCTTCCACCCCAAAACCTGGTGACAAAAAAGACGAGAACAAAGTTTGTCGTACCGCCAACCGTCCTAGTAGTCTCCCCATCAAATTAGTCAGCACAATCGTTTTACAGGATTCTATAAAATCAGTAGCATCTGTGCAAATTAGAAACACCGAAGGAATATCTCTGCGAGAAGGTGACAACATTAAAGGATTGGCACGCATTGGAAAAATTGAAGCCGAAAAAATTATGGTCAAAAATCTTTCCTCCAACGAATGTGAATTCATCGCCTCGAGCAACCGTAGTAGTCCAACCAAACCATTTACTATTTTCTCCCCAGAAGATGGCCAACGGTTGTTGGATAAAAACAATGAATCAGGTATTATCAATCAAGGTAACAACTTTAAAATTAAAAAAAGTTATCGCGACCAACAGCTAGTCAATTTAAGCCAACTCTTAACTCAAGCCAGGGCCATCCCCCTTAACAATCCAGATGGCACTATCTCTTATAAATTCACCGAAATTGTTCCAGACAGTCTTTACACCAAACTGGGAATGCAAAACGGAGATATCGTTCATAAAATAAATGGGTCACCTATTAGAAGTATGAATCAAGTAATGTCTTTTTTTGGACAAATAAAAGAAATGAACCACTATGAATTGGAAATAACTAGAAATGGATCACCCACTAATTTAAGTTTCGATTTTATAGAATGAGTGATTCAACCTAAGGAACGGGTATGAATAGAAAATGGATTTTTGCTCTAGCTATGTGCATGTGCTTATTAAGCTTTGCGGTCTTGGCCCAATCCAGACCATTTGATCGCTTCAAATCAACTACTGATTTTAATTCCGGCTCTAGTGATGCTTCGGAAGATGATGAGGCAGACAACTCACCAAGTGAAGAAGGTTCTGACGACAATTATTCTTCTGCCAACGATGATAACCCCGATTCCAGTGATCCTTCTTCATCCTCTCAAACCAATTCCAAAGATGTTTTTGGCAGGGCCACGGGAATTAATTCTGTCAAAAAAGGCCCGGAAGCAAAAAAATTGGTTCAACTTAACCCCGAAACAGCTTTTGGACCTGAAGTTATTGAAAGTTTTAATTTCCCCAATACCTCGCTCATCGAATTAACTGAAACCATGCAAAAACTCACTGGTATCAATCTCATCTATGAAAACGATATTAAGGGAAAAAAAGTAAACATCCTAGCTCCCAATCCAATTACCGTAGGGGACGCTTGGAAAGCATACTTGTCCGTGCTTAATATGGCCGGATATTCCCTAGCACAATCCGGAGGCTTTTATAAAATTGTTAACAATCGGGATATCAAATCCGAAAATACCAAGATCTATACCGGAACCTACACTCCTGATACTGACAATTACGTAATGAGAGTTATTCCCCTAAAATATATTAGTTCAGCTGAAGTTACCCGCAATTTCCGTCCCTTTATGACTAAAAATGGACGAATCACTGACATCCGCCAAACTAACACTATTCTAGCTCAAGATACCGGAAGTAATATTTTAAGATTAGTGAAGCTCATCGAATTTGTCGACATTCCCGGCCACGAAGAATCCTTGCAAATTATTCAGGTAAAACATTCTTCCGCTCAAGAAATTGCCAAATTAATTGGCGAAATTTTAAATGCTCAAAGTGCCAAAAATAAAGCTAAATCCGCCTACTCCATGCAACAGGAGAATATTTCTATTTCTAAAATCATTGCTGAGCCAAGGACTAATTCTATTATCGCTATGGCAAACGCCGAAGGCACTCAGCAACTTCGAGACATCATCAACAAATTGGATGTAAAAGATGTCACTACTGGAGGACAAATCCATGTCTACTATTTAAAACATAGCGATGCAGAAGAACTGTCCAAAACTTTATCCACCCTGGTAGGAAATGCCAAAGCGGGCGCCAACAAATCGCGTTTTACCCAGTCACCGGTGATAAGCTCAGATACGCTTTTTAATTCTGACGTAAAATTAACCGCCGATAAATCCAATAACGCCATTGTAGTTACTGCGGCCCCGACTGATTATTTGACCATTAAAAAGATTATCGAAAAGCTCGATATTCAAAGAGACCAAGTATATGTGGAAGGATTGATCATGGAAAGTGAATTATCCGCAGGTCATGCATGGGGTATCTCTTGGGTAGGTGCCTATGGCTCCGGCGATACTGACCGGGCCGGTTACGGAGGAAGTAATCGTGGTGATATGACCAATCTTTTATCCCCCAGTGGCATTACCAGTATTGGTGGATTATTTTCTGGGATAGGTGTCGGAAAAAAAGTTGAACTGACTCTTCCTGATAACAGCAAAAAAAGCGTACGCAGTGTAACTGGACTACTGACTGCTATCGCTTCCAATGACAACACCAATATTTTAGCCACCCCTCAGATTTTGGCCCTGGATAATCAAGATGCAGTTTTTGAAGTTGGCGAAAGAATTCCTACTCCCAAAACCACTAATCAAACCAATGGAACTTCCCAAACTTCCGTGGACTATCAAGACGTCGGACTCACCTTGAAACTCACTCCGCAAATCAATAAAGTCAGTCGTTTTGTCAAACTTAAGATTGATTATAAAATGGAGGATTTCTCCACTAGGTCGCTTCCCTCCGCTCTTGAACCCATAGGCATGGCAATGAATAATCGGAGTGCCACTACCACCGTAATTGTGCGCGATATGGATACCATCGCCATGGGTGGCTTAATGAAGGATAAAGAAGTTGTTTCCAACTCTAAGGTCCCACTCCTAGGTGATATTCCGGTGCTAGGCTGGTTATTTAGATCGACTAAAAAAGATAAAACCAAAACTAACTTACTTTTCTTTCTCACCCCTAAAATCTTAGCATCCTATGAGGACACAACCGCCGATCATTTAAAAGATTTGGTTAATCGAAGGGCAGCACACCTAAAAGATATTGTCGGCGATGACGATCCCTTTGCTACCACCAACAAAGGGCTTTTTGAAAAGGCCAAAAGCCAAAAGGAAGGTCCCTTATATAATCCCGGCACAACTATTCAAGATGGACCTATTAAATCAGATAATCTGGAAGAAGTGGAGGATGTTCCTCCCCAGGTAGACGCCACCAAATTATTGGAAGTTCCAAACTATAGCGAAATCGTGCAACAGGCTAATGCCATGAAGAATGCTAAAAACGAAGAAACTAATTGATGGTGAAAAATGGAAAATAATGACCCTATTTTGAGTAAATTGACCGGGGAAAAAGAAAAGATCGGTGAACTGTTGCTCAAGCATACTTCCTTAACTAAAGAACAGTTGGAAGCAGCTATTTTTCAGCAAGAAGAAACCGGTGCTTTGCTAGGTGAAATTTTAATTAAGAATAATTATCTTCACCCCCATGATATTGTGCGAGTCATTTGCCACCAAATGAACATTCCCTACATCACTGAAATCAAAGTTGATGAGATTGATGCCAACATTATCCTAGATATCCCCATCAACTATGCCAAGGCCCAGGAAACTCTGCCGATTTTGGAAACGGAAGATTCGGTCACGATTGTAACCACTGACCCTTATAACTTTGATGCCTTTAACGATTTGCGGGAAGTCTTTAAAAAAGAAATAAAAATTTTAGTTTCCTCTCCCTTAAAGATTATTGATGCCATCAACCGGGTCTATGAACGGGCCAATAAAAACCTGGTAAGCTCCCTCGAAGATGAGTTTAACGAAGATTTGGATCTAGATGGGCCGATCGATATTCTCGATGCTGGTGCCGATGAAGCCCCGGTTATTAAATTCGTAAACTCCATTATTTTTCGTGCTGTAAAAGAAAAGGCGGGCGATATTCACATTGAACCCTATGAAAAAGAAGTTATTTATCGTTTTAGGGTAAACGGTGCTATGAGAGAAATTCTGCGACAACCGATATCTACTCACATGGCGGTATCTAGTCGTATTAAAGTTATGGCCAAACTTGATATTGCCGAAAAACGTCTTCCCCAAGACGGAAGAATCCGCATCAAAATGGCCGGCAAAGATATTGATATAAGGTTATCCACCGTTCCTATTCAAAGTGGAGAGCGCATTGTAATGCGGATTTTGGAAAAAACCAATACTATTTTAAAACTGGAAAGTCTGGGTTTTGAAGGCAAGGTTTTAGAAAGTCTTAAGGATTTAACCCGACGAAGACACGGCATTGTCTTTGTTTCAGGTCCTACCGGGCACGGAAAAACTACCACGCTAGGAGCTATCCTTGATATCATGAACACTCCCGATAAAATGATTATCACCGTGGAAGATCCGGTGGAATATGAATTTCCCGGCGTATCCCAGATCCAAGTCAATTCTAAAATTGATTTAACCTTTGCCCGCGCCCTTCGTTCAATTCTTAGGCAAAACCCCGATATTATCATGCTGGGAGAAACCAGAGACTATGAAACAGCGGTCATGGCCATCCAATCATCACTTACTGGTCACTTCGTACTCTCCACCATTCACACCAATGATGCCTGTACCACTCCTACTCGATTAATTGATATGGGAGTACAACCCTTTTTGATTTCTTCCTCTTTAATCGCCGTATTGGCCCAAAGACTGATCCAGACCCTTTGCAATCATTGTAAAGAAAGAATTGTGGTAACCAAAGAAGATTTG
>MEPW01000052.1:11509-32761 GCA_001769975.1 Bdellovibrionales bacterium RIFOXYA1_FULL_36_14 | reverse complement strand
TCATCTCTTTAATTGCTTTAGTAAATGGTGTTTTAGCATTCCTCGGAGGATTATTTGGCCACCCAACTTTAAGTCTAGAATTTCTTACTGGATATCTTTTTTTTCCGATAGCGTGGATAATGGGAGTACCGAGTCATGATGCTTTAACCGTGGGAGCACTTTTGGGAAAAAAACTTATTCTAAATGAATTCGTTGCGTATCAGGATTTACAAACGTATATGTCAACTATGTCGCCTCGATCGGTTACCTTGGCGACCTATGCGTTGTGTGGTTTTTCCAATTTTGGTTCAGTGGCCATCCAGGTAGGTGGAATTGGTTCCCTCGCTCCAGAGAGATCTCATGATTTGGCTAAACTGGGTATAAGAAGTCTTATTGCTGGAACGCTGGCCTGCTTAATGACGGCTTGTATTGCAGGTATTTTAATTTAGTAAAAATTTTTTAAGGATAGATAAAACATGCCAAAAGAACTGATTATTAACCAGACTTTAAACGAATGTAGAGCGGCGCTAATTGAGAACGGGGAAATTCTGGATTATTTAATGGAAAGCGGTGAGAAAATCGATGCCAGTGCCCCTAAAGTAGGAAGTATTTATAAGGGGAAAGTTATTCGGGTGCTTCCTGGAATGCAATCTTGTTTTGTAGACATAGGCCATGAAAAAGCAGCTTTCTTGTATGTGGATGATGCCTATCTTCCAACTCTGGTGGAACAAAGAGAAATGATTGAAAAAGCCAAAAAGTTTCAAGAGGAAAATCGTTATAAAAAAATCGGTGAGATAATTCCAGATGAATTTTCTACGTTAAGTGAAACCGTGGATATGCGATTTCGTCAAGACGTTAGTATTGAATCATTCATGAAAGAAGGTGATGAGATATTGGTTCAAGTTGCTAAAGAACCTATTTCTACTAAAGGTGCGAGGGTTACGAGACAAATAACTATAGCGGGTCGGTATGTGGTTTTTATGCCAATGATCGAACATACCGGAGTTTCTCGTCGAATTGAAAATGAAAAAGAACGCGATCGATTAAAAGAAATTTTGGAAACCATTCGCCCAGAGGGAACCGGAATTATTGCGAGAACTGTGGCAGACGGTCAATCTTATAAGACGCTTAAGAATGATTACAACATGCTAGTTAAAATATGGAAGGAAATCCAAAAGAAGGACGAAAAAACCAAGGCCGGAACTTGTATTTACGAAGATATGAATTTTATTCAAAGGGTACTTCGAGATATTACCGACGAAGATGTTTTTCAAATATGGGTTGATACCAAGGACAATTTTAGAGAAGTTGATAAATTTACCACTAAATATCTCCCTAAAATGAAAAGTAAATGTAAGCTCTACGATTCTGAAGTTCCCATCTTTGAACATTACGGAATAGATTTGGAAATTGAGCGGGCCTTGGCAAATAAAGTTTTTTTAAAGTCGGGTGGTTCCATTAATATTGATCAAACAGAAGCACTGGTTTCGATTGATGTTAACACCGGAAAATATGTTGGTAAAAAGACCTTGGAAGAAACCATCGTAAAAACCAATTTAGAAGCAGTTAAAGAAATTACTTATCAACTTCGTCTTAGAAATTGTGGCGGAATAATTATTATCGATTTTATTGATATGGAAAATGAAGAGCATCGCAACTCTGTTTATAATGCCTTACTTGAAGCCTTGAAAAAAGATCGCTCCAAAACCAATGTCCTTCCTATATCGGGTCTGGGTTTGGTTGAGATGACTAGAAAACGCACCAGAGATACATTAACCAGGCTTATGTGTGAACCGTGCCCTTATTGCGAAGGCACCGGTAAGGTAAAATCAACCCTGACGGTTTGTCACGAACTCATTCGAGAGCTAGTCAAAGTGTTAAAGAAAACTCAGGCCACTAGTGTTTATATCTATACTCATCCAGAAGTAACGGCCCGCTTATGTAGTGAAGATTTGGGGATCATTGAGAGCCTGGAAGAAGCTTATGGAAAGAATCTTTTAATCCGTTCGGAAAATGGTTATCATATCGAGCAGTATGAGATCTTTGCGCAGGAAAATTAATAAGGCAAAAATAACTATTTATTTAACGTTTCTAATTTATCCCCAGTTATACGTGTCTTACACTTTGGGCAAATTTGTTTAATAAGCTTTTGCATTTTTTCGGCAGCTTCAACATTGGCTTTCCCAAAATGATAACCAGAAATATCAATCATGCCATTCGTACCAATCCCGATTGCGCCAGATTGGTCAACCCAGCTGGTGGGGTCTTTGGTACCAGTGGAATTATAAAAATCAAATAGTGCTATATGTGATCCGGGACCACCGATAATAGAAGGAATTTCTTTTCCATAAATGTTTTTTCCAAGAATTAGTTTTTCGTCCACAATTAATGCGGTATAAGTGTTGCCAGGTCTAAACTCGCCAGGATCAAAGGCCAGTTGATTAGCTGCTTTATTGAAAGCTCCATCAAAAAACACTACTTTATCGGAGTGCTGGAATGATTGTTCAACTTCGCTTAAATCAATATACTTTTTTCCAGTTGGTTTAAGTGGATTGATAACTGGATCTAGGGGGGGTAATCTCCCTACGTGTGAATCTATAATTGCGCCGGGAAAAATTTTTCTCAACGCAGCTTCCAGAGCATCTACCGATTTTTGGCTGGAGCCTCTATTATGAAATCCAGAGATAACGATGGTCCCATCATTTCTTATTCCAATAGCACCGGCCTTAAAATCATATGGATCCTCTACATACCCATTACCATCATTACGCTTAATATATTCACTTAATGTGTCATGTGACCCACGTCCTCCCAATTTTCCATCTACCAGGCCTGGTATATCTCTTCCAATTACTAATTTATTATTATGGACTATGGCCGTATAAGTATGACCTGGTTGAAGTTCACCGGTTGGAACTTTCATTTCATTTTCACCAAGAAAAAATCTTATATCATTGGATTCTTGAAAATACTTTTCGGCTTCCATGAATTTCAGATACTGACGATCTGTTTTTGGCATTAGCGGGTCTAATAATTCAAATAGACATCTTTGAATAGGCGCTGCCTCGACCTTTAAGCAAACTAAGCTGAAGGCAATTATTGAAAATACCAAAAATGTTTTAATCATATATAACTTCACGCCTAGTTATCGACTTTTGGAGAAAAACCATAAGAAGTTGATTGTTTTGGTCAGCTGCTAGCAACTGCGCAACGCGGCATTTGGTCAAATACAGTGTTTATAATTTTGCTTTAAATATTAATTGATTGATGCTACATTCCGTGAACATTTATTTTTTTAAAGTAAATCCATAAATCTCGCTTTGGTCCACTAACGAGACTGAGGCTTTTTATAATCCAGGGGGTTAGAATGATTTACGAACTTTGCGTAGTTGCAAAAGATTCAGTTACTGATGAAAATCTAAATTCCCTCAAAGATCTTTGTAAAGAAGTGATGAAAGATTACAAAACAGAACTTCTTATTGAAGACGATTGGGGAAAAAGGCTATTTGCGCAGGCCTCTAAAAATGGCAGCAAGCAAGGACATTATCTTTATTTCATGTATAAGGGTGAGGCTGGTGCTCTTAATCAAGAATTGTACAGACGTCTTAGAATTAATGATCATGTACACAAGTTTTTAAATGTTAATATGGGAAGAGATCGCGACTTAGATACTATATTAAAAAATTACAAAACTCCTTTTTCTAGAAAATACAATGGCAGTGTGACTGATGAATCAGAAGGCATGGACATTGAAAAAGATCGCCGAAGATTTGCTAGAAGAAGAAATTGCTGGTTTCTCGCTCGAGGCATTAAAGCTGATTGGAAAGATCCTAAAACCTATATGTGGCTAATCAATGAGTTTGGAAAAATTTCGCCTGCTAGAGTAAGTGGCGTAAGCACCAAACACCAAAGATTTGTAAATAGCGCTATTAAGAGAGCAAGACAGCTTAATATCGTAAGTCACCTTTCAGATGCCGTTTTAAAATAAACGTTTTCAAGGGTGAAACAAATGCTTTCTTTTGGAGTTAACATAGATACTTCTTCGAGTTTTTCTTTGGAATTAAGAAGAATATTCTTTTTGGGTATCTTATCCATGTTGCTCATATTGATGGGGCCTACGGGTGTTTTTGCACCGATACCCCTAGTTTATATTTTTCTACTATACAGTAAAAGTAAAGGTGTGGTCACAGGAGTGGTCGGTTTTTCAGTATTACTAATACTGACGATCATCTTTAAATTAACTCCTTTGCTTAGCGTGGTTTTTCTTTTGTCTTTTGTTAATGCGATTTTAATTGCAAATACGATCTTAAAAGGTTTATCGCCTGACCGAGGTCTGGTGATTGCTGGGATGGTATTTTTTATAATGGTATTAGTAGGAGTAGGAAGCTATCTGGTGATTGGACCAGATTTAGTGAAAGGGGAACTAACCCGAATTGTAACGGGTTTCATAGAGCAAATTAAAAAAGAAAATGCAGATTTTATTTCTCAAGGTGGCGACGATGCACGATTACTTCAGGATTTGTTAAAAGATCCCAAAATCCTTGTAGATAATTTTTTGAACTGGGCCTGTGCTGCATTCTTTTCAATTTTAATGTTTGGACACTGGTTGTGTTTAATAATTGTTCTAAGAAGCTCACTAGTATGGAAAAAAAAGAGAGCGTATGATTTTACAATTAGACATCTAATAAGTTTTAAAGCTCCAGAATTTTTTGTGTGGCCTTTGATTATGGCCTTATGTTTGGTTTTAGTGGGAGAGTATATTCTAGGTGCTGCAGGTGTAGTGCTGGGAATGAATCTTTTGTACTTTCTGGGAGTTTTTTATTTTATACAAGGTGTCGGGGTCTATTACGATGTATTACAGATGATTGGAATAAGAGGAGGATTTCGGTCCTTACTGGTTATTCTAGCTGCAATTATAGCTTACCGAGTTCTTGCTATAATTGGTGTATTTGATCAGTGGATTAATTTTCGTCAACGGATAAAAAATTTTAAAAAAAATAAAGGAGATAACTTATGAAAGTTATATTAACAGAAAAAGTGCCGTTTTTAGGCAATGTGGGTGAGATTGTTTCAGTTTCTGCCGGGCATGCAAGAAATTATCTTATTCCAAGAAAGCTTGCGGTAACCGCAGATGAGTCCAACAAAAGACAGTTGGAAGATGGTCAAAAAAGACTTTCCAAAAAGATCAATGAATATAAAAAAGCTGCCGAAGATATGAAAAAAAGAATTGATGGGCAACACATTGAACTTTTCAAAAAAGTTGGAGGTTCTGGAAAACTTTTTGGTAGCGTTACCAATACGGAACTTGCTAAAGAATTAGAAAGCAAAGGTATTATGGTTGAGAGAAGACTTATTAATATCGATAATCCTATTAAAAGCCTTGGTAATTTCGACATTACCGTAAAACTTTTTAAAGATGTGGATGCAACCTTTCAGGTTAAGGTAAGTATCGATCCAGCTCAAGTAGAAGAGATGAAAAAACAACAACTTCTTGCAGAAAAAAGAAAAGCCGACAAGAAATTAGCCGAAGCGAAAGCTTTGGAAGAAGGCACTACTGAAGAAAATCAGGAAGGCTCAGAAGACGATAGTGAAGAAGTAGAAGAAGAAGAAGAAAACTAAAGAAATCATCAAATACTTAAACCAAATCCATTTTATATATAAAGCTATGAAATGGGTTTGGTTTGTTGGATGTTGCGAAAGGAAGAAGTCTAATGATTCAACTACCACACGATGAATTGGCGGAAAAATCCTTAATTGGTTCACTCTTGGTGGATGGAAAAGCTTTCGATGAAATCGTTGATTTGAATTTAAAAAAAAGTGATTTTCATAATCCGCGCTTTGGTATGGTGTTTGATGCCATAAAGGAACTTTCTAATACCAGCCGACCGGTTGATTATGTTACAGTTTGTACAGTACTGCAAGATCAAGGAAAAATAGAAGATATTGGTGGGCAAAAATATATTTTGGATATTATTGACGAACAAATTTCTTCCGCCAACGTTTATCATTATGGCAAATCAGTAAAAGACAAATCCAGTCTAAGAAAAATAATCAGAGAAAGTCAAAATCTGGCCCAAAAAGGTCTTACCCTGACTGGCTCAGTGGAAGATTATTTAAGTGAAGTTGAAGCTACTTTTTTTAAACTGACTAGTGATGCTAAAACTTCTGGCATGCTCGATCTAAAGTCATGTTTGAAAGCAAATCTTCGGGAATTGGAAGATACTTCAAGAGTATCCGGTGAAATTTCTGGTCTTCCCACTGGCTATGGCAAATTAGATCAACTACTGCTGGGGCTTCAACCTGGACAGTTAGTGGTTTTGGCGTCTCGACCAGCAATGGGAAAAACATCTTTGGCCATGAATATGGCGATAAATGCATGTGATATGACAGGGGGAACGCTACCTGTGGCGGTGTTTTCTTTGGAAATGATGGCCAATGAACTATCTATGAGACTACTTTCTAGCGAAGCTAAGGTAGATTCAAAAAGATTAAAAACTAAAAATTTTTTAGAAACAGATTTGCATGCCATTGGTAACGCTGTTAGAAAACTCTCTAGTTTGCCAATTTTTCTTAATGATGCTTCCAATGTTACCGTTTATGATATTCAAAGTTATTGTCGAAAAATCAAAACCGAACATGGACTGGGAATAGTGGTGATTGATTATTTGCAACTTATGAAGCCTCATAATAGCAATTCACCAAGGGAACAACAAATCGCGGAGATGTCGCGAAGTCTGAAAAATTTAGCGAAAGAGTTAGAGTGTCCTATCTTATGTTTGTCGCAGCTAAATCGAAGTGTTGAATCAAGGCCTAATAAGCGACCAATGCTTTCTGATTTGCGAGAATCTGGTACTATTGAACAAGATGCTGACATTGTAATGATGATATATCGTGATGAATTTTATAATCCAGAGACGACTAAAGATCCTGGAATTGCCGAAATACTTGTAGTTAAAAATAGGTCAGGAGAGCAAGGCACCGTCAGATTAGTATTCAAAGGTGCTTATACTAGTTTTTTAAATCCTGATTTTGTTCATGAACCTCCCCGATAATATTTTTACCATTTATAGTGGACGAGAAGATGTGATGTTAATCCAACCAAGGGTGGCATATGCATGGTACGATCAGTATAAAATTAATCTGCTGACTGGAAAAAAAGAAAAAGCTAACCCCGCCCAATTTCATGCTTTTTTAAATGAATTTTGCCTTTTAGATAATCACAAAAAAACAGTTATTCATTTAACTTATGAGTTTGGATTTTATTATTTGTTAGATAATTATAAATATAAAAAAGAAACGCTGCTTGGAATTGTTATAGTGTATGAAAAAAAAGATAGGTTTTATCCAGAACCAATCTATCCAATTGAGCTGAGTCTGATATCTTCTCCCTCACTAGAAGAATACAAACAGGCATTTAAACGAGGAAGAAAAAAGTTATTAAACGGAGATTGTTATCAATTTAATTTGACTTTCCCATATCAGTTCAAATTTGTTGGTGTTGGCCCCTTAGATTTTATAAATCAGTTATGGGCAAATCCCAAGCTCAAAGGAGCCTATGCGCATGCTACTTGGTTACCCTATTTTAATAAAATGATTTTAAGTAATTCGCCGGAATGTCTTTTTCAAACCAGTAAAAACCAAATTGGTTTTTTGTGTTGGTCGATGCCGATCAAGGGGAGTATTAAAGTTACATCGCCGGAAAAATACAACCAGGCTTGGAGTACTTTAAAAAAATCCAGAAAAAATCAAGCGGAACTGTTTATGATTTCTGATCTGCTCAGAAATGATTTATCTAAGATTGAAAAACCCAAGGCCCAGGTTATCAGAAAGAAAATACCCTTGATGGTACCTGAAATACTTCATCAGTGTTCACTTATAAAAGTTCAACTAAGTAAAAAAATTACTTTGGGACAAATATTAAAAAATCTTTTTCCCGGAGGAAGCATAACTGGGGCTCCGAAAAAAAGAGTAGTGGAGATATTACTTGATTTAGAAAATTATGACCGCGAGTTTTATACGGGTTCCACCATTATTTTGGATGAAGAAGTAATGGCCAGTTCGATCAATATTCGCACGGCAGAGATAGATTTTAATGCAGAAAAACTATCGTATAAATCTGGCGGAGGCATTACTTTATTAAGCAATCCAGCGGCTGAATTTAAAGAAATGGATCTTAAATTAAAAAGTTTCCTTAACACATTTAAACATATTTCTTACAATTGAATCTTTACAAAAAAGTCATCAATAAACATTACCAAAACATGTAATATCAGTCGAATACGTGTAGTTTAATGACAAAAGTTATAATTTGTCTAACAAAAGCTTACAAATAAGTAATTAATGAATTTCAAATTTGACATCAGAAAAATACCCTGGATATGATCATTTTAATAATTTTGAAATAGGGCAACATAGAAGTTTGCTTTAAAACTACGCAAGGGAGTGTCAATGATCACTACTGGAATTTCTGGTACTAAAACTGTTAAAAATAAATTTGAGAATATTGCCGAAAATGAAAAAGTGAGTCTTGATACGTTAGCGGAGCTGACAGGATTTCCCAAGGAATTTATTCAAGATGAGTTAGGGCTTATTTCTGACCAAATTACTCTTAAAAATTTAAGAACTAATATGCTTAAATACTTAGAAAGTGTCACCAGTAGTGCAACCTAGCTTGTAATTGTAAATCACCTTTAATTCAAACTAAAATAATCAGTTTAAGAAATAAACTGTTGTAGTAAATGATTTATCTTTTTTGAGTTTTCAACAATATATTTTAAAGTATCTCTTTTAATTTCCGATATTTGTAGCAACTAGGAAAAACTTGAAATGATTAACGAAATTTGATTTCGTTAAAACTCGGGAAAGGACTCTATGGATATAGCAACAATTATTGGGTTTGTGTTTGTTATAGTGGCCATTATCGGATCGATTTTAACCGGTGGCGATTTAATGACTTTTTTTGATATACCCTCTGCAATATGTGTTGGGGGCGGAATCATTGGCGCGACTTTTATCAAGTGGCCTATGGAAGTTTTGAAAACCGTTGCTTCAGTAGTTATGAAAACGGTTATAGTCAATCCGGTTGATCCTAAAAAAACTATTGATGAAATTGTTAAGCTGGCAGAAACCGCCAGAAGAGAATCTGTATTTGCTTTGGAGAAAGTGCCAATCGATGATATTTTTTTAAAAAAAGCTATGAATTTAGCTGCTGATAATAGGCCGCCTGAAGTTTTACAAGCGATCTTGCAACTTGAAATTGATTCCATGGAGGAAAGGCACAAAGTTGGTGTGAGTGTTATGGATGGCTGGGGAGCGGATGGCCCGGCGTTTGGAATGCTTGGAACTTTGATTGGTCTAGTTATCATGTTGAAAAACTTGTCTGATCCATCATCAATTGGTCCTGCTATGGCGGTTGCTTTGATCACTACTTTTTATGGATCTTGCTGGGCAAATGCTATAGCGCTTCCTATGAAAATAAAAATTGAGTATCGCTCTAAAAGCGAAGTATTAAAAATGAATATTATTATCGCAGGTACTTTGGGGATTGTGGCTGGAGAAAATCCCCGACTTATTAGAGAGAAATTGAATTCGTTTTTACCACCGAGAGAACGCGGTTCGGCAGAAGAGAAGGAATAATTTTTTTAAGAGGGTAAAGCAATGGCCGATGAAAAAGAAAAATCTGCAGCTACAACCGCAGCGCCTCAAAAAAAATCTGAAGGAGGATGTCCTCCCAGTTTGCCAGGGTGGTTTGCCACCTATGCTGATATGGTTACGCTGCTTTTAACCTTTTTTGTTTTGTTGCTTTCTTTTGCGAAAACGGAAACTTCTAAATATGAGTCAGCGCTTGGTTCGCTTCGTGATTCCTTTGGGGGAAACGTATTGTTACAAGGAGAGGTTATTCAGCAGGGGAAGTCCCCAGATGATTACCCCACCATGATTGAAAGTCAGCAGCCAATAAAACCGTTTCCTATTGAATTTTTGACGATGGAAGGTCTTTTGGATAAACATGAAATCAACCGGGCATCCACCGAAGACTTGAAGACGATGAGAGAAGATTTGAAGGATTTTGAACTAGCTGAATCTGTGGAAGTTTATGAAATGCCTGAGGGCATAAAGGTAGTACTTAAAGATTCACTAGTATTTAAAGAAGGCTCTGTGGCTTTATCGAGTCAGGGTTTAGCTGCCGAGGTTTATAAAAGGCTGGTCAAGATGCTTTCAAATGGAAAATGGGTGGTCTTTGTACAAGGACATGCTGCCAGAGGGGAAACGTCAACAGATGGTAAATTAGATGCTTTTGCACTTTCTGCGCTCCGGGCCTCTGAAGTTACTCGTTCTTTAATAGAAAGAGGAGTTCCCCATAAAGTTATTACCACCGTTTTTTATGGCGACTCAAGACCACTAGTAATGCCTGGTAAAAATCAAGCGGATATTGATTTTTTAAGTCGGAGAGTTGAATTTAGTTTGGGTAAAACCGATCTAACAACGCTTGGACACAAGGTCTATGTCCACTAAAAATGAAATAAAAAAAGAGATATTATTTTGTTTTCTAGATGATTATGAAAGCTTAGAAGAAGCTTTGCAAAAGGTCTTTTTTTGTTCAAAGTCTGTTCTTAGTAAATATATTGATAATAAAAAAAAATTAAAGCAAAAAGTTTATGCCAAAAAAGAATATGCCATTGATTTAAATCTTGTTAATTATTTAATGATCAACCCTGATTACAAAAGTAAAGAACTTGAAATTTTATTGGAAAATGACAATTATCTGGTAATTAATAAAATTTTCGGAATTCACACTCATCCTCTGTGCTACGACGAAGTGGATAATTGCTTAAGTTTTCTGCGAGCAAGGAATTATTCAATTTTGTTACAAGTAAATCAAAATTCCTACGATCGGGGATTATTATTTCGTTTGGACCAGGTAACTTCTGGAGTATTGGTTTACGTAAAAAATGAGAAATTATTACTGAAATTAAGAGATCATTATTTTAAATTAGTTAAGAAAAAAACTTATCTAGCTATTGTGGAAGGTAAGTTAGATCATACGTGCAACTTGTCTCACTATTTTAGTAAATCTCAAATAAAGGGTAAAAAAATTAAAGTTCATGATTGTGAAGTGGAGAATTCTAGACAGGGTGTATGCGAAGTTTATCCGTTGAAATTTAATCAAAATGACAATGTTAGCTTGATTAAAATTGAATTAAAAACAGGGCTTAGACATCAAATTAGGGCCCAATTATCTTATATAGGTTTTCCCATATTGGGTGACGAGCTTTATGGTGGCAAAAGTGCTGCTAGGGTTTTTTTACATGCCTATAATTATGTGATTAATGAACCGGAAGCTTTTTTAGATGTAAAATCTTCGAAGGCAGACTTATTTGAAAGCTTCTTTAACCTCAACACTTGCCTTTAAGTGCTCTGCAATCATTTGGCTATTATTCAAGGTGGCAAAGCGAGCAAGATGGCTTCCTTGAGTTCTGGCAGAAATGCCCATCTTGTCTGATTCAAATAATACCACCACCCAGGGTACTCTTTCTAAGCTATCATTGGCGGAATTTTTAGAAATAAAAACTAGTGAATTGGCCAGCTCGCGATACATCGAAGCTTTATAGTTAGTATCATCCTTATATGATTCCCGTCTGAGATCAGAAGCAATTTTTACGGACATGTTGTTTTCATTACAACTAGTCGTCCAAGTTTTGGGAATTCTTTTATCCAGCATAATTAGGGCGGATCTGCATGAATTAGCCTGTAGATTTTCTATGCGGTCCTTGAAGATTCCTTTATTTTTTATTTGGTAAATAAAGATTATCAAGAAAAGGATACCTATCATAAGTATTGGATTTGCCATTATTTTTTTTAATAACATTAGCAGCTCACTTTTTATTAAATTTGTTCAAAATAAACAAATTCATGGTCTTAGTATCTCATTAAAAAAATATATTTGGCAAAGAACTAAAGATAGAGGACATAAAAGCCGACAAGATTAGTGTGTTATTGATGATGGGCCGAAAAAATAGATAATTAAAAGCAAGCATGTATTCCTCTAAAATGCTTGTTACACGCAGGAGTCTAATCGTGGGTGATAAGAATGCTGTTGCTGTTATTAATGAGGCCTTAGCACAAAAGAAAGTGCTTAGTTTAACGGTAAATGGAGAAAGCACAGAGGTGTATCCACATTTGCTTATATATGTGGATGCCATCCTGACTTTAGTAGGTGAGAATTTACAAGACCGCATTTTAGTTAACATTCCGGCCAATAAAATTCAAAAAATTAAGATGATTAAGCGGAAATATGTTGCTAATTTTATGAATATACAGCTCGAGGGGTACGTTAAAGAATTGCGGAGTATGAACGGCAAAGAGGATCGCTTGATTTTAAAGGTGGCAGCGGGAGCAAGTTTTGAAATTTTACCACCCTATCAATTGCTTTTAAATCGGTATGTAGTCAAAACGCCAAATCAGGATTTAATATGGGCAGCTACTGTGGAGATGACTCCTGATCTCCTTGATTGGTTTTTTCAAATAAAAGACAAAGCAGAGATTATTGCGCCAGAATCTTTCAAAAGAGATTTTTTTGAGTATCTGGAAAAAAAGTTTTCAATATTGCCAATGCATAAATATTGTCCCAAAGTGTCTTAAATAAGGTATTTTAGTAGTGAAAATTAATTGGGGGAATATATTAGGGGTATGTCTAAGCACTTTTTTCTGATCTCTTTTTTACCAGCAGTATTTTATTGGTATCTAGAATCCTATTACGAACCTAAGATTGCGGCGGTTGGGGGAGTGTTGCTGGCTTTGCTAGAGCTGATTTTTGAAAAAATATGTATTAAGCAAGTTCATGCAATTTCCAAAGCTAATTTTTTTCTGATCTTTTTTTTAGGAGCTTTATCATTTTTTGATAACCAGGGAATCTGGTTCAAGTTGCAACCTTGCTTAACAGGAATCGGCATTGGTGCTTTTTTAATTTTTAAAGTTTTAAAAGGTAAGGGACTCTTGTTTGAAATGATGGAGTCTATAAGTGATCCTAAAAAAATGCCTCCTTTGGAAATTATGACAAAGTTTGAAGCCCATGTAGCTTTATTTTTTTTAGGGTATGGCGGCTTTATGGGATTGGTCGCCTTTCATGCAACTACCGGGCAGTGGACTTTTTTTAAAACTATTGGCTTTTATATTATTTCAATCATCTTCTTTTTAATTGAGCTGATTTGGCTTAGAGCTATGATGAAAAGATGGTTTTTAAAAAAGAATGAAGAGTTGTTGAAAAAATTTTAACTTAGAAAGTTTTCATGAGATCACTTTGGTATTTTACGGCATCTTCATGGATGGTGGTAAAGAGGTCTTCAATCATATCTTGAGAAAGTCCAAGCGCTTGACCCCACTTGATTCTTGCATTGCAAATTTCTTGAAAGCGTCCCAACTGCAATGGACCTATATTGTTTTGAAATTTTAGTTTGGCAATTTCTGTCACTATTTCTTTTCGATGGGCCAGTTGGTGAAGCAATTCATGGTCAATTTTGTCGATTTGCCCTCTTAGTTCCTCTAATTTTTCCAGATAATTTTGATTGGTGGAGTTTTCTTTTCTCTTTTTTAGATGTTCTATAATTTCTACAAACTGAGTAGGGGTGATTTGTTGATTTTGATCCACTAGTGCATTTATAGGATCATTATGAACTTCCAGCATAAGCCCTTTCATATTTAAATCTAATGCTTTTTGCGAGATTTGTTCAATATACAGGCTATTGCCAGATATATGACTGGGATCACACAAAAGGGGAAGGTCAGGATATCTTTTAATTATTTCAATGGGGATTTTCCAAATCGGGTCATAGCGATAAGGAGCAGGATGTAATGAGGTGAATCCCCTATGAATGAGCATAATTTTTTTTATTTTGGCTTGTTTTATTCGTTCAATAGCTCCAATCCATAGAGAAATATCTGCGTTGATGGGATTTTTTATGAGGATGGTAGTATCGGTACCACTTAGTGCATGGGACAGCTCTGTTATGGAAAACGGATTTACCGAGGTGCGAGCACCGATCCATAAAGTTGAAATATTATGTTTAAGGGCCTTTTCAACATGATTAGGAGTGGCGACTTCCGTAGCTACTACTATATCCAGTTCTTTTTGAACATCTTCAAGCCACTGAAGCCCGATATCGCCTGGACCCTCATAGGTGCCTGGCATAGTTCTAGGTTTCCATATGCCGGCACGAAAGATGTCAACCTTGCCTGTGGCTTTAAGTGCTCGAGCGATTTGAAAAACTTGCTGCCTACTTTCAGCACTACATGGACCAGCAATAATAAATGGTAAGTGGTTATTGGACATAGGAGTTAACTTGATTACTCCTTATACCAATAGACCAACCCAGGTAATAGTTTGTTCTCTAAATTTTCATTTCCAGGTCTTATTCGTATGGTGTAGGCGTATTGCCCTCCCAAATCGCAAGGGATCATGGCCTTAAAAACAGTTTGGGTATTATTGTGCTCAATAACTTCCATTTTAACTATTTTAGGGGTGGTAATAACACCTTTTGGACTTAGTTGCCCATGATAAACTTCCGCAAAAATTTCATCAGGTTTAATTTGACCGAGGCTCATTTTGGCGGTTATTTCCACTTTGTTCCCGGCGAGAACTACTTCTTGTTCTGGTTTGCTAACTTCGAGTATTTTAATATCTTTCCAGTGCTTTCTAAGTTTGTTATTTAAATCCGCAATCATTCGCGCATCATTGCAAGCATTTTCTGTAAGCGCAATGTGAAGTTGTTCTGCGGGGTTATAGTAATGAGTGATGTAATCACAAACCATCCGGTGGGCATTAAAATCTTGGCCACAGGATTTTATGGTTTTTTTCATCATGGTAATCCAAGATAGAGGTAAATTGGATTCCTCATCTTTTTCATAGTAAAGAGGAGCTATTTCTTTGGTGATAAGTCGATAAATTAAAGTGGATTCAACATCGTCTTGATGCTCAAGATTTTTATACATTTCACCGTGACCAATGGCCCAACCATGAGTTTGATCAAAAGCTTCGTCCCACCAGCCATCTAGTACAGACAAATTAGGAGCACCGTTGATGGCAGCTTTCATACCGCTGGTTCCAGATGCTTCGAGGGGGCGTCTGGGGGTGTTTAGCCAGACATCTACCCCTTGTACTAAGTACCTTGCCATATCCATATCATAGTCTTCTAAGAAAATAATTCTTTTAGAAAATTCAGGGTGATCAATTAATGCTTGAAAAATAGTTTTAATGATTTTTTTACCATTGTCGTCAGCTGGGTGTGCTTTACCGGCAAAGATAAATTGAACTGGCATATTAGGATCAGTTACCAGCTTTTTAAGTTTTTCCATATCTCTAAAAAGCAGCGCTCCTCGCTTATACGGGGCGAATCTTCGGGCAAAGCCAATGGTTAAAACTTCGGGATCCAAAATACTTTTAATGCGATTGATTTCGTCTGCATTAGCACCCCTTCTTTGTAGTTGAAAGCGTAACCTTTCTCTTGCATAGTCAATAAGGGCCTTCTTGCGTTCGTTGTGAATTTTCCAAAGGGTATGATCGGGGATTTCGTCTACAATTTTCCAAATGTTAAAATCAGCCAATTCTTTTACATAGCTTCTAGGAGTAAAGCGGCTCATGATTTTTTCAAGCTCACCTGACATCCAGGTAGCGGTATGCACCCCATTGGTGATATGACCAATGGGAACTTCTCGAATGGGAAGTTCTGGCCAAAGCTCTTTCCACATTTCTCTGGAAACTTCACCATGTAGTTTGGATACGCCGTTAGAGAGGGAGGAAAAACGAAGTGCCAAAATAGTTAAACAAAATTCTTCAGTTTTGCTTTTGGGATCTTTGAGGCCAAGTGCTACGAAGTCATCCCAAGCAAGATTTAGATTTTCTTTGACCCAAGTTTCTAAATATTTTTTTATAAGTTCCTGTTTAAAAAGTTCGTTTCCAGCCGCTACCGGGGTGTGGGTAGTAAAAATATTGCTGGCCCAAATGATTTCTCTGGCTTCGTTAAAAGTGAGATCACGGCTTTTCATAAGGGTTCGTAATCGTTCAAGAATTAAAAATGCAGAGTGTCCTTCATTTATATGGTAACAAGATGGACGAAAACCTAGATAGCGGAGGGCCTTTACACCACCAATACCAAGTAAAATTTCTTGTTTAAGTCTGGTATCGCGATCAGCCACATAGAGTCTTTGAGTAATAGTTTTTTGATGCTCATTATTTTCAGGAAGATCTGTATCTAGAAGGATTAAAGGATTACGTCCAACTTGAACTTTCCAGATTTGATAGAAAATGGTTTCGTCCCCAATTTTCATTTTTAATTTTAAGGCTTGTCCATCTTGATCTTTAATCGGAATGATGGGTAAAGAAAACCATTCGTTCTTAGGATAAAATTCTTGTTGCATGCCTTCAGGATCAAGTCCTTGTCTGAAATAACCTTCTCGGTAAAGAAGTCCCACGGCAACAAGGGGAACTCCTAGATCACTAGCTGCTTTGAGGTGGTCACCGGATAATACACCCAGGCCTCCCGAATAGATTGGTAAAGATTCATGAAGTCCAAACTCGCAGGAAAAATAGGCCACATGCCCTTCTGGTTTTTTGCCATACTGTCCTTCATACCAGGTTTTTGATTCTAAATAATTGGTAAAAGAAGCATAGATTATATTAAGTTCACTTACAAATTCTTCATCTTTTGCAATTTCTTCCATCCGTTTTTGGGGAAGATTACAAATAAGTTTGATGGGATTGTTTCCGCAATCTTCCCAAATTTCAGGTTCAATTTTTTCAAAGAGCGAAAATGCATCTTTATTCCAGGAAAACCACAGATTGTTAGCCATTTCTAATAGAGGCTTAAGTTTGGTAGGTACAGTTGGTAATACAGTGAATGAATTAAGTTTGAACATTGATAACTCCATAACTTCTTCTTGAATTTGGTATTACTATTTTGTAATGCATAACCGAGGAGTTGTAAAGGTTTCAAGAATTTAACTTAGATCAATATTACGTTAAGATTAGTTTGGAGTTAGATTATATTTTATATAGTTAATAGCGTTGGAATAAGCTACGAAAGCCTCGTGGGGGGAATTAAAGGGGCTGAAGTAGTTGTGTACAGCTCCATCACTGTAGTTTTTTAAACAAGTATAATAACTATGATCTGATGAAGTTAGAATTTTCCAATTTCGGATCAGAGTTAAATTGCGTGATGCTTTAACTGTTTTTTCCAAAGAATAAAGCAGTTCGGTAGCAGAGTTTTGCAGTGGATTACCATACCAGGCTGAAAGATCTCTTTCTGTATCTGCCCAGGAGATAACGTCTGGAACACAGAGAGAACCATGGGATTTGTAGAGATGGGTGACGTCTGATGGTGTAGCCAGACAGAGGTCAGGGGAGTGGACAATCAATTCTAACAAGTTTTTTAGATAATCGATGATTCCAGAATCTTTCCAATGATGTTCGCCAAAGGTTTCGTAATCCATAAACAGGCCAATGACCTCGCTGCCGTTTCTCGCTAGTCGTTGTAATTTATCAAACAATAATTTATTGTTATTTTTTAAAACTACCGGATAGCGAAATGCCAGATCGTCAGAGAGTCGGTAATTTTTTAAAATAAGCATTAACTCTGGATACGCAACTGGTGAATAAAGAAAATTGGGACTTCTCCATTTGACTACACGATCAATGCCATCAATGATAATTCCCTTGAGGCCAAGTTCAAGGACATGCTTAGCTATGTGGTTACTATAAATAAGTTCAGTATTTCGAAAGATAGTCGGGGTTTGTCCGAATACACTTTGGATTATTTTTTTATGTTCCTCTACCTGATTTAAAAATTCTTCCTTGGAAAATATAGATGAGAGTGAGTGATAGTAAGTTTCAGATAAAAATTCAATACAACCAGTGTGCGCAAGCTTTTGAAAACTTTCAAGTGCGGCAGGTGCATGGGCTTGCAATTGTTCAATAACCACTCCAGATAAGCTAAAACAAATTTTTATTTGGGAAGGATATTTTTTTATGAGATCCAATAAAATATTATTGGTGGGGATATAACATTGATTCGCAACTTTGTTTATAATTTCACAATTAGTCTTTTCATCGACAAATGAACGATTCATACCCATATCAAAAAAAGAATAATCTGGTTTGATTCGGTAGGGTTGGTGCACTTGAAAATAAAAGCATACGGAAGTTTTCATTGAAACTTTATTATCATGAATGAAGCTCTATTTAAAGTTAGTTTAGTAAAATGATCTGGTAATATAAAAAAAACTAAGCTTGTATAAAATTTAGCTTGTTTTTATAATGGGATATAGTGTGCGTTTTAAAAAAAGGAAGGATTATGGTAAAAGCGAAAGATGTCATGACAACTAAGGTTTATTCAGTGACGCAAGATACTGCTCTAATTGATGCGATAATTCTGTTAATTGAAAAGAAAATTGCTGGAGTTCCTATAGTGGATAAAGATAATAATTTACGAGGAGTGATCACCGAAAAGGATATGTTAGACCTTTTAAATAAAGGGAACGTAACCAGCAATATGAAGGTGCGGGATTTTTCAAGTGTAAAAGTTAACATGGTAAGTCCAAATGATGAGTTAGGAAAGGTGTCAAAAGTGTTTCTGGAACATTCATATCGTATGATTCCCGTTTGTGACGGGGAAAAACTGGTAGGAGTTATTTCCAGACGAGATATCATTAAAACAATTTTAAGTGCTGCTTTTGGGGTGGATATCGAGTAATTTATTTTTGGTAGATTGATATTATATGATCCGCTACATTTTTCCAGTCAATCTGATCAAGACACTTACGATTATTTTCCACCATTTGTTTGGATACCTTATCATTAGTAAGGATCTCAATCATGGCGCTACTTAGTTCTTTGACATTCCAAAAATCTACTTTTTTAGCATGTTCAAGTATTTCAGCTATACCTGATTGATGGGAAACGATCACTGGTACGTTGTGCTTGATCGCTTCCAAGGGGGTGATCCCAAAGGGTTCCGAAACGGAGGGCATTATATAAAGATCACTTAAATTAAATAAATGTTCTCTTTCTAGAGGTTTTAAAAACCCAGTAAAGTGAAATCTGCTGGTAAGATCAAGTGAAGCCATTTTTAAAATCATCTTTTTTGCCATGTCACCAGAACCAGCCATGATAAAACGAACGTTGGGTAATTTATCTGCGACAATTTTACAAGCATCAATGAAATATTCAGGCCCTTTTTGCATAGTGATACGGCCCAGGAAGGTTACAAATTTTTCATCATGTCCTTTTTTAAATTGCCACAGAGGTTCAATAGCACTGAGATCATCTTTGGTGACAGCATTGTAAACGACATGAATTTTATCATCGCTAATTTCATATTTGATTTTAATTAGCTGTTTCATGCGTTCGCTTACCGTAATAACAATATCAGCTGAGTCCATTCCCAGTTTTTCGATATTATAAATATCTTGTTGTGGATTGTTTCCTGATCGATCATATTCGGTAGAGTGAACATGGACAATGAGCTTTTTGCCGCTTACTTTTTTAGCTTCAATGCCAGCTAGAAAGGTCATCCAATCATGAGCATGTATAATGTCAAAATCTTTTTTGGCTCCGAGTTTTTTGCCAACAGCTGAATAGCGTACGACTTCTTCCATGAGATTGCCGCCATAATTTCCACTAAATGAAAAAACGGATTCTTTGGTTTCTTGCTCAACCCGCTCTTTGTAAGTAACGTCATTTAAATATGGCGTAAGAGTCGAAGGAACTTCAATGTATTTGCTAATATGTTTAATTTGCGACTTAATTATTTTTTCATTCATCGGGATGATGTTTTCAGCACTGACAAGATTACAGCAAGAGTTGGCGGAATTTGAAGTGAGCTTTGGTATAACAAATGTTATTTTTACATTTTTGGTTGCTAAGGCATTGGTAATCCCAAAACAGGCTGTGCCTAAACCGCCACTAATATGCGGCGGAAATTCCCATCCAAACATTAGAACTTTCATTGAGTATCCTTATGTATTTAAATAATTCAAAAAACAGTATATAGCAAAAAAAGCTTTTTTAAAGTTAAATTTTTTAAAAGATTGTAGTAAATTAATCAGCTCAAGTATTGTTAAACTTGTGTTAACAACTCGTTGGTATTCTGGTAAGAAATGATGATTTATGTTTGAACACAATTGAATACAAAAGAGGAATTGATGATAAAATTACGCTCAGTCTCATGCATCTTTTTTCTACTTATCTGCTGTGCATGTATCATGCAAGATGAGAAACCTTCATTTTTTGAAGGCCAAACGATGGGTACCACTTATCATATAAAATTGATTCCTCAGTTAAATGGCCCTAAAGAACTTCAAACGCATGAGGGCATAAAGGCGGTATTGGATAAAGTGAACAAACAAATGTCTACTTATATTGAGGATTCAGAATTAAGTAAATTTAATCGTCTAAAAAAAGGGGAGACCATGAAACCTTCTGCGGAAGCTTACGGGGTTATTATGCGAGCTATAGACATAGGTCGAGACACTAATGGTGCTTTTGATGTGACGGTAGGACCGCTGGTAAATTTGTGGGGATTTGGTGCGCAGGGTAACAAAAGAACAATACCTCCAAGCTTAGAAGAGATTATGGAAGTTAAAAAGAATGTTGGCATCGATTATATTGAAATAGATTTTGTAAATGAAGTGGTGGGAAAGCGTCACGAAAATATTTATGTTGATTTAGCAGCCATAGCTAAAGGTTACGGCGTCGATGCGGTTGCTACTTATCTCTCGGAAAATGGGTTTTCAAATTTTATGGTGGAAATTGGTGGAGAAGTGAGAGTCTCTGGTTTTAAGGATATCGAAAACAAGAAAAGATGGTTAGTGGCCATTGAAAAACCTTTTGTAGATAAAAGAGAATCGGGCCGACTCTTACCAGTTACGGATATCTCTATCGCTACCTCTGGGGATTATAGAAATTTTTTTGAATATGATAAGGTGAGATACTCTCACATTATTGACCCTAGAACAGGTTATCCAGTCAAAAATAATTTGACTTCAGTGACCGTGCTTGCCTCTGATTGTGTGGATGCAGATGCTTATGCAACCGCCTTGTCAGTTATGGGGGAAGCAAATGGTTTGGATTTTGCCAACGAAAAAAAATTAAAAGTAATCTTTTATGTACGAGTACTTGATTCAACGGGTAAAGAGTCACATAAGGAAATTATGTCAAAGGAAATGGAAAAATATCTGGAGCAGTTATGAGTGTATCGTGCTCCGAGCAGGTAGGCATTATTAGAA
>MEPW01000052.1:0-11486 GCA_001769975.1 Bdellovibrionales bacterium RIFOXYA1_FULL_36_14 | reverse complement strand
CCATGCAAATTCGTCTTGTTCGATGATGGATAAAAAGACCAAAATGATAGAAGTTAACGCACAGAGTGGATATCAAATTGGTGAAACTGTTGGTATTGAAATAACCAACAACCAAGGGCTACAAGCAGTCCTCATTGGTTATTTCCTACCTTTTATACTTATGTTTTTAATGATGGCATTATCTTTTTTTATTTTTCAAAATGAGCTTATTGCAGGGGTTGCATCAATTTTGGTTCTTATTCCTTATTATATGGTTTTATTTTTGTTAAAAAAAACACTAAAAAAACAATTTCAATTTCGTTTAAAAAAATATTTCTCCAATAAGTTCTAAGATTTTTGGCTTTTAAAACAATAGTGCACGTGTTATAAAAAAAAACCTAAAACATAATTTTCAAATATTATTAATGTTTTCAACCAGGACTGTGAAAGACATGGACAGTTTAATGCTTTCATCTATAGTATCATTAAGTTTAATAGGTTTTGTTTCAGCCAGTGTTCTATTTGTTGCTTCAAAAAAATTCAAGGTTTATGAGGATCCCAAAATTGATCAAGTGGAAAAACTTCTCCCTGGTGCAAATTGCGGAGGATGTGGTTTCGCTGGATGCAGGAACTTTGCGGAAGCTGTTGTCAAAGCTGGAAAATTGGAAGGTTTGAATTGCCCAGTAGGTGGTTCTGCCATGATGATTGAAGTAGGGAAAGTTATTGGTATTGAAGTCCTTGCCAGTGAACCACTCATAGCGGTTCTTCGTTGCAATGGAACTAAAGCAAATGCAGTGGCAAAAATAAACTACGATGGGGCTTCAAATTGTGTGGTGGCTCACGCTTTATTTTCAGGAGAAAGTGGATGTCCAAACGGCTGTGTTGGTTTGGGGGATTGTGTAAAGGTTTGTCAATTCGATGCTCTTTATATGGATGAACAAACTGGGCTTCCCGTGGTTGACGAGGAAAAATGTGTGGCTTGTGGAGCATGTGTCAAAGCCTGCCCCAGATGTCTATATGAGCTAAGACCCAAGGGACCAAACGGAACTAGAGTATATGTGGCTTGTATGAATACGCAAAAAGGTGTGGTCGCCAAGAAAAATTGTAATGTGGCATGTATTGCTTGCATGAAGTGTGTAAAGGTCACGGATAGTAAATCGGTCAGTGTGACCAACCAATTAAGCTATATTGATACCAACGTGAATGCCCGTGAACATGGCCCTGCTCTAATAGGGTGTTGTCCCACTGGGGCCATTTTAGGAGTTAAAATAGCAGGAATTAAATCAGTTAAAAGCGAGAGTAATTCATGAGTGATTTAAAAACATTTCCCAAAGGTGGAGTTCATCCCAGCGATCATAAGCTATCGTCTCAAAAAAAGACTTTAATTTTACCGCTTCCTAAAGTCGCAAAAATACCACTGTCTCAACATTTGGGAGCACCCGCTGTTGCTGTGGTAAAAAAAGGTGACCAAGTAAAAGTAGGAACGTTGCTTGCTAAATCTGGTGGATTCATTTCGGCGAACATTCATTCATCGGTATCGGGAACTGTCGCTATGATAAGTGAAGCGACAGATACAAGTGGATATCTTAAAGAGATGGTGGTTATCAACGTGGAAGGGGATGAATGGGAAGTAAACATCGATCGATCCACTGATCTTAAATTAGAAATTGTAAATACTCGCGAAGAAATCATAGAGATTGTTAAAAATGCAGGGATTGTCGGGCTTGGTGGTGCGACCTTCCCTACACACGTAAAACTGATGGTTCCTCCTGGTAAGAAAGCTCAAGTTTTAATTATTAACGGTGTAGAATGTGAGCCTTACTTGACCAGTGATCATCGGGTCATGCTAGAGCGTGCGGATGAGATGCTTGTTGGAATTAAAATAATCATGAAGGCATTGAACGTTGAAAAAGCGGTGATTGGAATTGAAAGTAATAAACCGGATGCTATTGAACATTTAGCATCTAAAACAAAAGATTATCCAGGGATATCAGTTCAGCCTTTAAAAGTAATGTATCCTCAAGGTGGTGAAAAGCAATTAATAAAGGCCATCACGGGACGAGAAGTTCCTAATAAGGGTGGTCTTCCCATAGACGTAGGCGTTGTGGTGCAAAATGTGGGAACGGCTCTTGCTGTTTATGAAGCAGTTCAAAAGCATAAACCTCTCATCGAAAGAGTTATAACCATTACAGGTAAATCGGTCAAAAATCCTGGGAATTATTTAGTTCGGATTGGCACACCGGTTATTGATTTAATTGAAGCTTCGGGAGGATTGCCAGAAGATAGTGGAAAAATAATTAGCGGTGGTCCGATGATGGGTAAGGCATTAACCAGTACGGAAGTGCCTATTGTCAAAGGTACCAGCGGTATTTTGATCATGACCGATAAGGAAGCTAAAAGAATACCTCAAAGCAATTGTATCCGTTGTGGAAAATGCGTTTCAGTTTGTCCACTTGGACTTGAGCCCTATCTTCTTTATCAACTTAGTATTAAGCGAAAGTTTGACAGACTTGAAAATGAAGATGTGATGAATTGTTGTGAATGTGGTTCATGTCAATTTACCTGTCCAGCTTCACTACCTCTTCTTGATTATATGAGACTTGGTAAATTAGAAGTGGGTAAATTAATTCGGTCCCGCAAAAACAATTAAAAAAGGAAGCAAAGAGTGACGACTAAATTGTTGACAGTATCTCCATCCCCTCACGTCCATGGGGACTTTTCAACTCAAAGAATTATGCTGGATGTGGCAATTGCTTTAATGCCCGCACTTCTTGTCTCTATACTCTATTTTGGAGTAGGGGCATTGAAAGTTGTACTTGTCGCAGTAGTGGCATGTGTACTTTTTGAATATTTGATTCAAAAATTTTTGCTTAAAGTTCCGGTAACCATTACCGATGGCTCTGCTTTGGTTTCAGGACTACTTCTGGCATTTAACGTTCCTAGCAGTATTCCAACATGGATGCTCATATTAGGAGCTTTAGTTACCATTGGGATTGCTAAAATGTCTTTCGGTGGGCTTGGAAGAAATCCTTTTAATCCTGCGTTAGTTGGAAGGGTTTTTTTATTAATATCTTTTCCCGTAGATATGACTAATTGGCCAAAACCAAGACTGCTTGATTTTAGTTTTGTTGATGCCGTAAGTGGTGCAACGGCCCTGGGAAAATTAAAAGAAGGCGTTATGATGGGAGAAACCGTTGATAAGTTGATGATGGAAATCCCAAGCTATATCGATTTGTTTGTCGGAAACGTAAATGGTTCTCTTGGTGAAATGTCAGCTGCCGCTCTTTTAATTGGTGCAGTTTATTTACTCGTGAGAAGAGTCATTAGCATCCAAATACCTATGAGCTTCATTTTATCAGTGGTTCTACTAACTGGAATTTTCTGGTTATATGATCCTAGCCGATATGCTGATCCTCTATTTCATATATTATCAGGAGGACTGATGCTTGGTGCCTGGTTTATGGCAACCGATATGGTGACTAGTCCCATGAGTAAAATTGGTATGATCATTTTTGGGCTTGGCTGCGGGCTGCTTACGGTGTTGATTAGACTTTTTGGGGCCTATCCGGAAGGAGTGTCTTTTGCTATACTCATAATGAATGCAGTAGTTCCTCTCATAAATAGATCTTGTACGCCTAAAAGATTTGGGGAGGTTTTAAAGTGAAAAAGAAAAATCTTGAATCTACTTTTATTAATATGGCACTAGTCTTAGTGAGTATCGCGTTTTTGTCCTCCGCTTCTTTAGCATACGTATATAAATTAACTAAAGATAAAATTGAAGTGAGTAAAAAATTAAAACAATTGGAAGCTATAAAGGAAGTCATTCTACCCGATTATAGTAACTCACCAAGTGAAGAAATGTATAAAATTAAAATTGAAGAAGGTGGAGAGCTTGAATGTTACCCAGCTAAACAAAATGGTGAACTTAAGTCAGTGGCCGTAAAAACCTATACCAAAAATGCTTTTGGCGGAGAGATGTGGCTGATGGTGGGAATGTTACCTGATGGAACTATTAATAAGGTTTCAGTTATTGATCAAAAAGAAACTCCAGGACTAGGAACCAAAGTAACTGAAGAAAAATTTAAAACGCAATTTATGGGAAAAAATCCGAGTTCATTCAAGCTTAAAGTTAAAAAAGATGGTGGGGATGTGGATGCAATTACCGCGGCAACTATTAGTTCCAGAGCGGTCTGTGATGCTATTGAGAGAGCTTATAAAGCGTTTGTAAGTAGTAAATAGGGAAGGGAAAAAATATGTGGAAAGAATTGATTAAGGGAATTATTAAAGAGAATCCATCCTTGGTTCTTCTCCTTGGAATGTGTCCGACACTTGGGGTCACCACTTCAGCTCTTAATGGAATGGGGATGGGGATGGCCACCTTGTTTGTACTAGCGTTATCTAACGTTGCTATTTCTCTTATCAAGAACTTGATTCCTGATAAAGTTAGAATACCCTGCTATATTGTGGTCATAGCTTGTTTTGTGACGATTGTTGATTTATCAATGAATGCTTACACTCCAGCTCTCCACGCTCAGCTTGGACTATTTATTCCTCTTATTGTGGTTAACTGTATAATTTTGGCCAGGGCTGAAGCTTTTGCATCTAAAAATAATGTGGTTATGTCGCTCATGGATGGAATTGGAATGGGACTAGGCTTCACTCTTTCATTAACCTTACTTGGTGGAATTAGAGAAATTCTTGGCAGTGGCTCCTTTTTTGGCTTTAAATTTGTAAGCGAAAATACCAGTACTATTTTATTGTTTGTGATGCCTCCAGGAGCTTTTCTAGCACTTGGATATTTGGTGGCAGTTGTTAATAAACTAAAAAAAGCTAAAGCATAAGGATTATCTATGGAATATTTTGTTATTATCATTGGCGCAGTTTTTGTTAATAATATTATTTTTGCTCAGTTTCTTGGAATATGTCCTTTTTTGGGAGTTTCAAATAAAATATCTACGGCGACCGGCATGGGGCTTGCTGTAGTTTTTGTTATTTCTTTGGCAACCACCGTAACTTACCTTGTTCATCACTATATTTTGGTTCCTTATAATATTGCATTCATGCAAACGGTAACCTTTATCTTGGTTATCGCAGCTCTGGTTCAGTTAGTGGAAATTATACTTAAGAAAGTGGCTCCTCCTCTTTATCAAGCACTTGGTATTTTTCTTCCTTTGATTACTACTAATTGTGCTGTTTTAGGTGTGGCCATATTAGTTATTCAAAAAGAATTTAATTTGATTCAATCGGTGGTTTTTGCCAGCGCTACAGCTGTAGGTTTTACCCTGGCCATGATTTTGTTTGCCGGGATAAGAGAGCATTTGGAACTTATGGATATCCCCGAAGGTATGAAAGGGATTCCCATTGCTCTTATTACGGCTGGTCTTTTGTCACTTGCTTTCATGGGATTTGCTGGGTTAGTGTAGTCTATCTATTCGAAATTTATAAATAATTAATTTATTCTGCACAAAGTTAGAATTTTTTATATGGTTCATAGAGTTGTAACCACTTTGTTTACAACGCTGTTGATAATAATTTCATGACGTGGCATATTCGCCCCATGAAAACAAAGAGCTTTAAAGAGTATTTAAACCTAGAATTTGCCAAAAGGTGTAAGAAGAATCCTCTCTACTCTTTGCGTGCATTTGCTAGAGATATTCAAATTAGTCATTCATCGCTTTGCCAATTTTTTAAAGGTAAAAGGCAAATGTCCAAAGAGATGATTGAAAAAGTAGGTCTCGCCCTTTCCTTATCACCAGATGAAATAAATAAATTTTCAAAAAACGCTAAAGGCGAAATTATTTACGATACGCTTAAAGAAGATGAATATCATCTACTGAGTGATTGGTACTACGATGCCATTTTGGAACTTTTATCGACTAAAAATTTTAAATCAGATTTCAACTGGATTGCCAGAAGACTTAATATAACCCTTGCCGAAGTAAAGCTTGCCGTCATGAGGCTTCAAAAATTAAATCTCATTTACCTTGATGAAGAAGGTAAAATTTTTGATAAGACTTCGGGATTTACCACGACGGCCAGTGATAATGCCTACACTGATTCAGCCAAGAAGAAAAAGCAAAAGCAGCTTTTCAATTTGGCCAAAGATGCAATTGATAAATTTGATGTTCGGGAGCGCAGCCATTCCGGAGTGACTTTTGCTGTCAGCATGAAAAAATTTGACGAGGCCCGTGCCATGATAAAAAAATTCAGACGTGAATTGTCCGCGTTACTTGAAGGAGATCAAAATGATTTGGACGACGTTTATCATCTTGCGATTGCCTTGTTTCCATTAACTAAAAATGAATTAAATCAAAATAATTCGGGGGAGAGTTTATGAAGAAAATGAAATTGGTATTTTTATTATTAACGTTAGTGTTATTGCAATCAGCACTCAGTGCGCCACTTATGGAAGGACGAGAGTCTGATGGCGAAGAAGGTTATAAGGAATGGACGTGGGATGATGGGTATTATAAATTGACATATTATGGTGCGGTACTTTTAACAAAAAAATATGCTAACTTACAGAAAGGGACATATTTACGGATACCAACCCTCAATTATGAGTTGCAATTTTCGGACGATGGTAGAGACTACATATATTCTGATAATGCTGAATATATCGGCCCATTGGAAAATGAGATTGTAAAACACTATAAATATTATAATTCAAATAAGTTTCATATCATTAATCAATATTTGCAAAAGGTAGTATTACAAACTTTGAAAAACGATGTAACAATGCTTACTCATAGAATGAATTTATGGAATGAAATCGTAACTGCGTGGTTACTTTCAATTAAGCCAACGCAATTACAATTAGATCGTTTGTGTAAACAATTTTTTGAACAAGAAAGATCGTTTCAATTAGATGTTGAGATACTACGTGTAAGGAGTTGTGATTTTTTAGAAGAACTTGCATTAATACCAGGATATTCAAGCGTATCCAATAATTGCAAAAATTTATTAATTAATACAATGATTGGGGTTGAAGAGTCGGGGGGCTATTTGTATCTTAATGAATATGCATTGAAAAAATCTGTTTTGGAACACGCATTTAGTTTGAAAGAAATTAATGGATTTGCTCATGATATTGCGAGATATCCAGAGATGGGAAATATCAATTTGGTTAATAAAAGAAAAGAAAGAATCAAACATGCAGTAATTTTTATTAAAAAGCTTGGTTATGACAAGGAAACATTGGAAAAATTTGCGGGTTCTACATACATGGTAATCAAAGATGAATTTAATAAATAATAGAGTGATATTATTAATGCTTTGGCTGCTTTGTTGTGACCAAAGTATTGCAAATATCACAGATGATTACATCGAAAGTATAAAATCGCATTCGGGATTGGAGAGTGTCGAGAGCTCTCTTGTTTTGTATTATACTAAGTTGATTACAAGTGGGAAGATGACCATATTTAAAGAAGAAAGAAGCGAGTTAAATAACCGGTTAATTAATTTAGAAAACGTTTATCCGGGATATATTTTAAAGCGGATTGATAAAAAAATAATTAAAGAATATTTTTTGTATCAAGGAAAAAAGCTGGAGCGACTGAGTGAAAAAAATCCGGGTAAAAAAGTTTTTAAAAAATACCTGGAAATTAAAAATAATGAGCTGGAAGTGTCTTTCTTTGATGATTTGATCCAATTTGGACAAGGACGTGGAGTCTATTATTATAAAGAAAACAGTATAATGGTTGATTTTGTGGAAACGAATTCACTCATGCTGGTTTTAATTCATGAACTGACCCACTTCTTTGATAAGGAAGCTAAGGATGTTCGGAACAATTTGGATCAGTTATACGAAGAGATCAAGTTTTACTCAGACGTAGATTTATTAAATGCTTTTAATAATAAGACATTTGGTCGGTATTGGTTTTTAGAAACGGTTTATTTAAAGAGAAAATTTCATGAAGCAAAAGCGATCTACAATACCTGCATGATCGTGGATGAAATGAACAGGCTTGGAGTTAAGTTGGATTTGAGTCTGGCGGATCGAGGTTTTTATAAGAATATTTTAAACCGAAAGAAAAGTTGCAGCAGATTCGTGAACGACTTACTTGGAATTAATGAGTTGGAAAAAATGTCACTCTTTTGGGACAAAAATACACCAAAACACAAAGCAGTCACTTCCTATATTTATCAGTGGTTTAAAGAAAATGGATTTGAATACTAATTTTTACCATCTATAACCCGCAAGGACTCTCTGACTGAGGGGTTGGTGGTAGGTAGGATAATCACCCGCTTTTTCCCAAACTCTTCCCGAAGAATTGCAAGGAATTCATCTAACCAAGAGGGGCCAACTGAGATGACACCTTTAAAATCCAGTTCGATAAGTTCATTTTTTTTGGGTTTCATGTAGGCCTTTAATGACAAGGCTGCATCTCTTCCGGCCGGACGCGAAGTTAATATATCTCCAAATTTTATTAACGAGATTTTCATTTTATACCCCAACACATAAGCGTGAATGTACCATACGAACGTAGTGGAAAATTTTCCATCTCTTTTAGACATTTCATTCCCAGATCACCATAACAAATTTGGGCCCGTCCTGAATGACAGGCGATTCCTCTGTTTTCATTTCCAAGTATATTATTTAAGACATATTTGAGGCCATTGCCCCGTCTTTCTGGACTTCTTCCTGAAATTTGTTTTTCAAATGCAATTTTTAAAGCTTCATCATCATTTTTTATTGAAGCATCGACTTTTGACAGGGACTTAAATATTCCTTGTCCTCGATCTGCTATAACGATCCAAAGAAATTTTCCGCTAATTTGAAAGTTAAACCAACAACCGGGGACACCAGACCATTGTCCCATATTATGATCAAAGGAGTTGTTTCCGATTTCTCCTGTAGTTGAGATAATAAGTGCCAGTAAGTTATCTGATTGCAAGCTCTTTTTGAGATCTTTAAATTTATTAAGTCTTCCTTGAAAAACGTCTCTTGTTTCAGAAATATCGGAAGGATTTTGAGTGATCTTGGAAGAACAAAACCAATCTTTAATTTTTTCTAAATCTGGTCTGCCGATTATTTCGTAAACAGTTTTTGGTGAAGATCCACGGGACTGTATTATTTTTTCTGCAACTAGAGATTTAAGATGACGGTGTAAAGCCTGTGGGGTGATTTTGAGAAGCTTTGCTAAATCACTAGGGCGAATTCTTCCTTTCTTGGTAATAATTTTAACTATTTGTGATTTTGTTTGTGTTTTCATTTATAGTTTATAGTTTACAGTAAACTATAAACTATAACAACCTTAATAACGTTACTTTTGGGTAAATGACAAAAATAGGCGGTATAAATAAAAGATAAAGTGGTAGGAAAAATGATGAAAACTGGTTTCAAATTTTTTTCGAGGATATCGAGATTATTTCATTAATACCTTCTAAATTGACTTTTCATGAGAACATCAAAATTGATAAACTGGTGAACTTATTTACGAAAAAATCTTGAGAGTGCTAATAAATGGCTTTCTACGTTCTTATTTCTGATTCGTAATTAGCGAAAGATTATGCAGCTTGCTGTTTTTTAACATATCTAAAATATTTATGACTTTATCGTAAATAACATTTTTATCAACTCGAAGGAACAAAATTTTCTATAAATAAAATTGTGGAAAAACTTAAGTCTTTAGGATAAAGCCAGGACGGAAGATTTATCTTATCAGGATAACCTGACCCGCAAATCAAGCTAATTGAGCAATTTTTTGGTGGATTCAATTCCGTCATATTTACGGTAAAATAGACGAAACAGGAGACATGAAATGGGGTCAGTAAAGCGAATGATTCAGCGGGTTCATTTTGCTTGTCATTAAATAATCAATAAATATAGAATATTAAATATGAATAAAAAAATATTCTACTTTGTATGTCTGTTGATTTATATCACTTCGGCTTGTGGGCAAAGCCTGAAGATTGCTACGATTAATTTGTGGCATTATCCTAATGAATTTTCAAAGAGGTTGAATAGTTTTTTATTGGAAGATCATAATTTTAATATTGATATTTATGCCTTTCAAGAGGCATGGACTATCGGAAACAAAAGTATCTATAAAATGTTTTTAAAAAAGAAAGGATATTATGATTGTTATTTTCGAACTAATCGGTTTCCTTTTTTCGAGGAAGGGCTCGCAGTAGTTAGTAAGTATCCAATTATCAATTGTCAATCTTATGAGCTTCCAATGTTACGTTCAACAAAACGTAGAAAAATTATAATTGCAGAAGTCTTAACCAATCTTGGTAAGATTATTATTGTGAATGTACATTTATCTCCATTTGAAAACAATCATAATGAAAGGGTTGCTCAAATACAGAATGTTGCGGATAGAGTTGCCGATTTGGTTTCAAGAGAAAAAACTATTATTGTAGGTGATTTCAATGAACCCTATAGTAATACTTTTTTCCAAGAGCTATTTGATCTAGGCTTTATTAATGTTATTGATGAGAATACCTGTACTTATTGTAAAAATAATCCTTATTCAGATAAATTATACGATAGTTCTTTAGATAATATTTTTTATAATAACACAAAATTTAAATTGAAAGCTTCAAAGATTATATTCGATCACAATGCTGTTTCTGATCATTATGGACTATTTTTAGAAGTCAGCAATTTCTAGTATTTTTCCGGAAATCTTATTCGCAAGATTTCCTTGATCATTTCGTTGATACGTTTCTTTTCAGTTATTTTATAGTTTTCCACTTCAACAACGAAGTCATCCGTTTCAAAAACATTTCTAATAGCTTCATATCTTCCATTACCGTCAAAGATAATATATTTTCCATTTTCTAATTCAACTACACGTATGGGGTTTTTTGATGGAATAAGCGCGTTTGCTTCCCCGATTGTCAGCGTTTTTTTGTTCAGAATTTTTTCCTTGCTTGATACTAATTTGTTGATTCTCATTTGAAGTTTTTCCTTAGATTTTTCATGAGTAATCGGGTGAATCATTTCTAATTGTTTCAAAGGAACGTTCAGATATTCGACACCGTTATTTTCGGTCATAATGTGTAGCCTCAATTGGGTTGCGTAATAGTGAGACTTATTCAGATTGGACATGATGTCTACGGTCTTATTTTTAGTATCGATCAATCTATTTAAAAGTGAATGCAGGCATTCGTTAAAAGTATTGGCACAGATTCCAGACGAAATCGTTAGCTGCAAAAAGATCAAAGTAGTGATATAAATTGATGAAACAGATTTGGTCATAGTTTTTTTTCGGATATAAGTACAAAACTATTATGATCAAACCTATAAATTAGATAAATTTGTATTATTTTGCCTATTTAACAGAAAAACTTTGTTTTTTTAGTAAGTTATTTTTTTGGTTAAATATTATTGTAAAGTTGGCTATCGTAAAAAATAATTGTTATCAATCTTATTTTTTAATAAACAATAAAAGTTAAACTGGAATGGCATGGAATAACTGGGCGAAGTTGATGAAAAAATTATTAGAAAAAATATTTTTTTATATGATTTATTTCTGATTGGTAATCAGCGAGAGATT
>MEPW01000051.1:25518-47710 GCA_001769975.1 Bdellovibrionales bacterium RIFOXYA1_FULL_36_14 | reverse complement strand
AATAAAATCTGCCAAGCGTGTAGACACGGCAGATGTAAAAAACTTAAAAATTTTTGCTAAAGATATGCATGTGAAGGATGTGTATTGTTTGTCTCTTGATAAGATGAATAGATTTGAAGATGGTGTGAATTTTAAACATTGGAAAAATGTCTTTATTGATCTTGGACTAACTCAATAATTTTTACGAAGACAAATACTGCGCACTATGAGGTGCAATCAGTCTTTCGCAACCAGGGCAGAGTTCAAGGTTGGTTCCTTTCTCAATTAGTGAAGACATGTTTCTATCAATGGGATAATTGCATTTGGAGCAGGCATTGTTTTGAATCAGAGTAATGGGAGAGTTGTACAGGTGTTTTTTATTAGCATTTGAAAAAATTTCTCTAGCTTCTTTGGGGATGTCAGTCTCTAGGGATGCAATCCGGGTCTGGTAATCATTAATTATATCCCTTTGAGTTTTAATTATTTCCATGGCTTCAGTGCTTACAATATTAATGGATTTATCAATTCCCTGCGAGAAACCGCCAATTATCTCCTTTCTTTCTTGAAGAATTGAGAGTTCTTCCATTTGGTTTAATATTTCTGTTTCCAGCTTTTCTTTTTGCTCTCGGTAAAAGAGAAGTTCTTTTTCAATCGCGCTTAGCTGCTGAGAATTATTCACAAGCATTTGATTACTTTTAGCCTTGTCAATTTTGCCATCAAGGAGGTAAAGAGCATTTTCATTTTTCTGTAGCTCTGCTTTTTTTTGTAAGATAGTTGGTTCTAGTTCTAAAAGTTCGTTGGCGGACTGGCTTTTTTTATTTTTTAATTGCTTTATTCTGTTTTCTTGCGCAGCAATTTCATCCAGATGTTTTTTTTGCTGATTTTGTAAGCTTTGAATTTCGATCAGATTAGAAAAGTCTTTTAAGTTCATTTAGATCGTCTTTATTATCAGTTTTTTGACCTAGGTGGTAGAGAATTTCATTAAACCTAGTCTCTTCGTTGAACTTTATACCAACCGTATAATTATTACTAGACATAATTGGGTTTATTTTTTTGATGTAGACTACGTTGCCACTAAGCTTGTCTTTTAGAGGTTTTTCGTTAATGTAAGTAAAAATCAAACAGTCATTGGGACGTAAAAAAGAAGCAATTTCCTCATCAACTGATAGTCCGAAGCCGGCTTTGGAAATATCCATGAGTTTGGCTTCTTGATAGGTTTCTTTAACTAAATTTGCATTGAGAGAAAAATTAGAAAAATTAACCAAAAAATTTTTATGGTCTAAGCTGATTCTTTTATTTTTCCGGGTGTTTTGTTGAAAAATAGAAACTGGCCATTTGAGGACTAGGAACCTTGGGAAAGTGGTTTTCCCAAGTGTACATGTAAAATGCATGCATTCTTGTTCGTTAGTTATATAGAATCTATATTTGCCAGAGATGGAAAAAGGGTGACCAAAGTTGGCTGGTTTGAGCACCATTTCATGATTAAAATGATTAACAAAAACTATATTGGATTTGTAAAGGGTTCTTTTTTCAGTAGTGTCTTCGGAAATGATAACTTCGCTGTTATATTCCAATAATTTATCAAGAATACTGCCTATATCGTTTCTGTCTTGAATAAGTTCATATTTATTTCTATTCATATGTATCCTGATATTAATTTATACTTATATTTTGGACCAGGTTGGTGTAAATTTTAAGATAGAAAAATGTTCGTATTCAAAAATAGGAATTTTATGAGAGGAAATTCTTTTGGCAAGATGTTAAGCATGACAACCTTTGGTGAGTCTCATGGTCTTGCTATGGGAGTGGTGATAGATGGAATTCCGCCCAATCTTGATTTTTCATATGAAAAATTAACCAGTTGGATTGAAAGAAGACGCCCGGGGAAAATAGAGGGTACGAGTTCTAGAGTCGAAGATGATGTCCCTGAGGTCTTGTCGGGAATATTTAATAATAAAACTCTGGGAACCCCAATCGCAGTAATTATAAAAAATACCGGACAAAAAAGCTCTGATTATGATTCTATTAAAAACCAACCACGTCCAGGTCATGCTGATCAAGTCACTATGGATAAGTACCATATTCGTGATTACCGCGGGGGAGGCAGGGCTTCAGGAAGAGAGACGGTGTCCAGGGTTGTGGCTGGATATTTTGCTTCATTGATTCTGCCTGATCTGGAGATCGAAACATCCAAAATATTGCTTGGGGATGGAAAAATATTTGAACTTAACCGCGACTTTTATTCTTACCTGGCCCAGATACAAAAAAAATATGATTCGATAGGTGGGGAAATCACTTTGATCGTTAAAAATTGTCCTAAAGCGCTAGGGGAACCAGTATTTGATAAACTTAAAGCAGATTTAGCCAAATCTCTTTTGTCTATTGGGGGTTGTGTTTCCTTTTCAATAGGAGATACATCGTTGGTAAAAAAAGCGGGAAGTGAAATAGTTTCTAATTTGGAACTTTTGGGAGGTATTGAAGGTGGTATATCAAGTGGGAGACAACTGATGATGACGGTAGGTTTTAAAGCTCCAGTCAGTATTGGTGATCTTGCCAAGACTGGGCGACATGATCCTTGTATTATACCAAGAGTGATACCAGTAATTGAGTCTATGATTAGATTTGTAATATCTGATCATTATTTACGGCAACGTGCGTATGAATGAGGTTGGCATGGAAACACAACTTGAAAGAGTAGCTCTGTTTGAAATTTTAGATAGGATGAAAAGAATTGAGGCGGATACGATTCTTTTGGTAGTGGATGAAAAAGTATGGTCTTACTACAAAGATCGATTTGATATTGATAAAATTTCCCAATTTAAAAAAGTGAATTTATGGGTGGCACCCCGTGGTGAGGAAGCCAAAAGAATTTCTGAATATGAAAAATGTATGGAGTCTTTTCTAGAAAAAGGTGTGCATCGAAATGCTCACTTGGTGGCGATTGGTGGAGGGGGGCTTAGTGATTTTGCCGGCTTTATTGCTTCTACTATAGTCCGTGGTATTAAATGGAGTGTGGTGCCAACTACACTTTTGGCAATGGTGGATGCATCCATTGGTGGAAAAGTGGGGCTTAATTCCAGATACGGAAAAAACTTAATAGGAAATTTTCATATACCCGAAAATATCTGGCTTTGCAGTGATTTTTTAAAAACTGTTTCAGAAGAAGAGATCCAAAGCGGTTTGGGTGAGGTTATTAAATATTCATTTTTATCAAAACCAATTTTCGAAATGGTGAAAAATAGACAACCTCTCGAAGATATAATTCAAACATGTGCCCAATATAAATTGGATATCACCAGACAGGATTTACGGGATGGAAATATTCGAAAAGCTTTAAACCTCGGTCATACCCTTGGTCATGCCTTGGAAAAGGCATTTTCGTTAAAACACGGCATATCCGTTTTCTGGGGAATGGTTTTGGTTTTTCATCTTTTTAACAATGAAAAATGTTTGGAGAATCTACGTGTAATTAAGGATAGCCTTAATTGGAAAAACGATGTTCCACCATGGAGTGTGGGAAGTGTTCCAGTTAAAAAGATAATTTCATATATTGAAAAAGATAAAAAAATAAAAAGCAATAATAAGATTGATTTAATTCAGGTCAGTGATATAGGAGTACCGCTCATTAAGGAGTATAACCTAATTGAATTGATTGATAAGATCGAAGAAGTGTTAAATGCACCATCCAGACTTACCTTATAAAGTTGGAATAAAATTAAATAATCTGGAACTTTGTCTACCGGGATCCAAATCTGTTGCGGCAAGGCTTCTTATTTTAGGTAGCTTATATCCTGGGGAGTTTATTATTAACAATTGTCCCAATTGTATGGATGTTGTTAATATGGAAAATTTGCTTAAGCAAATTGGGTTGGATATTTCAAGAAAAAACGGGGTCGTGAAAATATTGAATTCATTTCCAGATTGTGAAAAGACATCTGTCGGATTACTACTACCCGGCGAAGGCGGTACTACGAATCGGTTTTTAATCGGAATGCTAGGTCTTGGTAAGCTTACCTATCGATTAAAACTTGGCCCAGGGGTTAGCAAAAGACCAATGGATGCGCTGGTTACTACTTTAAATCAGTGTGGTGTATCTATAAAAAGGGAGAAAAATGAAATAGTACTTAAGGGACCATACTCCAAAAATTTGGAGAAAATTGAAGTAGATTGCTCACAAACTACCCAGTTTCTATCTTCCTTAAAAATGGTTTTTTTCAACCAACCGATTACATTTATAAAAACCAATTTAACTAGTAGTCAGAAATATTTGGATTTAACAGATGATTTGATAAGTAGAGTAAAAAGAGATCAAAATTACTTTATTATTCCTACGGATATGAGTGCACTGTCTTACGTTATTGCGTACGCTATGCTGGGAAAAGAAATCACAATAAACAATTTTATTCCAGATGCTATGCAGGCAGATTATAAAATTATAGAGATTGCTCGTCAGCTTGGTTTGAGTCTGTCGCAAGATAAAAATACACTACGTCTTTCACCTCAAAAACATTATGACGGGTTTGAGGTTGATTTGAATAATTGTCTTGATTTGGCACCCACCTTGAGTTTTATGGCAACTATTTGTCGCGGTACAAGCTGTCTTAAAAATTTAAAACAGTTGCGTTTTAAAGAATCTAATAGACTTGGGGAAATTTTAAATCTCCTAAAACTTTTTAGGTGTAATTATTGTTATCATGAAATAGAGGATATACTGGAAATTAATTATAGTGAACCTGTAAGAGAAAGTGTTGAGTATCATGCCCCGAGTGATCATAGAATGGTTATGACTGCTTATTTATTTATGAAACGAAATTATGGGGGCCTTATTTATAATGCTAGATGTGTAGAGAAATCATGGCCCGAATTTTTTATTAGTATGGACTCCCCATAATGAATTATTTTTTATGAGATAGTTCTTTTAAAAGTTTTTGGTATTTGGTGATTTCAACGTGGGGCAAATTTTCAATGGGCATGGATGGATCTTCTTGTTTAAGACCAGCTTGCATTCCCCTTTGAGCAATTTCTTCAAGTTGATAAAACATAGGTTTTTCGATGAAATCGAAAGCACCATATTTGGCTGCTTCTAACATTAATTCTGTGTTTCCATATCCAGTGAAAAAGACTACGGGTACGTTGTTTTCTTCTGCTCTAATTGTTTTTAAAAGATCAACGCCGCTCATTTTTGGCATATTGATGTCACAAATAATCAGGTGCATTTTATAGGTTTTAATTTTTTCCAAAGCCTCTTTGCCATTTTTAGCCGTGTAAATATTGGCAGAAAATTGTGATAAGATATTCTTGATTATTTCAATAATATCTTCTTCGTCATCGATTATTAATAAATTGCCTTTTCTCATTTTTATTCTCACAGAATGTAATTATTTTAAACACATATGTAGTTCTAGAAGTCTAGAATACTATAAGATACATAATTTGATGAGTAGGAATAATTCTCTTAAATAAATTTAATTAGTCAGGTATTGAGTTATAGATTTTACAGAGGTTATTTACAAAAATCCAAGTTCGGGGTAGTGAATTACTAGTAATTAAACTGGGTAGTACCAATGAAAAAACTTCTATTATTTTTGATTATTTCTGCAGTGAGTGTATCTAATTTTGCATATGCTACTACCTTGCCGCTTTATTTTAAAAGTTACCAGAGTAATAAAGTATTAAATAACAGCATCCTAGATGGTCAAGACAAGAGTCTTCTAAGCGAAAACGATGATTTGGTGTTCACCTTTAAACATACGGAGCCGTTTGTATTATCTGGGCCGATCGTTTTAGATCTCTTTGTGGAGTTCAATGTAAGGGATGTGGGGATTGAAGTGTATATTTATAAGTTAGATAGCAATGGTGACGAAATTCCGTTAGAAATTTGCAGCCCTGATGTTAGAGTAAGGCAAAATGAAAAAGTAAATAGGGTCTTTATTAAAACTTGTCCGTTGGAGCAGACTTTTGATGCAAACGAAAATTTATTAGTAAAAATAAGACAAACGGCGTTGGGTAAAATATTTAATCTCACTAGGCTTCATCATTCTCCCAAATATCCAAGCAAAATTTTAATTAATCTAGATAATCTATAATCCTTGGTGCTAATTTAATCATAAAACTAGCTAAAAAAAGTACCCTACCGCTATTATGAACATTATTTAATTTTTCATTTGGTTTTTATTAATGAAGCATGTGTTACTCACTCTTTTGTTTTATTAACTTTTGTTTTATTAAAATTGGGGAGCAACTAATGTGGGTTAGCGTAGGGGTTTTAATATTTTTAGTCTTTCTACACAGTACTTATCTGAAGACTACCTAAAGGGAGTTTAAAATGAAAGTAATAGTAATGTTTGTGATGGTAATGACCATCATCCACAGTGATTTGCTTGCAAAAAATAAAACATCCAAAGAAACAACTGAAATTCGAGAGCATATGGCTAAAATGCTTGAACAGATGGCAGTTTGCTTGCGATCTCATAAAACGTCAGTGGAATGTCACCAAGAAATGAAAACAAATTGTGCAAAAATAAAAGATATTAAGGGATGTCCTATGATGAAGGATATGGGGGGTATGATGTATCTTGAAGGAATGCATGATGATAGTAAGGAACCAAAAAACCCTTGAAAGTAAATAACATAAAATAATATCAAGGAGAGCAGTATGAAAATTCTGGTTGTGTATTACTCAATGTACGGACATATTCATGCTATGGCGAATGCAGTCGCTGAAGGAGTTCTTGCAATTGAAGGCGCAGAGGTGATGCTTCGACGTGTTCCCGAGACTCTTACCAATGATGTACTCAAAAGGATGAATGCTCTTGATGCTCAAAAAGAAATGGCCCATATTCCAATATGCAGGGTTGATGAATTACCAGATGCGGATGCCATTATATTTGGTACACCTACTCGGTTTGGTAATATGTGTGGGCAAATGAGCCAGTTTTTAGATGCTACTGGGCAGCTTTGGGTAAAAGGTAGTCTGGTCGGCAAAGTAGGAGCTGTGTTTACCAGTTCTGCCACTCAACATGGTGGTCAAGAGTCTACGCTGCTGGGTTTTCATAGAACCTTATTTCATCATGGTTTTATAGTAGTTGGACTTCCCTATTCTTATCACGGGCAAATGGACACTGAAAATATTGCAGGAAATTCACCGTATGGAGCTTCGACAATAGTTGGAAATGATGGTTCTCGCAAGCCTAATAAAAGTGAACTTGATGGGGCGCGCTTTCTAGGGACACATGTTACAGAAATTACGAGAAAATTAATAGGACATCATTGATTAAATAGAACATTGCTTGAGAAACTTTACCACTTGCTTGTATTTTCGAAGCGTTTTCTTTTCTTTTTTTATGTAAAGTGAAAAAAAATCCTCCGAGATTTTTATTTCTGGGAAAAGTTGTATAATTTTTTTAGAATTAAGTTCGTCTGCGACGGTATATTTAGGAACTAAGCCAACACCCATGCAGGCAACTGCTCCATTAATGATGCCTCTGATGTGGTTTATCTGGATTATTTTTTTTAAGGTGGGGCGTTTTTCTTCTTTTAGGGAGTAATAAAAGCGATGCCACCAATTGCCTTCTTTATCCATGGATAACAAATGGCATCGATCTAAATTATTAGGAACAATAATATTATTTATTTTTTTATATGTGGGTGAGCAAATAACAACATATTCTTCTCGAAAAAGAGGGATCATATATAGATCTTTATGATGATGGAGTTTGCAGTCAATAATCATGTCAACTTCATCCTTAAGTAATGCTGGTAAAATATTGTTGCTTAATTCCAGGTGAATTTTACCGTACTTAAATTCTTGATTGAACAAAGCCAGCTGCTTGACAAGTATTGTAGAGCCAAACTCAAGAGTTGAACCGATGGTTATTTCTGATTGATTGATTTGGAAATTGTGAAGATCTTCAGCTGCTCTCTCAATGGTAGAGTTAATTTTTTTACAATGCTCAAAAAGAATTAGACCCTCTCTAGTTAGATGAAATCCTTTTTGGGTTTTATCAATTAATTTTTTCTGAAGGGATTCCTCTAATTTTTTTATTGAATGACTGACTGCAGATTGAGAAATAAGAAGTTTTTGAGCTGCTTTAGTGTAGTTCTCATTTAAGCATAATATATAAAAATTTTTTAATTGATAAAGATCCAACAGTTCCCCCTTATATGAATAATATTCATAATTAATATTATTATTATGAATTTAACTTATAAAGCGAAATATGGCTAAATGAAATTACACCTAATTACAGAAAGGAGTTTTATGAGTACACCTATTAATGAAAAACAAATAGTTTATGATCAAGCTTCTATATATACCAAGAAACTTAAAGAAGAATTAACTTACCAACTTTCAAGTGAAGTCGAAGTCCCCGTTATCATTGGTGGAAAAAAAATATTCACCAAACAAAAACAAAAGATTGTATGTCCCCATGATCATCAGCATGTTTTAGGCCATTATTCCAAAGCTAGCGCAGAAGAAATTTTGATTGCTCAAAGCTACATTGCCAATAATGGAGAATCAAGTTGGAGAAAAATGAACTTTGTTGATCGAGCAGCTGTGTTTTTAAAAGCAGCGGAGTTACTTTCCCAAAAATATCGCTTCAAACTTAATGCCGCAACCATGCTAGGTCAAAGTAAAACAGCTATCCAAGCTGAAATTGATTCAGCTTGTGAATTGATTGATTTCTGGCGTTTTAATGTTCATTTTATGCAGGAAATATATTCAGAACAAAATTTAATAAGTCCTAAAGGTGTTTGGAATAGATTGGAATATCGAGCACTGGAAGGATTTGTTCTTGCAATTACTCCTTTTAATTTTACAGCTATAGCTGGAAATTTACCAACAGCTCCTGCATTAATGGGAAACTCTGTTATTTGGAAACCTGCCAGTGCTTCAATGCTTAGTTCCTATTATATTATGGAAATATTAAAAGAAGCCGGTCTTCCTGATGGAGTCATTAATATGATTCCGGGAGATGGCTCGCTCATTGGCGAAAGACTGCTTGGTACTAGGGAATTGGCGGGAGTGCATTTTACCGGGTCGACCAATACTTTCAATAATATCTGGAAAACTGTTGGAAATAATTTAGTTAACAATCTTTATAAAACTTACCCACGTCTTGTCGGAGAAACTGGAGGAAAAGATTATGTACTTGCTTGCGCTGATGCAGATATAGACGCATTAACAGTAGCCTTGATTAAAGGTGCATTTGAGTATCAAGGACAAAAGTGTTCGGCAGTGAGTAGGGCCTATATACCGGAATCTATTTGGAGGCAACTGATAAATAATATGTTAGCAAGATTGGAAAAACTTAAACTGGGAGATGTAAAAGATTTTGATGTTTATATGGGAGCCGTAATAGACCAGAAAGCTTATAACAATACAGTTCGATATATTGAAGAGGTTAAAAAATCTACCCAAGCAAGAATAATTTATGGAGGGGATCACTCAGATGAAGTAGGTTATTTTATTTCCCCAACTATAATTGTTACGGATGATCCTCTCTATAAAACGATGCAAGAAGAAATCTTTGCGCCGGTATTAAGTGTTTATGTTTATCCTGATCATAAATTTAAAGAAACCTTGGATGTTTTAAAAAATACCAGCCCTTATGCTTTAACGGGAGCAATTTTTGCCCAAGATAGAAAGACAATTAATTACTTAACAAGTGAACTGGTAGATACAGCTGGTAATTTCTATATTAACGATAAGCCAACTGGAGCCATTGTAGGTCAGCAACCTTTTGGTGGGGCCAGACTCAGCGGAACTAATGATAAGGCGGGAAGTAAGTTAAATCTGCTTAGATGGATTAGTCCTAGATCAATTAAAGAAAATTTTAATCCTCCAACCAATTTAGATTAAGGATAGCAAGTATGGAATCATGGAAAAATTATGTTTCAGGTGTATGGCAAAATTCTACTAAAAATGAAACCTTTGAGGAAAGAAACCCAGCTGATTTAAATGAGGTCGTCGGTTTTTTTACATCTTCAAATAAAGAAGACGTTGAAATGGCAATCGATTCTGCTAATAGTGCATTTTTGTCCTGGAGCACTTTAAGTGCGTTGGAGAGAGCTAATTATTTGAAGGGGGTGTTGGATTTATTAAAAAAAGAAAGGGATTCATTTTCTAAAGTGATTACTTTGGAAAATGGTAAAACCCTAAAAGAATCACTGGTGGAAATTGATTCAGCAATTAATGAGATGGAATTTCAAATACATCAAGGACAGAGGCTTTACGGTACCACCATTCAAACGAATAAAAAATTAACTATGGCAATGACTATCAAGGTTCCGCTAGGTGTGGTCGCCATTATTACACCTTGGAATTTTCCCTTGAACGTTGCTTGTAGAAAAATGATTCCAGCTTTAATGGCCGGAAATACTGTTATTTTAAAGCCTGCTAGTCTTACTTCCCTTACCGCCGTAAAATTTATTGAATTATTTGATAAAGTGCAAATTCCAAGAGGCGTAGTTAATCTTATACTGGGTAGTGGAAGTTTGATTGGGGAGATTTTAACCGGTAGTTTTAAAGTGAATGGAATTTCTTTTACGGGGTCAACTGAAGTTGGGTTAAGTATTCAAAAAAATGCTGCACGAAATTTAATTCCCACGCAGCTTGAGCTTGGTGGAAAAAATCCAGTTATTGTATTAAAGGATGCTGATCTAGAAGAAGCTAGTAATGCTATTATGCTGGGGGCATTTGCTTGTAGCGGGCAGTGGTGCACTTCTACTAGCAGAGTTATTGTGGAAAATGAAGTAGCCAGTGAGTTGGTGGAAATTTTAAAATTAAAAGTGCTAAAATTAAAAATTGGAAATGGCGCAAATAAAGAAACGGAAATGGGCCCGGTTTGTGGGACTAAACAACTTGAAATAATTAAAAGTTATATTGATATTGGAATACAAGAGGGAGCTTCGTTATGTTGTGGGGGTAATCAATTAATCGATGCAGACTATAAAAAAGGTTGTTTTGTAGCTCCAACACTTTTTACTAATGTTACGGAAAAAATGAAAATTGCCAGTGAAGAAATATTTGGGCCCGTACTATGTGTACTCTCGGTGGATAATTTTGGGGAAGCACTTACCATCGCTAATAATGTAAAATATGGCCTAGCCTCGTCAATTTTTACTAACGATTTTTCTAAAGCCATGAGATTTATCCAAGAGACTAAAGTTGGTCTTACTCACGTGAATATGCCATCTGCTTATAAGGAGCCCATGCTACCTTTTGGGGGAGTTAAGATGTCCGGTGCCGGTTTGCCAGAAGCTGGTACGGTCGGGATTGATTTTTTTACCAAACATAAAGCAGTTTATATACAGTATGGACATTAAGTGCTTGTCCCCCAGAAAGTGTTTTTGATATTTTGACTGATCGATTGAACATCATTTGCCATAGTATTACTTGAGGATGCTACCTCATCTACTAATGTGGAGTTTTGTTGTGTAATACTGTCAAGTTGTGAAATGGCGCTATTAATTTGTTCAATAGCTGTGTACTGCTCTTTAGAAGCAGCGAAAATTTCCCCAACTATATTGGTAACATTTGTAATACTAGTAGAAATCATTTGCAATTTATCATCATTGAACTTAACTAGCTTTTCACCATTTTCTACTTTTTCAATACTCGTGTTGACAAGTTCTTTGATTTCCTTGGTGGCATTAGAAGTTCTTTGAGCAAGGTCACGAACTTCAATAGCAACTACCGCAAATCCTTTTCCATGTACACCAGCTTTCGCAGCTTCAATGGCAGCATTGATTGCCAATATATTAGTTTGGAAGGCGATTTCTTCAACCAAATGAACGATTTTGAATATTTTTTGACTACTTTGCGAAATTTCACTTATGGCATTACTGACTTCTTTGGATATTTGTGAACCTTCACTTGCTAGAGTTACGGTTTCGTTAGTCAGTTTTTCTGCTTTTTGTGCATTGTCGGAAGATTGTTTTACAGTGGAAGTAATTTCTTCAATGGTTGAGGCGGTTTCTTCCAGCGAGGATGCTTGGCTTTGCGTCCGAGTAGATAGATCCTGGTTTCCTGAGGCAATATTTTGGGCCCCTTCTGTAATTGAATTAACTCCGGTAATGAGTTTATGAGTGATATTTTTTATAATAAAATGGAATAAAAAAATCAAAGCAAGGGAAATTATTGAAATTAATCCAGCGACTATAATTGACTCAAACTTGCTTTGAAAATCAATATGCTCTTTTTCTTTCTCAGCCTTGTTGACGTTATTATTTGCGAGATTGATAAGATTTTGAATAATGTTATCGGAGGATGATATGTTCTGTCTAGCATTCATTATAATACTGACCATCTCGGCTTCTGTATCGATGACTTCAATATCCATAGCAGAGTAGCCAGCGGCAAAATAATCATCTCTCTTCCTACACAGCTTAATAAAATTATCATAGATAGACGTGTATGCTTGGGCTAAAGTCATATAGTCTTGCCAGTGTTGTTTTTGCGCGGGGTTTTCAATAAATTTATCCAATTTTTTTTGCGTTTTGTTTAAATTTTCCCAAGCGGTAGCGATTATTTTATATTGGGCAACTCGTTCGTCCCAGGCAATTTTTCCATTGACCAGAGTTCTTTCGGCAACGCGAATGTTCATACGAAGAGATTGAATCTCTACCAGTGTAAGGAGAACGGGAAAATCTTTTTTTATAAGGATATTAGAAACATTGGTTAGCTGATTAAGTCTGTTCATGTTAAGTAGGGTTGAGGTGATACTTAAAACAAGTAAAATAACTAGTCCTATGATTATTTTCTTTCCTAGTCCGAAACGATTTCCAATATTAATTAAATTTTTGATTCCCATTTTTCCCCCAAAAATAATTTAATATTTTTATTGTAACACTATTTATGTTTACTCAATACTTAGTAGGAAAGAATTATTCTGTTACAAAAAAAACGATTGAATGATTTAATTTTTTTTAAAAATAATGGGACGATCCACCGTACCCTGTCCTGGTCTGATGCTAAGTGGTTTGGTGAAAATATGACGTTTTGGTATGTGAATGCGGTCGAAAATTTTGGGATAGAATAAAAGCGACATGAGACGACCTATGGTAGATAGGCTAAATATTAAACTATATGGTCCATATAAAAAATTTATGTGGCTGAAAATATAACCACCAAACAAAGATCCAGTAATAATTGCAATAGCTATAATAAAATTATAGATGCTCATATATCTAGCCTGAAAATTTCTTGGAATTTCGTTGATGATCATTATAAAGATGGAGTATTCAAATCCCCCCCAAAACATTCCTGAAAAGATTTCGAGGATAATCAGGTAAAGTGTACTTTTGCTTAAGAAAACCCATCCTAGTGGTATGAAACATATACATACACAAGATATGAAAAAAATTCGGTTAAGATTATATTTAATGGCAATACGGTTAAGACTTTTAGCAATAATTATTTTGCCGATGATGGAGGCGGATATAATTCCCATAAACGCAAAATAGCTTAGCTTTAATTCCTTAATCATAAACGGAATAAAAAAAGGAGCAGAAAAGTAAATAGCAATTCTAAAGAAGAAAACGAAAAGAAGTATGTTCCCCATCCCTTTTGGAGTACGATTCTTAAATTTTTCAAAAATATTCTTTTTAAAAATATTTTTTTCCTTATCCTCCATCACGACTAGTGAATGTTTTTTTAAGAAGAAAGCAGAAACCAGTCGAAACAACATACAAAAGAGAAACACAATACCAAAGCAATAAATTGAGATATGCCGTATCCGACTATACTCCAGAGCAATTCCGGAGGTGATGACACCAATAAACATGCCAACATAAATAAGCATACTTCTCTTAGAAAAAAAGCTGAGTCTCATATCAGGAGGAATCAAGCCACTAATCATGGCGTTCCAAGATTGATTAAGTCCATAGGCCATAATCCAATAGATAGAATTAAGGGCCAAAAGCAGATAAAAATTGCTAAATTTTAAAAAAGCAAAAGCCACCAGGGGAAGAAATGTCAAAGCTTGTACGCTACATGCAAGATAGGTGAAACGATTATAGCTAGAGAGTTTTTCTAATATTTTGGGGAAAAATAATTGAAAAGTTCCACCAAAAAAAAGTGGCAAAGTTCCTAATAGACCAGCTTTAAGGGGGGCTATTCCAAGTTCCAGAGCAAAAGCTACAAAATATCCTTCCCCTGCACCTGACATCATGGCAAAGAAAAATGCATCTAACATACTGTAACGCATATTTCTTTTCAGAGTTGAATCTACTACATTCGATGTATTCATCTGTGGTATTATATTTAGTTGATGGCCCATATTAATCTTAGGCCATAAAAAAGGCAATGTATTAAATACTACTATAGTGTGGGAAAAAAAACGAAGACGGTAATAGATGACTATAAAAATCAACAATGGCGAGTTTATATTTTTCTGTTGTAACGAGGGTAATTTAGACCTACTTAAATATGAAATGAAAATTGGATATTCGTATTTAAATCCGGGATATTCGACAGGTAGATTTTTAACATATAAAACCACCAAAGATATTTTGTTAAATGAAATAGAGCCGGTATTCACTACCAGATGGGCTAAAAGTATTAAAAAGGTTTCGAAACAGCAGCTGTTATCTCAAGAAATAAATATTCTAAGTTTCACTAACTTTAATTTGCATTATTTCTCACTTCTTGATGAAGAAGCACAAGATAAAGAAGTGTATGAACATTTTGACAAGTTTAATAATGTTAACCTGGAAAATGAATTATATTACGATGTAGTTCAAGTTAAACCCGACGAGTTTTGGATTGGTGTTCATTCCAAAAATCAAAGATGCGCAACTTTCCCAAATTCTGATCCTAAAATATTACTACCAGACAATTCCCCCTCCAGAGCTTATTTAAAACTGGCAGAGGCGCAACACCTTTTCAATATTTCTATAACGGAAAATCAAAAATGGTTGGAACTTGGTAGTGCCCCTGGGGGAGCCAGTTATTTTCTCTTGAATAATAAAGCTTTGGTTTGGGGAATTGATCCGGCTGAAATGAGTCCGCTGTGTCTTTCAAATAAAAAATTCACTCATATAAAAAAACCGGTCCAGCATATAAAACCAGAAGAAATTCCGAGTGATATAGAATGGGTTAGTGTAGATCTGAATTTAAATCCTAAACAATCTCTCGCCGAAGTCTTCCGAATAAGTAAAGATTTTAGATTTTTGAAAGGAATACTGATTACGGTGAAAATTGTAAATTTAGATCATGTTGAGTATATTCGAGACAATATAAATTGGGCCCGCGATAGAGGCTTTGATCATATCGTAGCTACCCAACTTCCTTCCCATAAGAGAGAATATCTTCTAGTTCTTCTCAATAAAAGTGCTCCCAAAAGATTAATCATATCCTCCAAACATGCTTAAGTGCACAGACTTGGAAGCGTAAATAACATATTAATATAGTCAAGTTAGTCAAAATAATCCTAGATGGATGAATATTTATAATACAGATATAATTTAAAATAATTAATGTCATCAAAGAGCAAGCTATGCGGAATAATTTAATTCTTTTTACCATTTTTTTTGTCCTGCTATTTTTTTTAAATTCATTGTTTCTAATGAAACCCTTATATCAATCGGTAGGTGGCTGTATTGATTCAAGCATCTTCTCCTGTTTGATTTCAGGAAAATTATTTTTAATGTTTCTGGGTTATACAGTATTTGACTTCCTACTATATACAGTAATTTTTTATTTGATTATGGCTGTACTATTTGCGTGTACTCGAAGCGTAACGGCAAACAAGTATTACAAACATATGTTCTTGTTTGTATTTATTAAAATTATTTTATTTGCTATTTTATTTTTTAGAGATTTATTACCGCTTAATTTTATCTACTTTTTTGTTTTAAGCATGTTTTTATTTTATCTGGTGGAGATCAAACTTGCTTACAACGAGTTAATGGTGGGGGATTCTAGGGGAAGAATTTTAGTAACCATTATCCCGTCCGGAATCATTGGGCTATTTAAAGTAGGGTTTTACTTTGTAATTTACCCATTAGGTTTGATTGTAGTTACGTGGCAGCTATATGCAAGGATGTTGGGATGAAGATCATATTTTCTATTATATTTTTAATTTTAACAAGCTCGATTTGTGCGGGGCCCATTAGAGATGGCATAGTTTGGGAAATAGAAAAGAAACTTTTATATGTCCCCAAAGTTGTTATGATTGATAAAAGCAAGTCTATGCTGCTTACTCATCTTCATCTGGAGATTACTGATAATGATGAGATGATCATCTTGCAAACTTATATGGAGATAGTGAGTTTACTTGGTATGGAAGATCCGTTGGGATTGTTAAGTTATATCAAAGAAAAGGATGCTCAGATTTTGGAAAAAATGAATGAGAAATCATTACAGTTGAATAAAAAAGAAGAAGTACCTCAACCAAAGTCTTCACCCGCTAACAATAATGTGCCTAGTTCATTACAAAAACATCTAAATAGTATTAAAGAAGCCGAGGAATATAGGGAGCAGCTACTTAAAGAAGATTAATCAGTTAAATGAAAAATACGGTAAGTTTTCATGCCGGAATTTTAAGTGAATTCAAAACTTCTTCTAGCTTTGCTTGATCATAAAATCCTGGTTCCCCAAAAACAATATCTATTTTTGAGAAGGGATAAGGAAGTCTTGGTTTATTCCAAGCCTTATTAAAAGTATAAAATTTATGAGGGAAAGCACGTGCTGGATATATGGGTTTCCTGGTTTTTTGTGACATTAGGATTATACCTTCTTTGACTTTGAAAATAGGTCCTCTTGGCCCATCCACCGCCATGGCAAAATTACTACCTTGTCTGACTTTTTTTATGGCTTGAATAAGTGCTGAAATTCCACCCCTGGATGATGACCCGGAGATTATTTCATATCCAAAAAATTTAAGAGCAGCAGCCAGCATTCTTCCATCTTTGGAGAGAGAAACCATTATGATGTAGCGACTATATTTGAAAAATGGAATATAAACCAAATCATCTTGATGCCAAAAGGCAAAAAGTTTATTTTCATTAACATTGTAATTAGACGGAACATGAAGCTTGTAACGAAAAGTTAAAGAGTAAGGCCAGTAGATTAATGCAATTAAAAAACCAATTAAATGTTGTTTGGTAAGACCAAACATTATTTAAATACCTTTAAATTTTCCTCTAGGGAATCGATTTTTTCCTTAAGAGCGGTAGCTTTTTCTTTTACTTTATTTAAAACATCCTCTGGAGCATGATCTACAAAGTTTGGATTCTTAAGCTTATTATTATTTTGGTCATATTCTTTTTTGGTTTTATCCAGTTCTTTTTCAAGCTTTGATATGTGAGCAGCCAGATCAATCACTCCTTCGAGTGGAACGAAAATTTCGGTATGAGTGGTGGCATTCATAATTGCTTTCGTAGGCTTTTTATCAGTTTTTTTACCGTAAGTAATAGTTTCAACTTTAGCCAGATCTGCAAAGCAAATTTCATTTTCTTTAAAATAATGAATGATATGATCATCATCAGAAAAAAGGTTAACCTTGATCATATCCTTGGGTTTTACATTTAAAGAAATTCTGATGTTTCTAATTGATGTGATGATCTCAATTAACTTGTTCATGTTTTCTTGTTCACTCAAAAACGATAAGGACTTCTCATATTCAGGATAATCTTGAATAATTAATAAATCTTCGTTGTCCCTTTTCAAATATGCCCAAAACTCCTCAGTGACAAATGGAGTTATTGGATGAAGAAGGGCGCAGATTTTTCTAAAACAATATTTTAAAAGCGTGGCACGTTGAGTTTTTTTTGCCTCATCTGTGCCATAAAGAATACTTTTAGACAGCTCAATAAACCATGAACAAAATTTGTCATATACAAATTGATAGATAGCGCTGCTAGCATCGTCGAAACGAAATTCTTCCATGGAATCATTCATTTTCTGGGTTACTTCGTTAAGTTCAGAAATAATCCATTTTTCATGAGAATCTAGCTTGTTTAGAGCAGGGATATCAGAGGTAGCGTTATGTAAAAAAGGATGAATGAAACGGAAAGCATTCCAAATTTTATTCATAAAATTGCGACAACCTTCAATTCTTTCGGGGTCTAGGTTTAGATTTCGGTTATATCCTGAACCAGAGGCCATTGCGAATCTGAGTGCATCGGCACCGTAGGTATCAATCATTTCAATAGGGTCAATTCCATTCCCAAGGGATTTACTCATTTTTCTGCCAAGTTTATCGGTGACGATTGCATGAATATATATTTTTTCAAAGGGATGCTTTCCCGTAAATTTAGGTACCATCATCATCATTCGAGCAACCCAGAAAAAGATAATATCAAAACCAGTAACCAGCGTTGAAGTAGGAAAAAATTCGTCGAATTTTCTTTCTTTCATACGAGTAACATTAGGCCATCCTAGTGTGGTAATAGGCCAAAGCCCTGACGAAAACCAAGTGTCTAGTACATCAGGATCTTGATAAATATTATTACTCTTACACTTGGGACAGGTTTTTTCTTTATCTTGAGAGGCCCAGCGATGATTACATTTGTTACAATAAAAGACTGGTATTTGATGTCCCCACCAGAGCTGTCTAGAGATACACCAATTTTTGGGTTCTCGAAGCCAAGCAAAAAAAGTGTTTTCCCAGCCTTTGGGATAAAATCTTGTCTCATCTTTTTCAACAAAATTCATCGCAACTTTAGACATTGCCTGAACATTTAGAAACCACTGCTTGCTGACCATTGGTTCAACCATTGCATCAGATCTTTGGCTATGACCTACTTGGTGAGTGTGTTCAATTTTTTTAACAAAAAGACCTAGTTGTTCTAAACGATCTATAACTTTTGGTCTAGCCTTGGTACATTTAAGTCCCTTCCATTCAAGTCCATGTTCATTTAGTGTGCCATCCTTATTTAAAATATTTACCATATCAAGATTATGTCTTTTGCCGATTTCAAAATCATTGAAGTCATGCCCAGGGGTTACTTTTAAACAACCTGTCCCCATTTCAATGTCGACATGTTCGTCGGCAATGATGGGAATTTCTTTGTTAGCCAGCGGAAGAATCACTTTTTTTCCAATCAAATGCTTGAAGCGTTCATCATTGGGATTAACCGCTACCGCAGTATCACCAAACATAGTTTCAGGTCTGGTTGTGGCGATTTCGAGTTTAATATTACTATCTTTAACGGGATAGAGAATATGGTAGAAGGCACCTTTAATTTCTTTATGATCAACTTCCGCATCTGAAATTGCTGATTGAAGTTCAGGATCCCAATTAATAATGTAGTCAGATTGGTAAATAAGTCCTTCGTTATATAAATCGCAAAATGCTTTTCTGACTGCTTCATTGGATTCTTCGTCCATAGTAAAAATAAAATAATCCCAATCACAACTAAGACCTAGATATTTTGATTGTTTGGCAATGACACCGCCATATTCTTCTTTCCACTTCCAGGTTCTTTGGACAAATTCTTCTCTTCCAAGATCATGCTTGGTTTTCTTTTCGGTCTTATAGATAAGCTCTTCAACTTTAGCTTGAGTGGCAATACCGGCATGATCCATACCGGGAAGATAAAGAGTTTTGAAACCTTTCATTCTTTTGAATCGGATAATTACGTCTTGAACAGTTAAGTCCAAAGCATGTCCTGCATGTAACATTCCAGTTACGTTGGGTGGAGGCATGATTACGCAATAAGATTTACCCGTTTTACCCGCTTTGGGAGTAAAATATTTTTCGGTTTCCCACTTAGGATACCATTTGGTTTCAATACTTTTGGGATCTAGATTTTTGGGTAGTTCATGAACGGTTTGAGTTTCCATTTATCACCTTTATTATTTCATCAATGTTATCAAGGGGAAGTGTATGTTGAGTTTTATCTTTCATGTTTTTTAGCTGGACAGTTTTATTGTTTAATTCATTTTCCCCAATGAAAGCCACAAAGTTTACCCCCTTTTTTTCCGCAAGAGGAAAGACCTTGTTAAATTTTATGGTTTCATAGTGATTGACAACTTTAAGTTGCTTATCTCGTAGTTTTTCTGCGAGGTTGATGCTGGATAGTAAGGCACGATCGTCTTGAATAGTTAAAAGTAAATCATTAGAGGGAATATCGAAATTTTTCATTAATTTATGGGTAGTTAAAAAATCGGTAAGGGTTACATCTCCAAGCCCAAAACCAACGCCTGGAACGGAGGGTTCATCAAATATTTTAAGTAGATCAGCATAAGATCCTCCACCGCAGATAGCCCGGCGGTTTTCAGGATGCTTGTCAAAAATTTCAAAAACAATACCGGTATAATAATCAAGACCTCGTACTATGGCAGGATCGTAAGTTAAATAATTTTTTAAATTAGAATTTTCGACTAAATTTAGAAAATCAGAAAAATCACTGGCCAGTTCTTCGCCGTGTTTGTTTAAAAGCTTTGAAGCTTCGGAAAATGATTTAAGAGATAGATATTCATAAAATATGCTTTTATTATTGGAAGAGAGATTTAATTTATCCACCATTTCTGTGAGAGCTTCCTTGTTCACCTTTTTACTTTTATCTATGACTTTGTAGAGTTTATAGGTGATATCATTATCAAGTTTCATGATTTTTTTGAAAATGATTTCTACAATAGATCGGTCATTAATTAGGATTTCGAACATGGTATTGTCTGCACCAAAGTTTTCCATTAAAGCAACGGCTACTTGTAAAATTTCAAATTCCCCCTGTCTCTTGGGGGCCCCAAAAATATCAACATTAAATTGCCAATGTTCGCGTAGTCGTCCTTTTTGAGGTTTTTCGTAGCGCATAAGGTTGGGGATTGCATAAAATCTAATCGGTTTGGTGGTTTCTCGGTGAATTTGAGCAATCATGCGTGCTAGCGTTGGGGTCATTTCCGGTCTGATGGCTACAAAGCGATTTCCCCGGTCAGTAAAGGAGTAGATTTGTTCGTTGATAAGTTCTTCACCTGACTTGGCTTTATATAATTCTACTTCCTCAAGCAGTGGACCATCGTAAGGTTCATAACCAAATAGTTCTGCCGTTTTTCTCATTTGCTTAAAAATAAATTGTCTTTGTCGTTCTAAACTGGGAAAAAAATCTCTAGTACCTTTGTAGGGTTGCTTTGTTAGTGCCATAATTACATCCTAAATTTATTACTTATGCATAGCATATCATTTATTCAATATCAATTGGCCAATCGTTAATTGGAACAGGTTCTGTTTCATTAGGGGATTTTTTCTGATTATTTTCTTTAGGAACGGGGATATTAGCGTTAGAGGGTTCATCGCTGGGAAGCCATTCTAACTTTGGTTCCTTAGGGCGATCTTTATCCAGACCCATATTTTCAAGATCAAGGAGGTAATTAATATAAGCAATACCTTTTTTATCAGGTTGTTTTTCTGATAAATTAAAATGAACCAGATCATTAGTTAATGAAGAAGTACTGGAGTTTGTTAATTGAAGATACAAATTACCATATTGATATATGCGTTCTGTAATTTTGCTCATAACAGTAAAAAGTTCAACTTCAAATTCTTCGGCATTTAAGTTTAAATACAATTCAATCCAAGCCAGACATAAATCTAACTTCTTTTTATAGTTTCTCTCTTTATCATTTTTAAGCGGTTGATTAGTATTGACCATTATTTGGATGGGTTTGAAAAGCTCTGATGAAAAAAGTGTGGAAATATCAGTTATCAATGCTTCTAAAAACCAAACGGTAAAAGCGGATAGATTATTTTTAGAATCTTCTGTAAGTTTATTTTTAACCAACGATAGTAAGTTTTCTTGGTAACTATCCTTACTTATTTCTCTTTTGGGGCGTAATTTGAATAAAACCTTGTAGATTTCCGATTTAATAAACAAATGATTTTTTTGTACTTCAAGGCTAGTGGCAAGGTTATCAAATGATTTAATTTGTTGCTTAAAGATCAAAGTTTCGGCGGGCGTGGCGCGCTTTTCTTGCATTGAATTTATAAGATAAATGAATTCTAAGGGAAAATCTTGATTGGGGCGATAAAAAGTATCAGCAGCAAATAGCGTAAACATAGTAAGCGATATAAAAAAAAGTATGATCAGAAATATTTTCATTTTTTACCGCCAAAAATATGATCATTGTATTCAATATTTTTTCCAACAAGCAAAAGAAATTCTCCGCGGTGGGGAATAATAATTTTATCCTCCATAGGGAAAGCTTGCGGAGCATATTTTAAATCGCTAATTACTTTTAATTCCTTTGAATTGGGATTCAAAGAAG
>MEPW01000051.1:0-25495 GCA_001769975.1 Bdellovibrionales bacterium RIFOXYA1_FULL_36_14 | reverse complement strand
GATAATATTGCCAATATCATTTAATTTTGATTCGTAAATATTAACTGCTTGTGAATAGTTATCAAGTTGAGTGCTTGCCAGTTTTTTGATAGATGAGTGTTCATTAAGAGTATCTATACCAAATTCAGCAATGATCAAATTGTCATTTGAAAAACATAATTCAATCTTTGCTAGATGGGTTTGAGGTTTATATAAAAGTGTAAATTTTTGATCAGGAAGGTTAAAGGAACTTACCAGTTGATTGCCGTTTTTATCAATATCAGTGTAAATGATTGTAGTCTTGTTGGGCATAACAACTTCAGGGATATGGTAGTGGTTGATGGTATTTGAGAGATTGATATTTAGAGTTACCTCACGATGGATTAGATTTTGAAAGATAATTGATTTTTTCTTGGGGTTATAATACGAGAGCCATTCATCATTTAAATGTAGTTTGGGAGAAAGACCATAACCGATTTTTTGACTTATATGTGAGCCATAATCAACAACAAATAGCTCCGCTGGTTCACGTATACTTAAAAATTTTTGAAAATTGTTCCAACTAGATATAATTAACTTTTTTCTAAACTCTGACCCTATTACTAAATAATGACTATATTCAATTCCTTTGATAACTTCTTTTACCTCGTAATTTGTAGAAAAATATAATTCACCAGTTCTTCTTTGGTAGTAAGTATATTTACCATCACTTGAAATATATCTAATATTGGCAATATCTTGCTTAGTTTTTATCACTGGAAGTTTAGAGTTAGCACTAACTATCGAAGATGTTAAAAAACAAATCACGAAAAAGAAGCGCAATACATTATTTTTTTCTAAAACCATATAGCGTCCATGTATCCATTGGTTGAAGTTCTTTAAAGTTAGAAACAGCATTGAAGATAAAGTTCCAGTCAATTAACCGAGGTGAGTGAAGATCGTCAATAGAAGTTCTGATTGAAAGGAGAATGTTTTCCTGGTTTTTGTCATATCCGTCAATAATAAAAGGTATCGGTGAACAATCATGAAGTGCCTTGGTTTTGAAAAATTGTGGTAAAATGTCTTGTACGCATCCTATTCCATAAATAATTCCAGTAGGATTTTCTTTAAAATAATTTTTTAATATGTTCAAGTCGTAAATTCGATTAATTAAAATAGGAAAATTCTTTTTTAAAATATTGTTTACGGAATGCTTTTCCTTGAGATAATTGATGGGAAAATATTCAAAAGAAATATCAGATAAATATTTAATATCAGTGATCTCTTTTCCTTTGTAATAGATTATCGGTTGGCAGTTTATACCATTACATTTTTTTGAATCAATAACAATATAGCATCCATTTTTATATTCAAGCAGTAGTGGGTTATAAATTTCAGTACTGACTTTTTTACATACTTCGCTGCTAGAAGCCCCTTTGATTTTGCTAAGTATCAACGCTAAAACTTTTTCTTCTGTTTTGGGATGGTCAGGGTGGTGTCCTGGAATAAATTCAAAGCATTCCTCTACCGACGAGGCAAGGTTTTTGAAGCAAAATTGGAGTGGCCAAACGATGTCTTCATCTTCTTCATTTATAACCGTTTCGGCAAATGCTTGATAGGTTTCAAATTCGCAAGATTCAGGAGTAGAGTGGCGCGTAGAGGGAAACAAATGACTTAATTTCCTGGAGACATTTATGACACTTTCGAAATCAACTTTGCCGGGGCAGTCTTGGTAATCAATATTTAAATGAGAATTTTTATAGGCCCTAGCAATTTCATGACAATTTGGTTTGGGATATAGAGAAGGGAATTGAAGCATTCCAGCCTTGGTACAAGTTTCTGGTGAAGTTTCCATTATTTCCTTGCAAAGTGGGTAATCTTTCGGAGTAATTGTTTTCTTATTTAATAAGTCTCGACATTTATATTTCATGAGGTAATCTGGTTTTTCTCCTCTGATAACCTGATCCCATATATTTTCGGAAAGATAAATACTGCAAAATTTTTCAGGATTATCAATGTTTTCACAAACATTTTTAAAATAAGACTTATCTAAAACAGAAAGATTTCTTTTGTAAGAACTAGCTTCATTGAGAATTAAATTTTGTTGAGAATTTAATTGATTATAGGTTGATGGATTGCCTTTGATCCTCTGATCCAAAGATTCTCCAGTCTTGATTGTCTCTATCATTTTACAAAAATAAGGTAAGTGAAAATTTTTTTTCCAATCTTGCATAATTTTTTGACATTGACTCTTTGTAGAAGGAATCGGTTTTGGGGTTTGTTTTAAAGTTTGTAGAAATTGTTCAGGTCCAAAAATTGAAGATATTTGTTTGAAAGCATAGCATTGTTTTTCTTGAATATATTTTAAAAAATCATCCAGCGGAGAGACACCAATTATTAATTTATCATTTTTTTTAATGTTCAGAATAACTTGTGAGACAATACTACCAGCTACATTTAGCAAACGGTTTTCCATAAGTGAATAGAGGAGGCATTCAGCTTGTTCACCTTCTATCAAACTTAAATATTTTTCATCAGAGTTGAAAATAATGATGTTAAGAAAATCTGGATGTATCGATAAGTTCTTAGTTTCAATTTTTTTTAAGTCATCATACTTTAAAATATTGACATTGGCTTTTTGTAGTAATTTTTTGTAAATGTCCTGGTTAATTTCGATTAATTTTTCTAATGATTCTAATAAACCCGGGGTGTGTTCCACCGTGTTTGTAGCAGCATATGAACTACTTCCGCTAAAGAGCAGAAAAAGCAAGTTGACTAATATTGAAAGAGATAGATGAATCATATTTGCATAGTATATACTGATGTTTTTTGATAGGATAGGCTAATTGCTGATATTAGGCTTATGGGTGAGGAGTTTCCAAATGCTGGATTGGATAATTATAACATACAGTATTTTATTTCTTGGTTGTGCGTCGTGGCGAGAGAGGCAATACCTTCGCTCTAATAGATTTTTAATTGAAAGAATCCTTTTAATATTTATTGCATTTCTTTTTTTGATTGTGAAATTGTCTTATTTTGAAGATATTTTTTCAAATATTTTTCAGCTAAAAACCGTTGAGGTGTCCTTGCTTGGTCTGGCTTATATGTTGTTTTATAATTTGCTTATTCAAAAAATAATTGACTACCAAAATTCTGATCATAAAAATGCCCGCGTGCAAAAAAGATTGCTTTATAAACTACCGTTGGTGGGAATGCTAAGCGGAATAGCTATAAATAATTATTATGGCCAATTGCCTACAAACCTCTTATTTTTGATTTACGTTCTATTTTTACTTGCATTAATTTACAAAAATTTCAAAAAGTCTATTGTGGGATGGTCAGGATTAATATTTTCTATTTTAACCATAACATTTTTTTTGAGCAGAATAGGATACAGTATCGTTTTGTACGATTTACCATCTCTACTTTCCGACATGGTGTTTACTTTATCTGTTTTTGTTATGCTAGAAATCTTCAACCAAAAGGTGTTAAAAAATGCCAAGCTATAGTTTGATAATATCTATTGTATGTTTTTTTCTTTTTTCTTGTGCAAGACAGGAAACTTTGAATTTGATTGATCATAAATATGGAGTATCTCCCAAACGGATTATTTGGTTCCAGGTACCCGGGCTTAACGAGGATCATATATCAATCCTTCGCTTTAAATCATCATTGGCTGATAAACAGACAGCCTTTGAAAATTTTTCCTGCCTGGGAAAAATTTGGGGATATAATCTTTATGATTTAAGACCTAGCGCTGCGAGCGGGTTATTGGCTCAAATGGTAGGTAAAGAAAATATCACTAAAACCTGTAATGATTTTGACCATAGTCCTATCTGGAATTATTTGGCTACACTAGGATATAAAACGGGAATCTTGGAAAGTGGTACACAAGATAATGAATCATTAGACTACACGTTGACGTGTAAAGATAAGGCTAGTATTTTTTTAGATCAAGCGATCTTTTTTAGAATGGCACCGGCAAAATCTTCAAACCAAACCTTGTTCCATTTTCAAGACCGGGAATTTTTTGATAAAAATAAAATATACTATGATCGCACTTGTCAAAAAGGTAGTTGCTTTGCCAGCCTAGAAGGTAATTTGGAATCGATTTTAAGTCGGTTTAAAATTGAAAGAGGAAGATATCTATTTATTGTGAGAGATTTTACTTATTTGAATGCTTTAAAAAAGCGGGAAATTCAAAAAGCAAGAACAACTTTAAATGAGTTGGAACAAATTATTACTAAATTTTTAGAGATACAAAAAAGTGACAGTGAAATGTTATTACTCATTACATCGTCAGAAAGTATAGGAGTTGATTTTCCAAAGGCTGGTACTGAGTGGGCCGGTTTTGAAAAAAAGGGGGATAATCTAGGTTATAAATCATCCCTTCTTATGTCTCCAGTCTTGGCTAAAGGGGCCGGTGCCGAAAACTTTTGCGGAATTTATAAAGAGTCAGAGATTTTAGAAAGACTTTTAAAAAGTCAAATGGTGAAGAGACAATTTCCCTTGCTATAACCGGTTGACGTAAACAATGATTCTAAGGAGCAGGCAAAACTCATGCTAAGAGTAATACTCTATGAACATTTGCATGAATTGGATAATTTGAAGTTTATTCGGGATGATAAATTACTAGTTAGGGTGATATGTCCAAACCCAATTCTTTCAGATATATACCAAAATACCTACGGTAATGGAAATAAAAGACTAGTCGTGGATACAATTTCCAGGTTTATATCTAATGAACTTGCCCATGAGTTTGGAAAAGACTTTTTTAATCAAATCATTACTAAATCCGACTTAATGCTAACTTTGGCCGTGGCTTGGAAAAAAAAATGGATTCATTTACCTTATCAAACTTTTAATCTGGCCTTTAATCTTTTTACAGAGCTTCGAAGTTTTACCGTAAATAAGGACTTAGTTTCAGAAGTTTTAAGTGATGTGAATCAAAACTATCAGGAGGCTATAAGTTACTTTTGGCTATTAATGGATCAACTTGGTTTGATTGACGAGCACCAGGCTTACTATTTATTAAGTGAAATATTGAGACGACCTGAAAGCAATTTAAGGCAAGATAGAAATGAGACATTGGTTTTTTGGGGTTTTAACCATCTTACATCTTTGCAAATTGATTTGATTAAATCTATGTCCCTTAGGCGTGATGTTTATATACCATTCCCGGCGGAAGTATATAAAAATGCTGTTGCATCAGATTGGATAAAATGGCTTCATCCTGCTGAGGACGTGAAAATCAAAACTAATCATCCGGTAGTGCGGGTTATTGAATTTTCCCCCGGAAAATTATGCGAAGCCATGAGTACTTTATTAAAAGCTGACCATCTTACGGCAGCAGATATTTACTTGGCACAAAAGAAGCCAACCTTTGATCAATTAATGGAGATTCCTATTAACCAGCTTTCCTTTAAGGTCCCCAATAATATTTTTACAAATTCGTTGAAAAATGTGTCGGATTTAATTATAGAGTTGTGGCAAGACAATGAACAAGCATTGCATGCCGAAGATTTGAAATTATTTTTACAAAATCAAATAGAGCAAAAGTTGAAAGTGGCTACTAACAATCGGGATTTCAACGCGATTAAAATTCTTTTGAGTTACAAAAAATCTTTAGAAAATTGGCGTAATTTATCAGATATGAACGAAAACCTTTTGTTGTTTGATCTAAAGATAATTGAAAAATACTTAGAGCTGGGTCTCCCTAGAACTTATTATTTACCTCTATTGAAACAGACCTCTGATTTCAGAGCTTTCGGGCTTGAATCGCTGGTTGGTTTTGCTGAGGATAGAAAAAAAATTCTGTGTATCAGTTCTGATTATGCTGACTTGAAAAAAGATGAAACTTTTTATGATGAAAATCTTTTCAGTTTTTTGAGTACTATCGGTCCTATTAAAAGAGCTGCTTTTGATTTTTCTTTTTATAAATATTATTTGCAAGAGTTATTAATGTCTCAAAATGTAGTTTTATTAATAGAATCTGGTTTGTCAGATAGAAATGTAGCCTGGAGAGAAATTCTTGAGGGATTTTTCCTTGAGAAAATCAGTTTTAATAAGGATGAAAACAAAATTAAACAAATCACAGATTATTTAAACGGTTACGTAGAAAATCAAGCTCGGGATAAAATTGTTATTTCTCCAACAGGATTTCAGCTCTGGTTGGATTGTCCTAGAAAATATTACTTTCAAGTTATTAAAAAAATCAGAGATAATTCAACATATACTTCTCAAATAACGCCTGCTTTTTTAGGTAATCTTCAGCATGCAATTGTGCAATATTGGTTGAGTGATTCTGTACTTTGGAGTGAGGCTGATCATGTAGATTATTGTCAAGAGTTTCTAGAAGTGGAGCTGGGCAAGGCTGCAATTATTTTGAGTCCATTTGATTTTGAGCAATCGCTTAATGAAATTATAACCTTTTCGAAAAATGGCATTTTCGTTTTGAAATCGTTAAAAGAAAAGTTCAACGTTACCCAATATGTTTTTGAAAAGAGTATACGTCAAGAAGACGATAAAACTATTTTTACTGGACGAATTGATGTAATTGGTTACACCGAAAAGGGTATTTTTTTAATAGACTTCAAGAGGTCAAAAAGTAGTGTTCCATCACTTGGTGAAATCAAACAATTTGTTAAAATCCAGCTGCCTTATTATCTTACTCATTTAGCGGATCGTGAAACTGTTATTTTTGCTGGTTATTTATGTTTGGCAGATATTACTGAATCCATGTTTTTTTCTTTTCAAAGCGAGGCCATGGACGTTTTAGTGGAGGAAAATCTGGTTAAACCTAAAACCGCTGATAATAAAAATTTTCATTTTGATGCATGGATTATGAATTATAAGCAAAAAGAAACTGCAGAATTAAAAAAATTAGCTAATGAAAAAAATTATTTAGCTAGTCCTCGATCATCGAAAGATTGTGAATGGTGTGTTGTAAAAAACATCTGTGCCAGAGGAGAATAGATGACCATAAAAGTGCCAAATAATGAGCAAGAACTGGCCATAAAACATCATGGCGGAGTATTGCTTAGTGCCGGAGCTGGTGCGGGAAAAACTTTTGTGCTGGTGGAACACATCAAATATCTGGTTGAACAATTTTTAGGATCAAATCAAGGATGTAGTCCATCTGATTTGGAAAAAAAAATTAGAAACGAGTTTTCTGGAATAGTTTTGATGACCTTTACAAATAAAGCTGCAGGTGAGCTAGAAGTAAAGTTGCATAAATTGATAAGTGAGCATGAACAGTTGGGTTTAAATCAGAAATTTATCAATTCGTTTAAAGTAGCTGCTGAATCAATATTGATAACCACAATACATGGATTTTGTCATAAATTGCTCAGGTCAGGCATGATTGCAGAGACTTCGGGTGAATTTAATATCATTGGTGATTATGAATTGGAATGCAAAATAAAAAAATATTTTAATAAATGGGTAGAAAATTTAATTGATAAACCTGATGACATAGCTAAAGTGATTGTTTGGCATAGATTTGATATTGAGCAGGTGCTGTGTAATATATTCAAGTCTCCGGAGCTTAGAATTGCTTGGGAAGAAATTGATTATGAAGATCCCTCTTCGTTGGTTATTAAAAATTATTTGACTGAGTGTTTGAAGTTGCTTGGTGTGATGGACATACAAAACCATTCATTTAATCTCAGTGCTTATATAAAAAAAGAGAATACTACCTGGTATAAATTAATAAAAATTTTCGATGAAATAAAAAAATTTGATTTTTCCCTAGATACTATCAAAAAAACAAATGATTTTTTTGATCAGTACTATGTGAAAATGCCAACGGTCCAGCAATCAAGTGATGAGGTAGTTTTGTGGTGTAAGAAACTAAAATGTTACCGTGATTTTTTGAAGAAAAATTATGAAGATTTTATTGCTTATTTTTCTCAAGCTGATAATCACTTTGTGAAGTGGCTAAGTTATATCAAGGATAGCTTTGACTATGTAAGTAAGTGTTATGATTTTGATAACCAAAGAACTTTTGCGGATTTGGAATACTATGTTTATAAAGGTCTTTTGAATGAGGAAAATTTGAAACAAGTAAGTAATCGGTATAAATATTTTATTATTGATGAATTTCAAGATACCTCAAGAATTCAATTTTCGATAGTTGAAAGTATAATTCAGAAAAATTTTGCTAGATTGTTTGCAGTAGGAGACCCCAAGCAGGCTATTTATGGTTTCCGCGGTGGAGAGCTTCAAGTGTTTACTGATTGTTCTCGCCAAGTTTCGTCAAATTTAAAATTAAAAAATAATTATCGCTCTAAAGCGGAAATAATTAATTTTAACAATACTTTGTTTGCCTACCTGTTTAAAAAAAATAAAGAATTTGCTGGGGTAGACGACACAGCTGTATCTTTTTTTGATCAAGTCATTCCACCTGGCAATTTAAGTGATTCTGGCTTTGTGAATATATCTAATGTGGAAATCAAAAAAACTGACGATAATGAATTGATCTCTGATGAACATTTATCCAATATCGTTGAGGCTCAATATATACTTGAGCGGATATTGCATCTAAAGCTCGCATACCCCGAGGATAAGATATGTGTTTTGTACAAAAAACTATCTCCTTCGAAATACTTAATTTCCAAATTAGTGGACGTAAATATTGGGCACAGTGCTCAAATGAAAATATCCCAGGACAATGATATTATTTATGGTTTGTTCACGCTGTTTGTGAAAGTAGCTAATGAGCAAAGAGTTACTGGTAGCTATGGTACGATAGAAGCATATTTTAAATTAGTGCTTGAATGTTATCTCAAACATTTAAATATAGTTATTGCGTTTGATGCGAATGAACTTGCTCAAAGCTTTATCCAAAATCTTGGTTTGATGTGTGCTGTTGATGCTTTTAAAAAGGTGTTGTTTGATTTAGGAATTGCCAATTCCAATTACAAAAATAATTTTAAAAATATCGAAAGTGCAACGCGAGAAGCTGGTAATGATTTGGAAAAATTGTGTTTGATTTTGGAAGATAAGGAAGCCGAAAAATTCACTATGGTCTTCCAAACCGGCGAGAGCTCTGGCAATGTTCAGATTATGACAGGGCACTCCTCCAAGGGGTTGGAGTTTGATCATATTATTTTAGCGGGTATACATACCAACGGTAAAATAGTGGTGGATCATTCATTTGTCGGTAAAATCCCAGGGAGTATCAAATGGAAAAGTACTAATGAACAAGAAACGCCATATCTATCCCCCAATAAAATTTATGAAAGATTGTTAAATGAAAAAATCGAATTTAGTGAATCAAAAAGATTGTTTTACGTTGCTTTCACCCGAGCCATTAAAAGTATAAATTGGGTGTCTTTGTCAATTGATGGTAATGATTTTATCAAGTCAAAAAGCAGTTGGATCCAAGGACTAAGAAATTTTGAAAGTGAATTATGTGATCGCTTTAATTCTTTTAATTTTATACAAATGCATGAAAATATTTTTGTTAATGAGAGACATCTGCAAAATTCTAAGGTATTGCCGCCGGCATTTTACATGCGAGATCCTATGGGGGTTGTAAAAAAAGAAATATGCAAAAAAGAAAAAGTCGGGTTAGGTTTGATCTCGGAATTATCTGTTACGCGTTTTTCATCAATTGCTTCTTGTCCTAGAAAATTTTATTTGCAAAATATTTGTAAGTTAGATGAGTCAGATTTAGATTTTGAACCAAATAAGGCTGAATTAATTGAAAAAGATATAGAAGTTAACGATGAGCTTGGAATTATTTCAAGCGCTAAAAGAGGATCAAAAATTCATGCATTTATCTCGCAAGCAATTAATAATAATTTTATACTGGAAAATGTTCATAATGATTTAAGCTCAAATGAAATTCATGCTATTGAGTGGAGCTTAGATATGATAAAGACCAAATATCCTCAAAATATTTATATTTCTGAGGAACCGATCAAGTTTTCACTTTTTGGTTATATGTTGTCTGGGGTGATTGACCTCCAGATTTTTAAAAGTACGGAAACGGCAAAATTTTCCATATGGGATTTTAAAACCGGACCTAGAAAAGCGGATAATGAGGAAGCTTACCGTTGCCAAGTAATTTCATACGCTATGGCCATGTATAATTTAAACCGGGCTACCAACGATCAAATTGCATGTTTGGTTATTGCTTACGTGGATGAAAGGGAATTGATCGAATTTGAAATGAATTTTAGCGAAATAGAAGCATACCTTTTTGATCAGTGGGTAAAGTTGAGCAATTTAAACAGGATAAATGCACGGCACTGTAATTATTGCAAGTTTAATAATTTATGTTCTACTTCTTGCACCCCTTAGGCCTTATGTTAGAATAATAGTATGTATCTAATATTGATCTATTAACTTACTTCAAAGGCAGGATGCTTTTTATGATTTCAAGGTTAATTATTTTATTTTTTATCACTTTTTTAATTAACACATCTTTTGATTTTTCCGTCTATGCTAGCGAGGAATCAATTTATAAATTTTCTTGGTTAGATCCAGACAAGGAAGTCTATGTTCTACAAAACCGGAAATTTAGAAAGGCGGGAAAGTTCCATTTTAATGCAGGTTATGCACATCTGGTTTCTGGCGCATTTGTTGATGGTGCTGGATTGCAAGGCAGAGCGGGCTATTTTTTTACGGAGGACTGGGGTTTTGAAGTGCTCTACACTAAAACTAGCTCTAAAGAAAATGATACAGCTGCTGCGGTTAGACATCAGGTGGGAGGGGGGGGCTCATATCCTTTCAGTAGAATGGTGGACGGATATGTCGGCGGAATGATTTTATGGTCACCTTTTTATGCAAAATTTAATACCTTCAATCAGGTACTTTATCTGGATTGGATACTAGGTCTCGGTTATTCTAAATTGGATGAAACTAATAATCGTGATGAGCTTAGTGGAATTACACCATTTGTTTTAACCAAGGAAACCCATGGATGTATTCTCTGGGACCTGGCTTTCAAGTTTTACCTTACCGAGAGTTGGAATATTCGTACTGATTTAACGGTACAGCATTATCAAGCTCAAAAGCCAATTCAAAATTCAACCCCAAGTGATAAGTCGTGGTATTCAAATTATGATTTTGTTGTTTCGTTGGGGTTTAATATTTAATGAAGGATGGACAGGATGTTCAGAAGATATTTATTAATTATCAGTTTGGTTCTTAGTTCACAGACGTATGGAAGTTCTGGTCTGTTGAATAACGCCAAAGCGCTGGCAGACAGAAACTTGTATTTCACTTCGATACCTTATATAAAAGAATATTTGGCGGAAGGAAATGTCAATGCTAATAGCCAGTCAGAACTTTTGATCGATACCATAATTACTAATTCAGGTGTCAGGCAATTTGAAGTGTTGCCTGAAAATATATTAGAACGATCAGATGCCCCAATTGTTAGATATATTTTAGCAAAAAAATATTTTAGAAAAGAAAGATATGCAGATGCACTTAATAAATTACGCAGTAGAATTCCATTACTTCATCCAGTAAAACCTTTTGCGCTTTTTTTAGAAGGTAGTATCATGACCATTCAAGGTCAGCACGAGTCCAGTGTGGATGTGTATTCAGAGTGTATTAGAGTTTCGAAAATGCATTTGAAGCGAACCAATGTGCCAAGTCGAATTCGCCAATTGAATATTAATAAGGATAATTGCGTTGTTGGTATTCCCAGGGCCCAGTTTGGGGCGAAAAATCATAAAAAAGCCAGCTTGACTTATCTGGATCTAGAAAAAGAATCTTTTGTATGGCCGGAAATTTTGTTTGAAGAAGCCTGGAATAGTTTCTACTTGGAGGATTATAATAGATCACTTGGCAAATTAGTAACCTATAAAGCTCCAGTTTTTGATTATATCTTTAATCCAGAAATAGATATTTTGAAAGCTATGTCGTATTTACATTTATGTCTTTATGATGATGTGTCTAAAGTAGTTTCAGAATACTACGAGCAATACCAAAATGTTTCTAAGCAATTAGAGAATATGCTGGGTCGAATGGGACGTAACTACGAATCATATTTCAATTTGGGCAGAAATTTTTATAACTCAAAAAAAGAGGAACAAACAGTACTTGATAAAATGTTAAGCTCAATTACTCGCGATCCGGCATTTATAGAGCAAATGGAAGCATATAATCGGGGTGTTATGGAGGTAAATCAGATTCGTGACATTTCTGATAGCCGTCGAAGCTCACAACTTAAACATAATTTGAGATTGGCGCTGGAGCTACAAAAAGATTTAATAGGAGCTTATGTACGAGGAAATTTAAGAGGTTTCTACGCTCAAATCAAAAAAGGGTTTGAGGATATGACTTATATGAAATTAGAAATTTTATCTCGAAAGAAAAAAATATTATACGAAAACATCCAAACGCAGGATCGAAAGCGTGGAGATATTAAATATCTAAAAAGAAATGATAAGCAATATTTTTGGACTTTTAATGGTGAATTTTGGGCAGATGAATTAGGTGATTATGTATTTGCTTTAAGGTCGGAGTGTAGTGAATGAAAATCTATTTAGTCATTTTGATAATCTTTTCTCTACTATGTGGTTTAAATGTCTTATCAGATGATGGCGTGGAAGAGAGAAAAGTTGCGCTATTGAAAATCATAGATGAGGAATTGGTTGAAATATCCAGATTAAATAAACAAAATAGAAGTAATAATCCAACAATACTATTGAGAATGGCAGAATTATTGCTGGAAAAAGCCCGCTTAATTAAAGAATCAGAAAATAAGAAATATTTGTCAGAATCTGTAGATACCCGAAGGAAGACTAATAAAAGTTCCTATTTTAATAATTCTAAAAAATATTTCGTAAAAGCTCAAAAAGTTTGTTTTTTTATTTTAAAAAAATTTCCAAGATTAAACAAAAAAACAGAGATTTATTATATTTTGGGAGCTAATGCGCAAGAGTTTCAAAAATACAAAGAAGCTAAAAACTTTTATGCTCGTGCGCTTAAGGGGTCGACAGGAAATGAATTATTGAAAATAAAAACTCAAATAGCCTTAGCTGAAATGCATTACAATGATGGAGAATATAAACCAGCCATCAAGCTTTATGAATCAGCGTTGAGTGAACATGATGATAAGTGGTGGACGAAAGATGCCTATAATTTGTCATGGAGTTATTTTAAAGAAAAAAAATATCAAAAAGCAATTGAAGTCATGAAACAAGTTCATGATAAAAGTGGAAGCGACAAATATATCGATGTGTCTGACCGGGCTGCTCGTGATCTAGGATATTTTTACTCGACTGCTGGTAACCCCAACCAAGCTGCCGAGTTTTATAAAAAATCTGGAAAAGATGTAGGCGAAAATTTATTAAAAGTTGGTCAGCATCTCATAAGTTATGGCAAGTATGCTGCGGCAGAAAAAACATTGGCGCAAGCAGTTACAACATTGGAAGATGAGAATATGCAATTGCAAGCAAACATTGCGCTGGTAGATTTATATGACCGTTCGGGTAATTACTCATCACATCTTGTAACTTGTAAAAAACTAAAACCTTTTATGCAAAACAAAAAATTGAATGAAGATCAAGAGAAGCAGTATCTTTTTCAATTAAAAAAAATATCAGCAATATTACAAAATCAAGTCGCTGCCAAGACCTATGGGCATGATAAAGCAAAACAAACCCAAAAAGCTAATATGGCTGTTGGATATTTTGAAATTTTAAAGGAAGTTGATTCATCTAAAGCTTACTTATATGAGTTTACCATTGCCGAAACTTTGTTTGCTTCAGAAAGATTTGATGAGGCGATTGAATATTATGATTCAGCGGCACAAAAGGCAACTGCTGCTAATGATACTAAGATTGCAGAACTAGCCGGCAAAGGGTTAATTGTGTCTCTTGATCAAAAGGGTGTCAGTTCGGAAAAAAAGAAAAAATTTACTGTGCAAGTATTTAACAATTACTTGAAGAATAATCCTAAGTCCGACGAAGCGTTTAAAATATACCAAAGACTTTTTACCAGTAATATGGAAAAGAAAGATATTGCAGAAGCAGAAAAAACTCTCTTAATGTTCCGAAAACATTTCCCCTATGCTCACGCTAAACAAGAAGCTATGCTGGCTGCCATCATGGATTATTACAAAGCAAACAAGGATAGAGATAATTTTTCCAGGTGGGTTGAAAAAATAAAAAGGAATGAATTTATTGTTAATAATAAATATGCGGCACAGCTTAATAAAATATCGCTCGCCATGCAGTTTGAGAATGTTCAAGGCTTGATGAGTAAGGGAGATAAGAAAAAAGCGTTGGTCACCTATGTAGCAATTTATAAGGATAAAGATTCTTCTTCGGAAGAAAAAAAATATGCAGCCTACAATATTATGCTTCTTTTCAATGAATTGAGGGATGTTAAAAGAACAGTTAACTGGGCCGAAAGAGCATTACAATTAATGGATGATAAGGACGTAGCCAAGTTTGATACGTCTTTTTTGGCAATTGGAAATGAAATGTTCAATCGAAGAAAATTTAATGAATCAGTTTTTGTTTATGAAAAAACTCTATTAAAAATATGTAAGACAAACTCAGTTAAGAAAAAAACATTTTTTAAGAATGCTTATATTATGTACCTGGCGGATCAGAAAATTGAAGAGGTAAGAAACCTGATCAGACAAACAGCTTTGTGTGAGATTCCTCAGGATTTAATTGACCAAGCTAACGTAGAGGCGTTGCAGTCTTTGGTTGAACTTAAAAGATGGAACTCGGTAGAAGATCAAGTGGGCATCATGGAAAAATCTCCTGTTTTACAAGCAGAATTAATAGAACCAGTTTACAAGTTAAGAAATGAGCTTTTACAAAACAGCAGGACAGAAAAAGCTCAAGAATTTAAGAAAAAAATTTTTTCATATTTCGCTACTGCAAAAAAACTTAAATACCAAGTCCCGCTTAAAGGGTTGGATGTCGTGGCAGCTTTCAAAGTGGAGGATTTAAATGTGGAAATCAGAAAATTTAAAGAAATCACTCCAATTTTTCCAGAAGACAAGTATAATGCTTTATTGCAAAATAAATTTGTACAATTAAAAAAACTTACAGATGAAGCCCTTGAGGTTTTAAGCATAGGTTCGGGTAAAGGGCTTGTGCGTGCATATAAGGTTTTAATTGAAAATTATCTGACTATAATTACTGATATGAGAGAGTTTACACCGCCTGGAAAATCTGCGGATTATGTGGCTTCGTTTAAAAAGAGTATGTACGATTTATCAAGGGATTTGGAAAAACGCTCCAATGAGTTTGCGGTGGAAGCCAGACGTCAGATAATAAGTAATGATATTTTATCAAACGAAAATTATCTGTTTTTAAATACTGCTAAAATGCCAATCCAGCTTGAATACATCTATACCCCTGGCGGTGTTTTGATGGATAGAGGGGGGAGAAAATGAATTGGATAATTTACTTGGTAATAATGCTTTCGTTATATAGCTGTGCCAGTTCACGAATAGATGATAATTTGGATTATGAATTTGATTCAATTAGCAACGAAGATTTTAAAATCATTGAAGAAGTCCCTTATAAGGAACACGAAGATGTTTTTGAGGAGGTCGAAATAGTTGATGATTCTTTGGCTAAAGAATCTATGGCGAGAGTGTCGGAACCTAAATTAATAGTGGTAGAAAACAAGGTGAGTAATGTTATATCTAAAGGAATAAGTTTATGCTATCGAAGACAATTTGAGGCGGCATTTGAGATCTTTGATAATACTTATTTCCAATTTAAAAATCACCCTAGCTACTGGAATCAAATTGGAACTTGTTATTTCTTAAAAGGTGAAACTAAAAAAGCATTTCTCTATTACAATAAAGCTAGAGATCTAAACCCTAACTACGTTCCTGCCATAAACAATCATGGCGTAATTTATCAGCAAGAGGGAGACCATTATAAGGCACTAAAGGTGTACGAAAAAGCCTCTAAGTTAAATAGTTTTGTGTTAACTCCACTTTTTAACATCGGTCAGCTTTACTTGCGTTATGGTTTTGCTGAAAAAGCAAAAAATATTTTTAAGTCATTGTTAACTAAAAATCCAAGTGATGTTGATGCTCTTAATGGCATGGCCATGTCGTATTTTTTATCAGGGAATACTTCGAGCGCTTTAGCTTATTGGGAAAAAATTGATAATGAATCCCAAGCAAAGCCCTATGTCGGATTAAACTATGCGGTTGCCCTTAAGATGTCTGGGAAAAAACAAGAAGCCGAATCAGTTTTTGATAAAGTGAATGATAATAAATTGGGTCAGCTAGCCAATTACTATAAAAAGGTAAAAAACTACATAGGAGCTCAGTAATGAAGTTAATCTTAATAATTGTAATAGGGATTATGTTTATTTCGGCTAGTTTGGCAGAAGTAAATAAACCAGAAGTTATTTATAAATATAAAAAATATGAAAAGTTTGATTTTGAAGACATGGTGGTAGAGGGTGAGACCGGGTCACCCGGAGATTTAAGTGTTTCATCAAGGTTTCAAAGAAAATTCAGTAACAAGTTGCCGTATAGAAAAAATTTTCATGCTGAAATAAAAAAAGCGGTTGAAAGAATTAGATAGTTAGGATTTATCAAGGGGTAAGGTGTGGAGTTACACAATACAAAAGAAAGAGTATTTTTTGAGTTAAAACCCAAGGGCATTAAAGCTAAAGGAATTCGGTTTGCCAAAGGACGTAAACTTCTTGGTAGTTCTGAGACATGTGAAATTTATTTGCCTTTCACTGGGATTGCGCCTATCCATGCAGTGGTCGAAGTCGGGGACCAAAATTTCAGACTTTATGACATGAACAGCCAGTCCGGATGTTTTTTAAATGGACAAAAAGTAATTAAGGCAGATTTTAAAATAAATGATGTTTTGAAATTTGGTAAATATGAATTTATTTTTTCTCGAGTCAGTGAAGAAGCCAAAATACCTTCAGTCTTATCGAAGCACACTTCCGTGGTTATCGGTTCTGATTTGCCTCCTACTATTGCAGAAGTTAAAATACCACCTAGTTCTCCCGGTATAGTAATAAAAGCCGAAGAAAAAATTAAGCAAGAAATTGAAAATATTCCTAGAGTAGAGTATCCCCTTGCTAAAGATCCAAGTGCGGAATTCAGTGAATATATATTTGAAGATGTTGAATATTTATATCCTATTTTTAAATATGATATAAAAAAGACAGCAGTTGAGGTTATAATTCTTTCTAAAGATAGAATTTTTTCAATTGATTATATTCCAGCTGAAAAAGGGATTTATAAACTGGTTGGTTTTAAACCAAATGCGAATGAACTAGAGTTTCCTTATCTGTCTCCCAAGGATAAATTTCATTTTTTAGAAATAAGCGATAGTGAGGTTGTGGTTTATACCCCTGATGGTTATGAAAGCATGATTTTATCGGATAAAAACGCTGGGGAAAATTTAAAAAATATTCCATCAATATCACTTAGAAGTAATGATATTGTAAGGTTTGTTGCAGGAGATATTCAGATCTTTGTTCGCAGAACTGATGCTCCACCTGAAGTTCAAGCAGCTCCTTTTTTTAGAAGAGACAAGGATTTTAAAAAAATTTTAGTTTTGTCGCTTTTTTTCTTATCAATATTTTTGTTTCCAATTGTTTTTTTTCAAGTTGATAAAGAACTAGATGAAGAAAAAGATCCAGAACGTATAGCTACGATCATGTATAAACAAAGGGTAAAGTTGATTGTTACAAAATCTCCAGCAATAGATGTGACTCCGGAAAAACCCAAAGAAATTCAAAAATCTCCGGAGCAATTAAAGGTCGTGCAACCCAAAGCACCTGAACCTAAAAAAGAAGTCGTAAAGAAAGAAAAGCCTGTTGAGAAGTCTGGGGTGGAAAATGCTATTACGTCAAAACCTGCAAAAAAAGCGGAACCCAGGAAAGCAGATGTTGATAAAATCAAACCTATGGTAAGTAAATCACCAGATCATCCAGGCACTACTCCCAAAAAAGCCGTTCCTCAAAGAACCACACCGCAAAGAGCTAATCTTAATAATAATCTCTCCAAAGGCCACGTAGACACTTACAAGGCAATTAATTTTAATAGCACCTTAAGTTCAGTTTTAGCTAAGGGTGGTTCAGCATCAGCGGTATCGAACGTTGCATCTTCTGCAGGAGAGGAAGGGTCCTCGAGTTCTCTTGAAGGTACCGGCGTGGAATCTGCTACCAGCAAACTTGCCACGGTTAGTACAAAAACTGGGTCACTAGCTGGCACTACCGAAGGAAAGCTTGATGCAAGTAAGGGCGTTGCTGGACTTGCCAATAAAAAGAGCATTTATACGGTTGGTGTACCTTCACCAGAGGTTTTGATGGGATCAATGGACCCTGATGTTATAAGAAGAATTTTACAAGATCATATCCCTCAATTTCGAAATTGTTATCAGCAAGAATTAGATCGCTCCAAAGCTGCCTTTGATGGGATAGTTCCCCTTAATTTTATAATTGGATCATCTGGACACGTTACTCGTGCTGGTGTAGTTGGGCAAAGTGCTATGCCTGCCAATGTTAAAAAATGTGTTATTAATGTATTACGGGGGATAAGATTCCCAGAGCCTCTTGGTGGAGGTGTGGTTGAAGTAAGTCAGCCAATGAATTTTTATCCAAGGCAGTAGTAACTATTTATACCAAAGTCTTTCAAAAAAATTGGAAAGTTATATCTCATAATTTGTAAATTATTGTTAATTTAGTGTGGATTGCTTAAAAAACTTTTGATTGAACTAGCAACATTTAACAGTAAAGCGATCTATGTTTTATAAAGATAATCTAAATGCAAACTTATCAGGTACGGAGTTTAAAACTCATTCTCTCCGCGTACAATAAACTTGAATTTTTGAAATCCAGCCTCAGCGCTGGTAAACATTAATTTTTTTAAATAAGTGTATTTAATTGATTTATCAACTATTAAATTTACTAAACCTGAAAACTTGGGAGCATCCTCAGCTGATTTTTCTATTTCTTTAAATTTATCAACTTTTTTAACTAGTTCATTAAAAAGAGGAACAATCCTTCTTTTACCCATATCGTAGACATTTTTTTCTTCCATGTCATATAAGGCAGCAGAGTTTAAAACAACTACATCATCAACCCAAATAGTTGTAGGAGAAACTTGAACGACAACCCCTGGAGTAATGATATTTTTGGTTATAGAATTGGGAAGTTGAACACCACTAGGTACATTTAGAGTTGCGCTGCTGGAATCATAATATCTAATAAGAAAAACAAGTAATATGGTGATGATATCCAAAAGAGAAGTGATATCTATATCCATAATAGTTCTTTTTCTTCTTTTGCCTCTATTTCTTATAAATCGAGATTTAAGCATAACTTCACCTAACTTTGAATATCACCAAAAATAATATTTCCAAACAATTCCTGAGTTTTATGTTGGATGCCATCCTTATCAGTTTCATAAAAAGACTTGTCGGTGGAACGCAATAATTTTACGGTGTCCATGATTTTAACAATTTGTTCGTATTCGAGATCAGCTTCAGGGTCAAGGATCACAGTTTTTTCATTTAAATTACTTGATTTAATATCAATTAATGTTTCTCTTAGCATTTCATGATCGTATTCCCCAGTGGCAATGTTTGGAATTTTTTTAAGCAGGGAGCTGGGTACTCCCGTATAAACATTTATGTAGTTCTCGTAAATTTTTAATGTAAGGGCAAGTTGTTTTTTGTCGGGAGGAGGCTCTCGGTTGGAAACCATTGGAACATCGCTTTGTATTTCAAATATTTTCAAAAAACTTATCGACATTAATAAGAAAAAGATAAAAGTGAAAATTGCATCCATTATTGGAATCAAGTTAGGTTTATCTGGTGCCTTAGTTCTTTTTCTTCTGCTTGGGATCCTATACACATTATCCACCTTGTTTATTGATCACTGATTTTTTTTGTTCCAAGAAGATCCATCAATTTTACAGAATATTCATCAATCTCACTGATAATTTTTTCAGATTTGCTTGAGAGATATGAGTGAATAACCATAATGCTAATGGCGGCAATTAGACCCAAAAAAGTGGTATTCATAGCCATGGAAATACCTTTTGCTAAAAATTGTGATTTTTGGGTAGGATCAACACTATCTAAGGCAGCAAATGCTACGATCAGACCCTGAATTGTTCCAAGTAGTCCAAACAGTGTTGAAATATTGGTTATTAATTGCAGATAATTCAGTCGTAATTCTACTTTAGGAATAACTTCAAGAGCAGTTGCATCGATGGCATTTTGAATTTGTTCTGGAGATTGGGTTGATCTTTTAAGTCCGCTCTTTAGTACTTTTGGTAATACAGCTTGGGAACCTGAACATACGCGAATAGCTCCTTGTATATCGTTGGAGAGAATGTATCGCTGTAATTCATTCATGAAAGATGGCCCATCTATATCATATTTTCTAGCGAGTTTGAAAAAACGGTCGATGCAAATGGCGATTCCAATGCCCCAAATAATGGCGATAATATACATGAATACACCACCTTCATTCATGAAGTTTGCTATAAAATAATATATATTCATAAGTGATAAACCTTCCGTGGACACAGTGGACTCCTTGTTAATTACATAAACTTATAACTATATTTTATATCAGATAGTTACAAGTGGATAAAAAATATCAAAGGAATATATTGCCCAAAGTTGATTGAATTATGCGGGTAATTGAGTTCGGTTAATTATAATTTTCTGGGTAAAGGCTTCTTTCAATACCTTCAACTAAAATGTGGATAATTTTAATATGAACTTCTTGAATGCGATCAGAGGTAAGGGCCGGAACAATTATTGGAATATCGACTAATTTTTTTAGTTTTCCGCCGTCTTTGCCTAAAAGTCCTATAATTTTAATTCCATTATTTTTAGCAACCTCGGCGGCGTGGATTACGTTGGGGGAATTACCGCTGGTGGATAATGCAATCAACGTGTCTCCGCTTTTACCAAAACCCTCTAGAAATCTTGAAAAAATATACTCATAACCAAGATCGTTGCTTACACAACTCATATAAGATGGATCGTTAATGGCCAGTGCTCGCACAGGAGGGCGTTTTTTTCTAAAATAGCCGGTCAGTTCTTCGGCAAAATGAGCAGCATCACACATGGATCCGCCATTTCCACACGAATAGATGGTGCCATTTCCTTTTATTGTTTCCACTAAGATATTTACAGATCTTGACATCAAATCAATATTGTCGGGAATGCCAATAAAATCTTCAAGCGCTTTTTGCGCTTGAAGAAAAGCTGCTTGAACAAAAGAACCCATGCTATTGGACTAGTTCTTCAAGCGATTTTATTATTTCAATTTTTGGCTGGACACCGACTAAGGTTTTAGAAGGATTGCCATCTTTGAAAAAAATCATTGTTGGGATGCCTCTGATGCCATATTTTTGAGCTAATTGGCTGTTGTTATCAACATTGACTTTTACAATTGATACTTTATTTCCCATTTCGCCAGCAATTTCTTCTAAAAGAGGAGAAAGGGTTCGGCAAGGTCCACACCATTCAGCCCAAAAATCTACTAGCACGGGCTTTGATGAATTTAAAACTTCGGTTTGAAAATCGTTCTCGTTTATACTTTTTAATGAACTCATTTTATGCTCCTTCAAAAATTAGGAATATCTTACACTAATAAAACACTAATATCCTAATCAATTTCTTTGATATCGAAAACCCTAGATCTGCAAATGCTGTGCATTAATATTGAAAAATATTCCATATTAGTATTCTTAATATAATGCGCTAAAATAAATATATGAATCAAAATAGAAATTATCTTTTTAAGTCTTCCATGCAAACCCATAAAGTTGCTAGGTTGGTTGCTAAAGCGGTCGATTTATTCATAGTGATTATTTTGTCGGTTTTTCTATATCCGTTTGGAATTTTGCTCGGAATAATATATTTGTGTTTTGCTGACTTTATTCAAGGTGGACAGTCGGTCGGAAAAAAAATTATTGGATTAAGAGTAATTTCATTAGAAGACGGATCACCTTGCAGTTTAAAACAATCAATAAAAAGAAATCTCCCATTTACCATTCCTCTTTCATGCATGATCGTTCCGGTTATTGGATGGTTATTTGCAGTTTTTCTTGGATTTGTTTTGATTTCTCTAGAAATAATTATCTTGTTCAAGCTGGATTCAGGGCATCGGCTTGGTGATGTTATGGCAGATACTTCAGTGGTCAGTAGTGACTATATCAAAATAAAAAGCAGCTCTAGTGATGTGTCCTGGTTTTCTCCGAAAAAAGAAATGGGATAAAATCTATCAAGTTACTTTTATAATAATCAATTCTGATTTATTCTAGGGTACATTTTAAAGGAGAGATTGTGAAATCTAGATTAATTCTTGTTGATTTAAGCAGTTTTATCTACAGGGCTTTTTATGCCATAAGAATGCTGAGCGCTCCAGACGGCACACCAGTCAATGCAGTTCATGGAGTTCTTTCCATGTTTTTAAAATTAATATCTGATTACCAGCCAACTCATATGTTAATAGCTAAAGACAGTAAGGGACTTTTGAAAAGAAAAGAAATTTTTCCTGAGTATAAGGCAAATAGACAAGAAACTCCGGCAGATCTGATAGTCCAGTTTGATATTATTAACAAGCTGGTGGATAAAATGGGGTTAGTGAGTGTTTCTAAAGAAAAATATGAGGCGGATGATGTCATTGGCACCGCAGCTACAATTTGGAAAAATAATTTTGATGAAATACTAATTGCTTCCAGCGATAAAGACCTTATGCAATTTGTAAGCGACAATGTGAAGATGGTTGATACCATGAAAGATAAGATTTACAAAAGAGAGGATGTTTTTGAAAAAATGGGTGTTTGGCCAGAGCAAATGGTGGATTATTTGGCCATCATTGGCGATTCTTCGGATAATGTTCCCGGGATGAAGGGGATTGGACCCAAAGGAGCTAGCAAGCTTTTAAACGATTATAAAACGTTGGAAGGTTGTATAGCAGTAAAAGACACTTACACGGATAAAAGAATAAAAAACGCTTTTGATAATCATTTACAAGATGCAATTATTTCCAAGCAGTTGGTTGAAATAGTCACCGACCTTAAGCTAGATGTAGATTTTAAAGATCTAAACGTTTTATTTAACCCGACTGAGGATTTAATAAATTTTTTAAAAGAACTGGGCTTTAAATCCGTTCTTAAAAAACTCTCAGACATGAAATATGGAGAGTATCAGGCTCAAAAAAATGATGATTCATTTAAACCGCGAATAACTGAGAGACCCAAAACTGCATTCAAGCATACTCACCTTAATTCTATGAAAGAATTGGAACAAGTATTGAATAAACCAACCATATCTATGATTGCTAAATATTCAAATAATGATCCACAGTTTGAAATGATGGAAGCAATTAGTATCAGTACGGATGGACGTGAGTCATATTATTATCATATTGCAGATTTGGATAAAGAGATTAAAAAAAGTATAATTTCATTCATTGTTCAAAGGTCTAATTTAGAGATAATAGGATATGATACTAAAACTCACATGGTTGTTTTACTTCGTGAGGACTTGATCTTTAATGCAAAATTTTATGATGTTTTACAAGCTTATTATAATCTCGACACTGGTGGTGCTAAAAATATTGAGTATGTGATAAAAATGTTTTTGGGGACAGATATTATAGATGAAGCTTCGATTGTGGATTTCAGCAATACCAGAGAATTCGAAGTGATTTTTCTGGGAGAGCGAGCTTGCTCATTATTTTTACTTAAAAATATTTTAGAAGAAAAATTAAAAGAACAGAATTTGGAAAAAATCAATCATGATATTGATCAACCGCTTATTCCGGTTTTGGCCAAGATGGAAAAAGAGGGAGTGTTATTAAACAAAGCTTTTTTTGCAAAACTTGAAAATGATTTTTCTATCGAAGCACAGAAGGTTGAAGAGGATATTAATAAAATAACTGACTTTCCTATAAATCTAAAATCACCCAAGCAGGTGGCTGAATTACTTTTTGAAAAATTGAATTTACCAGTCATTAAGAAAACCAAAACGGGGTTATCTACTGATATAGATGTTTTACAAGAACTTCATAGTATGAAAATAAGTGAAGTTCCCGGGCTCCTTATTAAATATCGAGAGCTGGAAAAACTGCTATCCACTTACGTAAAAGTTCTTCCCGAAATGGTGAATCCTAAGACGGGGAGATTACATACCCATTTCTACCAAAATAATGTCTCTACCGGAAGATTATCTTCTGATCGACCTAATCTTCAAAATATTCCCGTAAGAAGCAAAAATGGTAAATTAATTCGAAAAGGTTTTATTGCCAGACCTGGGTGGCTTTTATTATCAGCTGACTATTCGCAAATTGAACTGCGCTTGCTTGCTCATTTTTCTAAAGACAAGGTCATGGTGGAAGCTTTTTTAAATGATTTAGATATTCATTCCCAGACAGCTTCAGAAGTGAGTGGGATAAGTTTAGATAAAGTTACCTCGGAAGAAAGGTCTAAAGCGAAAACTGTCAACTTTGGACTTATGTATGGACAGTCTTCCTTTGGTTTGGCCCAAACACTAGGTATTTCTAGAAATGAAGCAAAAGATTACATTACAAAATATTTTGAGAAATTTTCAAGAGTAAAATCTTTTCTTGATGAGTTAAAAGAAATTGCCACTCAAAAAGGATTTTCAGAGACTCTCTATGGAAGGAAACGATTTATTCCTGAACTTAACAATCAAAATAGAATGATAAAATCGGCAGGAGAAAGGTTGGCCGTTAATTCTCCAATCCAAGGAACTGCCGCTGATATTTTAAAGGTTGCGATGATTAATCTGGATAAAAAGCTAAGCGATCAAAATTTACAAACTAAAATGCTTCTTCAAGTGCACGATGAATTAATTTTTGAGGTTCCCGAAGATGAATTGGAATTAATGAAACGAATTTTAAAGGAAGAAATGGAAGGTGTTGTAAAACTCGATGTTCCGCTGAAAGTTGATATGGGAATTGGGGTTAATTGGTTTGATATTAAGTAAAAGCGTACTTGCATACTTAAATTGGGATTAAGCATTGAGCAAAAAGAAGATTATTGAAGGCTGTCTATCCAGCGAAGAAAAATTATATTTATGGGATTGGTCTACTATTGAATCAAGTGGTATAAATTTTGAAAATATGGTTGCCTCATAAAAAGATGGGTTTTATTGAGGAAGGTCGTTTTATTAAGGAAATTAGGCTTCCAAATGAAAAATTTATCGATAATATATTTATGTATTTGTGGGTAAAATAATAGGAATAATTTTTAATCTGTTTTTTTCTCTTCAAACTCAAACTTAAATTCAATCTGGGGATTTCTTGTTTTAACTTCATCAAGTATTTTTTTTACGAGAGATATGGCATCATTTAAAGCTTTTTCTGACTCAGTTTTTGAGAGAAGTCCTGATACCTCGTAAGTCATTTCATTTCGTTTACGGCGCATGCGTTCGAATTGTCCAGTCAATGCTTGATATTCATCACCCAAAATGTGAGTTGTCACTTCAACAACTGTTTTATGTTGAGCTCCATCATCGGGAACATATCCTTCCGTAAGTAACAAGGCACGCCCTGCTTTTAGCATGGC
>MEPW01000050.1 GCA_001769975.1 Bdellovibrionales bacterium RIFOXYA1_FULL_36_14 | reverse complement strand
ATTGATAAGGGGTTTAACCAAACCACCAACGCCATCGGCTGTGAAGAACTACGACTATCTATTAAAGATTACATCAAAAGGAAATATAATTTAGACTATGATCATAATACAGAAATTACCGTCACCTGTGGTGCCACTGAAGCCATGTATGATGTTATCTCTGCGATGGTAAATCCTGGTGATGAAGTTATCGTTTTCGAACCTTTTTTTGATATTTATGTGCCCGCGATTTTAATGAATCATGGAAAAGTAAAAACTGTAACTTTACATGGCCCTAATTTTTGTTTCGATCAACAAGAATTAGAAAACGCTTTTAGCAAAAAAACCAAAATGGTAATTCTCAATACGCCCCATAATCCCACGGGTCATGTCTTTAAAAAAGATGAACTAGAAATAGTTTGTGATTTGGTTAAGAAATATGATGCTTATCTTGTTACAGACGAGGTGTATGAATTTTTAACTTTTGATGCTCATGTGCATATTCCTCCCGCTACTATAGATGGGATGCGAGAGCGAACTATCATGATCTCGTCTTCGGGCAAAACATTTGGACTTACCGGGTGGAGAACGGGTTGGGCCATCACTACACCAAAACTTAGTAATGCTATTAGATTGGTACATCAAAATAATACTTTTTCGGGGCCCCATCCTTTGCAAAAGGCCATCGGAGAGTCTTTTGCAAAGCTTGATGAATACTTGCTTGAATATAGGAAAATGTATTTACGCAAAAGAGATATTCTTTTTAACGGGCTTGCGAATTTAGGATTTAGACCTCTGAAACCGCAAGGTACATATTTTATTATGTGTCCCATCAGACATATGACTGATAAAAGTGATATTGAGTTTGCAAAGGATTTAATCGTTAATAAAAAAGTGGCAACGATTCCGCCTTCTGCCTTCTATTTAAATTCCAATGAGGGGAATGATTACATTCGCTTTTGTTTTGCCAAAAAGGATGAAACTCTGTACCAAGCGCTTGAAAATCTTTCGCGTTTGTAGAAGCAGTACTTGTTTTAGAAGAAAACAATTACTTTAAAACCAAATTGTCCTGGAGTCTTGTTTTCTACTTTTCCAAAGAGCGTGCTGTATCTGGTTTCAACTGCAAAATTAACTGATGATGCCCTGAAAAATTTCATACCAGCACCCAGAGATGAAACCCATCCACTTTTTTCTTTTTTGTTAGAATTTTCAGCGTTGCCGTACCCAAGATCAGCGGTGGCGTAGAGAGCGTGAAGGTTATTATTAAAAAAATAATTTCCACCAACCGTAAACAAACTCATCCCTGCTTCAGAAGACCCTTCGGCATTGGAAAAGTCCATTTTGACGTTTAGATCGAAGTTATGATCAAGCCCCCAAACGTAACCAATGACAAAATTATAAGCTGAAGTATCTCCTAGGTTTATTAGCCAAACTGGCCCAAGACCTACCATCCACTGTCTGGTAACATCAATTCTTTTGGTTATTTGTTGTTTTTCCTGTTCCGTAACCGTATCAATTTTTAGAGTTTCTTTAGTAGTTTTTTCAGATAAAACTGCGGCAACCACGCGATCAACGACTACGTCTAGATCGTCTATTTGCTTGACTTTCATTTTTTCAGAATTGACTCCGGTAGGAGAGTGCTTGCTGATGGTAAGAATGTAACTTTCTCCCAGCTTTAATAGACTGGATTTTAGCATGAGTGCCGCTTTAGGGTCACTGGTTACTTGGTGTTTTTTATTTTCCAAACTTTGGATAATTAATGTCTTAAGTGTTTTTTCATAGGATTTTTCGTTTTCTGAGACGTTGGGATTGCCGACAAAAAAGGTTTCAGCAAGAATATTAAACGAAATAAATGTGGCAAGTAAAACAACTAAAATTTTAAACATAAAGTGCCTTGGTTGTATTTTTTGTAATGATTCTAAAACTATTTAAATTTAATGCCCTCAGATTGTCAATTTGTAAAAAGTTTAAAAACTAATAAAGCTACTTCAGTTATGATTAAAATAAACTGCTACGTTTTTTTTAAATCGACTGATATTTTTCAATCAACTTCGTATCTTACGGAGAATGGTCAATTTAAAATTTAGAAAATTTCCTGCCAAACTACCCGTGGGGAATGAGTTGCATTATTATCCCCTATAATGGTGACATCTTCCTCACTAAGGACAACCCAACCATAATTTAATCTTCCTGATTGGATATTATGGATAAACCAGTCTGAGATATCAAAATAAGCTTCGTTTGAATCAAGCTTGCTATTTTCTTCATCAATCCTTATGCACTCCGAAGCACTGAAGTCGCCTCCTGGTTGATTCCATTTCCCTTTTTTACCAGCAAAGGGATGGGCATAATTCCAAGTTGCTAGCATCATCCAGTTTTTAAGTAGCGGACATATTTCAATCTTATTAAAATAATCTGCCAAATTCGATCCATCTGTTAATTTTAGTATCATGAACATTCTGGTAGTTTCATCAATAACAACTGGTCCGACCTCATCTTTGATTTTTTCAAATCTTAATAACATTCTGCGGTTAGAACCTAGTAAATAAGTTTCTTCGGTGAAAGTACTTTCATTCCTGCCATCAAGAATATTTTCTGAAATAAGTTTTACACCTTTGAGTGAATTGACCACACTTCTTTCAATGTGATCATTTTCACTTTCAGATAAAATCCCTTCACAGGCTGTGAGTATTGATAGTGCTAAAATTATGAACCCCAATTGATATTCTTTCACATCCCCTCCTAGAATTTGTAACTTACGCTCAATCCAAGATTTCCTTGTCCAACCCCAGAGCCCATCAAGTCTCCCAGTTGATCGAAATCTGTTTCTTTAGATGAGTTAAGCAAATATCTACCATAAACTTTGACGTCAAAATTATTGGCCCCCCACATGATTTCTGGACCAATTGCTACGACTCTATTGCGTCCCAGATCTTCCTTACCAAAATCGGAATTGTCACTTTCAACCGTAAAATTGGTAGATAAAAGCATTTCGAAGAATCCACCGGCATTAAAATTTTTGTATCTGCCACCTGCCTTGATTCTGGCAGCCACCATCGATCCGAACGTGTAAGTATAATTAATATTGGCAATGGTTTCTTTTACTTCCGACGGAGCTGTGTATTCTAAATCATTTTGGATATAAACTACATCCATGGTCTTAATCAAACTTATCCCAACTTTATAGATGTCCCGACCCATTAAAGAGTTCTGTAATTCTTCATCGGATAAGGTTTGTAAATCTGCCCGTCCATAAGCTTCAAAATCAAATCCTCGCATGGTGAACATAAGTTTTCTTAATGATAAACCAAGTGGACCCATATAGGATTTTCCATCATCTTGTTTAATATAAGAAACATCAATCCCGGTACCTAGAGCGTATTCATTTTTCCCAAACGGATACAGGTGACTACTTATTGAATACATGCTTGAAATGGGGAGGGATTGTAATTTAGTTTCATCCTGTTTAGGGGAACCAAATGATCGAAATGATAATTCCAAACTAGATGGATTGCTTAATCTGGACTCTTTGCTGATATTAATTGATTGAGTGTAACTTCCCGCTGGAATTTGTTCTTTTTTCTCTGGATATACCTCCATCACGACTTGATTAATTTGATCATAGGTTGACTCGGGGGAGATTATAGCAAGTGTTATATTGGAAACTTTTTTCTCATCATCACGAAGTTCTTCAGGTAAGGCCCGGTGTAAGCCTTCATGAATGTGTAGTGCCATCAATTGGTTTTGGCTTAATTTTAATGAAGCTGGAAAAAACCTTGTGGGGGCATGAGGTCTTGAAAATGTTCGAGCATATACCTTGCCTTCTAGCCCAGCATGAAAAGCTCCCATTTCATCCATCTTTTTAGCAGAAACATCTTTATCGGTTATGTATATATTATTTTTTTCAATTTCATTAATTAAATTACCTAGGCCTTTGATGTTAGTAATGTTTAATGTCCTAAGCTTATTCACTGCTCTAAGTTGTGATTCAATAAGTGGACCACTTTCCAGTTTGGTAAATCCTTCTAGGTCAGTTCCGTCATCTCCATTTCCAACGTTGGTAGGTGCTGCTATACTTTGAAAACCAATAAGTAGCGTTACTACTACTGCTGAAAGTAGGTAGTTCTTAGGCATTGTCATCTCCTTGTGTCAGTTCAAAAAAAGAAATCTGTAATTGATAAACCTTAGTTTTATTTCCCTTGGTATATTTTTGCATCATTTTTTCTCTAAAACGTTTTATATCTTTTTTAAAGTTTTCAATTTGCGTATGATCAATGGCCATTCCGGTACTGGAGAATTCTCTTTCTTCTATAGGTTGTGTGTATATTGCGGTTTTAGCCATATCTAAAATTTTAGCATGATATTTTTTTATGGCCTCTGAAGGAATACCTTCTGGTGAAAAAACAAAATTAGCAACAACGCTATATCCGTCAGCAGATTTTTCAATCAGTCCGACGTTTTGCATACTTTGAATGGCATGTTTAACCTCATGAATGGTAATACCCAAACGCTTGGCAATATATTTCTCTTCCCATTTGAAATTTTGGCATTCGGATAAGTTTAATATGGCAAAACAATACCAGCTAGATACGATCTTAAACATCTCAATGGAGAGTTGTTTTTTATCTCTGGCTTGAGATTCTTCTTTTGTATTTTTTACTAAAAAATCCTTTTCCAACAAATTGATTAAATTTTGTGACTCTTCTTTGTTGAGTCCAAGTGCTTTAACAATTTTGATGGCAGATTTGAGACTTAAATTTCTTTTATAATTTAAAATTTCCGATAGTTCTCCGGGAGCCAGGTGCAAATTCCTGGCAAAAGCTCGTTGCGAATACTTGGGATTAACTTCGATTCTTTTAATTAATTCTTGTTTTAATAATTGTCGGTAACAATTTATTGTTCTCATGAATATTAAGATCTAACAAAACTTGGTTTTAGTCAATAATATTTGGAACAAAGTGATCCAAAACAGGAACGCTGGCGCGAAGCTGCTTGTGAAAAAATGAAAAAGGATGGGGTTATCTGATCTTCATTATGTTTCATGTGTTTTACTTGTCCGGGAAAGGTGCGTTCTAGTTTGTTCCATTTGTGATAAAGAAAAGCGATCACGGATTTTGGACTAAAAAATAGGTCGGTATTTAAATCCCAGGCACCCTTCCCGGACAGAAATTTTGAGGAAATTAATTAGATTTAATTTTTGAAGGCCTACAAAAAAATGTATGTGAGTAAACCCGGTGGAGGTGAAAAAGACTGGCAGGCTAAACTGACCGTGAGTGATTTAACTTATTATTTCTGTCAAAATGATCAATATGCCCAAACTTTAATAGTTGGTTTAAAAAGGTGTTTATCACCTTGATTAACTCTGTGCATCTTCTAGACAAAATCGCTAAAAAATGATTTAAAGAAGGTCCTAGTGACGTTTACAAAGGCATTTTATGACAGAGGGCGCAACTCTCGATGGATTTCAAAATTCTTTTGTGCATTTGCATTTACATACTGCTTATTCACTACTTGATGGTGCAATTCGTTTAGACGATTTGATGAGCAAGGCAAAAGAATTTAATATGCCGGCAGTTTGCATGTCTGATCACGGTAATATGTTTGGTGCGATTGATTTTTATCTAAAGGCCAAGAAAAATGGTTTAAAACCAATTCTTGGTTGTGAAATATATGTGACATCAGGTAGCCGTTTTGATCGAGGCATGACCCAAACAAAAACCGAAACCGTTGAATCCCAAGATGAGGTTGAATCAAAGCATATGATTCATCACTTGGTTTTGCTATGTAAAAATAATATTGGTTATAAAAATTTATGCAAAATTATCACGGATGCTTATCTGGATGGTTTTTATTATAAGCCCCGTGCGGATTATGAAGTTTTAAAAAAATATAGTGAGGGGATTATTTGTTTATCGGCCTGTCTTAAGGGTGAAGTGGGATATAATTTTTTTACTGATCAAGATAACAAGGCCTTTAAGGCGATAGAAAAGTTGCGGGATATTTTCCAAGAAGATTTTTATCTGGAAATTCAGGAAAATGGTATGCCTGAGCAGACCAAAGCAAATCTAAAAATTATTAAATATGCCAAAGAACATAATATTGAGTTGGTAGCTACTAACGATTGTCATTACCTCACCAAAGACGATGCGGCTGCTCAAGAAGTTTTATTATGTATTCAAACTGGCAAAACCTTAAGCGACGAAAAAAGAATGAGGCTTTCTTCTAACGAGTTTTATTTTAAATCACCAGAAGAAATGAGAACATCATTTAAGGATTGTCCCCAGGCATGTGATAACACTTTGAAAATTGCTGGTCTTTGTAACGTGGAATTATCCTGGACAGATGAGAAAGGGCACCAGATTTATCATTTACCTGCGTACCCAATTGAAACCGGTGAGACGACCGATGAATATTTTGCTAGGCTATCAAGGGAAGGTCTAGAAGCCCGCTTTAATGGTCCACACTTTTCAAAACTAAGGCTTAAAGAAGATTTTGAAACCGTAAGAAAACCTGCCTATCGAAAGCGTCTGGAAGAAGAAATTGTAATGATCAGCAAAATGGGGTTTGCCGGTTATTTTTTGGTGGTACAAGATTTTATTAAATGGTCTATTTCAAAAGGAATTCCTGTGGGGCCAGGAAGAGGCTCTGGGGCTGGTTCTATTGTGGCCTACAGTCTTCTTATAACTAATATTGACCCCATAAAATACAATTTACTTTTTGAACGGTTTATTAATCCAGAAAGAGTAAGTATGCCTGACTTTGATATTGATTTTTGCCAAGATCGAAGGGGTGAGGTGATTGAATACGTTACTAAAAAATATGGTGAGGACCGGGTGGCCCAGATCGTGACTTTTGGAAAATTAAAAGCCAAGGCCGCGATTAAGGATGTTGCCAGGGTTTATGATCTTCCTTATCAAGAATCTGATTTTATATCTAAACTTATTCCTGAAGATCCTAAAATGACTATCGCCAAAGCTTTGGAGATGGAACCCAAGTTGAATGAATTGATTGAATCAGATCCAAAAATACGCCAGATCTTTAATATCTCAAAAAGATTGGAAGGATTACTTCGGCATGCTTCAGTTCATGCGGCAGGGGTTATTATTACTAATGAGCCGGTAGTTAATTACTGCCCACTTATGAAAGGCAAAGAGGGCGAGCGAGTTATTCAATTTGATAAAGATTTTTCGGAAACAATTGGTCTGGTTAAATTTGACTTCCTAGGACTCAAAACACTCACCGTTATAAGTAATGCTGTCAAGATGATCAGGAGGGATAAGGATCCCCAATTTGATATTGAAAATATAGATATGGAGGATAAGCAAGTTTTTGACTTCATTTCCAAAGGCGAAACGGTCGGAGTTTTCCAGTTGGAAAGTAGTGGTATGATTGATCTTTGTAAAAGACTTCGACCGGAAAATATTGAGGAAGTGACTGCTATAAATGCACTCTATCGTCCAGGTCCACTTGATTCTGGGATGGTGGATGATTTTATTGATACAAAACATGGCAAGAAACTTTTGGAATACCCTTTTAAAGAACTGGAGCCGATTTTAAAAGATACTTACGGGGGTATTATTTATCAAGAGCAGGTTATGAATATCGCCAGAACCCTGTCAGGTTACAGCTTAGGGCAAGCAGATATGCTCAGAAGAGCGATGGGCAAAAAGAAACTATCAGAAATGGAGCGGCATCAAAACATTTTTGTAAGTGGTGCTAAAGAACGGGGCTTTAATCCAGATAAAGCCTTGGAGCTTTATAATAAAATTGCTAAATTTGCTGAATATGGATTTAATAAGTCTCATGCGGTTGCTTATGCGGTGATTGCTTATCAAACGGCTTTTTTAAAATATTATTATGCCGCAGAGTTTTTTGCTGCTTTATTAAGTACTGAACTTACCAATTCAGATAAGGTTACGCTTTATATTAATAATGCTAAAAAATATGGAATTAATGTTTTTCCACCTGATATAAATGAATCACTTTGGCCTTTTAACGTAGTGGATGGCAATATTCGGTTTGGCATGGGTGCTATTAAGAATGTTGGTGAAGGTGCGGTTAACGAAATTATTAGAGAAAGAACTGAGAATGGACTTTACACCGGGTTCATAGATTTTTGTAATAGAATTAATTTAAAACTTATTAATAAAAGAATTATTGAATCCCTGATTTTGGTGGGAGCTTTTGATCAATGTGAAAAACTAAATAGAAAAACCTTGCTACAAAATATGGAGGTTATTACTGGTTATTGCCAAAAGAGACAAGAAGAGAAGAATTCGGGACAGGGCAATCTATTTGAAATAGGAATGGAGCTTAAAGATGAGTCCGGTCAAGAAAACAGTATCAATATAGAGTATGTTCAAGATTTTAAAGACAAAGAAAAATTGCAAAAAGAAATGGAACTGCTGGGAATTTATGTATCCGGACATCCGCTTGATCAGTACGCCAATTTAATAGCGCAGATGAGTTCGATGAAAATTGCAGATGTGCAAGAGATTAGGGGAGATAACGAGAGAAGCATAACCCTTGCCGGAGTGATTTCTTCTCCCATCAAAACAATTATCACTAAAAAGAAACAAGAGAAAATGTGTTTTGCAGTGTTGGAGGATTTAAGTGGAAAAATTGAATGTGTAGTTTTTCCCAAGGTTTTTGAAGAGGCTCAGTTGCTTTTAAATAGTGATGGTCCACTTCTAATTAAGGGTAAGGTAAAGTTATCAGAAAGTCCGAGGAAAATATTTCCAGAAAAAATTACGCGACTGCAAAATGAAGTGGATGAACGTATCACAGGTGTTGAAATTAATGTTACGTTAAAAGATACAAATCAATGGAAACTAAAAAGATTAAAACAGGCGATCCTGGGTCATCGCGGCACAACTCCTCTTCGAATTATTTTTGACAACGGAGTCGGGGCTGCCAGACTTTCGTTGGGACAGGAGTATCTAGTGAACCCCTCGCTTCAGATGGCATCTAAAATTAATGAAATTTTTCAAAGTGATTGCGTGCATTTTATTGTGGATAATGGTGTTAACTAATATTGGTTAATTTAGCAAGATAGTCTATAATCGTAGACGGTTAGTATTATGGATTGGAGAAAAATATGGCCTATATAAATATCTTAGTGGTGATTGCAATGATTTTAGCCTGCGATTATTTACCTGCCCAAGATTGTGACAAATTGGAATCGGAGGGAAGATTTTCATCTCAGGATGAGGATTCTCTCGAATTGGTAAAAAAAGAATTACTTTTTGATGCCTATAGAAATTTGATAACTCAAAAGATGAATTGCATGGGACTTGATGCTAAAAAGTTTTGGGAAAAATTTGATTTAGATTTTGAAAAAAGTTTTGAAGCTACAGCTGAGGCGTTGAAAAAAAACACGGACGCCAGTCCCAGTGATAACAAAGAGGATTTTGAAAAAAAACTACGAATGAAAAGACTCGTTAGTAAAAGAGAATTTGGCTCGCTAGATCGATTAATTGATTCTTATTCTATTTTAAAGATGAGCCGTTCGACTCAATATCCAAACTCACGTTTTATAAATATTACAGGGAAAATTGACCCCGGTGCATTACGTGATCTTTATTATAAGTACACTGATTCTAATCAAAAAAGAATGATTGAGCAGATGCTGGTAACTACCCAAGTTAAACTTACCGACCTAACCTGGAGTGAATTAGGGGTACAAAGCGATACTGATTTTAGTGATTCATTAAAAGATTCTTGGATGAAATGGCTTTCTGCTAATTGGGGAAGATTTTTTAAGGGAGTTTATATCGTAAATGACACTTCGGTAAGTGATTTGGAAAAAATGAAATTCACAACGGGGTATGATAGCTCTTCAGTCTCATTGTCTGTGTTTAAATCTATGATTAAAGATTCCCAAGAACAAATCGTGAGCGGCGGTAAGGAAAATATAAAAGTTTCTAATAATGCGGTTTGGATTAATTTTTTTATAAATATTAAAAAATTACAAGATAATAGAATGTTAAACAAAAAGGAATTTGAGTATTCGGGTTATTATATAATTAAGGATTTAATGTCCGGAGAGATTGTCGGTCATTATGATTTTCCCATTGAAAAAAAACAATATTTTATGGATGAAATAAGTGGTTTTGCCTCATCTGTTGCCAGTTATACTTACAATCTTCCGCTTGGGAATCTAGGTGCTGAATCAAAAAAAATCAGTTCCTTAATTAATGAAGAAAATAAAATTACGTTGGAGTTGCAAAATATTTCCTCTGTGAAGGATATTCTTTCTTTTAATGAAGAACTGGTTAACAAGGGGGCGCGGTTTCAATTACGTCCGACTCTTGAATCATACGTTGGCGACAAAGGCCAAATTTTGCTTTCTTATCAGGGGGCTACCGAAGACTTAAAAAAATTTCTATCAGGACTTAAAAATAATCGGATAAGTACTTCCAAATTAATTACATTTGTAGATGATGATAATCCCTACGTTTTAAAGTTGATTACGACTTCGGAAGAAGATAGTGGTGAAACCAAAAGCAGGTAATATTATGATGAAAAAAATCAGTTCAATTTCTTTATTATGCTTATTTTTTATATTTGCTTGTTCGAGTCCCGTGGTAAAAAGAAATTTTAAAACCAAAGAAGAAGGGAAAAAAGGTCTTGGTTATCAAAATAGTGCGGCAATGTTTTCTGACAGCGTGAGAAAAAAGGTGGCACTTCTTGCTTTTTTTAATGAAGCTCCTTACGGCGGTGATGATCTTGCCATTATTACAACTCAGGAACTAACCAATGAACTTGGTCGTACTAAAGAATTTATTTTAGATACAGTTGCCAATAAAACATTTGGAACATCCAAAGAGATATATGTGGGAGGAGGCCAGAAATTGGCACAAATGTCTCGAGAAGCTAAAATAAATGGAGTGAACTTTGTTATGTATGGCCGGATTATTGATGCCAGGATCAGGGAAAAGGCTGATGAAATAGGACTTGTCAGAAAAGTTAAAGCCTATACAGAAACTAGCTTGGAAGTTCGAATTTTTGATATAAGTTCAAACAAAGAAATTTTTACAGAAATCGTCAAGGGCTATGCGGATGATAGCACTTACCGTTTTTTTCGAACCGAACGAGAGGGACAACTTGATTACCGAAGAAATTTGCTGAGATATTCGGCGAAAATTGCTGCTCGTAAAATTATTCCCAAAGTCGTCGAAGTGGCTGCTAAATATGATTGGGTGGGACGGGTTGCTAAGATTATTAGCAATAAAATTTTTATTAATGCAGGTAGATTAAGTGGTATTAATGTTGGGGATGTTTTAAAAGTGATGACTGAAGGAACTGAAATTTATGATCCAGAGACTGGTGCGCTGATTGGCGTTAGCAAAGGTCATGTTAAAGGTACCATAGAGGTTATTGATTATTTTGGTGAAGATGGATCAGTAGCAATACTACACTCAGGTGGCTCTGTGTTAGAGGGCGACTATGTCCAACTATATTAATTAAAGAAATGAGTTTATAAGTGAGTATTTTTTATAATTTATTTAAGAAGATGGCTTTTAAATTTGATCCGGAGTTTGTGCATAATTTTGCACTAAGCACATTTGAACAAATGCCGGGCCTTGCTAATCTTTGGAATTTTCCTAACGATTTTGCTAAATATGGATTAGAAGTCAACGGAAATAAATGGGATTTTCCGGTGGGGCTAGCTGCGGGTTTTGATGAAAACGGCAAGGCTATCAGTTTTTTTACCAAACTAAATTTTGGTGCTGTGGAAATCGGTACGGTCACACCTAAATTTCAAATCGGTAACGAAAAACCACGACTATGGCGTTATCCAAGTGAAGAGAGTTTTCGAAACTCCATGGGTTTTAATAATCTTGGGGCGGAATTGGTTTATCAAAATGTTGTAGGTGCCAATAGAAATGGCAAAAGTTTAGGGATTAATATTGGGAAAAATAAATTAACTTCTCGCGAAGATGCTGCCGGAGATTACCGGATATTGTATGACAAGTTTGCCGGAGTGGTCGATTATTTAGTGGTAAATGTCTCTTCTCCTAATACTCCAGGACTGAGAGAATTACTAGGTAAGGAATTTTTAAGAGAGATATTTAGTGAATTAGAGAAGGGGCGCAAAAAGACCCCTCGATCACTCTATTTAAAAATTTCACCAGATCAGGATTTTAAAGATTTGGAAAATACGATAGAAGTGGCCAAGGAATTTGGGTTATCAGGAATTATAGCGACCAATACAACCATTATGGAGCAACGAGGCAAGGGGGGCATATCCGGAAAATTGCTGCGCGATAAATCAAAAATGGTAAGAAAATTTGTGATGGATAGAATTAAAGAAGTTGATCATATGCAAATGATTGCGGTCGGTGGAATCTTTTCATTTGATGATATATGGGAACATTGGAAAATGGGTGGTAAGTTGATTCAAATTTACACGTCATTTGTTTATCAAGGTCCCGGCATATTACAGGACTTTAAAAATGAAATTGATCGGGTCCTGTTAAAAAATAAAATAAACAATCTCAATGAATTACTAGAAAATATTAAAGACGCAAAAAGATAAATGAAAAAATACCTTGTTTTTTGTATTTTTATCCCAATCATTTTAATTATATTTTTTAATACATTTTTTTTTAATGTAGATTTTTTTGCATTACTTAAAATCATCGCTTGGATGTATATGTTTCAGTGGAGTGCTTATCTATTGCACCCTTGGCTTTCATGCTTGCTACAAGGTCGTTCTCTAATCTTCCTGGGAACTCTAAGAGTATTTTTTTTAGTGGCTTTTACTTATATAATCTGGCTTATCCCTCAATTTAAAATCCTCTTTTTTTCCCCGAGCTTTGTATGGAGCGTTTTTCTATTTTTTATTTTTCTTTCTATCGGTGGTTATTATCTTGCATCAAAAAAAGATATTCTCATTTTTAATGAATCTGCCTTTAAAGAGATACTCATTCAAGATTCTCTATTCCAATATACTTTTATTGCTTTTTTAGTTTTACATTCACTCTACCCTGATTCCAGTTGGGGTGAAAAAAGCATGGATTTATCTCTGCTTTCATATCTAATTAGAAGAGATTATTTTCCGATTTTTGATAATTGGTCCCCGGATGTCGTGATGAAATATTATTATTGGGGATATTATTGTTATGCAGGTTTTTTAAAAATGTTGAATCTTTCTAATACTGTTGGTTATACAGTCGTTGCCGCCACCCTGCCCGCACTAATGGTGACTTCGCTTTATAGTTTATTTAGGTGGGTCACTAAGCAACGTGTGCTAGCGATTGGAGGGGCAATCTTTGTAATATGTAGCTCTAACTGGGCAGCCTTTTATTTAAAATTGGTAAATTTTCCCAAAGATCATTTTTGGTACACGACCAGAGTCTTTGAAAATGGATCGTTTGCCGAATATCCCTTCTGGTCATTTATCTTTAAGGATTTACACCCACATGTTTTTGCTTATCCCATAACTATTGTACTTTTAACTTTTGTATATCTAGTGAGGGATCCTTACATAAAGTCTATGAAATATGCTCAATATGTTTTCTATTTTTTCCTCGCGCTTGTATGGGGGAGCCTAATTGGATTTAATGGCTGGGATTTTTTAATTTATTCAATTATGATCATGTGGTTTGTTTCCTTAGATAAAAATATATTTAAGGAATATAAAACTTTGCTTTATTTAATTATCCTCTTTGTCGTAACGGTTATTTTGTATTTGCCAATGTTGCAGATTCTTCGAACCGGAACAAGTGTAGATTTTGGTTTTGTAGTTGATAAACTTAATCATATTGGTAATTACTACATGTATTTGGGAACTTGGTTTAATATCATCTTCCTTATTTTCCTATTTTATTTTTTCCATATGAAAAGAACTAAATTTAGAATCAATAAATGGATATCACTTCCCTTAGCACTTGCAACATTTGCTCTTTTCCAAGTTGTTGCTAAAAAAATGATTTTCAATGACATAATTATTTTTTGTTTGATAGCAATGATCACGATAAATATTTTATGGGCCTCTAAAGATGATTTTCATTATTATCTAAATTTTTCTTTTAAGTTACTTCTGGTTGCACTCACTTTTATTTTTTTAGCAGAACATCTTTATTTTATGGATAGACTTAATACAATTTTTAAAACGCTTAATAATGTTTGGATTTGGTTTGCAATATGTGCGGTGATTCTTCTTCGGTTACCAGCTCGAATACTGAACAGTCAGTTTAAAATTAAAAATTTAAAGTACCTGATTTGGTCTTTTTCGTTAATGATTTTTATAGTAATTGGAACCATAGGTTCAGTATTACTGAGTTATTCCTTTTATAAGCTTAACGATAAATTTTCTTTGGATCCACTTTCTGCTTACGTAAAGTGGGATAAAGGAGCCTATGAAGCTATTCAATGGATAAATAAGAACATTAAAGGAACCCCTATCATATTAGAAGCTGTCGGTGAAAAACCGTTTGATTTAGAGACTCTTCGCATAAGCAAATTCACAGGTCTTCCAACCTACATCGGCTGGCCTAATCATGTTATGCTTCGAGGAACTGCTTACCAGGTAGCCTTGAATAAAGTTAAATCGCTTGAAACAATATATAATACTAAAGATGCGTCGCTGGCATTTAAATTACTTCGCGCAGGAGCAGTTAATTATATATTTATCGGTGCAACTGAAATACATAGGTATCAAACGCTGGGACTGCAAAAATTTTTTGACAACAAAACTTACTTTGAGCTAGTTAGAGATTTTAGCGGTTCGTATCTTTTTAAACTACGAGAATAAGATGTGCTTACCGCAACTTTCCTTCTTAAAGTTACGTCGTTATTTCGTAGGCAATGGGATCAATGAGTCCTGCTTCGTGAAATCCTTTGAGGCGAAGCATACAAGAGTCACATTTTCCACAAGCACGATCTTCATTTTTATAGCAAGACCAACTTAATTCTAAGGGTGCCTTAAGTTCAATAGCTTTTTTAACTATTTCAGATTTTTTCATATGAATAACTGGAGTTATAACTTCAATGTCACCTTTTTTAGTCCCTTCTTTGATTAATTGATTGAGGGCCTTAATATAACTGGGACGACAGTCGGGATATCCACTGGAATCTTCGTAAACTGCTCCAATAAAAATTTTTTTGGCACCTATAACTTCTCCCCAACTAACAGCCATGGCCACGATATGGGTGTTGCGAAAAGGGACATAGCTATTAGGAATGTCTTGCGAAGTTCCTTTGTAATCACTCACTTCAATTTTATCATCGGTTAAGGAACTACCACCAATGTGAGTAAAATAATCCACGTTGATTATTTTTCTAAGTTTAGATGGAACCTTGTAAAAATCAGCAATTTTATGAAATGAACTATGCTCTTTTTGTTCAGTTTTTTGTCCGTAATTTAGGTGTAGGAAAGCCAGATTTTCGTACATGGTGTTAGCGATAGCGGCGGTTACTAACGAGTCCATACCACCACTGACTAGAACAATAGCTAATTCCTTTGATTTTTCTGTCATGCTTGATCCGCTTTTTCTTTTATAAATTGAATTAATTCTTTGGTTTTTCTTTTGGCATTATCTTTCATAGTATTAAGTGTACCTTCGGTTTCTTTAATCATCGTGTAGAATTTTATTTTGGGTTCAGTTCCGCTGGGTCTGCAATAAAGAATATTGCCTGATGCAAAATAAAATCCCAGGACATCACTTTTAGGAATATTTAGACTGGTAATTTTATGTGTCTGTAAGCAGATCTTTTGAGGTATATTATAGTCTTCTAAGGCAATAAGTTTTTCACCTGCAAAAGATTTCGGCGTATTTTCTCTAAATAGTTTCATAATTCTTTTAATTTTTTCCGATCCTTCTTTTCCCAGATAATTAAGATTGAGTAAATCTTCATGATGAAAACCAAACTCTGTATAAATTGCATCCAAGGCATCGATCAAAGTCATATTTTTTAATTTATAATAGAGGGCCATTTCGCAAAGTAGGGCAACTGGCGCGCACCCATCCTTGTCTCTTACCATATCGTGATTTAAGAAACCGAAAGATTCTTCTGTGCCAAATAAAAAAGTTTGGCCTTGTTTGGTTTCTTCAATCTCTTTCATTTTTCCACAAATCCACTTAAAGCCGGTCAGCGTATTTTCAACGTGTACGTTAAAGTGATGGGCAATCTTATCTTGCAGCCTTGTGGTGACTATAGTTTTTACTATATAGGGTTTGGAAGGCATTTTTTTTGTGTCTAACAATCCGGTTATAATATAGTGGAGCATGAGTGTTCCCAGCTGATTGCCAGACAGATAATGAATTTGGTTTTGATGTTTGATGGCCACCCCTATGCGATCATCATCAGGATCGGTACCTATCGCAAAGTCAGCGTTTTCTCTATTTAATAAATCAACGGCCATCTTAAGAGCTTCGGCATTTTCCGGATTGGGACTTTTTACGGTAGGAAAATTTCCATCATAAGTAGTTTGTTCTTTAACTACCAAAACGTTTTTAAAACCCAACTTTTGCAAGATGGTGGTACATGGAACTAATCCAGTCCCGTGAATGGGGGTGTAAACGACCTTTAAAAGATCTGCATTCTTTTTAATGAGTTCCGGTCGGATAGTTTTAGCTAATACTTTTTCAAAGTAAATATTTTCAATATCTTCTTCAATCCATCTTATAAGTTCGCTTTTGAGTGCTTGTTCAAAATTCATGGATTTGATAGAGGCATAATCATAAATAGCATTATAAGCATCAATGATATTTTGGTCATATGGAGGAATAACCTGGGCCCCATCATTCCAATAAGCTTTGTAGCCATTATATTCTGGTGGATTGTGGCTGGCCGTAATCATGACTCCTGCGCTTGCATTAAAATGTCTGACCGCAAACGAGAGAAGGGCCACCGGGTTGAGTCTTTTATAAAGATAAACTCTTATATTGTTAGCTGTAAAAACCGAGGCAGTTTCTTTGGCAAATTCAAAGGAATAATTTCTTGAATCGTAGCTGATAGCAACGCTGGGGTGATCAAATGTTTTATTTAAGACATCACTCATTGCCTGAGTAGCTTTTCGCACATTATAGACGTTCATACGATTATGGCCGGCACCGATAATTCCTCTTATACCACCAGTTCCAAATTCCATCGATTTATAAAATCGTTCGGTTAGTTCTTTATGGTCGTTTTGATCCAGTAGTTTTTGAATTTCTTGTCTTGATTCTTTACTAAAATAATTATTACTGGCCCAATCGCGGGCTCGTTTTAAAATATCTGTGTCCACATAGCCTCCAGAATTTTTTAGAGATTTTCTTCTATTCGGTGGAAAAAAGCAATTATAATTGTGGTAAGTCGACTTTTACTAACCAACCTTCTGGTGCTTGATACCGTCCTTCTTGAATATCAAGAAGACGTTGACGTAATTTCAAGGAAATATTGCCACCTTGGTCTCTGAAGGTATATCTGGTGCCATGATTTTCACCAAGACACTCTATCGGAGAAATAATGGCGGCGGTGCCGCAAGCAAAGGCTTCTGTGCACTCATTGTTTTTGATACTGGTTATGAGTTCGGTAATATCAATTCTTTCTTCATGAACTTTAAGCCCCATATCTTTTGCTAAATGGATGATAGAATCTCGAGTGATTCCTACCAAAATAGTTTCGGTCAAGGCCGGAGTCCAAAGTTCACCGTTAATGATACAGAAGAAATTCATGCCAGAAAGTTCTTCAACATATCTTTTTTCTAGAGAGTCAAGCCAAAGAGTCATAAGATATCCTCTCTCTTTGGCCTCAATAGCTGAAATCAAACTGGCTGCATAATTGCCACCGGTTTTAGCATTACCGGTGCCGCCCATTCCGGCGCGGGCTGCTTGTCTTTCGATCATGACCGGGACCGTACCTTTGGTAAAATATGCGTCCGATGGACAAGCTACCACAACAAATTTATATTTCTCAGATGGTTTAATGCCCAGGCTTTCTTCAGTAGCGATAGTGAATGGTCGTAGATAAAGGGATTCACCCGTTTTTTGAGGAATAAATTCTGCAGAATATGCGGTGATCGCCTGAATGGCTTCCATGAAATATTCTCTGGGGATTTCAGGAATGGCCATTCGTTTACAGGAAAGATTAAATCGTTCAAAATTTTTATCAGGCCTAAAAAGATAAGGTCCTTTTCCATCAACTCTATAGGCTTTCATGCCTTCAAATACTTCTTGTGCATAATGAAAAACTTTTGCGGTTGGTAATAAATTTAGAAAAGCAAAGGGTGCCAGCTTTAATTCACCCCATTTCCCATCAGCATAATCACAAACGATCATAATGGGAGTAGAGTATTTACCAAAACCAAGTGGGCCCTTTGGAAGGTTGTAGTGTTTTAAAGCTTCGAGCGCTTTTGGTCTAACATTTAAGTGCTTATATTTCATCTTGCGACCCCTTATTAGTAATGTTTAGAATCCATTAAACTAATGTCAAAATCTGGTTAATTTTTTTCCCACAAACCATATCAGATAGTTATAGAAAATCAATAGAACATTTGTTGATTTTTAACGAAAGGTGTTTTTTTAAAAAAAGTGTTAGATTAGTTTATAGCTTCGAGAGGAAAATCATCGTCAAATTCGATACCAAAGCCGCTATCACCAATATTTTGAGAATCTTTGACCCAGCGAACCCTGGCATTGCCAAAGTGAAGTCGTTGTACATAATTATCAATGGCTTCAAAAGTAATAACCTCATCGAGAGTGGGGAGGAATTTAGTTTTTACTGAGGCACCTCGCATAGAAATATCAGAAATATCGACGGTATAGGGGACTCTTGAAACGCTTGAATAGATTCTTAACTTTTTATTGGTTTTAATTCTTTTGGTTTGCCTTCTTTCTGTGAAATTATCCATTGATTCCTCCTACGTAAGTAATCATATGTGCGATTATAACTTTTAAATCGCTCGTTTGCCAAATAGATTTAAAGTCTTAATCAGTCATTATCAAAAAAAACTATTTCAAGATCTTTAGGGTTAGTGTTGGTGGGGTAGAGGGTATTTTGTCGGGAGATGTTTTTTTTGTAGTATCCCGCCATAAGCTTTATCTGGACCCCATCTACGTAAACAAAGGATGGAATGGAGTTGGTAGTTACTTCGGTCATAAATTTTTCATTTAAATGAGATGAAATGAAGTGTTGGTAAAGAGTTTGTGTCAGATTGGATTTAAACAATAAGAACCTCCTTGTTTACTAAGACTTCCTTAAATTTAGAATATCAGGAAACCATTAGTCATTCAATTAAATATAAGTAATTTTTATGTTAAGAATAAGTCAGTACTTATTGTCGCAATGCGACTGCGAACTTGCTGTTTGGGTGATGGGTGAATACTTTTGGTCATCAAAATTCTAAAAAAAAAATTTTTCGGTTGCCCATCATTATTATATAGGTAATACTTGTTTTTTTAAAAAATGTTGTAAATTTTAATATCGTTAAGCATCTAAAATAAAGGGAGTTTTATGAAGGTTTATAGCGACAACAAGTTTATCAAAAATATTATTTTAATTGGCCCCCCGAAGTCAGGCAAAACGACACTTGCAGAAACTATGCATTTTCAGGGCGGATTAATTAAAAGATGTGGAAGTGTTGAAGAGAAAAATACTGTATCAGATTACCATGATATTGAGCATGAAAGAGGAAACTCTGTGTGTGCAACTTCACTTCATACCGTTTGGAAGGATTATAAAATTAATATAATCGACGCCCCAGGTATTGATGATTTTGTGGGAGAAGTTATTTCATCTCTTCGAGTTATGGATACTTGTGTAATGACAGTTAATGCTCAACATGGACTTGAAGTTGCCCATGAAGTCCTTTGGAATAAAATTGAAGGACTTGGTCGCCCACTTGCCTTTATTATGAATCAATTGGATCATTCAAAAAGTCAGTTTGATCATGCGGTAAAAACTCTTAAAGAAAGATTTGGTTTAAAAGCGACAGTCTTTCAATTTCCAGTAAATGAGGGGGAAAATTTTAATTCGATTATCGATTTGGTTGAAATGTGTATGTACGTTTATACTCAAGGTGGAGCAAAGCCTGAGAAAAAAGAGATCCCAGCTAATTTGAAAGATAAAGCTGAAGAGATGCGTAATGAATTTATTGAGAAGGTTGCCGAGTCAGACGAAAAATTGATGGAAATTTATTTTGCAGAAGGTACACTTAGTCCAGAGCAAATTATCAATGGTTTAAAAGCCGGCATATTAAATAAAGATTTATATCCAATCTTTTGTGCCTCAGCTAAATACAATATGGGAGTGGAAAGAATAATTGAGTTTATTGCCACCACTACTCCATCTACTTCTGAGCTTCCTCCGGAAAAAACTAAAGACGGAAAAGACATTGTATGTAGTGATAGCAACGAAACGGTGCTTTTTTTCTATAAGACTTTGATTGATCCGTTCCTGGGAAAAGTATCTTATTTTAAGGTTCTTTCGGGTAAAATAAATGCCGGATCTGAGCTGGTTAATATCAGGTCGAATGATGGTGAAAAGCTTAACCAGATTTTTGTAATGGATGGGAAAAACCGACAAGCGGTGGACACACTCGTAGCTGGTGATATGGGGGCTGCGGTTAAATTAAAATCTATAAAGACTAATGATGTTCTCGCCAAAAAGGGATCATATTTGGAAGTTGCTCCGATCAATTTTCCAGGCCCCAGAATAGAAATGGCAATTGAGGCTGAAAGTAAAAATGATTCTGAAAAAATGGTGGTATCTCTGCGGGAAATGGCTGAGGAAGATCCTACTTTTACCGTGGAGTTTTCGAAAGAATTAAAGCAATTAATTGTAAAGGGACAAGGCGAATTACAACTTGATCTTTGCAGATGGAAGCTTGATCACTTTGACAAAATTAAAACTAGTTATATTAAGCCTAGGATCCCATATCGTGAAACCATTCAAATGGAAGCTAATGCTAGTTATAGGCATAAAAAACAATCAGGTGGTGCTGGTCAATTTGGTGAGGTACATATGCGGGTATTACCTTATTTTGAAGATATGCCAAACCCTGCAGGACTCAATGTTAGATCAAAAGACATTCAAGAACTACCATGGGGTGGAAAACTATGCTTTTTCAATTGTATTGTAGGTGGAGTTATTGATGCTAGATATATTCCATCCATTTTAAAAGGGATTATGGAAAAGATGGAAGAGGGACCTATTACTGGATCGTATGCCCGTGATGTGGCGGTAGCTATTTATGATGGAAAAATGCATCCAGTTGACTCAAATGATATGGCATTTAAAATTGCAGGAAGAATGGCATTTAAAGATGCCTTCTTGAAAGCTAAACCCAAACTCTTAGAGCCCATTTGCAGTGTAGAAGTCTTGGTTCCGGAAGATTTAGTTGGTGATGTTATGGGTGATTTACAAGGACGGAGGTCAGTAATTCAGGGAATTGATTCAAAAAACAATTTTCAAGTAGTTAAAGCGAAAGCTCCTTTAGCGGAAATGTATAAGTATTCCACATCACTCAAGTCAATTACTCAAGGTCGGGCGGCGTTTAGTCTGGAATTTGCTGAATATGCAACTGTTCCTGGGGATCTACAAAACAAATTGGCAGAAGAATACGCAGCTTCTCAAGAAGAAAAATAATCTTATTCTTATAAATTTACAGGCCATCATTTAGGTGGCCTGTAAACATCAAATAATTCTTGAATTTTGTTTATACGGACAAGAGTTACTCATGTTTTAAAAGTTGTGTTTATTAACAACAATCTTATACTTAAAATTGAGATCTGTTTCTAATGAAGGAGGAATATTATGGTCCGTATATTGATAATTATTAGCCTATTGGTTGGTTCAATAAATCTTTTTGCTCAAACCAAATGTAAGAAAGAAGATGCTGTAAAGGCGGTGGGGGATGCTTGTGCTAAAATAGAAAAAGAGGGAAAGACAGCGATTGATTACATCAAAAAAAATTTAAGGTTTTGTGAAGGAAACTATGTCTGGGTTCAAGATTCTAATCTAATAATGGTGGTACACCCGATAAAACCAAGATTGGATGGCCAACCCTTAACCGATAATAAGGACCCTGATGGTGTTTTATTGTTTGTGGAGTTTGATAAAAAGGCCAAAGGTGAAGCTAAAGGTGGATGGGTTGATCATAAATGGACCAAGCCCAGTGCTGAAAAACCAACCCCCAAAACATCATTTGTTAAAAAGTGTGGTGGGCAATTAGGATGGATAGCAGGCGCCGGAGTTTGGTTGGAGGATTTATAAGCTAATTGGCTAAGCACTTTCTCTTTGTTATGATAGTCTTTCCAAACAAAATAAAGGAAGGGTTATATGAAGGGAATGTGGGGAAAAATTCTAACCATCGATTTAAGCAATCAAAAATGTGAATACGAAAAATTAGATGAAAATATTTACCGGAAATATTTAGGGGGCAAAGGCCTTGGTATTTATTTATTAACGGAAAGACTGAAAAAGAATACTCATCCACTCTCACCGGATAATCTTTTTATTATTGTCACAGGACCTGCTACCACTACCAATGTGTGGGGACAAAATCGATATGCGGTAATTTCTAAAAGTCCAGCTACTAATGGATATGGAGAAAGTTATTGCGGAGGAAATCTGGCACCTAAAATTAAAGGTATTGGGGTGGATGCCATTATTTTAAAAGGCAAAGCAAAGGATTTAACCTATCTGGTTTTAGAAGAAAATAAAGTTGAATTCAAAAGCGCAAAAGATTTAAAAGGCAAGCTTACCAACGAAGCCGAAAAATATATGCTGGAACAATCTCCCTCAGGATCTGGTGCCATGACCATCGGTCCTGCTGGTGAAAATCTAGTGGCCTGTGCAGCTATAAAGTCTGATATTTATCGAAGTATTGGACGAGGTGGAATGGGGGCAGTACTTGGTTCAAAAAATATCAAAGGAATTGTTTTTTGCGGCAATAAAAAAACACCGGTGCATAATCAAGAAATGTTAAAGCAGCTTAATCTGATAGTAAGTAAAATTGGAAAAGAATCCCCGGTAACTCCTCGCTATCAAAAACTTGGTACTCCTATGCAAGTAGAAGTTCTTAATATGCAAAAATGCTTTCCTACTAGATATTGGAGCAAAGGGTACCACGAAAAATGGAAAAATATTTCTGCGATTCATATGCAAGAGAATTTTGAACTTGAATCAATGTCCTGTCCTCCTTGCTTTTTAAAATGTACGAAGAAATCCAAAATTCTTCATGGCAAGCACAAAGGACTTGAACTAGAAGGCCCGGAATTTGAAACCATCTATGCGATTGGTGGATTAAATGAACTCGATAGCTTGGAAGAAGTCGCTTACCTTAATGATTTATGTGACAAGCTGGGAATCGATACTATGAGTGCGGGGAATCTGGCTGGTTTTGCCACCGAAGCTTATAAAAAAGGTAAAAGCGATTTTGCGATTGATTATAATCAGCCAGAAAAAATTGCCACACTCTTTAACATGATAGCCAACCGTGAAGGTTTTGGAAATATTTTAGCTGATGGAATTAAACCGGCCAGCGAAAAACTTGGCCTGGAAGATATTGCGATACATGTAAAAGGACTGGAACCCGGCGGATTTGATCCAAGAGTTCTAAAAGGGATGGGATTATCTTATGCCACCTCTCCAAGAGGAGCATGTCATTTAAGAGGAACTTTTTATAAAGCTGAGCTCTCAGGACAAATGAGTCCCAATCAAATTCAAGGAAAGGCACTTTTACATATTGATTATGAAGATCGGGCCGCCCTTTTTGATAGTATGATTCTGTGTCGTTTTTACCGTGATTTTATTTTGTGGAATGAGCTTGCCATGCTAATTGAAGGGACTATGGGGTTTAAATATACTAAGGAAGAGTTGCAAGATATTGCCAACAACATCACCCAGATGACTAGAAAGTTTAATCATCGAGAAGGACTTGGTCCAGAAACCGATACTCTTCCCAAAAGATTTTTAGAAGAGAAAACGGCAGAGGGTGCAGCGCTTTCTAGAGAAGATTTGCAGATTATGCTTAATGAATATAATGCTATAAGAGATAGAATTTAGATTTTTTTAAAATTAAAACTAATTTTTATCCAACATTACATTTAGTGATTTAAGTTTCTGCCTTACATCGGAAGTAATACCGGCCAGTTGAATTAAGTGGTTGGCCAGTAGACTTTCGTTATCTCCGCTTACTACGATAATTGGATCGAAATCACTTTGTTTTATGCGGGAGATGGTTTCTTGCATCAGTGGCATACATTTCTTTTCTTCTAAAACAGTTTTGAAATCTTTCAAGATAGCGTGCAAAACAGAGTACAGGGCATAATTAGTGCCTTTGACCAGATAAAATAAATCATCACTGGAAAAATAACTGGTATCACCGGAGAGTAGTTTATTATTAAGACTTCCAAGTTCTGAAATATATTGATCAAAAACCTGGATTAAGTTGTCACTTCTCGGATAATAGTTGGCATTAGTTAAATTAGCTTCATAATTTTTTAAAAAAATATCCAGATGATCAATGGTCTCATGCATCCGGCTTTCAAAACTTGGCAGTAGTAATTTTTCGTAATCGTTGCTTATATAGGAAAAAGCTTTATTAACAAAAGGGTTTATCTCATCGGTAGTTCTTTGTCGGCTTAAGTTGTCACGAAGAACGCGGACACTATGTCTAATTATAGTTAATACTCCAATTTGAAAATTAGGCCTATTATCTATTAAAAGTTTGGTTGGAGAGAGAAAAAAGTCATTCGGTAACCAGCCATGCTCCAACTCATTATGAATCAGTGAATTTAAGGTTTTTACAAAATGGATAGTGCTATTAGAGCTACTGGTGGCGCCTGGGTTAATTTCGAATTTCGGGATTCCCGATTTCCACCAGCCAAAAAAGGCATAAAGCAGGAAGTGAAAAATGAGTAGGGTTAAGATGGCTTTTTTATGAGCAAGAATTTTAAAACTAAATATTTTTTTCATAGAATTACTTAGGTTAGAGGTTTAAGCATTATCACCAAAATGATGGTATATGTCAAAAGTGATGCAAGTAAATAATGAAGCATTGCGAGGTGCACAAGAGGGATAGCTAAAAAGGCAAAATGCTACCTCTGGTTCTGGGTTAATGTAAGATAACGCCCAGAGCTGAATGTATTGTTGTACAGTTGCGAAAATAACGATTGTAAGAATTACTATATAGTTTGGCTAAAATATTGCAAAAGGGCTCCTTGAGTATTAATAATGAAATTTAGTTAATGATTTTTATTTTTAGAGGGTTGAATGAAAAGACTGATAATTTTAGGAATATTTTTGATGTTAGTTTCCAGTAGTTTTTTGGTTTTTGCTAAAGAACGAGCGAACCCTGATTCTCCGAAAGGTCCACCTGATTGCATAAATTGTAAAGTTGTCAGGCTTCAAAATGGTATATCGACAAATTAATAGCAGCATTGCAAAGGGGGCTTAGATGAAAAAGATAATAGTGATTTTTGCTTTTTTAGGGTTAGTTCTAAGCAGCTTTTTAGTGGTTGCTCAAGTGAGTAAAAAAACTAATGCTACCAAAAAAATTCCTTCCTGTGAAAATTGTAAAGTTGTTGATCCAAGCGTACGTGAATCTACGAATTAATAATTAAAACTGGTAGTTTTTAATATAATTGCTTACGAATTTGACATTTTCTTCAGGTGTTTCTTTAAGCACTCCGTGGCCTAAACCAAAAATCCACTTATGTAAATTTGTGGTTTTTCTTAAAGTGCGATTCATGTATATATCAAGATTACTTTTCAAATGTTCTTGGGATAGAGTTAGCCAAGTTGGGTCGATGTTTCCTTGTACGTAATATTGTGATGCAAATTCATTTAGTGCATCGGCCATGTTGATTCTCCAATCGATCCCCAGCACATCAATATTATTATCATTAATTTTTTTGAGGTAATCGAGGTTAGTGTGTTTGGAGTAATAAATGATTTTTACGTATGGAAAAAATTCTTTAAAACTTTTGGTGAGTTGTTTATTCATGGGGATAATAAAGCGTTCATAATCTTGTAAAGATAATTCTCCAGCTGCAGTATCAAAAATGGCCATCGCATCAAGGGGTGCAGTTGCTTGAACCGACATATTTGCCAAAAGCTCACTTATAATAAGTTTTGAAAAAGCTTTAAAAGTACCATTATATAACCCAGCTTTGGCGTTAATTAGATTTCCAGAGTGACTACCCTCGCAGGCATAAGTATAAAGAGTAAAAGGAGCTCCTACAAAACCAATCAGGGTCTTATTGGGGGATAATTTTTCTTTAATGAGAGTGAGTGCTTTTTTTTGAAAAAGATAAAACTCATCTGGTGAGGAAATTGGTTGAAGTAAATTAACATCATGAGCATTTAAAATTTTTTTGGAAAGTGTTGGAGCAGGATCAAAGGTAAGCCCCATACCCAGTCTTTCCAAGGGAAAAAGGATATCTGAAAAAAGGATAGCGGCATCAAAATTAAAATCATTGACTGGACCGAGGGTTACTTCGCAGGCAAGTTCAGGGGTTTTACATAATGTTTCAAAACTATATTGTGTTTTAAATTTTTGATAGTGTTTATGATATCTGCCGGCCTGTCTCATAAACCAAAGCGGAAGTTGGGTGTTTCTATTTTCAAAAAGTCCCATTAGTTATTCCAAAGTCTTTTGCTAAGTTGATTGCAAACACTGTTATTGTGGGCCAGGGAAATAAAGCCTATTTCGTAGGCGCTAGGCGCCAGATAGATTCCGTGTGCTAACATGCTTTCAAATAACGGACTGAACTCTTCGCTTAGGTCGCTTGGAATATCGCAGGCCCGGGTAATATTTTCTTTGGGAGTGATCCAAAACAGGGAATCTTCCCTAACAATGGAAAACATTTTGTATCGACCGTTTTGGTATTTTTGCAGCCATTGATTCAAGATGGTGGTGATATTGGCGGAATATTTGCTAAGTTGATCGTAAGCACTAGGTTCTAGCTTTTGGAGGGTTTTAAGTCCCGCCACCATAGCGACTGGATTGGCAGATAAAGTTCCTGCCTGATAGACGTTACCCACCGGCGCAAGATTAAGCATGATCTTTTTAGGTCCGGCTACCGCACCTACCGGAAAGCCTCCTCCAATTATTTTACCATAGGTGACTAAGTCAGGAATAATCCCAAGCTTAGCGCTCATACCACCAAAAGCAACTCTAAAACCGGTGATGACTTCATCAAAGATCAAAAGTGCGTTGTATTTGGTGGTTTCCTCCCTCAAAAAGGTTAGGAACTCCTTTTTTTGTGGTAATAATCCACAGTTTGCAGGAAGTGGTTCAATGATAATAGCGGCAACTTCTTTACCGTGTTTTTTCATATACGTTTTAATTTGCTCTTCATCTCCCAGTTCAAACACGATGGTATCGTTAGCGATGGATTGTGGTATACCCTTAGAAGAAGTCTCTGAAATATTTTGGACTCCCGAACCAGCTTTGATTAACATAGAGTCAGTGTGACCGTGGTAGCATCCATTGAATTTAATTATTTTATCACGTTCCGTATGGGCCCGGGCCAACCTAATGGCTGTCATGACGGCTTCAGTACCAGAATTAACAAACCTAATTTGCTCAATGAAGGAGATATTATCAACGATAAATTCAGCAAGTTCTAATGAGTAGGGTTCACAGGCACCATAAGTCCAACCTTTGTTAAGAGCACACATTGCTTCCTCTTTAACATCTTCATCCTTATGACCTAATATTAAAGGTCCAAAACTCATGCAAAAATCAATATAGGTTTTTTTTTCAACGTCTTGTAAGTAAGCACCTTCAGCCGATTCAATAAATCGCGGAGTAGATTTGAGACCCTTGAAGCTTCGAACCGGCGAATGAACCCCACCAGGTACGAGGTCTTTGGATATATCAAAAAGCTCTACATGTTCCCACATTGGTGTTCTCCTTATTTTTCATCCAGCCATTGGTAAAATTCATTCAAGTTAATAAATGGTATAGCAGGAATATTTCTTTCTTTAAAGTGTTTATATGTTTTTCCCATACCACAGCAGTGGCACTTAGAGGCAATTCCTGGGGCTATTTTTAGATAAGCCTCATATTGATAAAAACTCATCCAGTAAAAAATTTGAGTTTTCTCTATTTGTTCAAGATATTGAGTAGAGACGGTATTGGTAATTCTCGTGTAAGTTGGAATAGATGGTCCAAGAGTTGATTTCGATTCATCATTGGTTAGATACGACCATGCTAAATCTTTTAGAAAAATATTTACAAAAAGGGAATTTTTAAAGTCGAGGAGTCCTTCTTCTCCTAGAAAATCCCCTGTGCCATTGACCCAACACTTTCTTTTAAACATCGTTTGCATAGAGTGCAGTCCCGAAGTCCAAAGGGTGGTGGGATCAAATTTTTCAAAGTTAATAGCACTTAAAACGTTATTGGAAGTTATAACAATATTGTTATTTAAGGAGCCGTTGTACGGGATAGTTTGGTAACTTAATAAGCGATTGAATATAAATTCCCGGTTCTTAAGAGCAGGCGTTTGGCCCTCACGAGTTTGTCCGATAAAGATATATGGAGAGTTTATTGGTCTATTTCTTTCCATATCTAATTTTAGAATATTGATTTCTTGGTCTTGATGAAAACCTTGATGACAATGAATAAAGCTTTTTTCAAATTTTTTTACAAAAATACCAACCGGTAAATGACAACCACCCCCATAATGAGCAAAGGCTTCTCTTTCTTTGGTGACTTCTAAAGCGCTGGCGGGATCATGAATGCTGGCCAAGATTGGCGAAAGATGTTTCTCACTGGATTGCCTGATTTCGACAGCTAGGGTTCCTTGGCCGGCTGCTCCGGGAAAAAGAGAGATTGGTAAAATAAGAAAATTAAGATCTCTTAAAAGCAATGTAAGTTGTTTACGGGCACTAGTATCCATGGCCAATCGTTCCAGCCCTGCCATTGCTAGGATGATACAGTCAAATTCACCATTTTGAAGTTTTTCGATTCGTGAATTGACATTGCCCCGGAGAGAGGAAACGCTTAATTTACCTTGGTAGGATAGAAGGTTTTTGAGATGTCGGTTGATATTGCTGGTGCGGCGTGGAGAACTGGTGCCAATTTTAAGCGAAGGTAATTTATTATTAAATAGGTCTTTGATCGTTTGATTTTTGATAAGTAGGATATCATGAGGAAGAGATCTTTTTGTGAGTGCTCCAATGGTGAGCGCTGGAGGTCTTTGTAAACCAAGATCCTTAAATGAGTGAATGTTAAGATCGGTTTGCTTATCAACTAAAGCATGATCAAGTTCACGGGTAAATATATTATTGATTTCCATCTGCCACAAAGGAGTATGTTGGTCCTGATCGCCTTGAGTGGTAATAAAAACCATTTCAAACGAAGAGGTCGTTTGAGTCTCTAGGATGGTTTTGATTTGTTCGCTTTGAGTTTTAGCAAGCAAACTCTTGCGGCTTCCGATTTTATAAACCAAGAAGAAATTCCTTATTGTTATTAAGTAGGGATATGTCAAAATATTTCATTCTTTTATCTACTATATCTTTGATTGCATTTTTGGCGTTGATAATTTGGAGTTCTTTTTCCTGACTCAAGGCTTTGCACTCATTAAAAATATTAAACAGTCTGTAGACGCCATCGTTGATCATGAGACTGGTTTGGATCGTGGAAGGGGAACCTAAATCAATAAAAATTCCTTTGGCATGATGAATGTTGTTCCAATCAATAAAAAAGGAATCGTCAAAGTAAGTTTTATACGCTCCGATGGTGGACAGTATATTGGGAATTTTTTTAAATTCTTCAATCATCGGCCAAGGAATTTGTTGAAAATGAAACTGTCTTTTCAGTTCATCAACTTTTTGCAGGTTTCTAGCGCTTAAAAATATTTTAAATTTTTTAGAAAGCAGTTTAATTAACGCTTGGGCCAAGGTTCCGGAGCCTAAAATTAGAACCTCGTTGTAGGAGGATTTATTGAGTAAAATCTTTTTGCTGATTCCAGTGTATGATTGCTGACCAATATTTTTTAAAAATAAACTTCGAATGTCCTTATTGTCTTTGAATAATTTTTCCAAAATAGTGATAAGGCGACCATCTCTTTTGGTGGTTTCTAAATAGGATTTGAAAGCACTTTTAAATTGGCAGACTATTTCACTTTCTGCAAGCACCTGGCTTTTAAGACCAGTAATGGTTTCTAGCAGGTATCCATAGGCTTCGCTGCCTTTAATATGCATAACGTTAGGGCCCATGTGGTGTTTAATGTCCTCCAAACCGACGATCAGGGTTCTTTGGCAGGTAGTGATGGTAAAAAAACCTTCAAATACGTTTCGAGGTAATTCAACCGGGGGCATATTGTAGATATTTAGACAACTTAGCATTTTTGATCCTGAAGTAACTTTAGATTTCAACAAAAAAAAAAGATACTTGTCAACAATAACTTTTAGTATAAGCAAGATAACATAATAATCAAAAGAGATCTTAAAAAACTTATCAATTGTATTAATTTATCTGAAATGTTAATAAGAAAAAACATGTTTAGAAGGATTAAAAATGATGCTAAGTGAGATGAAACTATTACCTTACTTCTTGGGAAGTTTTGCCGTGCTATGTTGGGGGCTGGGATTGGTAGCTGATACCTTTTATTTTTTATCAGGGGATCTCTTTGGTCGTCTTACCAATACTGCAAATAAAAAAAGATTGAATGCTTTTCTTTCGGGGTTTAATACGTCGATTATGTTTCAAAATATTAGTCATTTCAATCAGGTTTTGACCAAATATGTATCGATTCGCATGGCAGATAAAGTTCTTGGTAATTTTGTTTTTTTGGGAGGCTTGCTGGGGCAAAGCATTGTAGTGCTAGTCATGTCTATTGACCTGGGGTTCTTCCCCCAGCTGATGATTGCCGGAGGTATGTTCTTTTCCTCATGGTTCAATCAAGCTAATTTAAAAAGTATTTGCCGTATGATTATGGGATACGGAATTATTTTTTGGTCGATTCAATTATTTCTAAGCATTATTATGCCACTAGGATCCAACCTGGAATTATTTGGTGTAATGATCAATAACTACAATTATTTATTTATTCTGCTCTATTTGTTGCTTGGAATAATTATTACCATTTTGTTTCAAAAACCAATTTTAATTTTGTTGCTTGCCGTAGTGATGGGTAAAACTGGTTTTGTGGATATGGCCACAGCTCTTTGTCTAGTGATTGGCACTAACATCGGTTTTTCCTATAGTACTATTCATATTGGTGGAGCAAAATCCAAGATCAAAGTTGTGACCTATGCTAATTTTATTTTCAATGTTTTAGTATCTGTAGTGAGCATCATCTTTTTAGATGAGCTGGTGGGATTGATTGAAAGTGTCGTACCCCGCATGCATTCGCTGGATAATTTTTATGCATTATTTGGTCTTCAGCTTTTTGCAGGATATTTGGTGATCAATGTTATCGTGGGTGCTTGTAGCTTAATATTTTTAAAACCCATTTCGATTTTACTGCGGAAAAATATTTCTTTTTCTGATGACAAAGAAGATAGTCCTGACGATTTTTCGAATGCTAATTATGAAATGTTACCATCCAATGCTTTGATCATAACGTATAAAGAAATCAAGAAGTTCGCTTTAAATGTTGATTTCATGTTTGATCAATGTCGACATTACTTGTTTGATGATAAAAAAAATCTAAGTAAAGAGCTTGCTACACTCAAGCAAATTGAGCAGGACGCAGATGTTGTGCAAAATCAATTGATCTTTTATATTTGTAAAATAATGGAGCAAAAACTCACTGTCGGTCAATCATTTGAAGCCCAAGGGTTTTCACGCATAATTGATGAACTGGAAAGTATAACGGATTATCTGGAGAAAGTGGCTATTTATAAAAATAGACTGATCACTGATAATCATGATTCAGGGCTGATTAGGAAAGAGTTTGTTGAATTTTATGATAGGGTCTGGGATTACTACAAGTTGATGTTAAACAGTTTTGAAAAGCAAATGATAATGGATCTAAGTAAGTTTACGGGTATCTCAGAGGAATTAAAGGCAATTTCCCAGGAAGTTAGAGAGAAATACTTAGAAGAGCTGTCTAAGTCAAAATCTATGTCCCCCTCAACGGTACTGGTCTATTCTGATATGGTTATCTCGTTGCGAAAAATCAGAGGGCATATTTTTAACATTGCTCAGACATTATGCAGAATTAATATGAATTTGGAAAACTAAACCAGGATTTGATTGATGGAGTTAATTTTTTCAGCAAGAGATATTGTAAGACGACAAAAAGGGCTGACGTTTAATGATGTTTTGCTTGTACCCAGGTTTTCTGAAATTTCATCCAGAAGATATCCAAATTTAAAAACAAAAATTACTAAGAATTATGCACTCGATATTCCAGTTATTTCAGCCAATATGGACACGATAACTGAAACTGATATGCTTATTGCCATGGCAGAACTTGGCGGAATTGGTATTTTACACCGGTTTATGAATCCAGAAGAACAAGTAGAAATCATTAAAAATGTATTAAAAGCACAAAAAGAAAAAAAAATAAATACTCCCGTGTGTGCCTCTATCGGAGTTAAAGAAGATGGTAAAAAAAGAGCAGATCTATTAGTTGAAGCTGGTGCTTTAATACTCACAATTGATATTGCACATGGTGATTCCATTATGCTTATGGAAACTCTAGATTACGTTAAAAAAAATTATCCCCAAATAGATGTGATAACTGGAAATGTGGCCACGGGCGATGGGGTAACTCGAATGATTGACCATGGCGCGGATGCAGTCAAAGTTGGCATTGGCCCTGGCTCTATGTGCACGACCCGTATAATAACCGGACATGGTGTACCTCAGTTAACCGCGATAAGTCTATCCGTTGAGAAAGCTCGCCAATACGGTGTTCCGGTGATTGCCGATGGTGGAATAACCAACTCGGGAGATATTATTAAAGCTTTGGCGTGTGGAGCAGACTCAGTCATGCTTGGATCACTTTTATCAGGAACGCTTGAAACACCCGGAGAAATCAAAAAAGGAATGAAGCTTTATCGGGGAATGGCCAGTAAAAGTGCGCAAATTTCTTGGAGAGGTGAACTACCCAAAGGGATGGCAGCTGAAGGTGAATCGACTTATATACCATGTAAAGGTAGTGTGAAAGATGTGGTATGGGAACTCATTGGTGGAATAAGGTCCGGGATGACTTATATGGGATGTGAGAATATTTCGGATATGTATGAAAATTCTTTATTCATGGAAATGACATTAGCAGGGGCCCATGAGTCAAGACCTCATGGACTTAAATAACATCGGTTGTAATTATGAAAGAAATATATGAAATAGTTCTTTCATATCCAAAATTAAAAGATCGCGTTCGGGGTAAGATTGAAGAACAAGAAAAAGTTATCAAAATTGTTGACGAGATCAAAGCTCAGTTTTCTGAAAAGGTTGCTCGTTTACTAGTTCATTTTATAGATACCACCTTCATTCATCTTTATGAAGGTATTAACATCGACACCGTGGTTGATTATGATCTTGAAAAGCTTGTTTCCAACAACCATGTCGTCCTAGTTCCTAATCATCAATCTCATGCTGATTATGTGGCCTTAAATTATATTATTTATAAAAAATTTAAGTTTCCGGTATTTGTGGCAGGAGGAATTAACCTCAATATCCCACTACTGGGAACATTGTTTCGCTGGTGTGGCTGCTTTTTTATTCGTAGAAGTTTTGGTAGCGATATTTTATATAAATTGACTTTGGAAGCTTATCTTTATTTTTTGCTATATAAGGGCTATCCAATTGAGTTTTTCTTTGAAGGTGGTCGGAGTCGGTCAGGTAAGCTTATGTCACCTAGATATGGTCTCTATCAAATGCTTTTGGAGGCCCATGATGCCTTAAGCAGTGATCACCAAAAACCACTGAAATTTATCCCGGTAAGTATTGTTCATGAATATGTCCCTGAAACTAGTTCTCTCGCTCGAGAATTAGATGGAGCTAAAAAACATAAAGAGAGCTTTTTTAGACTCTTTAAAATTTTTAAAATTTTTGCCTATAGAATGGGGAGTGTTCATATCAGACTTGGTCAGCCGGTTGACCCACCTCATTTGGAAAATTCTAAAAAAAATATCCAGACTCTGGCATTCAACTGTTTTAGAGAAGTGGGCAATAATATTTTGGTAACACCTTCTTCGCTTTTAGCATTAATTATGCTTGATGAACCAACTGGTGCGCTGAAATGGGATGAGATCTTTGCCAAGGCAAAATCCATTGTCCATTACTGTGAAGTTTTTAATATCCCAATCGTGGATACCTTGCGAGAAGCCAAATTAGAAAGAACCTTGGAAGATTCAATTGATTTATTTTTGAATAATAAAAAATTTGATGTCATTGGCGAAGAAAACTTAGGTCATGTTTTTTATGCCGTTAATGTAAATTGTAGAAAAGAAATGCTTTATTTTAAAAATAGTATCCTTCATCATTTCCTCACCCCCTGGATTTTAAATATTGCTTGGATTAATTTATTTAATGGTTCGATCACTGATGTTTCAGGTCTTAGAAGATTTTTGTTATCACAGAGAAAACATATGAAGTATGAGTTTTACCTTCCCACTGTGAAAGAATTTGTACTTGAGGCAAAAGCTCTGATTGAGTGGTGTACGGGTAAAGCATTAACCAGTTATGATGAAGTCTTAACCCTTTCGGCCCGGGATTTTTATAATGTTATAATGAAAATTGGAATTTTTTCTAAATCTATGATGTATATTCATGAGGCTTATTATATATCGGCCCTAACCATTAAAGCTTTGCATACTGAAATGGCAGAATTTAAATTAGAAGATTATTGGAAAAAATCTAAGGAAGTCTATAGTTGGCAAAGAGGAATTAATCGAGTTATTACTTTTTCTGAAAGTTTTTCCATGCCAGTGATGAAAAATAGTATGCAATATTTTACCCACCAAAAATATTTGATAATGGAAAATGGGGTTTATCATATAAAAGATACAGAGGCGTTTGACACAATGCTTTTAAGCTGGGAAAACCTTCTTCTTGATCAATTAAGTTTTAATATTAGAGGTGTTTAGAATGGATATAGGTTTTAGCGGTGATAGTGATAAAATAAAAAAATTAATCGGGAGTATGTTTGAATACCTGGGAGAAAACCCGCATAGGGAGGGTTTGCAAGAAACACCCAGAAGAGTTATCAAATCATGGGATAAACTCTATGGTGGTTATAATTCAAATTTAGATGATTGTTTCAAAACATTTAAAGAAGATAATGTGATTCCCTATAACCAAATTATTCTTCTTAAGAACATTGAATTTTATTCTACCTGTGAGCATCATCTATTGCCTTTTTTTGGCAAGGCCCATATTGCTTATATTCCAAACAAAAAAGTTGTGGGTATCTCGAAACTAGCAAGGTTACTTGAGCACTTTTCACGAAGATTACAAATTCAAGAGAGAATTGGTAACCAAGTTACGGAATCCCTTATGCAAAGGTTAGAAGCGAAGGGGGCAGCCTGTATTATCGAGGCTCAGCATTTTTGCATGACCAGTCGGGGAGTGGAAAAACAAAACTCGATAATGGTCACTTCATCACTTAACGGATGTTTTCTAGATCAAGTATCAACTAGACAAGAATTGATGACACTTATTCATTCATAGTGTAATCTTTCCAAGATCGCCTAGAAAAAATCTTTTTTTTTTGCATAAATTAGGGTATTTAAATAGGCAGTATTACAAACATTTTTCATTTGGAGGCAATTATTAAAGAACGCAAAGGGTTAGGAAAAATCGACAGACCATTATTAAATGATGAGATAAGAATTCAAGAATGCCGATTAGCGACGGAAGGAGAGGAGCAATATGGTGTTGTTTCCATGGAGCGTGCCAGACAACTATCGTATGAAACAGGGCTTGATCTCATTCTAATCGCACCTACTGCCAATCCTCCGGTAGTGAAGTTAATGGATTATGGCAAATATAAATATATTCAACAAAAGAAAGTTCAAGAAGCAAAGAAAAAACAAGTTGTTATTCAATTGAAAGAAATTCAGTTTAGGCCGAACATTGAGACCCATGATTTAGGAGTAAAACTTAAAAAAATTAATCAATTTATTATTGAAGGTGACAAAGTTAAGATGGTTATGCAGTTTAGAGGCCGAGAAATGGCCTATATGGATCAGGGAATGGTCAAATTCCACGACATTATTACTAAAGTAATAGAATTTGGTGGATTAATTGAATCTGAACCCAAAAAATTGGGAAATAGAATTATAACGATTGTTGCCCCAGACAAGAAAAAAATTGGCGAATTGCAGAAATTGAAAGAAACCAAAAGTGAAGTATTGTAATAAGTATTTACAAGGCAATGATAAGCTGGTAGAAATACTGGGTTTCAAAAGCGATACTACATGTTGGATTATTGATAATCATTAAGGAGCACAAGATGCCAAAAATGAAAACTAAAAGAGCGGCTGCGAAGAGATTTTCTGTGACAGGAACTGGTCGAATTAAGAGAAGAAAGCAAGGACTTCGTCATATACTAACTAAGAAAGCACATAAGATGAAAAAAAATCTGGGAAAAGCTGGCTTAGTTCATGTGGCTGATGAAGTAAGAGTAAAAATGCTTATTCCTTACAAGTAGAGAGTATTATAAATTTGCTGAAGTCTGGGACCAAAAGCGCATGAAAATGCCCCCTAGTTTTTCGCAATCATAAGGAGATATACAATGGCACGAGTTAGAAGAGGATTTAAAGCGAGAAGAAGAAGAAACAAAGTTAGAAAACTGGCGAAAGGTTTTCACTTTGATAGAAGTAGACATTACTGCTGGACTGCTGAGACTGTTAAAAGAGCACTTCATTATGCATATATTTCAAGAAGACTCTTAAAGCGTGATATGAGAAAACTTTGGATTATTAGAATTGGAGCAGCTGTTCGAATTCTAGATTCATCTTATTCTAAATTTATGCATGCTTTGAAAAATAAAGGCATCAATATCAATAGAAAGATGCTGGCGGAAATTGCTGCGACAGATTTTAACGGATTTAAAGCTATCTTTAATCAAGTTAAATAAATTTTTAATTTTAATTTTAAGTTTTACGGTGAAGGGCCAGTTTAATAGATTGGCCCTTTTATTATTTCAAATCGTCTATGCTGACAACCGCATGGAAGCAATTCAATAATACCACGAATGATTTCATCATTACTATTTGTGACTGAAGATGGAGAGATTGCTTTTTTTGTTGAAAGTGAAGAAATGGTTTTGGTATAGAGACTGTTAAGCAGATAAATGTCGTTGGCGCTTAAAGTATGCTTAAGTTCGTCAGTATCCAAATAAGGAGCCATAACATCTTCTACGTGTTGAGTATGTTTTAATCCTAAAAAATGCCCCATTTCATGCAGGATGACGGAGTACAAGTCATATCCCGAATAATTCTTGGCACTAGAATCATAATTATAGTCTTTATAATTAAGAATGATATCAGCATGGAGAATTTCCAAATACTCATTATCCATTCCAACATTTCTTCTCGTAGCATAAAATTGGGTAACTCCTAAAGCAGAGCTGCTTAATTCTTCGAACCAACTATAGGATTTATATATACCTTGTACGCTATCGCGATAAGCATTGAGATCATTTGTATTGAGATTGGGAGTCACCTCAAGGGCTTCGTTTAAAAATGATAAATCCTCGTGCGCTTGATTCCATGTTTTAATGATCTCAACTACGTCAGTTTTTTCGTTATTAGAAAAATCTGATGATATCTTCAGATTAAGATTATTGGTTGAGACCAAATCATTACTCCACCTGATGTTAGCCTTTTCATAGCCACTTGATGGTAAATTAGAAGAATGATTAGCTTGCTTGGATTCCATTTCAAGACAGGCGCAACATACGGCTAAGATCACAAGGAGTAGAGTCAATTTTGGCATTAGGGCCTCTGGTTGATCGACGAATAACATCAACAACTGATCGGCAATCAAGCAAATAAATTGACTTAAAATATTTTAATATTTGAAAAAGTAGATGATATTTTTTAAATATTAACTAATTGATTTTTTATAATCTTTTAAAAAAGCCTCTACACCCTTATCGGTAAGAACATGATTATAAAGTTTTTTTAAGACGTCAAAAGGAATAGTGGCAACATCGGCACCTAACATAGAAGCCACTCTGACGTGGTCAGGATGTCGAATGGAAGCAGCCAGAATTTGAGTCGGAAATGCATAATTGTCGAATACCTGTCTAATTTCCTCAATTAAATTCATGCCGTCATGTCCAATGTCATCAAGTCGTCCGATAAACGGTGATACGTAAGTCGCTCCAGCTTTAGCGGCCAGCAAAGCTTGATTTGACGAAAAAACTAGCGTGACGTTGGTCTTGATTTTATTGTCTGAAAACCACTTACAAGCTTTGATACCCTCAATGGTCATCGGAACTTTAATAGTGACATTTTTATGAATTTTAGAAAGCATTTTCCCTTCTTCAATCATACCCTGGCTATCAGTTGATATAACCTCGGCAGAAATTGGCCCATCAATTATCTTTACAATTTCATTGATTATTTCATCTCTTGATTTACCAGTTTTTGCGATCAGTGAAGGATTGGTGGTAACACCATCAACAATTCCAAAAGTGGCAGCTTCTTTAATTTCTTCCAAAGAGCCTGTATCTATAAATATTTGCATTATTTACTCCTTCGATTTCAGTTTATAAGCTAATACCAAGGTTTTTAAGTTTAGAAAAGAGATATCGACTTAAAATTAAACTCGAAATATCTATGAATTGGATTCATAATATAAGCATGAAAAAAGTCCTGGTTTTTTTATTCGTCAGTTTTTTATACCAAGGGGTAACCTTCTCGCGAGAGGCTGATATTTCTGAGCATTTGGTTCCTCCGAAAGACTCATTTTATGACCCTACATTTGATTACTCATTTTTTAAAGGGAGAGTAACTGATAGGGACGAGACTACCCGTATTTTCAAGGTGGAGTCAGGAACCAAAAATACCAGGCTCTTTCGCATTGGAGACATGGTGGAATTTACCATCAATCAAACCAAAGTTAATAAGAGATGCCAAGGATTTGTAAGAAGTGTTGAAGAGAAATATTTTGTTATTTATGTGGCAGATATTACATCTTGTCTGGCAAATAATGAATATTTCAGACGAGGCTCTGTGCTACGCTTTAAGTCTGAAGTTTTAAGTGAAAGAGTAAGGCAAGCTAGTGCTCACCGCAAGACGTTGCTAGAGCGCAAATCAGATTTATTTAACCAGCTTAACAATGTAAATGATTTCTTGTGGGGATTTGATCAAAAAAGCGTTTCCGTGGCAGCAGAATATGACAAAGAAATTCTTAGACTTAAAAGACAAAAACAAGAAGCCATTGATAATTTGCAACTGAAAAGGCAAGAACAATTTAATTTGCAAAAAGAACTGGTATTCCACCTTGACCAGTTAGAAAAGGATCTTGATTTTTATTTAGTGGAAAAAAGAGATCAGACCATGGATCGCTGGTTCTCAGATTTGGATATGGGGCTACCTGTGGAAACTAGACCACAAGATTATATACCCCTGACTAAAGAATCTGAAACGGAAAGTGTTAGAGATTATCGAAATAAGTTAGATGAGAGTTTTCAGTAAACCAAGGAATAATTATAATAAATTAGTGGAAATCGTTGGAGTTCTTCGGCGTTTCAAGTTGAGATACATTTCTTCTAAAAATTGATCACTATAGAGGTTATTTGTGGCATGATCTTTATAAAGCTTCAAGCTATAGGCAGATGAAACCCCCATCCACTCTTTGATGATGTTATCTTTTTTATTTTGAGCGAGCCATTTAAAGATACAGGCTTGGCGCAAAGATTTGGGAGTAAGCTGAAGCACTAGTTTTTTTCTAAATTCTTCAAATATAAGTTCAAGACCTCTGGGGGATAAGCCGCCTGAGATGATTTGATAGGGGTTGGCATTAAAGAGTAATTCATCGAAGGTAAGCCCGGATTTCTTTTTGAAGTTGCTCAGTGATTCACCATACTCTAAAAAAATAGAAGCAAAAATTGGTGGAAGAGGAATAGTATAGGGTTCTCTTTTAAAAGGAGTCAGCATGACCCGAGGAGAGGCGTCGATAAAAATTTGTTTTTCTTTTAAATGAGAGAGATCAGAAACCTTAAGGCCAGCACCAAAGATCAATAGTAAGATAATTTGATTTCTCTGGGCCAGTAACTTAATCATTTCGTCACTACTTTCTTTTTCTTCGAGAAGATAAGTCCAGAGAGTTTTAATATCACTAAAGGGGGTAGGCCTTGGAATATCCAGAAATTTGGGAGAAGATTGAAGATTACGTACGGGGTTGGTCAAAATAATGCTTTGTCCTACTAAAAAATCAAGAAAAATTCGAAGAGTTTGAATGCGTCGTCTTTTGGAATTGTCGGAATTTAGTTTTTGGTTTAGAAAATCGTTGTATTTTTGTGCCAGATCGGTGGTTAAATTATTCAAATCAAAAGGTGACTGGGAAGCTCGGAGGAATTTATTAAAGCAGTCTAAATCGGTCTTGTAGTTTTTGACGGTGTTTCGACTTAGCCCTTCTTTATCCAGTTTGCTCACAAATTTTCGCTCTAATTCAAAAAAATGTCCGAATTTATCTTCCAGCATGGAAAAAGCCGCTCCTCTAATCAAGTAATTTTTACAGGGTTTGCCAAGGAATAATACAAGTACCCCGTACATTATACAAGTGAAAAGAGTTTCCTTGTTTTTCCTTAAAAGATTTGATACATGCGTCAATAGACAATTTATATATGTGAGCCGAAAGTGCAAAAGACGACCTGTAACCAAAACAAAAGGGATTTATTTTTGTCCGTGGAATTTATTGAATTCATTACGGATAAAAAGGATTGTTCCCGAGAAGTTCTTTTAGATTTTATTTTAAATCATTCATCCACTAAAAATTTACTACAAAAAATTGATTATCAATTTAATAATTTTGAACTTTTTTTAATGTCGATTACTCACCCCTCGCTTACTAATGAATTTCCAGAATTAAAGTTAGAAAGCAATCAACGCTTAGAATATCTAGGAGATGCAGTCATCGATCTGCTTATAGCTGATTCACTGATTAAAACTTATCCAAGTTTTCAAGAAGGTAAGTTATCTAAACTGAGAAGTGCTTTAGTCAATGAACTTTCATTAGTTCTACTTTCCAACATATTAGACCTTTCCCACATTATTTTACTGGGCAAGGGGGAATTACATACCAAGGGGTATGTAAAATCGTCGGTGCTATCCGACGCCTTTGAGTCTTTGATCGGAGGAATTTTTCAAGATTCTGGATTCGCAGGGGCCCAAAAAGTTTTTTCGACTATTTTGAATTTATATCAGGAACAATTTAAGGCAGATTATATAACCGATGATGCTCTCGATGAGTTTGATCCTAAATCAAGATTGCAAGAGTTGACGGTTGCGCTTGGAAAAGGACTTCCACAGTATCAAAATATTGAGACGGAAGATCGACAGTATAAAGTTGATTTAATGATTGATAATAAAATCGTTCTGACCAGAATAGGACCCGCTAAAAAACAGATTGAAAGAGAGTTGGCTTACCAAGTATTAAAGAAAAAGCTTTATTTAGAAGGAGATAAACATGTTATTAAAACATCAGCATCCAAGTAATAAATCAATTATGATTTCGGTATTGGGTGTTCCAAATGCTGGCAAAAGTTCATTGATTAATTATTTAATAGGAACGGAGTTGTCGGTAGTAACTCATAAACCCCAAACCACTCGGAACAAATTTCATTGTGTGTTTAATATTGATAAAACGGAAGTGGTGTTAGTAGATACTCCCGGGATACATAAAAGTAATAAAGAGTTCAATAAACGATTAAACGAACAAGCTAGAGAGGGGTGTGAGGGTGTTGACCTTAATTTTATATTAATTGATTTAACTAGTGATGTTATGCCCCAGCTTAATTCAATTAAAGAAACCTTGAAATTTGAGTTGGATAAGACCTGGCTTATTTTTACTAAAAACGATCTGGTAAAAATAAGCGATGAATTGCTTTTGGAAATTTTCAATGCGGGTAAACAGTTGATTCCTAAAATTGAAAAATATTTTTCAATTAGCTCAAAAAATGGAGAAAATATACACCTGTTAACTGGTGCCATTTGTGATGAAGCAAAGACGGGCTACCATCTTTACCCAGATGGAGATGTTTCCAATAAAAATGAAAGGTTTTTTGTAACGGAATATATCAGAGAACAAGCTTTTTTACTTTTGAATGAAGAACTGCCTTACGAAATTGCGGTGGTGGTAGAAGAGTTTCAAGATGGCAGAGAGGATGAAACGCTTGCCAAACCAATCGTACATATTGCCGCCTCCATTATTGTTAATCGCCCAAGTCAAAGAGGGATTGTGGTGGGTAAGCAAGGCGCGGTTATTAAAGAAATTGGAACCAAATCAAGAGCAAAAATTGAAGAAATGTTGGGCTGCCAGGTTAACTTGAATTTGCATGTCAAGGTTACCCCCGGTTGGTCTAAAAATAATTATGTGCTGGAGTCAATTGGATTGCATCGAGCAGTCGATTCTAACAGAGTATGGAGAAGTCGATAAAATTTGACTGGGGAAGTAAAATGGAAAGATCAATGGTAGTTTCAATTATAGGTAGACCAAACGTCGGTAAAAGTACCGTCTATAATAGATTGATTAAACGAGATAGCAAAAATATTACCCACGATTTACCCGGCGTAACTAGAGACCGGCATTATGGTTTTGCGAAATTTGATTTGATCAATCATGAGTCTCCGCGAGAAGTCATTTTGATAGATACGGGTGGATTTTATTTAGAAAAAATAAATGAGCCCAGCAAAACTGAAAAAGAAAAAAGAAATTTTAAGTTTTTCAATATCATGATTGACCACGCCAAGCTTGCTATTGATGAAAGCGATATGGTGTTGTTTGTGGTGGATGTGCGAGAAGGCCCTATTCCTATTGATAAAAGTATCATTGACTATCTGAGAATGAAAAAGAAGAAATTCTGGCTGGTGATTAATAAATATGATTCAGACAAACAGATGGGAGATGAAGCGGATTTTTATACGTTGGGAGTGGACATTGATGATATTTTTATGATTTCAGCGGCCCATAAAAGAGGAACTGATGAACTGGCCATGAGGATTCAACAAGAAGTTATTGAACTGGAAAAAAGAGTACTTAATAATGAATCTAATATGCCCAGATTGCAAATTGGGGTTACCCCCAGAGAAAAGGTGGTTTCCAAAGTGGCCTTGGTTGGAGGACCTAATGCGGGCAAATCAACTCTACTTAATTGTTTGATTGGTGCGCCTCGGGCGTTGGTGAGTGATATTCCGGGAACTACCGTTGATCCCATTGAAGGTTTTTTTGATTTATATTTTGATAAAGAAGCTAATTTGTTGGATCAAAAAATGAGCTGGGGAGAGAAAACTGATCAGTTGATTAGTGACTATCAAGATTATCAAAAAAATAATTCCCAATATGTACAAAATCATTCCAGCGATAAAGATATCTCTCAAGAGATTTATGAAAAAGTATTTGTGGATGAAACTCAATTGGATTTAACCGAGAAAACCGAAGCAATGCCAGAAGAGAAAAAAGTCGAAGGCAATTATTGGAGAACCATTCATTTAATTGATACCGCCGGAATTAGACGACAAAAATCCATCGACGATTTTGTCGAAGAGCAATCAGTTTATAGATCCCTCAGTGCTATTACTCATGCTGATGTAGTGGTTTATTTAATTGATGCCGTTAAAGGCATTAATCATCAAGACCAAAGATTAGTGGATATTGCTTTAGAAAAAGGGAAATCCGTGATTTTGGCCATTAACAAGATAGATCTGGTTAGTGAAAAATTAAAAACGCCAAAAGACAAGAAACTGTGGATTGATGAGTTAAGAAATAACATTCCGTGGCTTGAGTTTTGCGATATTGTGCCATTGTCGGCAAAATATAAACAGCACATCGGCAAATTTAAAAAGGTATTGGTGGAAACTATACTTATTAGAAATAAAAGAATACCAACTAGTGCAGTTAATCAAACCATAAGTGAATTGGTGGATAAAAATTCAATCGTGATCACCAATACCGGTGGTAAACGATTAAAAGTGAAATATTCTTCTATGATCAAGGCCAACCCTCCTACCTTTTTACTATTTACGAATAGATCAAAAGGTATACCGGAAAATTACAAACGGTATTTAAAAAATGGCATTAGGGATAGTTTTGATCTTAAAAATGCACCCATTCATTTAATTTTTAGAACTAGTAGTGATTTGGAAAAAAGAGCTCATCCTTCCAAGAAGGATTCACCTACCAAGAGATAATATAGTTGATGGTGGTAGACCAGGCGTTACCGCTCATATCTTCGTAACCAAATTCCCCATCATTGCGGGCCTGGTAAGCGTTAGTGAATTTGTCGTGAAAATTGACTGTGTGAAAAAGGAATTCAACTCCTAGGAAGGATTCCTTAAGTTTTATTGGAAATTCCAATCCAAATCCCAGACCAAAACCTAGTCCACCGCCACTATCATCAGGGGTTGCGCTTTGGTCAATAAATTTATTCGTTAAATACCAATATTCAATCCTTCCGATTACGTAAGGGTTGGAGTAGGTTATCGCAGTACCGAGATCGGCAGTATCCAGATAGTACCTTGAAGAAAAAAACGTTCGCAGCATGCTCACGTCGACAAAACCCGGGCCGTTCGAGCCTCCCGCAGGGGTATGTCCTCTAGTTGGATCAGGTAGAAACATATGATGCTTGGAAAAGGCTACTCCTAGACCATAAGCTACCCTGAAATTTTGAAAAAAAGTAAAGGAGAGTGAATAGGAGGGGAGTTGATTTTCGTAGGCATAACCTCGATTGCCATCAAACATGGTAACGCCTAAGCCTAAATTGAACGAAAAAAATCTTCCATATCGATAATAGCGTTCGAATTCTGTGACTTTAGCAGTTTCCAAGTCTTCGTTGAAGTCGCTAAAGATATCTCCACCGACATCGAGGTCATCGTCAAATACGTTAGCTTCAATCATTTCACCTTCATCATATTGGGCATATGATGGAACGCAAGGTATCAGAAATAGGATTAAATAAACTAATAATCTTTTTGTCATTAATAATTATTTTAACGTCTAATTATGCTTGATGTCGATACCATATTTGAGTTGCTTGTATTTAAAAATAGAAGTGAACTCCTGCCGTCAAAAAGCTATGACCGACGGTTTTTACGACAAAATCGGTGATCTTTTCAAACGATAATCCGAATTCAAAACTAAATCCTAGGCTTTCTAGCCCTGTAAAATGAAACTCCGTTCCCATGGTGAAGTCCAGTTGGAACCCAGTTTTAGAGTCACCACTCGAAGTGACATGTTTTTTATTTAACAATGCGGCGAGTATGGAACCATAGAAAGTTAATTGAGATTCATCAATAAAATTTCGATAAAACTTTAAACCAGCACCCCAACCGCCTGTGTTTTCATTGGTGTCAAATCCAAACAGGGCTCCTACCGCTAAGGATGGTGATTTTTGCAGTTTGAGGGATATGGCCGGAAGATCTGTGGCCAGTTGGTTGGTCGTGCCAAGTCCTAGGCGTTCATCTTTTTCAGTACTAAAACTTACGGAGGATAAGGTTATAAGTGATAAAAGAATCAAAAAAACGTATTTTTTAAAAAACATAATACCTTCCTAGTTAAACGGGGTTATTTGGCATTTCCAAATAATAGGATACAATCGTGAAGTATTTTTGACAACTAGTGGTGAAGTCAAATAAAATTCAGCATAAATAAACTTAAGATGAATATCAAGGGGAACCTATGTCTAATAAAATGATGAGCTATGTTGACGAGGAGTTAAATAGAACAGAGATCGGGCAATTTGTTGCGAGAAACAAAGTATTCGTAATTTCCGTGATTATTGCGATATTCCTGGGCGTAATCCTTTGGGGTGTTACTAGTAATATGTCAGAAAAACAGCAACAAGAGATGTCTCAAGTCGTTTATGATTTTGAAAAAAATACCTTCAAGCAATTGGAAGAAAAAAAGATTGAGGGTAAGGATTACGTCGATAAGTTTGCCAACCTTCTTAAAGTGACGGGATCGTATAGTGGAACTTTAACCTTAAGTATTCAGTCCGCAGATCTTTTTATAGAGAGAGGAGAACTTAATTTTGCGAAAGAAATTCTGGAAAAATCCCATAACGAATTGAAAGGTAGTAATCCCTTCGTGGCATGGTTTCTCAATCATCGGTTAGCGGTCGTTTATGAGGATTCCAATGATTTAGAAAATGCCGTGACTTACTTGAAAAAAATGAATTCTTCATCGGTAAAATTATTAGAATCCAAAGTCTATCTTGATTTAGGAAGAATTTATTTAAAGATGGGTAAAAAAGAAGATGCGATGATTAATTTCAAATATGTAGTGGATCATTTTAGTGATTCGAACTTTGCCAAAATTGCAAAACTGTATTTAAACGACATGAACTAAATAACGTTGGAGTATACCAAACATGAGATTTTTTTTACCACTGCTGGTTGTCCTATTTTGTTCATGTGCTTTGAGCGAGAAATTCAATTTAGTATCACATGATTCACAAATTGATAAAAAGATAATACTTAGACATGCCTGGAGTAAAAATCTTGACCCACAATACGATTCGGGCAATCTCCCTATAAATTTAAGTTCACCACTACTGCATTCAGGAATGCTATTTGTTGGTAGTGGAAAAGGACAAATGATCGCTTATGATGCCCAAACTGGTAAAGTTTTGTGGAAAGAAAATGACAAAGGTGCATATCATGCGACCCCCATGGTTTACAAGGATCAAATTGTTTATGGGACCAATCTTGGTCGCTTATACTCGAGGCACTATTTAACTGGTAAAATAAAGTATGCCGTTGACTTAGGGGCATCTATCGAATCAGAAGTGGTCGTGCATAACGGGATGGCGGTTGTTCACCTTAGAAATTATCAGATTACCAGCTTTGACATTGAGACTGGCAAAATATTTTGGGCCTACAAAAGATCCGTTCCTCATCTAACCACCTTACAAAGATCGTCTAAACCATTAATTTGGAATAATAAAATTTATGTTGGGTTCGCAGATGGTTATCTGGTGAATATTTCTCTGGAAGATGGTGTCTTGCAATGGGAAAAGAAGCTTTCTACCAGTACCAAGTTTGTGGATGTAGACAACACTCCCGTGATATTAAACAACCGTCTATACATCAATTCGCTGGCAGGCCCGATTTATATGTTAGAAGCATCCACTGGAGCCGTCTTAAGGCAAGGGGATTTTTCACCATCCAGACCGCCCCTATTATTAGGGGATAAATATCTATTTGGAACTTTTGATGGAGAACTTATATTAACGGATTTAAATTTAGAGATTATTAAGAAAATTAATCTCAATGTGGGCGGTATAACGAACATAATTTTATGGAAAGAATATTTAGTTGTGACGACCAGCAGAGGCCATGTCAGTATTTTAAATTCTAAAACTTTTGATCTCATCGAGAGCAAACATCTAGGACATGTTAATTCATCAGTATTTGGTGATGTGGCGGCAGCTAACGGGATATTGGCGGTCTATTCATCACGTTATCGCTTATATGTTTATCGCTAGTAGTTGCTAGACCAATTCTTAGCTCTACCCAAAGGGCACTTTTTATTTTCTTTTATTCATTTCTTTCAAATAAGTTTTGATCCAGCCTAAATCGAGTTGATCCACGATGCTGGTATTGGAGTTTGATGAATCATAAGAGGCGATTGATCTTTGATCCTTTTGATATAATAAGGAATTGATAAGAATCATATTGGAGAAAATAGTAGTTTTAAATAAGATGGAAGCATGTAGCTTGATAGGGATAAAGTTTTTCTTTTGGTCAATACCGGAGAGTAAATTTTCAAATTTATAATAATTAGAGCTTGTTCCGTTTTCACATAAATATTCCAATTCCTTGTATAATTTCATGGAATGAGTGTCAATGGCCTGTTTGACCAGACTTTCAGCTTGCTTAAAATCAGCTACTTTATTTTGTTTTATTATATCGGCTAAGGTTGGTTGGTTTTCCCCAAAAGAAAGTGGCAACATTAGCTCTGGGAAAAGCGCTAAATATTCTTCATTCCAAGCAGCGGTGTCTAACGAAAAATTGAGATTAATAATATTATTAGTTGTAGTAGTTTCGTTATGGCGAATATGGTTGCGCAATTCAACTATAGTAGAATGAAATCCCGGGCATACATCGATTATTTGTTGAGAGTTCCCAGTCAGTCCAGTTAGGGTTTCATATTGAGAAAGTAACAGCATGAAATAAGTATTTTTATAGCTAGTCGAGGTCGGCTCATTTTGAATTTGAGTGCCCGCTTGATTCATGAGGTGGGACGCAGGAGTTCTGGATCGATTACTTTTAAAGCTTTCAGTGTTCATATTCATAACATGAAATTTAGGAGTGCTTCCCAAATAATCACTTTTGTTTTTATAACGGGCCATTTTGTTTTCTATAGATTCGGGAGTTTTAAATTTATAACCAGAAGTACAAGACGTTAATAGCGAAATGAGCAGTAAACTGTTTAACGAATGAAGAATTTGTTTTTTCATAAAAGCTCCTATTTGGCCCCAAAGTACAGATGACACTTTCTTTCATCGGTTTATAAAAACTAATCATTGATACCAATTAGCTAATCGGCAAAAAAAAATTTATGATATTTGAATTAATCAAACGTCCTATCTGCAAGATATAAGGATGATTTTTAAAAAATACTTGATTTATTCAATTAAGTATTGTCAAATAACCATCACTTCTAAATATTATTTAAGGAGCAAATAATGAGCGACAGTTTTTTAACTGCGACCCGCGAAATTGCCTGGAATGTTCCGGCATGGTTTATATATTGCATGTATTTATCATTTATAATATCTGTAGGAATTTTTTTAAAGGGAGTTTATTCCAAGTACCAATTTGTCACCCATAAAAAAGATTTCAAAGAATTATATAGAGGCCAGTTTAACTGGATAGATGTTTTTAAAGTTTTATTTTTACAAGGAAAAGTACCCAGAGTTAAAAGTGTGGGACTTTTTCATGGTGCCATTTATTATGGTTTTATAATTCTGGTTATAGCTACCACTCTAGTTATGATTCACATGGATTTTAAAATTGAGATATTTAAAGGTCTTGTTTATATTGTCATCTCTTTTATGGCGGATATGGCCGGTCTTTTTATTCTTATAGCTATCTTGTTTGCGTTTTATAGAAGATATATAAAAAAGCCAGATTACTTGAAATCTTCCAAACCAAATCAAGAATTGCTTATGTACGTTTTTTTAATTTTGGTGGTTAAAACAGGTTTTTGGCTGGAAGGAATCAGGATACTTGGTACAAATATGCCAATGGATGAAATGTATTGGTCTCCTATTGGCTATTTTTGTGCATACGTGTTTAACATGTTTAACTTGGAAATGGGCCAATGGAAGCTTATCCATCAGGTGATTTGGATAGTGCATATGTTCCTGACTATGGGTTTTATTGCTTCGCTTGGGTATAGTAAATTTATCCATATTCTTATGGCCGCGCTTAACAGTTTTTTAACTCCTCAAAAATTGGGAGCGATATTGGAACCCATGAATTTTGAAAATGAAAACGCTGAGACCTTTGGCCTTGCAAAATTTAATGAAACCACTATGAAAAATCGGCTAGATTTACTCAGTTGCGTTGAATGTGGAAGATGTACGCAAAAATGCCCAGCAAATTTAGCAGGAAAAAAGCTTGATCCAAAATTAATTATTACGAAACTTAGAGATGCTGCTTTAAAGCTTAAACACGCCGGGGTAGATGATTGTGAGATTTGGGGAGAGCTTCCACTTTATGAATTTAACGAACTAGATGCTTGTACTACCTGTGGCGCTTGCATGGAGGAATGCCCCGTTCAGATTGAGCATGTCAAACTTATCATGGAACTTAAGCGCTATAAGGTTTTAACTTTGGCTGAAGTTCATCCAGATGCTGCTAACACTATAAATAATATAAAAGTGAATTCAAACCCATGGGGTATTGGAGAAAGTGAACGCTTTAGATGGGCGGACGGACAAAATATTCCAGTGGCGGATCCAAATGTAGAAGTTGAATATCTCTATTATGTAGGTTGCGCTGGATCTTATGATACGGATGCCCAAAAAGTAACTAAAACCTTCTGTGAACTTTTGAAAAAAGCAGATGTTAGCTTTGCCGTTCTTGGTGAAAGTGAAAAGTGTTGCGGAGATGTTGTACGAAGAGTAGGGGATGAATATTCTTTTTATGAACTGGCTTTAGCTAATATCGAAATTTTCAAGAGCTATAAATTTAAAAAGATTGTTGTGACATGTCCGCATGGGTTGCACACGATAGGTAAAGAATATAAAAAAATTGATAAAGAATTTAATTTCGAAGTAGTTCATCATACCGAACTACTAAGTGATTTAATTAAGCTTGGAAAATTGACACCAAATAATCCCATCAATGAGGAGATTACCTATCATGATCCCTGCTATCTTGGTAGACATCACGGCGGATACGAACCTGTTCGTGAGGTTTTAAATGCTATTCCGGGTCTTAAATTAAGAGAAATGCCAAGATCAAAAGATACATCACTTTGCTGTGGCATGGGTGGTGGAAATATGTGGTATGAGCTCCCTGAAGGAGAGGATCTATGCAAAAATAGAATGAAAGATATTGCCTCGATGGATGCCCAAAGACTTTCGACCGCATGCTTTTATTGTTGGACTAATTTTAATTCTAAAAAGGGTGATTGCGATCAAACTAAGGAACTTCCGATTGAAGATGTCGCACTTATTGTGGCGAGGTCAGTTTTTTAAATTAAACAAAAACTCTTAGATTCGCCGCGCCAACCTGATGAGTCGTAGAAATATATAAAAAATTATTCTATATATTTTTGAATTTTCAAAGGTTTAAGAAATACCCGACTAACATAGGACTATTGACTATAATATCCCTGGATATTAACGTCGTCTTAATAAATCTGATATCCTTTTCCTGTCGGATTTATTACAACTTACAATGAGGGAGGCTTTAAAACCTCCCTTTTTTTATTCCACTTCCATGGACCAATCTTTATAAATAGCTTCCAACCTTGGGGCAATCAACTTTTCATATCTCACAAAAAGGGTGCGTCTTTGTTCATCTTTGTTGGCATGATAGCAAAGCACTCGGAGAGTTTCCATATAACTTAAAGCCTGGCAGACTGTTTCTGCGTGGGCCATGAGGATATTAACTCTTTCCATTTCCATCCACGCTTTAGGATTAAATATTTTTCCCATTTGTGGTTTTAAACATTTGATAAGCAATTTAATAAAGCGTTTTTTAAAAATGTAGTGATAGGTGGTATATCTTTTGGTTGTTTCGCTTTCTTTGTTGATGATGGCGCCAATTGGATGTTTAAAGAAAATATTAGCAAAAAACCGGCTGGGATCTTTGATCGCGTACTTGACTATATCTTTTAATGCCATAAGCGCTTGCACTTGACTGGTGCCTTCGTAAAGAAGGGGAGCAAAACTGTCACGATGATATCTCCCCACCGAATACTCTTCCATAAATCCATATCCACCCAGCATCTGAATGGCCCGCTGAGATAAATTGGTGGCTGCTTCACACGCATAGTACTTAACGAGAGGAGTTCTCTTTCTGGTCCATAGGTAAGCATCTTTCAATAATTTTTTATCTTCCTTAGATAATTCTTTACCATCTTTTTGCATTTGATCCAGTTTTTGAAAAATATCATAATGGCTAATGGTATCTACGATTAATGCGCGAAGCGCATCCCTTTCAGTCTCATAGTCTTGTAAATTTCTTCGGTAAAGGGGGAGCTCCACCAAAGGAACACCAAATTGAATTCTTTCCTCAGCATATGCTTTGGCATAATGGAGTGATCCTTCGATGGTACCAAGGGCCTGAAGTGCTACGGCCAGTCTGGCTTCGTTCATTAAATGAAGCATATATTGAAAACCCATATTTTTTTCACCAACTAGATATCCTAAAGAGTTTTCATATACGATTTCGCAAGTAAAGGAGCCATGGAGTCCCATTTTATCTTCATTTTTAGTAACTTTGTAATTTTGGATTTTTTCTCCATTTTCTCCTACGATGTCCTGTTCAACAAAGAACATAGAAATCCCTTCTAAGCCTTCAGGTTCCCCTTTGATCCGTGCTAAAACATACCCCAGGCCTCCACCACCATTGGTGATAAAGGCTTTAGTTCCACTTATTCTATAGGTACCGTTTTCTTGCAATATAGCGGAGGTACGAATGGCCCCTACGTCACTTCCAGCTCCGGGTTCGGTCAGGCACATTGCTCCTGAGATTTCACCGCTTATAATTTGTGGTATATATTTGTCCTTGAACTCGGCTGGACCAAAACGATCTAACATATCAGCGATGGAAGTAAAAAAGGCAATTTGCGTGCAAGAAGATAAGCAGGCCCGAGAAATCTGGGCGAATAAGGTTAAGTTCATGGCAAAAGGCAGTGCCATCCCTCCGTATTTTTTGGGTACACTTAAGCCAAAGACGCCAAGCTCAACACATTCCCGATATAAGGCATTTAAGTATTCGTTGGGGATGGTTTTTCCGTTTTCCACATGACCGGCGTGATGTTTATCCATTTCCTTGGCACGATTGCAAACTGCATTGGCAGTCCATTCACCAGTTTGAGATAACAGCTCTTCTAAGAATGCAATAACCTCTTCGGGAGAGTTTAAGCCTTCTTCTGTGGGAAAAGTTGGAAAGTAAAGGGGGATAATGGTTTTCCAGTCTATGGCCGATTTAAAAAGCCATTGCCATTCTTTTTCGTCGGAGTAAAAATTCATCAGATCAATCCTTTAATCTAAAAAAGTTAGTATTAAAGTTATTATAAAATAAAAATGGATTGTGATCACCCTTAAAAGAAATTTATTTTTACTGTAAGCATTTAATAGGGGGGTTTTTATTGCAAAAATCTTTTAATTAGTTTTATCATTAACCGATGCTTTTTATCCTACTTAAATATTTAAGGAGAATTCATGAATTTAAACCCTGTCTTCATTGTAGAAGCTAAGAGAACTCCCCAGGCTAAAGCCGGAATGGAACTCAAAGATGTTCAGGCACCATTTCTGGGACATTACCTGATTCGACATATTATGGACAAACTAGGATTACCCAATGATGTTATTGATGAAGTTATTTTTGGTTGTGTTGGTAACCCGGTTGATTATCCTAACATTGGTAGAGTGATAGGTCTTGAAGCTGGACTACATAAAAAAGTGCCGGGGTGTACGGTTCATCGTAATTGTGCAGCTGGCATGGAAGCCTTGGCGCAAGCCTCTATAAGAATCGCCAGCCAAAGAGATCATCTAATCTTTGCCGGCGGCGTGGAGTCCATGTCGAATATCCCACTTTTGTTTAATAAAAAAATGACCAAGCTTTTTACCGATCTTTTCAAGGCCAGAACGCCTGTGCAAAAATTAAGTGCATTAATGACGTTTCGACCTAGCTTTTTAGTACCAATCATAGCCATTCAAAAGGCACTGACTGACCCTTTTGCTAACGTCAATATGGGAATGACCGCGGAAATTCTGGCCAGGGACTTTGGTATCACGAGAAATGAGCAGGATGAATTTGCTAATCGTAGTCATCAGCGAGCAGCGCAAGCAACTAAAAGTGGTCGTTTTAAAGATGAGATTGTCCCCCTTATTTATGGAAAAAAACTTGATAGGATACTTTATGAAGATAAAGGCTTTAGGGAAGATTCCACCGTGGCCGGGCTTTCTAAAATGAAACCCTTCTTTGATAAAAAAGCGGGGACGGTGACTGTTGGTAATGCCTGTCCGATTACGGATGGTGGCTCATGTTTATTGCTGGCCAGCGAAGATGCCGTTAAAAAATATCATCTAGAACCTTTGGCCCAAATTATTAATTGGCATTTTCATGGTTTGGAGCCCGAGCGCATGGGAGCTGGCCCAATTTTGGCCATGGATGGGGCATTTAAAAGAAGTGGATTGAAATTATCAGATATGGACCTTTTTGAAATTAACGAGGCTTTCTCGGCTCAAATTATTACTGTATTAAGAGGTATGAAAGAAAAAAAAGTAGCGGATTTTTTTGGTCTCGATTCCGTTTGGGGAGAGATTAATGAGGACAATTTAAATCCCAACGGCGGTGGAATTGCCCTTGGACATCCTGTGGGATCTTCTGGTTCTCGAATTGTGGTTACCCTACTTCATGAACTCATGAAAAGAAAAGGTCGCTATGGTATCGCTTCTCTTTGTATAGGTGGCGGTCAAGGTGGTGCCATGATTATTGAAAATTTAAAGCGATAAGGTGGAGACAAAAATGAATTTTGAAAAAATATTATATGAACTAAAAGATAAGATCGCCTATATAGGTTTTGGATTCAATAGTTCAAAAAAAATGAATGTACTTGATAAACTTACCCTTACGGAATTAAGAGAGGTTTTTGAGATAATTAAGAAAGAAGTTGAAGGAAAAAAAATTACGGGAGTTATTTTACATTCGCTGACTCCAGGATGTTTTTTAGCGGGGGTTGACATTAATCTTATTTCTTCCCTTCAAAGTGAAGCAGAAATTTTAAGAACCGTGGAAGAGGGGCATACTATCTTTAACATGATTGAGGACCTTAAAATTCCTAAAGTTGCCTGTATTGATGGTGTTTGTATGGGCGGTGGGTTGGAGCTGGCTTTAACCTGTGATAAAATTTTAGTAAGTGAATCAGATAATACTGTGCTCGCTTTGCCGGAAGTAAAACTGGGTTTATTACCAGGTCTTGGTGGTACTTATAGGCTCCCTAGACGAATCGGTATTCCTAATGCGCTCGATTTAATTTTAACCGGCAGTAATGTTAGAGCAAAAAAAGCCAAAAGAATGGGCCTAGCAGATGAAGTCTATGCCAAAGAGAAATTACTGGAGATGGCCAAATCCCAATTATTTTCAAGCGCTAAAAAACTTAAACGAAGTGAAGTCTTGGAAAAAATGATCATGAAACAACTGGTGGTTAGAAAATTTATTTTTAAAAAGGCCAGGGAATCCGTGTTGGAAAAGACCAAAGGATTTTATCAAGCCCCACTTAAGATTTTAAGCGTGATGGAAGCTGGTAGTTCGTGCAATAGGAAGACAGGTCTTGCTAAAGAAGCTGCAGGGTTTACCCAACTGGCTTTAAGCGAACAATCTAAAAATTTAAGACACATTTTCTTTTTGGTAGAAGGAACTAAAAAATATAAGGCTGAACCAGTACAAGACCGGGTAAAAAAAATAAAAAAAGGTGCTGTTTTGGGAGCTGGAACTATGGGGGGAGGGATCGCTTGGTTACTTGCTGATAACTACATGTCTCCGCTATTAAAGGATGTTAATAAAGAGGCTTTGGAACTGGGGCTTAGCCAAGCTTCTTCAGTTTTTTCAAAGAGTGTTAAGAAGAAACACATGACCGAAGAGGAATTTCAACGAAAACAAAGATCAATTTCTCCCACACTTGACTATAGCTGTTTTAAGAGTGTGGATTTAGTGATTGAAGCGGTTGTGGAAAAAATCGATTTAAAAAAAGCCGTGTTCAAGGAACTGGAAAATTATGTTAGGGAAGATGCAATTATTACTTCTAACACTTCTTCTATTTCTATTGAGAAAATGTGTGAGGGATTAAAAAGACCCGAGCGTTTTTTAGGGCTGCATTTTTTTAATCCAGTGAATATGATGCCTCTAGTGGAAATTATCACCCATAGTAAAGTAAGTGAAGAAGTGGTTAAACAAATGCATGCATGGGCGCTGGCAGTTAAAAAGACCCCTATTATTGTAAACGATGGCCCGGGTTTTTTAGTCAATAGAATACTAACCCCTTTTTTAAGCGAGACGGTGTGGTTGTTGGAAGAGGGGTGTTCGGTTGAACAATTAGACCGGGCGATACTCTCATTTGGTATGCCAATGGGGCCTGGTCGACTTTTAGATGAAGTGGGATTTGACGTAGCCGTTCATGTCTCTGAAGTCATTTACGGACAATTGGGAGAACGTTGCAAATTTTCGGATCTTTTACATAATATTGTTCAAGCAGGATTTCTTGGAAAGAAAAATCATAAAGGTTTTTACTATTATAACGAACAGGGCAAACAGTTAGGTATAAATGAAGAGCTAAAAAAACTTTGCCCTAATAAAAGTTGTAAAATAGCGGAGGAAGATATACAAAAAAGATTGATTCTTCCCATGATTAATGAAGCAACTTATGCTTTACAAGATAAAATTGCTGAACATGCCAGCACGATTGATATTGGGGTTATTTTCGGACTGGGTTTTCCTCCATTTAGAGGAGGACTATTAAAATATGCAGATAATGTTGGATTAAATAAAATACTTGCTGATTTGAAAGAACTTGAAGTAAAGGTTTCTAGTAATCGTTTTAAGCCAAGTCAATATTTGCAAGATATGGTGGCGCATAATAAAAACTTCTATAATTAAAAAGGGGTGAACAGATGAATATTTTTGTATGTGTAAAACAAGTTCCGGATACGGAAACAAAAGTTGTGCCAAGTGCAGATAAAATATATATTGAAACCAAACAAGTAAAATGGGTGATGAATCCTTATGATGAATTTGCCGTTGAGCAAGCCTTGTTGATTAAAGGCAAAGATGCTTCAGCGAATATAACAGTGATGCGTGTAGGATCAGTGCAAGCTTCTGCGGAAACCTTAAGAACGGCCATGGCCATGGGGGCCGATGATGCCGTGTTGGTGGAATCTCCTGATAATCTTGATTCATTTATGATAGCCAAGGCCTTAAAAGGCGCCATTGAAAAACTTGGTAAGCAACCCGATCTTATCTTATGTGGAAAACAGGCCGTTGATGATGATTGTTCTCAAGTACCTCAAATTCTCGCCCAAATGTTAAATCTGCCTTCTGTCAGCGTGGTAAACAGTTTTGAATGGCAAGGAAATGCACTAACTTTAAAAAGAGAAATTGAAGGTGGATCTATTGAAGTTTACAGCGTAAATACTCCGTGTGTGGTGTCTGTAACCAAGGGGCTCAATCAACCCAGATATGCCTCCCTTCCAGGAATTATGAAGGCTAAAAAAAAGCCGCTTGCTCAATATCCATTAAGCGAAGTTGGTGTTAGTGAAGCTGATCGCAAAATAAAGTACTCAAACGTATCTTTACCGCCTGAAAAACCTAAGGGAAAAAAATTCGAAGCTATGGATGAAAAAAATATTCAAAAAGTGGTAAGCGATGTAGCGAGCCTACTTCGTAATGAAGCAAAAGTAATTTAGGGGGATCAAATGGCAAAAATACTAGTTTTTACAGAACATAACAACGGCAATATCAAAAATGTTGCTTTAGAGATTCTGGGAAGATTATCTTCACACCAAGTGGATGTCTGTGTGGTGGGTGATATCGGATCTGAATCAGAAAAAAAATTAGCAGAATATGGTGCTATTAATATTCATGTTGTTAAAGGCAGTCATCTAGAAAAGTATTCTCCCGAAGGATATGCTGATAGCTTAAAGAAACTTATTGAAACCAATGGATATGATTTTGTTTTTAGTGGATCAACTTCGATGGGAAAGGATGTTATGCCCAGACTAGCTGGTATGTTTGGTGCGGGGATGATTTCGGAAGTGGTCAATTTTTCATTTGAGGGAGAGCAGTTTAAAGGAATACGGCCAATGTTTGCGGGGAAGTGTCTTGCCCAGGTTGAATTTCTTGGAGGCAAGCCTCATTTTATTACAGTTCGTCCCAATGCCCTAGGGATGAGTGATCCAACCAACAAAGGTGCTGGAAAGAAAAATGATATTGCGGCAATTGCTTGTGAAATTAAAGCAATAATTAAAGATATGGTTAAATCTAAATCTGATAGGCCAGATTTAACGGAGGCCAATATTATTGTTTCTGCAGGAAGAGGTCTTAAGTCTAAAGACAACTTTCCCATTATCAATGCATTAGCGGATGTCTTAGGCGCGACGGTGGGTGCATCTAGAGCACTCGTCGATGCGGGGGAAGCACCTCACTCTATGCAAGTCGGTCAAACCGGCAAAGTAGTATCTCCAAGCTTATATATTGCTTGTGGAATTTCTGGGGCCATTCAACATTTAGCAGGGATGCGAACATCCAAAATAATTGTGGCCATTAATACAGATCCGCAAGCGCCCATATTTGAAAAAGCTGATTATGGGATCGTAGGGGATCTTTTCAAAGTTGTGCCAGCACTGACTGAGGAATTAAAAAAGATTTTGTAAAAATTTGTGACGAAGTTATTTCATGTGCGGATTTTGCGGCAAGTGATTTAGTGTGTATTTATGTTTAACGAGCGCTTCAATAGTAGCTTTGGAAGGTGGGTGTTTAAACATAACCACCGAAATAAGCAAATGATCTTGAAGACCGAGTAAACACAACAAGTCGTATAAAAAAATTTTTCTTTTAGTTTTTTTCAGTAACGGGCCATTTTCTGCCAAACTTTCGTTTTCAAGCTCATTTATATAGAGATCATTAATTCCTTTTATGGCGATAGTGCTGAAATTTTGGGCAATGGCAATTTTAGTGATTTCTTTGAGTGATAGTTTATAAATATAATTGCCCACTTCTTCATAGTGATGTTCACTAAGGTCTTTTTTTAGAACGTATTTAAGCATTTTTTTAAAGTGATAAAATAAGATTTTAAGTAGGGTGGGCGTGGAAAGTGGATCGTTTGGTTCAATTAAGACAATGGCCTTTTTAGAGACACGTAACATTTCGTAAAGGGCAATAAGTGGCCTTGGAAAATGATGAAAAGCTTCCTTGCAAAAAGCATAATCAAATTGATTATTGCTAAAGGATAATGATTCAGCATTTTCAACTTGAAAATCGGGGATAAGATTGTTTTGCTTGGCTTCAATTAAAAGAGTGTCTGATATATCGGTGGCCAGGCATGAGCATCCGTTATTGAGGATATATTGGGCATCCAATCCAAATCGTCCATCACCGATAGTTACCCATGTCGAATTAGGATCGCTTTGTAAAATTGGTTGTACAAGTTTTTGCATACGCTGCAGTCGCCAAAAACCAGCATTATCCTGTAACAGCCATTTCTTTGCTTTTTCTTCTTTGCTTGCCCCTCGTTGATAATTTTCAAAAGACAGAGCATGTTTTTTATAACTTTGATTTATGAAGTGATCGCTGCTACTCATTAGAATTTTCCAATTTTTAAGTTGATAAGATTTTAATCGATTGAATGGTTGAGATTCAAGTGAATAAGATAATTGTGTTGTGAATATTTTTACAGATCAATAAAGATTTCCTGTTTTTATTGTCAAGATATCAATTCTGTTGTTAGTATCACGTGGTTTTTATCAACTCTTTCCGAAGGATTTATTATGTGGTTTTTTAACGATGAAGAGCGTGAATTACAAAAAATGGTACGTGATTTTGCTCTTAATGAATTGGCCCCTGTAGCGACCGAACACGATGAAGAAGAAAAATTCAATATAGGTGCCTTTAAGAAAATGGGAGAGTTGGGTTTGCTTGGGATTACTGCAGATCCCGAGTACGGTGGTTCAGGTCTTGGGGCAACGGCGGCAACTATTGTGATGGATGAATTTGGTTATGCTTGTGCTTCAAGTACGCTCAGTTATCTGGCACACACTATATTGTGTGTAAACAATATTCAAAATAATGCAAGTCCTGAACAAAAAGAAAAGTACCTACCAAAACTAATCACCGGGGAACACATCGGTTGTATGGCCATGACTGAACCAGACTTTGGTTCAGATGCAGTGGGCATGCAAACCAGGGCCAAAAGAGATGGTGATTACTATTTTCTAAACGGAAGTAAAATGTGGATCACTAATGCTGAATACGCTGATGTGGCCTATACTTATACCCGTACCGGTGATGGCAAAAAAGATTTAACTACCTTTATTGTGGAAAAAGGAACACCTGGTTTTTATTTTTCTAATTCACTTCACAAAATGGGAATGAGGGCTTCTCCTACCGGAGAGCTGGTCTTTGAAAATGCCAAAGTTCCTCTAAAAAACAGAGTTGGCGAAGAAGGGGACTCAATATATCACATGATGAAAAATTTAGAACTGGAGCGCATTACTATTTCTGGAATCTCTCTGGGGATCGCGCGAGCATGTCTTGATATGTGTTTGAAATATGCTAACGAAAGAAAGCAATTTGGAAAAACCATTGGTCAATTTCAAATGATGCAAAAAATAATTGCAGACATGTCGACCAATGTCGAGATGATGAAACATTTTCTCTATTCGGTTTGCAAAGATTACGATAATGGTAACAAGGGGAGAGTGGTCGCGGCACAGATCAAATTGGCCTTACCGAGATTGACTACTCAAATTTGCCTGGATGCCATCCAGTTGCATGGTGGGATGGGGTATTCCAGAGAATTTCCACTGGAGCGATTCCTTCGAGATAACAAACTCAATGAAATCGGGGCCGGAACCAACGAAGTAATGGTGATGATTATTGCGAAAACACTTTTACGTGAAGCGATGCCAAGGTAGTTGTAAAAAGTGCTGTAAGTTCGACACATAATTACTAAAAAGGAAAAGTGCATGAAAACAGAAATGGATATGTGGAATATTTTTAAGAGAATGCCCAAGAAAGTCCATGTGGGCGATATAACTATTCGTGATGGTTTCCAACATGAGGAAAAATTTGTATCTACCAGAGCAAAAATATATTATGCCGAAGAAATGATTTTTGCTGGATGCCGACATATTGAAGTAACGAATCTGGGTAGTAGTTTTTTAATGCCCCAGTTTTCCGACGCCGAAGAGATTTTGGCTTACTTTAAAGGCGATGTTTTTAAAAAGAAATGTGAAAAACGCGGGATAAATCTTAAAGACATTTGTTTTACGGCGGTGACCATTCGAGAAAAAGCGGTGGAGAAGGCCATTGAATTAAAACAAAAAGGGGTGGGACCAGATAGAGTCTTGATGATGGTTTCCACTGAGGAAGAACATCACTTTGCTAATTCGGGTACAACACTACCTGATTATTGGAAAGAAGCCGAACGAGCGATAAAAAAATGTAATGATGCCGGAATTAAAATGTGTGGTACGGTATCCACGATTTGGGGGAGTCCAATCGGTGGAGCGACGGATATGAAAGAAGCGGTGGAGTTTACCAAGCGATGGTTTTCCATTGGTGCTAATGATGTTGAACATGCTGATCATGATGGTTCTGCTTCAGCACCCCAAGTATATCGTTATTTTTCTATGATCATGGATGCAGTCGATAATCCCCATAAGCAAATTGCTCATTTTCATGAAACCAAACGCATGGCCTCGGCTTCCATTTTAGCAGCCTTGCAAGCTGGGGTTTCTAATTTTGAAGCAACTCTGGGAGGACTCGGAGGACAGCCGGCCAACTTTCTCGATGATTGTCCAGTACCCGGGACTGGAGAGTATTACTATAAAGACCCCCGCTATGTCGGTCTGGTTTGTATGGAAGATACGCTAGTGCAATTACACGAAATGGGCATTGAGACGGGGTATGATATTGACCGAGTGATCACCCTTGGTCAGCAGCTCGAAAAAACCATGGGTAAACGTTTGCGAAGTGAAGTTATTATTAATGGTAGAACCGTCAAAGAAGGACATATGCACTTTGCTCGTCCGGGCCTTGCCAAACTTAAACAAAAATTTGGAGAGCAACCCGGACAGAAATATCCTCCTGAGTGGAATTAAAGCTCTGGAGCTATTTAGTTTAACCTTCAAGTTATTGGCAAACTGTTCCGATTACCACATTTGATACTTCATGACTTATTCCCCTACAGGATGGGCACTCGGGTTCGAAGCAGTCTCCTTCGTAGCCACCGGGAGCGCATTTCTTATGATGAAGTTCTCTGCATACCGTAGGTATAGGTGTAGGTGTGGCTTTAGGTGTAGATTTTTTGCTACTTTTTTTACTACTACTACCAGTGTCTTTACTACTGCCTTTGTTGTCAACAGGTGCGGGTGCTGCGGTCGCCACTGGCTTCGGTTTTGGTGGCCAAGGAGTAATGGTGCGTTGGTCGCCATTGAATATAATTAAGCGGCTGGCTTCGTAGTCACTTGGTATTTGTGCCCGTAGGGAGCCTATATCATCACAGGGGGATGAGCCTGTGCCACATCCAACTATATCACCATTATTTAATTTTAAACCAGGTAGTGGACTCAGCATAATATAATTTTGAATCTCTGTATAAGGCCCAGGTACAAATCGATTGGCCAATGAGTCCAAGCTTTCGGCAGGATAAATTAAAAGAAAGGAGTTATTAGAGTAATTTTGATCGTAAACTAACGCAAAGTTGAGATTGATGTCGTAGATGGAATCGAATCCATTGGGTGACATCATGGCTATCTCAAAGCTTTTTGGCACTGGACTTTGGCCAATAGGAAAGCTCATTCCGCCGTATTGTGCTTTATTGGGGATAAAGAGCGGTTCATTGATAAGAGATGGTCTTATTAATTTATAATATTCCCCCCAACCTCCTGCAGCTTTTATGTGTTGAAAATAAATTTGAGAAGGATCTCTAGAGGCATTATGAAAGTAACCATAAAGCAGTAGATTTTCTTTTCTTATATGGAGGAGTTCATTTATTGTGGAAATTTTTTCTAAGATGATATCGTTTTCACTGGCATATGAGCCAGGAGTAGTTGTCGCTGGAGTCGGTATAGGAAGTACGTTATAAAAATTATTTTTTTCAAAAGTCCTGACTGAGCCATTAGCGTGACTGCCAGTGGTTTGATTTTTTGCTTGGTAATGATTAAATGTTTCACCAGGAAGAACTGTTTTAATTAATGTGTTACCGTGTTCAAATACTGCCACTTGCCCTGAAATAACATCCATGGTTACATGATAGGCTCGATTGGTTTCTCTAACTTGCAGCTTATATTCAGTACCTCGAACTCCTAAGGCAACAGAAGGTGTTTCAATTATCATTTCTTCGTTGTTGTTTTTGTTCGCATATAAAACTTGTATAGATCCCTTTATAAGTTTATACAAAGTTGAACGTTCATTAACTTTTTGAAAGAGAAACTTTTTAAAATAAAATTCACTGTCTGGTCCAATTTGTATAACAGTTTTATCATTCAGGTAAATTTTAAGAAACTGTTTATCATCGAAATTCGCACTATTAGTAGTTTGAATCAAATCGTGCAAGTAAATATTATTCAGATCGGGATTTAGGGTATTGTCAAAACTTAACGGAGAAAGAGAATCAATTTCGGGGACTAATTTATTGGTTCTTTTGATATAGTTCCCTTTGCTGGTAATAACTTTACCGATGGGAAGTTGATAAGACACAAAAGCTGTGGCGAACATGTCCTGATTCACGTTGTTCTTTTCTAGAAAATAGGCGGTTATAACAGCGCCTTTGGTACGTGGCGGTATTTCCTTGCAAGTATAGACGATTGTTTTACCTGCTGGTGGATTGGGCTCAACATAACGATGAGCCGGATTATTTACATCCGGATTGGCGAGACATTTAAAATCCGTTTGAGAAGTTTCAAAGTCATTATTGGTTATGGGTAATGCGGGGGACGCCATTGCTTGGAAGATTGAAAAAGAAGCAAATAGGGATGCAGCTTTTTGGAATAGCGCCCTTGGTGTTGTAAAAAATGCTGATGTGGGATAGATTTTTGGTTTCACATTTCCTGGAGATTTTGATGATGGTGTAACAGTAGGTTTTGGACGCGGCTTGATTGTCGGTTCATCATTTGGTCGGACTTCTTTATGATAACCATAACCAGACGGATTTGCCGGGTTCACACCTTTGTAAAGCTCTGCACGGAACACAGCTGCAGTTTGTGTTACATATAGTTTCAATATACCATCCATCTGGTCTTTTTGAATTTCTCCGACAAATTGCTTGGATTTCATACTACCTTGACTGGCCAGATAAATAACGGCTCCCATAACCGCAGCACCTACGAGGACTGCCATACTAAGTGCAATATATCCGTTATTTTTTTTCATAAAAGATCCTTGGTTTTTTATCTAGTGTTTATTATAAAATTCTATCACGAATGCATAAAAAAATATTTCTATGTTGCAGTTATGAGTAACCATATGAAATTAATTGACTTATTTTGTTTGCATTGAATTGTGGTATTTTTAGCTGATGCTAAAAGTGGGCAGTTTATGGTTAAAAAATGGAACACTTTTCTTAAACTTTGTAAATTAAAAGTATTTACATGAAAAAGTACTCTCCTTATAATCTTGCCTGAGAGGCTTTCATGATCGCTGCCACTATGTGAGTATCTTGGGTGGATATTTGAGTTGAGTGGTTAGCTATAGGGGAGTGTATTTTTAGATCCTTATTTCTCTGTTCATTTATTTCCTGAACTTCAAATACATGATCGTAAGCTTTGATTTGTATTTGGTGATCGTTCAAGGAAGCTATGATAGTTTCTTTAATTAACTCTTCTTTGGATATTGCAAAAATTTCATCTTCAAATAAAAAATTTACCTCGTTTGATTTTCCAGAAATGATTTTAAAGTCCAAAATGTCATTATTAATTTTTATTTTCATATCAACTCTTTAAATGTTTCTAAATCCAATGAGGGTTTTCCAGGGAGTTACTTTTTCTTTTTTATCTTGTAGGGATTTTTCCTTTTTTATAAGTAAAAAGGCGGCGATTAATTTAGCTTTTTGTTCTTTGGTAAGAGGTGTGTGGCCTTTTTTCATATCTTATATCCAGTTTGGTTTACGTTTTTCAAGGAGGGCATTCATGCCTTCTTGGCCTTCGCTGCTTATTCTGATTTTGGCAATTTCTCTACAGGTATATTCAATCAGATCATGACCTTCTTTTTGTAATACATTTTTAATAAGCGCCTTAGAAGCCATTGCTGCCGACGGTCCCGCTTGCAGGAAATTATTAATGGCTTCATTGGTTTTTTCTTCAAGCTCTTCAGGTTCAACGACCTTATGAACTAGGCCAATTTTTTTGGCATGCTTGGCCTTGAACATATGCCCACTTAAAAAAAGTGCTCTGGCATGGGATTGGCCAATTTTAGCAATGACAAAAGGAGAGATAGTGGCAGGCAATAGTCCAAGTTTTACTTCGGTGAACCCAAATTTTGCCTTTGAGTGTGTGATGACAAAATCGCAAACAGCCACCAGACCGCATCCACCACCAAGCGCGGCTCCATTAATTTTACCGATGACCGGTTTTTTACAATGGTTAATGGTGAAAAAGAGGTTTGCCAGATTTTGACTATCTTTGAAGTTTTCTTCTTCGGAATAATTCACCATACTTTTCATCCAATTAAGGTCAGCTCCTGCACAAAAGGATTTTCCATTACCAGTTAAAACCACCAGTCTTACCGAATAATCTCGATCCAATTCGTGGAAAAGTTTAGTTAGCCCCAAGATCAATTCATCATTAAAGGCATTATGAATGTCAGGTCTATTCAAGGTGATAGTAGCAACCCCTCGTCCATCTTTTTCAAATATAAATAATTCGCTCATGATGTTCCCCCAATTACATTCTAAATAATCCAAACTTAGTCTCTGGTATAACTTCATTTAAAGAAGCTGAAATGGCCAGTCCTAAAATATCCCTGGTTTGCAGTGGATCAATAATTCCATCATCCCATAGGCGCGCTGTTGAATAGTAAGCACTTCCTTCTTTTTCATATTTTTCTAAAATGGGACGGTGAAATTCTTTCACTTCTTCAGGTGTCATAGGTTTTTTTCCGGAAGCTTCTAAGGCCTGTTGTTTAACGGTGGATAAAACATTAGCGGCTTGTTCACCGCCCATGACGGATATTCTGGAATTAGGCCACATCCATAAAAATCTAGGATTGTAAGCCCGTCCACACATGCCGTAATTCCCGGCACCAAAAGAGCCACCAATCAAAATAGTGAATTTCGGAACAGCTACCGTGGATACAGCAGTTACCAGCTTGGCCCCATTTTTAGCGATACCTTCCCATTCATATTTTTTTCCAACCATAAAACCGGTGATGTTTTGTAAAAAGATGAGAGGGGTTTTTCTTTGTCCACAAAGTTCTACAAAGTGAGCACCCTTTTGTGCTGATTCGGAGAACATGATGCCGTTGTTATTGCCAATAATTCCGACGTTGTGTCCATGAATGCGGGCAAAACCACAAACAATGTTGGTTCCGTATCTCTCTTTAAATTCATGAAACTCGCTACCATCCACTAGCCTGGCGATTATTTCACGAATATCAAAATGCTTGCGATAGTCTTTCGATACGATCCCATATAAATCTTCTTGTGGATAAAGCGGATCTTTAACCGGATGAGTATCTTTTTGCCCTTGAGCAGCACCCAAGGATTTATAGTTTAAATTTTCTATAATGTTTCTGGTGATGATCAGCGCATCTTCCTCGTTTTCGGCAAAATGATCGGCTACACCTGATTCATGGGTGTGTACTCTTGCGCCACCAAGCTCTTCTGCCGTTACTTCTTCTCCGGTAGCCGCTTTTACAAGCGGTGGTCCACCTAGAAAAATGGTGCCATTACCTTTTACAATAATAGTTTCGTCACTCATGGCAGGGACGTAGGCGCCTCCGGCGGTACAAGAACCAAGCACTACGGCAATTTGAGGAATTCCCTTGGAGGACATTTGGGCCTGATTATAAAAGATGCGACCAAAGTGCTCCTTATCTGGAAACACTTCATCTTGCATAGGAAGAAAGGCCCCTCCCGAATCCACCAGATAAATGCAAGGCAGTCTATTTTGCAGGGCAATCTCCTGGGCCCTAAGATGTTTTTTGATAGTCATGGGAAAATAGGTTCCGCCTTTAACGGTGGCATCGTTGGCGACAAACATGCATTCGACATTGTGTACTCTTCCGATACCGGTAACAATGCCTGCTCCGGGAACTTCATTATCGTAGAGTTCAAAGGCGGCAAGTGATGATAGTTCCAAAAAAGGAGAACCCTCATCTAAGATTTTTTCGATGCGCTCTCTTGGAAGCAGTTTCCCGCGAGAGTGGTGCCTTTCAACATTTTTTGGTCCACCGGCCTTTTTAATAATGGCAAGTCTGGCTTTGAGTTCATGATTGATTTCCTGGTGGTAGCCTTGATTTTCTTTATAGGCTTCACATTTCGGATCAATTTGGGTTTTGATAATATCCATGGTTACCTCAGGTGGTGGTTTTTTTTAAGAGCTATAAAAATAACCTAGTCAAAGACAAGTGGCAAATTACATTTTAAGTTCTTAAAAAGAAAATTATTGTTCCACGCATAGGAGGTGGTGAAGATTATTGCAGCTACTATCAGAATCATGTATGGCTGCAGAGTCTATACTCTCCAAATCCCCAATAGCACCGGTAAACATAGTGCTGGTCCAATTACTGCAATCATTACCAGTTGTATAATTGGCATTCATACCGGTGTAAATAGTACCTGCTGTGGGATAAAATGCAGACAGTAGATTAAACTCTATCAGACCATCAATATTAGCAGTCCCAATAACAATGGCGCCTCCGGTGCGACGATATTCTCGACCGGTAGAAAGCACCCAATCAATATGTTCACCGTCACAATCAGCAGTAGCGCAAGCACGTCTGGTCGTTCCGTCCACGAGAAAGGCTTTAACATTACCAGTATTAGGCGGTTTTGATGCCGTGCAAATCGCATCAGCTGCTTCAATCCCACTTCCAGAGGTTGCCAAGTTTCCTTTGGTGGTATTTTCGGATATATAAATATGACAATAGTTTTTGCCATTGCATGGCACAGGGACTGCGCTTTTGTCACTTAAGTCGCAAGCATTTAAGAGAGCGATAAGTATGAACGTTAGAAGCGTGTATTGCATAGCATTCCCCCTCAGATTTATTTTCACTATATCCGAATCCAAATATGATATCTAAGGTTGTCCTATTTGAAAAGATTAGTTATGTTTATTTGTTCTAAATTTATGTAAGGAGTCTTCCGTGGGAAAAAAGCAAGTAAAATTCATGTGTACCGCTTTTCGCGATGGTTTTCAGTCGGTTTATGGAGCAAGAGTTTTAACTAAAGATTTTCTTCCTGCACTTAAAGCTGCTAAAGATGCTGGTATCAATTATTTTGAAGTGGGTGGCGGCGCCCGTTTTCAATCACTCTATTTCTACTGCAACGAGGATGCCTTTAGAATGATGGATGAGGTGAGAAAAACCGTAGGCCCAGGTGTTCAACTCCAAACACTTGCAAGAGGAGTGAATGTCGTCGGACTGGAATCACAAAGCTCTGATATTATCGATTTACATGCCAAGCTTTTTAAAAAACATGGAATTGATACCATTCGAAATTTTGATGCCCTTAACGATGTCAACAATCTTATTTATTCCGGACAATGTATCAAAAATAGAGGACTAAACCACCAGGTCTGTGTAACGCTTATGGAACTTCCGCCAGGATGCACTGGTGCGCATGATACAGATTTTTATTTAAGAACATTAAAAGAAATTCTGGATAAGGATATACCTTTTGATTCAGTTTGTTTTAAAGACGCTTCAGGGACTGCCGTTCCATCCAAGGTCTTTAATACAATTAAGGCTGCAAGAAAACTTTTACCTGAAAATACTTTTATTCATTTTCATACTCATGAAACCGCCGGGTGCGGGGTGATCTCTAATCAGGCTGCACTGGATGCGGGGGCTGATGCGATTGATTTATCGCTTGCTCCAGTAAGTGGTGGAACTTGTCAACCAGATGTGATTGTTATGTGGCATGCACTTCGTGGCACTAATTATGAATTGGAGGTAGATATAGATAAGGTTCGAGACGCTGAAGAAATTTTTAAAGAATGTATGAAAGATTATTTTTTACCTCCAGAAGCAACGGCAGTTGAACCACTGATTCCATGGTCTCCAATGCCCGGCGGAGCGTTGACGGCGAACACTCAAATGATGAGAGATAACGGTATTATGGATAAATACCCCGATATGATTAAGGCCATGAAAGAAGTCGTAGAGAAGGGGGGTTTTGGCACTTCGGTGACTCCAGTCAGTCAGTTTTATGTGCAACAAGCTTTAAATAATGTGATGTTTGGCAAATGGAAAAAGATTGTTCCCCAATATGGCCAGATGGTGCTTGGATATTTTGGCAAGACCCCGGTTGAGCCTGATAAAGAAGTGGTGGCAATATCAAGGGAACAATTAAAACTTGAACCAAACCAAAAACCTGTATTGGAATTAAATGATGCTGATTCATCCAAAGGAGTTAAAGCTGCTAAAAAAATCTTAAAAGAAGCACATCTGGAAGAGAGTGAAGAAAATATTTTCGTAGTATCAACCTGCAAAGAAAAAGGGGTTGCCTTTTTAAAAGGCCAAGGAGAGCTATCCATTAGAAAAAATTCTTCAAGTGCAGTTAAAAGTGAAGTTGGAAAGAGTGATGAATATACCGTAACTGTAGATGGGGCAAAGTATTGTGTTAAATTTGATAACGATCAAATAATCGTTAATGGCCAAAAACATGCGGTGGATATTAAGGAGGGCATCGATGCAAACTCCAATTACAGTGGAGCAGGCACTCCCATTCGTGCTTCCATGCCGGGCACTGTTTTCAAGATAAATGTTAAAGAGGGCAGTATCGTTAAGGAATCTGAATCAGTCGTGATTCTTGAATCCATGAAAATGGAAATTCCCGTGGGTGCTCCGGGGAATGGAACTATTGAAAAACTTTTGGTACAAAAAGGCCAAAGAGTTGCCGTTGGAGATGTGCTTTGTTATCTTGCAAATTAGATATTTAAATTTACTAAAGACATAACAAATTGATTTCGATAGACTTAGCAAAAAAAAGGAAGGTTTTATGAACGTTTATATTTTATCTGGAGCTCGTACCCCAAGTGGAAGTTTTAATGGCACTCTTGCGAATGTGCCAGCGCCACAGCTGGGGGCAACGGCCATTAAAGGTGCGGTAGAAAGAAGTGGTGTCGATGCCAATAAAATTGATGAAGTCTTTATGGGAAATGTTGTGCAAGCAGGACTTGGACAAGCTCCCGCAAGACAGGCCATGATTTATGCTGGTCTTCCCAAAAGTGTTGGTGCAACGACTATTAATAAAGTTTGTGGTTCAGGAATGAAGACCATTATATTGGCAGCTCAAAGTATCAAAGCGGGAGATAATAAATTAGTGGTAGCTGGTGGCATGGAGAATATGTCTGCAGCTCCATATTTTATTCCTCAAGGGCGAAACGGTTATCGCTTTGGAGATGGCCAATTGAAAGATAGCATGCAACATGATGGACTTTTTGATCCGTACGGACAAGTTGCTATGGGTGTATATGCTGAAAAGTGTGCCAATCATTATTCATTCAGTAGAAAAGAGCAGGATGATTTTGCCATTGAGTCATTTAAGCGGGCCCAAAATGCCATTAAAGAAGGGATCTTTAAAAGTGAAATCGTACCCGTGATTGTTAAAAATAAAAAAGAAGAATTGACGGTGCTTGAGGATGAAGGGCCGTTTAAAGTTAAATTTGACAAACTACCGACCTTGAAGCCAGCCTTTGATCCAAATGGGACTGTTACTGCAGCTAACTCTTCAACTATAAACGATGGTGCCGCGGCCATTGTTTTAGGTGGGGAAGAGTATAAAAATCAAGCGAAATTTAAAGTGGTGGCTTACGCCAGTCATTCGCAAGATCCAGAATGGTTCACGACTGCTCCGGTAAATGCTATAAAAAAATGTTTAGATAAAGCTCATATGAAAAAAGAGGATATCGATTTATTTGAAATCAATGAAGCTTTTGCCGTGGTTACGATGGCTGCAATGAAAGAATTTAATCTCTCCCATGATAAAGTCAATATTTATGGAGGCGGTGTAAGCCTTGGCCACCCTATAGGATGTTCAGGTACCAGAATTATGGTCACGCTTATGAACGCTATGGAAAGAAAAAATGCTAAGTTTGGCATGGGGGCCATTTGTATTGGTGGTGGTGAAGCTACGGCCATGATTATTGAAAAACTTTAATTTACTGGGCACCTGCAAATTTTTAGCTATTCAAGAAGTGCTTTGATATCTACGTGCTGCTTTACCAGTTTGGCAAAGATATTAAATTTTTCCTCGTCGCTTTTGAAAAGCAAGGCTTCCATTTTATCAATTTTTTTGGCAACGGTAAAAGTATCTTCTCTGGTTAAAAGCAGTGGAATGTTTTTTTCATTGGCATTGGCGATAATGTTATTGGGAGGAATAATGTTATTAGTTAAAACAATACCGGATGCTTCAGTTTCAATGGAAGCCACGATAATATCGCTACGATCGCCGCTTACAATTAAAAGCTTATCTTTTTTGCTTAGATATTCTTTTTTCATTACTTCATTTAAAGACATGGAACCGATATAGATATTTTTTATGTATTTATATACGTGGTGCTCGGCACATAGTGGGGTGGCCAGCAGGTCATCAGCTATTTGTTTTAAAAGGAGTGTTTTTAAATTGCTTTCGTATGGAATAATTCCAAAAACCTTGATGCCCAGTTTTTTGATGGTGTCACAGACTTCTTCGGATTTAATATCTTCCATATCGTGAATTTGATTGAGTATGACACCTTTAAAATTTACTCCAGTTTCAACGATATTATATTTAATGAATGTAAGCTCATCCATGATAGTGTCAGCATTGCCTCTTAGGATGATCACCAGTTCGGCTTCGGTGAGTTTAGCTAGTCTTAGGGCACTCATGCCAATGCTGGCACCGTGGGTGAGATAGTTAGCGCCTTCTATGATTAAAACGTCATGATTTTTTTCAAACTCTTCAATTTGATTGTTTAATTTTTCCTTTAATGTATATTCATCATACATATAACGAAGTTTGGAATGTTCAAATCCCAAAGTCATATCTTGAGGTTCAACTTCCATTTTAAGGGTTGATTGAATTAAATCAGCATCGTAATCCCATAATTTTTTATGAGAATATCGCATGCGATCTCCTAAAGGTTTCATATAGGCTATTTTTTTCTTGGTGTTTTTCGACAAAGCGATGGTGAGAGAAGTCTTTCCTACGTTTGGTACTAAAGATGCAAAAATAATTTTTTTCATGCAGTATTCCTTATTTAATTAAAATTCTGGCATCCACCGCTTTAACTCCACTATTTTTTTCATAAATTACCAGCGGATTAATTTCTATGTCACTTATTTGCTTGAAGTGTTTAAGGATTAAGGCAACTCGTAAGATAACATCTATAATGGAATCAATATCTTTAGGTCCCATACCCCGAACGCCTAGTAGCAACGGATAGAGTTTGGTTTCTTTAAGCATATTATGAATTTCTGCTTTGGAGAATGTGTTGGAGCGAAAAGCCACATCTTTTAAGATCTCTACATAAATTCCACCAGATCCAAACATGAGCATTGGACCGTAGTTAGAATCTCGTCTTCCCCCGATAATGGCTTCGGTATCCAGATTTATTTGCTCGCATATTTCAATTCCACGAATAACCGCTTGGGGACTGTATTTTCGCGCATTAAGCATAATAACTTCCCAAGCGTTCATGAGTTCTTGTTCGTTTTCAATATTAAGTCTTACTCCACCGGCATCGCTTTTATGTACAATATCTTTGGAGACAATTTTCATAACCACCGTGGTTCCAATTTTTTTAAAGTAGTGGATGGCTTCATCTACGGTTTTGGCAACAAAGGATTTGGGCATTGAAATACCCGCCGCTTCCATAAGGCCCCTTGATTCATTGGCCAAAAGAAATTGGCGATGATCGTTTTGCACCCCTCTTAAAATATCGCTGATAGCCGGATAATTAATTTCAATTCCAACTGAGTCATCGCTTTCAAAGGTGTGCCTGATTTGTTGATGACGATAAGTTCTAAACAGTTCACCAAGACAAGAAATGGCATCATAAACATCGAAATACATCGGAATGCCTTTGGATTTTAAATAGCGAGCGGCACTTTTTACGGATTTACCCCCGTAAAAAACATATTGGATAGGTTTAATGTGTCCGTAGAGATTGTGCACTTTTTCGATGGTGGACTTTAAGGCTTCTTCCTGGAATAAGGCGTGCTCACATCCAAGGCATAAAATGGCATGAATATCTGGATGCTTGACAGCGGCTTCAATGCATTTCTCATAACCCTCAATTCCTACTGAACCAGTAACATCAATAGGATTTTTAACTGAACCAAATTCGGGAACGTAGGGGGCAAAAGCCTCTTCGAGGGATCTGTAATTATCATACAGCTGGACACCGTATTTTTCGCAGGCATCCGCCGCCATTACGCCAACACCACCTCCGTTAGTTATAATTAAAGTATTTTCGCCTTTAGGCATGGGGGTATTGGCCAGAAATTTTGCCCATTGAAGGGCCTGTACAACATTTTCTGGTCGATGAACTCCCGTTTGATTCATAATGGATTGAAAGATTTCATCTGATCCAGAAAGCGAACCAGTGTGACTGGCAGCTGCCTGGGCCCCTTTTTTGGAGCGACCGGATTTGATAATGATTACCGGTTTTTTCATGGTGGTTTCTTTTAAGAGCGGAATTAATTTTTCTCCGTTTTTAACTCCTTCCATGTAAATCAAGATGACCTTAGTGGAGTCATCATTTTGTAAATATTCAATCAAGTCTGATTCATCTATATCGCATTTATTGCCAAGAGGGACAATCGCCGATAAACCTATGTTTTCTTCACCGGTTTCTCCAATAAGTGCAGACCCAAGGGCCCCGCTTTGACTGATCAAGGCCACATTCCCCTTAGGGATATTGCTAGATGCAAAGGACGCATTGATGTTTGATTTGTTTACAAAATGGCCGAAAATATTGGGGCCTAATATCCTTATATTATGTTGATGAGCAAAATCGACCAGATCCTTTTCTTCTTTATTTTTTCCAATTTCCGAAAAACCCGAAGTGATGACCAATACATATTTAATTTTTTTACTGGGGCAGGTTTTAAGCGCATTTAATACCAATGGCTCGGGAACTGCGATGACTGCTATATCAATTTCATCAATTTCATTTATATCAGAGATATTTTTATAAACCTTGTACCCGAGGATCTCTTCAAGGTTTGGATTAATGGGATAAACCTTACCTAAGTAACCACCACTTTTAATATTCTCCATGATTTTATAACCGATTTTATTTTTTTTATCACTGGCACCGATAACACAGATAGATTGGGGCTCAAATAGA
>MEPW01000049.1:20316-22998 GCA_001769975.1 Bdellovibrionales bacterium RIFOXYA1_FULL_36_14 | reverse complement strand
CATAATTTTTTGGCAGTTCTTTAAGATGATTTAAACTCGAAGTATTTACCTCGCTGCTTTAGAATTACTCAATATTAATCACCTTGCTCATTTTTGGGATACATTTTGAAATTACATAAACGATTCAACTAATTGTAGAGGTATTATTTAAGTCATATCACACTATTACCGATAGGTTGCTGAGGTATCTTATGAAGTCACTCAAATATTTAATTTTTTATAGCTGCATATTTATTACACCTGTCTCTTATCAAACGTATGGTGCTGAGGCAGTTACAGCTAGCTTAGTTAAAAGTATTGAAGGTATCGACCTCACAAAAGATCGCCAAAAATTTTTTGAAATCCTTGAATCCACGGTTACACCTGATCTAGAGAATACGCTTAACTATGCCCTTGATTTAACCCAATGTGTTCACAAAAGTCCCGGCAGTATCGCCAAACAAGAAAATGGTAAAATTTTTGATGAAGCAGCATCAACTGTTTACAAACAAATAATCAGCTATTTCGAAACTCAAATTCAAAAATTAAAAACCACCACTGAAGAAGCCAGCAAACAAAAAACCTTGGTCAATCAAAATAATCTTCATCAAGCAGGCGTTGCCATATATGATAAAGTCATAAAAGGTTTACAACTCGCAAAACAATATAATGAGACAGCAATAAAACAGTACAAAGATGCCTTTGCATCTGCAGAAAAAGAAGCTGATCATGACAAAAAACTGTTTAATGAATGTGGGGCTTCGCTAATAGTAGATTCACTAAACAACATGGAGCATGTAAGATACTTTTACCCACGTCAAGCGTCCGATGGTTCTGCCAAAACCTTTGAAAATGAACAGATTTTTAAAAACGTTGAAATTGCGTTAGAAGAACTAATAAAGGCCCAGACACTGGAAGCAGCAGATGGCGCCTTTAACAAGGCACAAGCGATTATTGCCAACATGGGACTTGCTAGCACACTGGATAATCAAAAAGCTTTAGACACTATAGGATATAAAATCGATGCCCGTTTACGTGCCTTCTGGGCCTGCGGTATGGGCACATCAATCACTTACAACTATCTAGCTTGGGCCAGAAAATCGCAAAAAATTGGCCGTAACTCTACTGAACAACTTAAAAACAAAAGTAGGATAATTAAAGCAGCAATGTCTTTAAGAGAACAATCCTGTGAAGCTATTGATGCCAAGAAATTCCATCCTGCTCTCACTGCATTAAAAGTTTGCAAAGCTTGGACTGAAGATACGCTTTATTTTTCTGAAAGCTGTGAAAGTCTCAAACAAGGTAAAGAAAATAAAGGCATCAATTTCCTGGACAAAGTTTTGTTAAAAGCTGATGAGGCTCTTAGAGAAAAAAATGAAAAAGTTGAAATGACTTCCAAAGGAAGATTATTGGTTATTCAGTTGGCCATTGTCAATGCGGAGAAAAGACTTACTCAACTCGAAGAAACACTAAAATCTTTTGAAAAAACCAGGCAGCAGCTGGATGAATCAGCCAAGGCCTTAACTAAAATAACGTCAGTTCAATATCCACCAAACTTTATTTTAAAGCACATTAAAAACTTCGCCTTTTTACTAATGACCAAAACTAATTGGTTTATTGCAAGTGCCTACGCCAAAGCTGAAGATATGTTTTTAACATCTTTTATCTCCGCAGATAAAAAACCAAAACCTTGCTATAGTCCGGCACCTAGTGGATATTGTTATTCGCTGGAATCCCAAGTTGACGCTTGGATTTTTCCCAGTTCTGCCACGACAGCGACAGTTCGTTTAGATTACTTAAGTGCACAGTTAAGTGATGAATTACAAGGCCAGAGTTTTATCACCCAGAAGGCACATAAACTCATGCAAGAAATTAATTCTCAAGATAAATTAATTGATCAAAGATATCAGATGGCCAAACAAAATTTGGCCAATAAGCATCCTCAGGGAATGGCCTATCTGGAAAACGTACATAAAAGCTACCAAGAAGGATATAAACAATTGGCCTTCCATAAGTTCAAAAATTCTGGTCTTTTAACTCCAGGAGCTAAAATTGATCTTGATCCAAACTTTAAGGTAGATACCTACGAAAGTTATAATCCTCCCCCCAGCAATCTGGCGACTTCCAATAACCTAAATAAGCCAACCAATTCGCAATATCAAGATCCTAGACAACCTGCCGGTTATCTAGATAAAGGTCAGGAAGATTACAGCCACGAAGATAATCCTGATTATAAGTTAAAAGAATTAACCATACATGGTGACGAAGGAAACTCCCTCTTTGAAATTATTTCATCGAGATACTTAAAAAAGTATCTCGACTTCTAAACCATAAAATCTTAATTAAATAAACCGCAAAAAAGCTTGCACAACTTGTTAAAACGAGTTAATTATTTCAAACAAACGTTTGAATTAATTACTTGTTTGCTTAGGAGATTTGAAATATGAAAAGTGTGGTCTGGCTGTGCATCCTGTGTAGTACCAATCTTTATGCAAAATCGATTAATCTAGATGAAGCATTGCTAAAAAAGTTAGTCGACCAAAACCCCCCTGGTATACAGCAAATAAAATCCATAAGCGAACTGAATTCACTTAATCATAAAATGATTTATGACAAGCTAGGACTCTCATTTAATGCGCAGGGAGCTTACGTAAATAAAGATGAGCAACCCCTTCATGCTTACGACACAATTATAACCCCAGT
>MEPW01000049.1:0-20306 GCA_001769975.1 Bdellovibrionales bacterium RIFOXYA1_FULL_36_14 | reverse complement strand
AAGGCTGGTTTTATCAAACCAACCGAATTAGGAATGCAACTTTCCGCCCATGCCTACACCGAACAGATAAGTTCCCCGTTTATGAAAGAGCAAACCACCTCTGGACTTTTATTTGGTCTTTCAATTGACTTATACAAGGATTTCCTAGGAAGCTCTACGCGAGCAAATCTAAAATCCACCAAGCAGCTGGAGGAAATGGCAAAAATTGAATCAATGATTGGGATAAAGACTTACACTTTAAACTTAAGAAAAATATACTGGGCGCTAATTTCTAATAACGAGAAGATTATTCTTTCGAAAATGCTCCTTTCCAACTCAGAGGCTCAAGCCCAAAATGCTAAAAAAAGATTCAAAGATTCGGTTGCTGATAAAGGTGAAGTTGCAAAGTTCGAATCTCAAGTTGCTTATCGTAAGGCCAATATTATTTATTTTGAATATTTAAAGGAACAGTATCTTAAAAATTTAAAAGAATTATTACCTGAGTTGTCTGAGGATGATATTGTATTAGGCAATTATAATCTGGATAAATCAGTCACTGATGTAGTCTCATGTACTCAATTAATTGCCAGCAAAACCAATCCTCCCAACGAATACACGTTATTAGATGAAGTTATCGATCTACTAAATGAAAGTTATGAAAATCAAAAGATTGTAACTTCTAAATATTCCGCTATCGACGTTGGACTGGTTTCCAACATAAAAACTGTCGGTAAGAGTAACTCTTTTTCTGATTCCTATGAAAATCACAACAATAACAAAAAAGCCAATCTAGAAATGGTTCTTAATGTTACTATCCCACTTAGCAATAGAAAAAGTGAGACAAGAGAAACCAAAGAAGCTTTGGAAAAATTACAACACAGTTCCCGTTATGATAATTTAAGTGGAAAAATAAAAACTTACCACAAGCAAATCAACCAACAAATAACCCTGCTTCAAATGGTTTTTCAAAATCAAAAAGTTAACTCGGAAAAATTAGAAATTAGTTTAAGAACCACCAAAACTAAATACAATCAAGCTCGGATTGATGTTTATAACCTCATCAACGACCAGGATGCTTATTTGCAAAGTCAACTGGCCGAGATAGATACTAAACTGGCGGTGGTTACCACCCTTCTCGATTATTTAGCCGTATTTACCGAACTTCCATGTGAGTTTAATAGGATATAATTATGAATTTACTTGCCTCTTTTTTTATCAAAAATACAAAACTAACAGTTGTCCTATCTTTTTTGGTTTTAATCTTTGGAATTCAAGGGTTAAAAAAAATGAATTCAGAGTCCTTCCCCGCAGTTGATTTCGCCATGGCCACTGTTGAAACATTTTATAGAGGAGCTTCAGCAGATGATATTGAAGCAAAAATAACGAAACCGATTGAAGATGAAATTAGAAGTGTCACTGGTATTAAAGATGTAAGATCAGTCAGTCAACCTGGGCGCAGCTTTATTTTCATCAGAGCAGATATTGACAATGTCAATGTCGAACAAGTGATGAGCGATCTAGAAAAAGCCATTGATCGAGTTAGCACACTTCCAACCGACCTCCAAGATGCCCCCAAATTTACAGAATTAAAATCAGAAGAGTTTCCGGTCATTCAAATTTCAATTTTAGGAGATAACCAAAACCGTTTCAGAGATCTTGTGGCGGACGAATTAAAAACTGATATTGAAGATAATAAGAATGTACTAAGAGTAGATCTGCATGGATACAAAGAAAGACAATTTGTTATAAAGTTAAATAAAAACAAAATGGATAATCTTCATATTGGTGTATCCGAAGTCATGCAAAAAGTTCAGCTCCGTAATGTAAATATTCCTGGTGGCGATTTAAAAGACAATGTCTACCAAAAACTTGTAAGGATTGATGGTAAAATCAACAACGCCTTTGAGCTTGAAAATATTGCAATTAGATCTAATTTTTCCGGCCAACAAATTTTATTAAAGGATATAGCCACCGTTGTCGACCACGAAGAAGAACCCCGGATCTTAACTAGATATAATGGACAGGAATCCACCAATATCATTATCAACAAAAAAGCCGGTGTAGATACCCTCAAGTTAGTCGGTGATATTCAATTGAAAATAAATGCATTTGAGAAAAAATATAAGGATAAAATCAAATTTTGTATTTATCATAACGAGTCTACCAGAGTTCTTGCCAAACTCGATGTTTTAAAAGAAAACGCCATGTGGGGATTTATCTTTGTACTCTTTTTTCTTTTCGTTTTTTTACCCCTTCGTATCAGTGCCGTCGCATCGCTATCCTTACCTCTTTCAATCATGGGAACATTTGGCTTCATGTATTACTGGGGAATGAATTTGGACACTATATCTGTTTTAGCCCTAGTTATTGCAATTGGTATGCTAGTTGATAATAGTGTTATCATTAGTGAGAATTTCGCCAGACTCAGACAAGATGGACTCTCGCCTCACGAAAGTGCCAGAATAACTATAAAAACCCTATGGCTTCCCATTTCGGCGACAGTGTTTACAACAATTGCCGCCTTCTTACCAATGCTCGTTACAAGGGGGATAATGGGCCAGTTTATTAAGTATATTCCAATCATCGTCTCTGCCGCGCTCCTGTTTAGTTTAATTGAGAGCTTTTTTCTTTTACCAGTACGACTAGTGAGCTTTGCATCCAAAGTTGATGTAACTACTTCCGGAAATCACAAACGTAGTTGGTTCCACGCCCAGATTGCTGATCGCTTTGAAAAGCTGGTTTTAGTGCTAGTACAAAACCGTTATTGGACAATGCTTGGCTTTGTGGGAATTCTATTCATCTCAGGCACTTTTTTAAAACTTAATAAATTCATTTTGTTTCCAAACGAACAAACCGAAAATTATTTTATACGAGTCGAAATGCCTAAAGGCACGCGTTTAGAAGCAACCCATTTAAAATTGGAAGAAATCAGTACAAAAGTTAGGGAGACTTTACAGGAAAACATCGATCATATCACTGCACTCGCAGGCACCTCCAACATGGGAATGGGTGACTCAAAAGGTGAAGATGGCAATAATCAAGCAATCATCACCTTATATGCTTCTGACTATGCCAAATATAATGTACCTCATATACAAATTTTAGATAAACTAAAAGCATTAAAATTTTCTGGCATCCAAAAAATTACTTACGAAGCTCGCCTCCATGGCCCTCCAGTGGGAGATGCAATCAATGCTACACTTCGATCAAATAATATTGACTCTCTAAATACTGTTATTGATAAAATAATAGAAAAACTCGCTAAAATAAACGGTATCCAGAACCTGAAAATAAACGATGTAAGAGGCAACGATGAAGTTTTTGTGGACATAGACTATCAAAAAGCCAGTCGATTAAACTTAGATGTTAAACAAATTGGTGATTCTATAAGCGCAGCGGTATCCGGTAAAGTTTTATCCAACGTGACTTTAAATAATAAAAAAATAGATCTTATGATTCGCTTTGATGAGGATTATAAAAAAAACCTGGAAGATTTGAAAAAGATTACTATAATGACTCCTTTGGGTGAACTAGTTCCTCTGGAAAAAGTAGCAAACTTCCACGTACAAGAAGGGACCCCACACATTCATCGTTTCGACTATAAGAGAGCTAAAACGCTTACGGGAAGTATCGATGATCGGATCATCACCTCCATCGTTGCCAATCAACACTTAAGCAGTATTTTTAATGAAGCTATTCAAAGTAATCCAGACGTATCGCTTGTTTTTGGCGGTGAAGAAGAAAGTACCAAAGACTCCATGACCTCTCTCAAGGATGCTTTAATTTTGTCTCTTCTGGGTATAACAGCCCTTCTGGTTTTTATGTTCGGTAGTTTTCTACGTCCCCTAATCATTATGACCACTATTCCACTTGGTCTCTTTGGATTTTCTATTTCATTTTATTTACATGATAGACCAATGAGTTTTCTTGCCTTGATCGGTATGATTGGACTAGGTGGCATCATTGTAAATTCAGGCATTATTCTTATAAGCTTTATCGACGAAATGAGAAAAGAAAGTGATTTACCGTTTGAAGTAATATTAGCCAAAGCTTCGGCGATAAGACTTAGGGCAGTTTGTGTAACTTCTTTAACCGCAGTTGCCGGCCTATTTCCAACTGCCTATGGCTGGGGTGGAGCAGATGCCATGTTAATTCCTATGACACTGGCCATGGCCTGGGGATTAACCTGCGCCACCATCTTAACTCTATTATGGATTCCACCAGCATATGCTATAATTGAAGATTTTATTCTCTTACTGCATAAAACAGTTAAGGGCATTTTTCCAAACAAACCCGTGCAAATTGTTTCACATACAACTATTCCCTTAAAAGCACCCGAAGAAAGGATTTCTCAATGAATGATTTGCAAAACGATACTAAACATAAAATTATTAACGCCGCCAACACCTTATTTTACCGCTATGGAATGGAAGGCACCTCTATAAGGAAAATTGCCAGCGAAGCTAATGTAAATATTGCAGCGATCAATTACCATTTCAAAAGCAAAGAGCATCTTATTATAGATCTCTTTACTCACAACTATCTGTGGTCAAAAAATGAAATTTTAAAAATTCAAAAAAAATATCCATGCAATACCAAGACATTTTGTCTGGAGGTGTTCAAACTTTTTAGGAAAAATGGACCATCACTGGTTACTTGTTTTAAATTTTTACTGGATGATAATATTTCCAACGAAGAATGTTTAGATCGCTGTAAAATAATTCCAGAAGGCCCGCCAGGACATGAAGTACTGCAAGAAGTAATTAAAGCCGAACTTAAGATGAATATAAAAGAAAAACATCTGCGCTATGCCACCAAAAGTCTTTCCGGTATGATTATGCATAAAGCTCTAATGCTTCACTCTAAACTTATTAAAACACATATAAATCAGTCAGGTATTTCTTGCCAAAAAGAAATAGAAGAAAGTTTAATTTTTCATATCGAAGCCACGCTCAATTACCTAAAAAAACTTAACGAACATTAAAATCCACACATTGAATTTATTGTAATAATCAAGTAATTTAATAGTTGATACTTTAGTATAAAAACCCACAGTAGGTTTCGTATGCCAATTCCATTAGATAAAGCAATTTTACTGGTTGATGATATGCCCACCATCAGAAAAGTTTTACAAAGTATTTTAAGACAAATGGGGTTCACTATTTTTTTAGAAGGAAAAGATGGTGTAGAAGCCATGGAGTTGCTTCAAATTCGTTATAAATCCATCGGATTAGTAATTGTAGATTGGAATATGCCCAATATGTCTGGAATTGAGATGTGGCGAGAAATGAAAAAAGATGAGAAATTTAATCATATAAAGTTTATTATGGTCTCTTCAGAAAATGATAAAAATCACATAGTCACGGCCCTTAAAGAAGGGGTACATAATTATATACTTAAGCCGTTTGAACCACGTACCGTCAAAAAAAGAATTGAAAGTTTATAATTTTTACACCTATTCAAATATGTGGGAACCATAAAAAAACAACATTTATTTACTGACGAGCCTGGCCCTTTTAGTTTAACAAATTCAAAACATTAACCGATAAATACCTAGGTCTCTGGAATTAATTAATAATAGGACCTTGAATGTATTTTCAAAGCATAAAAAAATTTTTGCGTGATATCACCGCATATAATGTATGGCGCAGAATGTTTGCCAGATCGTTCATATTCAGAAAATCACCCTACGAAATTCTGGCCGAAAATCTTGATCAAATTTATTTCCTCATCGACCAAAATGGAGTTATTCAAAACAAAGATAATCCGGCCAGTTTAGCAATGTTTAAATGCTCAACCTACAAAAAAAAATACCATGATATTTTACCAATCCAAAATGATGACCGACAACTTTTAACAAATTGGTATGAACTTGCATTTGACAGTACTCGAAATTTCAATGACATTTCTCAACTGGCTCCCCGGCATATTATCACCGATGACAAAAAACATTTAAAAATAAAATATCGGCCAGCGTATTCCCATAATCACAAAGAAATATTATGGATTATTTGCTCCATTGTAGACCAGAGCGCGTTACAAGAATTAAAAAACAAAAAAAAAGAAGAGCAAATCTATTATAAAATGATCAAACTACTTTTAAAAAACCAAGAGGGTTTTAAAAACTTTATCAACGAAACACCAGCACATATTGATAATTTGAAAGTACAAGTAAAAAGAAATCAGCCAAACCTAAAAAGAATTATGCACGATGCGCATACATTGAAAGGCACCGCTGCCTCCTACTGCTTTGCTTCGGTCAGTAGTGCTATTAGAGAATTTGAAAACCTCGCTTTGCAGTATCAAGCACCAAACACCTTAAACGCAGAAATTTTACTCTCCGGACTCGCTAAAGTAGAAAATGATTTTACAACTTTTGTAGAAACAAATTCTGACATTTTCACCTACGCACTTTCCGTAACCAACGATGGAAAATTTATTTCTCAACAAACTATTATGAATTTTCTCTATACACTTGAGAAAACCCATCCTAAAAGTACCCATCTCCATCAACAATTTATGAAAGACTTTGTCTTACAAAATATTTCTCAAGAATTTTCAAAATATCGTTCTATTGCAGAATCCATTGCCGAGGCACAAGATAAAAAAATTCATTTTATTGTTAAACCTAGTAATATTTTTGTTTATTTTCCCTATTATCTCGATCTCTATCAGGCAATTATACATGTCATCCGTAACTCTATTGATCATGGTATTGAAACTCAACAGACCAGAGAGGCTAACGGAAAGACCCATACCGCCAACATTACTATTACTTTCAACCAAACCAATTTAAGCAATGTGGACTATCTGATCATCGAAATCGCCGATAATGGTAGGGGGATTAAAAAATCCCATCTTTTAGATTTGGCAAGAGAATGCGGACTAAGCCCCGATATCAGCGAGGATGAGCTTTTACAACTTGTTTTTAAACATGGCATAACTACTAAAAGACGTGAAAGCGAACTTTCCGGCAAAGGTATAGGACTTACAATTGTTAAAGAAAAAGTAGAGCATCTTGGCGGAAGCATTCATTTTAAATCAGTGGAAAACGAAGGATCTACTTTAACCATCACCTTACCTCTGGTAACCTCGCTTAAAAACATTCCAACCCCAATCAATAATGCAGCTTGATAAATCCATTTACCAGTGGATGGTATCATTTTTTTAGGTCTATGATTGCCAGTCATCATAATTTTTGTCACAATGGGGTCAAAACATTTTAATTGGATAGTACCCCATGAAAAGAAGTAAAATTATAGGCGTCGGGTCTTACGTTCCTCCAACCATCTTTACCAATCATGATTTAGAAAAGATGATGAACACTTCAGACGAGTGGATTGTTCAACGTACAGGTATCAAAGAAAGAAGATGGGTCCAAGACGGCGAATCAACTTCTGATTTGGCCTTACATGCTGCCAACGAAGCCATTAAAAATGCCGGTATCAGCAAAGAAGAAATTGATATGATCATTTTCGCCACAATCAGCCCAGATCATGAATTTCCTGGGACTGGCTGTTTTCTCCAGGCAAAATTAAATCTCCCAGGTATCCCTGCCATTGACATAAGACAACAATGTTCTGGATTTGTGTATGGGTTGTCGATTGCTGATAGTTTTATTCGCACTGGCCAATATAAAAAAATACTTTTAATTGGCGCCGAAGTGCATTCCAGCGGACTTAACAAAACTCCCGAGGGCCGAGATATTTCGGTACTATTTGGTGATGGTGCAGGCGCTGTAATTGTTAGTGAATGTGAAGTTAATGATGAAAATAAAGATCCCCATATTATCAGCACCTATTTGCACGCTGATGGATCATTTGCCAAAGAACTTTGGATCTGTGCCCCAGGAACGGGAGTTAATAAAAACAATGTTCGGATAGACCACTCAATGTTAGATCAGGGGCTACATTTTGCATACATGAACGGGAAAAAAGTATTTACCAATGCCGTAAAAAGAATGTGCGAAGTCACTCTTAAATGTTTAAATAATGCCAAGTTGAAACCAAACGATGTTGACCTTTACCTGTTCCATCAAGCCAATTTAAGAATCAACGAAGCTTTGGCAGAAAGGCTCGAGATTCATCCAGATAAAGTCTTTAATACCATTCACAAATATGCCAACACCACGGCAGCTACTATTCCCATTGGGATGAACGACGCGGTTAAGGCCGGCAAACTAAAGCCCGGAATGCTTGTAGGAGTCGCAGCTTTTGGATCAGGTTTTACTTGGTGTTCGGGGTTAATTAGATATTAATAATGACTCAATTGAGCTAATAGGCTACCAGACCTGGAAAACGATTTCGATATATGGTTATAATATCAATGACGTCGTTAAGGGTGTCTGGGTCTTTACTTACAAGCGGATAAGTTGGTCTGCCAAATTCATCACTGAACCTAGTCGGCACAGCTTCCAACCAAACATCCCTATTTCCAAAACTTCTAATACCATGATCCGCAAGTTCTTCAACTTCCCGAATAAATTTTAACTCTTGCGAGCTCATACCAGCTTGTTGAACATATAATATACGTCTTTGGTCTTCCAATTTATTGAGCAGATTTACCACTGCCCTCTCTTCCTGTGACACGAGATTTTTTCCATAAGCCTTGGCTAACGTTGCTCTAACCCGTGGATCAAGCAATTTATCTGCATCATGAACCGCATCAATATATTTTATATAATCATCTGCTAATTTTGTAGCATCTATGCCCGGCGAATTTTTAAATTTTTCTAAAATAAATTCTCTTCCCACTTCTTTAACCTCTAATCGATGTTGAGTCATTTTATTGACAAAAAAAGCTTGCTGATAACCACTAGTTCCAAGCTTATGAGAAATCTTTAGAACGGAATGTTTTCCGGACATTAACCCATCTTCAAAAGCTCCCTTAACAGCACTTTGATATTTTTGTAATATTTTGGGGCTCGGCATTTTTCCAAAAGCAGTCGGTCCCACTGCTTTCATTTTGGATTTCAAATACAACGTGCTTTTTTGTGCCTGAAACCAGCGCTTGCCCCCCCCCACTGCATCAAATATTTTTTTTATTTGTGGACTAGCAATCTTAGTTACCTCCAATCCACCTGATATAGTTCCAGAGATTCTGCCAATGATATAAGAAGACAACGGTTGTCCCAAGACAAATCCCATTACTCCGCACACCACATTTAATTGTTGATCACAATTCATGCAATCCCAAGTCTTGTCAGGTTTAAGACATTTCCCTCGGTTAAAAAAATTATCACCTTCCCATTGATCACACCCAAAATGATAGTAAGCCGCTTCTTGAACCAACTTAAAATAATCTGACGCGACACTCGACACAAAATCAATTGGGTGTTCAAAGGATTTCAAGATATGTAAAAGGTTGGATATTCTATCTTCTCCAAAGATTAAAAAATGTCCTAAGGATTTTGCAGCATCAAATAACGTAACAATAAATTTATATACACCTTGAGCAAAAATCTGAAAACAATCGCTTTCCCCAACCGCTTTATATCCACAGCTATTTTTATCTAGTAATTTACGCAGAGACAATTTAGCATTACTCTCCCAAGTTTTAGTAGTTTTGTTATAGGTAGTCGTGGAAGTCCATAACGAATTAACAAAAGGATCCATAACAGAAAAAAGAGCAGAATTTACATTGCATGCTATATCTTTAGAACATTGAAGTAAGTCAATGCCAGCATTAACACACTCATTTTGTATTTTTTCTTTCAAGGCAATTTGCATTCTGCTTAGATCTTCCCAAGAATGAATATGTAAATGATTAACATTTTGTGCACAAACAGGTTCCAAGCCATTAGCATTTTGATAATAAGTTTCGACATCTGCTTGCAATTTAGTTATCTCTTTAGCTAGCAAATCTTTAAACTGATTACAGCTAAAAAGTGCTTTTTCACCATCTGGCATAACCAAAGAAAATTCATAATAACTCAAGAACTGATTTTCTCTATAACAAGTGTGTTTCAGTTCCTCAATTTTATCTTCTAGTAACTGCAAGTACTCCCTATGTTCATCCAAACTTTGATCAGACCCAAAACTTTGCAGGCTTATAAGCAATAAAAAAATAAACACTGAACAATATTTTATAAACACCCGATACCTCTAATCATAGCATCGATGGTATCCATAGATTCCATTTGAGACTGATCAATTAAATACTTCAGATTATAGGAAACATTTTTACAAGTTAGATAGTAGCTTTTTTCATGAAATGTCGTCTGATCTAATTTATAAACATATCCAAATACTAAACCACTCACTGCTTGTTTTTTTTGCATTACTTCTAATTCATAAAATTTAACTAGTTTGCCGGAAGCTTGACTTAACCAGGCCAAGCGTCCTAATTTATAATCAGTGAAATAATTTTGCCTTTCAATCTCCGTGAACGATGGGTTTATCTGTACTAGTTCACTAACTGCGACAGTAATATTTTTAGCAGTATTAATAAATGCAAGTGGAATTCCCCAATAATTTTGCTGATGAGACCAGCCTTGCGGAAGATCTATAATTAATTTTTGATTTTTTAAAGAAATAGTAGTGTTCGCTTCTATCTGCATCGTCATCACAAGAATGGGAATTAGAAAAATTAGAAAATATTTCATAAAATTTTCTCAAAGCTTCGCCACGTTCACTCAACTTAATTATGTCAAATCCCCCGTTTACAAACAAGCTAAGCAAGTTTGCACCTGTTTTAATACTACTTGGGATTTAAGATAAATTAATAGAATAATAACTTACGCTCTTGCATTGTCAGTAGCTGTTTAGTTGGCTCAAAATATTCACCTAGACACTTATAATTATTCAGTAAACTGATAATTTTATTCATACCCAAATTGTCTGCATAACCGAGTAATCCACCACGAAATGCTGGAAATCCCAGGCCATAAATAACTCCGATATCCACTTCGGCTGGTATGGATACTATTTTTTCTTCCAAGCATAAGCTCGCCTCAACGATCATGGGAAGCATCATACGGTGAACAATCTCCTGATCACTAATTTGGATTGATTTTCTAATCTGTTTTTTTATTAATATTTTTATTTCGTCATCAATCGACTTTTCTTTTTTTCCTTGATTATTTATTGTATAAGTATAAAAACCTTTTAAGGTTTTTACACCTAGCCTTTGTTTGGTTAATAGCAATTCATATAATGTAACAAAATCATGCTTTAATCGATCAGGGTAAGCAGTCATGACATTGGACAAAGCTCGAAATACAATATCAATACCCACGGAATCCAAAAGACTGGCCGGTCCTTGAGGCCAACCAAATTCATGCATTACCTTATCAATTCGATCAAATGCCACACTCTCAGTCAGAAGGTGCATAAAACTTTGCAGATAAACAAACAATAATCGATTGACTAAAAAACCAGGACAATCATTTACCACAATTATTTTTTTACCCAAGCTATTAGCAAATGTCACAGCCTGGCTCAGAGTCTTTTCGCTGGTATGTGCCCCCTTTATTACTTCAACGAGAGGCATTTTGATAACTGGATTAAAAAAGTGTATCCCACAAAAATTTTGGGGACGTTTTAATGTAAGTGACATTTGCGTAATACTTAAAGCAGATGTGTTGCTTGCAATTATTGTTTCAAGAGGAAACTTAGCTTCTATTTGGGAGAAAACCTTGGTTTTTTGAATTTCATTTTCAATGATATTTTCTACCACGAAGGTAGCATCTATGGGTTCATTTATGCTTTCTTTTACTATACACTTGAGTTCATTCTTGGCATTTTTCTGGCAATATTCATCAACAAATTTCTTTTGTTTTTTTAAAACCTCAAGGTTTTCATCCATAAGATATACTTGGATATTTTTTTCCTGAGCATTGCAAGCTATACCTGTACCCATGGTTCCCGCACCAATAATTAAAACTTTATCCACACCTTGATTTTCCACCAGCATTTTATTGCTTAGTTTTTTAACCAATTGATCTGATAAAAAGACTTGAGTCAAACATTTTGCAGTTTGACTATGGGCCAGATTTACAAAATTTTCACCTTCAATTTCTAGTGCTAAATCCCTAGGTAAATCCTTTCCGTTAAGTATAGTTTCTACGGCCAAATCAAATGCAGGGTAATGAACATTACTAATGATCTTTTTATAATCATTGATCCAATTGAGATCTTCTGGTGAAACTACCAAAGGAAGAGTCTTGACCTTTTGTCTTGTTTTCCAATCCAGATCGCCATTTATAAGGCGTTTTAGCAAATTTACTGATTCTTCCAATAAGTTTTCTTTCTTGGTTATAAAATCAATTGCACCGACACTTTGGGCATTAATTGCTGAATATTTTTTCCCAGAAGTTATCCACTCAATAGCAGTCTTTGCTCCACATAATCGGCTTAATCTAACGGTACCTCCCCAACCAGGAATTATTCCTAAATTGGTCTCAAGTAACCCCACCTGAGTGCTCTCACAAGCTACGCGATATGAACTGGTAAGTGTGATTTCAAAACCACCTCCAAATGATTGACCATTAATCGCCGTCACCGTTGGAATATTTAAATCTTCGAAACCATTAAAAACTTTATTTTGTTCTCGTAGCCAGTTTTTTAATTCATCATCACTTTTATTAAAATGCATCATGAATTCAAATATATCGGCACCGACAATAAAAACTTCTTTAGAGGATGTGATTATTAGTCCTTTTATATCTTTGAGTGATTTAATAGTGGTCAAGGTCTCCGCCAGCTCACACAGGGTCACTTGATCAAAAACATTAACTTTGGAATGACCATTATTAAATTGCAAATTATAAAGGCCTGCTTCTAAAAGCTTTAACTGAATATTTTGTCCCCTATATTCCATTAGTCGACCTAGGTTTTATTATTTGATCTTTCTGGCAATCACAAAAAACTCATGTCCCATAGGGGCGAAATAATCAACTATTTCTTTTTCCCTGTCTGCTAGCATACTATAAATTTTTGCGACAAAAGTATTTCCATGTAAAAACGAAGACACAATCTTTTTAAAATCATGTTTAAAACATTCATTGATAGGTTTGGTATGCAAAAAACCTTGTTCTTGGTCTGGTAATACTTGTTCATTAAAATTGTGCATTTCTTGATGGCCACATCCTTGACGATATCTTTTTAGTCCAAATTTAAAGGCCTTTACTTTAGCAAATCCGGTTTTGGCTAATATCAAATCAAGCGTTTCCGGCAAAAAATAATTGAAGTGATTGAGATAAATTAGGAGCGCTTCTTTTCTCTTGAGAAATCTTTGATTACAATGCCAAAAATCTTCTCTTCCGTTTGGAGTTATAAAAAACACCAACCCATTCTGCTCTAGTACAGCATTAGCCATTTTAAAAAAATCTAGAGGATTAATCAAATGTTCTACCAAATCCCTGGCAATAATCAGATCAAACTTTTTCCCTGACGACATAACAGTTTTTAAATCACTGGAAATAGTTTCGCAAGTGAAATGCTCTTTATAATAGGTTAAAAGATCTTCGACTATATCCATGTAGGTAATTTGAGATTTTTTATAATAACTATTAATACCCTGAGAAAAATATCCATCCCCAGCTCCCACTTCCAAAATTTTGAGAGGGGTATTTCTTTCGAACATGTAGGCCAAATGTTTCCTCGCAAAATATCCACCTCGTCGATAAGATCTTTTAAATCCTTTTAATATTTTAGGAGAGGAATTGGAATTTTGTTGCAGACGGTACAGTAAATCACAACCTTTTTGGGTCACTTCGGCTGATGGCAATGGATCACAACTCACTAAACCACAGGTAGCACATTGAACCATGTTAAATTTTTCAAGACCTATATAGTTAATCTGGCCAACTAAAGCACCTTTTTGATTATCACACACCGGACAACTATTATTTCTGGTAATTGAGGCTACGCTTGGAAAAATATATACTTGATTCATTTACTAATTTTATCAACAATAACTAAAAAAGTATAGAGACCAGACATTAATATAACAATACCAAGAACATAATTTCCATAAGCTTCATTTTTTTAACGTAATGGTATAATACTTGGATATGGATTCATCACATTATTTAGAACAATATATTGCCAGCCTAGACATGGTTCCACTTGCTCTTCGAGAGCTTTTGAATATTGAAAGTGTTCCATGCGATATTTATGCACTTAAAAATGGTCTCTTTGAGTTAATTTTAATCCAGGAATCTTCTATAGACAAAAGACTACTTGGGCAAATCTTAAACAACTCAAATGGAGCCTTGTATACTTTAAAAAATGAGCACAAAAAAATAATAAAAAAACAGCAAGAACTGCTTAGAATCTCCACGCGCTCCCTTTCAATGGGAAACACTATTGAAAACACCAAAAAGCAAATGAATTTTTTGACCTTGAATATGTATTATTTGTATCTAGATGCACTTGATAACGACACCCTCAATTTACAATTACAAAGTGCCCATACACTTTCCAAAGTCTTAATGGAGATGATGCACACTCATAAAGAATTGTATGAAGATTATATCGGGCAAAAACATCACTATATATTGGCTCAACCAGTACTATCATCACTGTTTCTCCTGGGACTTTTAAAAAATTCAAAAACCTATATAGATCAAGACATTGAGGCTTTTTTTCTTGCCAGTCTTTTAAAAGATGTTGGAATGTCATTTATACCGACAAATAAATTTGAAAAAAATAATCTAACTGATTCTGATAAAAAACAATTTCTAAGACACCCACAGCTATCTATTAAAATTCTAAACGGTCGCACGCCCTTAAGACCTCATCATTTAAAAATAATTGAACATCACCATGCCTTTAGTGACCTACGAAGTGAATTATCGCAAGAGATGCAAATCAGATTAAATCCCTCCGTTAATGTTATGCTGGGTTTTGAAACCCTCACCACTACTATTATGGACATTATTGCAGCAATGCTTTCGGACCGCCCTTACCGCAGTGCTAGTACTCTATTAGAGAGTTTAGAATTCGTAAAAAAAATAATGTTTGACCAATTTCCAACTGAATTTAAATTGATTGTACAATTTTTTAAAAAGTATTACGCTTGATTTTTTTAAGTTGTAGTAAACCAATCGGGTATCTATCTTATTAAAATTATTTTTTCTTTGCAAAATGAAAACTTTATCGCACAATGAATACAAGGATTTAGCACTAAGTGAAAATTTCTTGGCATATCATTCTAGGGAGGGAATAATGGCTCAAGACATCAGCCCCATTACAGGCATTCTGGAAGAAGACAAAGTTTACATTGATTTTGGCGAACACGAAGGAAAATCGATACTGGAGGTTTGCGACACCGAACCTGATTTTTATGATTTTCTTGTCAAGCAAAAAATTGATGGAAAATGTGCAATCAGAAGATCAAGGGATAAAAGTTTTAGATTACATGTTTCTCAAACTGTACTTTAGCTGCCTTTTTTGACTGAATCTAATTTTCGCTGAAGCTTAACGATCTCTTTTTGCAGGTTTTTCTCCTGTAATTTTCTTTCGGCTTCTTTTTCTATTTCCAGCTTCTTTTGTTGATGAGCAATCTTGTCATCGTATTCTTTTATTTCTTTAGCAATAATTTCTTTTTCATTCTCTTTTATATTCAGCTTACGTTCCAATTCCTTATAATTATATTCATTATAATATCGGTAAGCTTTAATATTTTCTTTTAAATCCAATAGCTCATCTTCAGCGATTTTCACATTAGCAATAGCACTTAATTTTTTTTCTATGTTGGTATTTTTGACTTCTAGGAGGTTTATTTCTTTTTCAAAATTTCTAATCTGGCTCGCCAATTCTTCAATATTTTTTTTAAATCCTTCAATCTTCTCAATATTCAGTTTGGATTCTTGAGCTAATAATTCACGATCAGGCAAAGGACCTACACCAATCAAATTCTGCAGCTGTATCTTTTTTGCTTCCAATACTTTTAGCTCTTGATATTTTTCCTTGGCCTCATTTTGTTTTTCCAAAAATTCTTTTTTGGTTTCAATTAGTTTGAGGATTTCATTTTCCTTCATCTTCAAACGTTTCTCTCTTTCCTTACGCTGAAAATGCAGTTCTCTAAATAGTTGCTCTGTCTGAGAAGCAGATGATGTTTGGACAGATTGAGTAAGACTAGCCTTAGTATTTATCGGCATAAGTTCGATTTCATTTGGAATATTGACTGATGCATTTTCTTTTACGCGACTTCGACGAGGAGTTAGATTGGATATCATATTGCCACTGCTAGTAAAATTAAGCGCATTATAATCCTGATCTTGAACTGCATTTTTTGAATAGGTAATACTAACCCCTAAATTAGTGCATGTTTTTTCCATATCCTCGACCGTCTGCCCGAGCCTTGTCGTTAACTTTTCATCTACAAATTGAAACTGATATCTTCCAAGTTGCAAAATATCGTTATGATAAAGTTTGAATTTTTCGTTGGAGGGAATTCTTTGACCGTTTACAATGGTCCCGTTTTTGGTCTCTAAGTCAACGATGAAGCATTCATTATCGCGAACTACTATCTTCAAATGATTACTGGAGATTCTTTCATCCTTGATAACAATTTTGCAATCATTACCACGGCCTATAATAATTTCATCGTTAATAGGTATGGCCCTATTATTCTTCTTTTGAATAAAATAAAAACCAGTCTTACTTACAACCAAATTTAATACTCTCCCATCATCAGATCTTAAATCAATTATAGCTAAATTTATGTTTTGTATGCAGATGGAAAAATATCCCAATCAGCAAGTGTCCAATAAAACACAAGGTAACATAGTCGCTCTGCACAACAAGCCCTTTTTTATCTTGATGGTTTCATTTTTATCTTATATAAACCTCATAATATTCAATAATTAAACAATATAGCAAAGAGTGGAATATGAGAAAATTTAAAATATTAGTGGTGGAAGACGAAATAGATATTGGAGACCTTTTACAAACCCACCTAGCGTCACTTGGACATGATTGCAAAGTCATTCATCGCGGCGATGATGCCTTGACCTATATTCAAACGTTAAAAGATGCAGAAGAACCTCCGCACTTGTTTGTTTTGGATCGAATGCTTCCTGGAAACAGCGGCATTGAAATTTGCCGATTCCTAAGACTTTATCAAAAAACTAAATATCACCCTATATTGATGCTAACCGCACTCAGTCGCCCCGAGGATATAGTAGAGGGTTTAGATGCCGGTGCAGATGATTATATTACCAAACCTTTTGAAACAGATATTTTTCTAGCAAGAATTCGCGCCTTGCTACGTCGTTACGAAATTATTGAGCAATCAGCCAATGAGTTGACGACCTCTCCTATAACCACTGTCGGACAAATTAAGGTGGATAAAGATCAATGTAAGGCTTTTGTAGAAGGTAAAGAAATTGAGCTTACGCTTTCTGAATACAAAATTTTATGCGCCTTTATGGAAGCACCTGGAAAAGTGCTAACTAGAAATCAATTAGTCGAATATATCCAAGATGGGCCCATTCATGTTACCGACCGGACTATTGACACTCACATTTTTGGGCTTCGAAAAAAACTTGGACCATATTCTAATATGGTTGAAACTATTAGGGGCATTGGCTACAGAGTAATTGGAGATGCGTAAAAAAAGATTTGAAAAGAACATGACCGATCTGCCTTGGCGGTTTTTTAAAAAAATCGCTTTAGCACAAGCACTCGTCACTTCGCTTGCAATTATAGCTACCGGTTTTGTCGCAACTTATTATCTAAGAACCTATATTATCGCCCAATCCAAGATACAACTGGCCGGTTCTCTTAAAATAATTAAGGAATCACTATCCATGACCAAGCTTGATCCCATCACTTGGTGCAACTCACTCACCTTTGACCCCAATAACCGATATACCTTAATCAATAGTCAAGGATCCGCGCTATGCGATAGCTTTGTAGATTGGAAAAAGCTGGAAAACCTTTCTCACCACCCAGAAGTAATTCAAGCATTCCAAAACAATTATGGTGAATCTCTGCGCTACAGTCACACTTTATCCAAAAAAATGCTTTTTGGCGCACAGATAATCGAACACAACGCTCAGAAATATATAATCAGAAAGGCTATTTCCCTTGAACCCATTTACAAAAATATTTATAAATTTGATCAATCAATATTAACCATTCTGCTCCCTTTGATTTTAATTACCTCCCTATTCATACTTTTAAAATTGCTTCATGCGGCCCTGCCCTTTAGAAGCATCTTCAAGAAAATCGATGTATTAAAAAAACTTTCTCCCAGGGATAATAACAACTTTGTCCTTGGACAAAACCGGGATTGGAAGTTAGTAGAAGAAACTCTCGATCATGCGAAAGAAGATTTAGAAAATTATATTCACGAACTCTACTATGAAAATGAAAAATTCAACACCTTAATTGAGAGTATTTCTGATGCCATCTTGGCAATTAGCAAACAAAACAAAGTTCTATTTATTAACAAAAGATACCGAGAATATTTTCTAGATGACTTTGCTTTCGATTCTAAAACCTCTAACTATTCTTTTTATAGCATAACTAAAAATGAAACAGTAAAAGAGATTCTGGAAAAAGCCTTAGAATCAGAAATGTCGCTTACTAAAGAAAATATCAAATTACCTATCAATAAAGCCGGGGATGGATATTTTGACTTATCTATCAACCCTTTATATGACGCCTCTAAAAAAATGTTTGGCATTGTATGTATTTTTCATGATGTAACCAGTCGGCGTCTTAATGAAAAAATGAGAGAAGATTTTGTCGCCAATGTCTCCCATGAAGTAAAAACTCCACTCACCGCCATGAAAGGTTACGTCCAATATCTCAAGAATAATCCTCGTTTAAATGACCACGAAACTCTCAAATCCCTAGATAAGATTGAATCCAATTCCAATCGTCTGAATGTTTTATTTCAAGATATTTTAAATTTATCCATGATCGAATCCCGCCCTCAGATAAAAAAGGAAAATATTTTTACCGAAGAAATTACTAATGCGGTAATTTCTAACGTGAGACAAAGTTACTTAGATAAAAACATCTGTGTCATTACCAAATTTGACGTTGATACTATTCAAGGCAATCCCCTCTTGGTTGAGCAAGTACTCACTAACCTCATAGACAATGCTTATAAATATTCAAAAGAACCCGGACGTATTTTAGTCTCATGGGAAAATAATCATAAGAATGGTTGTATCTTAAAAGTTGAAGATGACGGAATTGGTATTCCAAGCAAAGACATTCCAAGACTGTTTGAGAGATTTTATCGAGTAGACACCTCAAGATCCAGAAAACTAGGTGGAACAGGACTGGGACTTGCCATTGTGAAACATATCGTACAAAAACATGGAGGCAAAATCAGCGTCAGTAGTGACGAAGGACTAGGAACAACCTTTCGAGCTGAATTTCCAAACGGGGCCAATACTTATTCTCTTCAATAATACCACACCAATATCCTCGGATGTTTTGTTTAGTTTTCAAAAGCACCGAAGTCATTTAGAATCATTTATATATTAATTTTTAAGGAGACCCAATGAGAGTCATCAACTATATCGAGCAAGGCGGCCCTATAATGTATTTGCTTTTACTGATTAATATGGTGGGTTTCGCCTTAATGTTTTACAAATTTTATGTTCTTTACAGAGAAAAAAATAAAATACCTGATCGAGTTAAGTCGCTGAGTGATTCACTTTCTGAAAAAAAATCAACAACCCATGATTCATCCATTCTGATTGAACTATTTCAAAAGGAAATTGCCGAACACATGAGAAAGCTTGAATCCGGCGTAAACACTATCAAAATCATAGCCACCATCTCACCACTCCTTGGATTGCTTGGTACAGTGGTTGGCATATTAATCGCTTTTCAAGTGATCGCTTCTACGGGACTAAACAGTCCTGAAAATTTTGCTCAAGGTATTTCCATGGCACTCATTACTACAGTAGGAGGACTCCTGGTGGCAATACCCCACTACATTGGACACAGCTATTTACTTGGTATGTTGGATTCTTTGGAAGCCAAACTGGAAAAAGAATTACTCAGAGGGCTTTTATAAATGAAAAAAAGATCAAGAGAGAGCTTATCACCGGAGTTAACCCCCCTTATTGATGTGGTATTTTTATTGCTTATTTTCTTCATGGTCTCCACGGTTTTCAAAAAAAACGAACTGGCCTTACTCATGAGTTTACCAGAAGCAACCAAAGATGATTCCATTTCCCAAGTTAAAAATGTCCATTATCTGGAACTAACCAGTGATAAACTTGCTTATAATGGTACAGTTATAACTGTTGATGAGCTCCGGGAAAAATTAAATGCTATCATCAATAAAACCGAACCAGTTGAACTGCGAGTAGATAAAAATGTTATTTACGATAAAGTCATAAATGTTTT
>MEPW01000048.1 GCA_001769975.1 Bdellovibrionales bacterium RIFOXYA1_FULL_36_14 | reverse complement strand
GTATTTGGTTCACTTTATGCCGAAGACAAAAAAAAGGAAGAGGCCAAAACCCAGGATTTCCAAATTACCGGTGAAGCGCCGGAAGGATTTGGTGGAGGCTATAAACTCAACTTTAATAAAGAAAAAACCACCTTTATTAAACTTTGGGGTTATTCAAGACTGGCATGGGACTTTAACTCACCTACTAATAAATTAACCCAACCATACTTTAGATTTTTAATTGATGGCAAAAAAAATGAAAAGGTTGAATTCCATACCCGCATGGATTATCAAAGTGCTTTCCACATGTCCAAACTCAACACTAGCGATACGATTGCCCAAGGCAAAGCATATGGTGCGCCTACCCTTTATTTTGCTAGAGCATACGTAACTTATCTGCTTAATGATAATCTTAAAATTGATGCTGGTAGAATCATCCAGTTCAATTATCGCTACGATGTTTTAACTAGCACCACAACCCCTGTTGGACTTGGTATTGCTCCTCACTTTGCCAAAGGTGATTTCACGACTGACCTCTCACTATTACACATCAGCGATAATCAAGAAATGGGCCCAAACCCAAAAGCAGGTAATGAAGCGGTTTATGTGGGTGGTCGAGTAGGATATTCCAACGTACTTGCTAAAGATGTAAAACTATCTTACGGGCTCGGATATCACGGCAATTACAAAGAAGTTGGCGAACGATACCACGAAATTATGCCCGACATTACGCTTAATCTCCCCTTCGATATTTATATTCTTACCCAAACTGTACTCCATGACGTAAGAGACGGTGAGAATAATAACAACTTCCAAAGCTATAACGAGATAGGTAAAGACATCACTGACAAATTGGCGTTAGATATGTTCTTCGACGCCTTTAAAGAAGGTGCGGATGAATCATACTATGATCTTGGTTTTGAAGCCATTTATAAATTCACTCCTTCCATTTCTGCCGTTTATTCTGGAAGATACCACGATGCTTTTGACAACAAAATTGGCGACAAAAACACCCAAAAGTTAACTAGCAAAGTTTGGATGGATATAAATTTCTAAATAAAGACAAGCTAAATATTCTACGTTCAAGGGCCAATGATTTATTGGCCCTTTTTTTTACTCCAGTATCAAAGTGAATCCAGGGGTCTTGAAATTTCAAGTGCTTTTCTTGGCATGAATCTGGCAACATAGATTGGTAAGAGGGAACCAGTCAAAACAAGGAGGTTTTGGTGGTAAGAGATATCTTAACAATCATTTTTTTGGTTTTAGTTCTAACCGTGTTTCAGTCCTGCTCCAGCTCTCGCACTAACTTTGTGGAAAAAAAACATCCAAGCATGGATCTTAAAAGCCCCGAGTACTCGATTAAATAGACACGGTAATTTTTTCCCTTTTTCAGTTTTAATCATTTCCTACAAAGCACTCTTTATGACGTGTCCGATAAAATCCAAGGAAGGATTTTATTAAGGACATTGTCATGAAAGAAGCCACTAAAATTTTACCTATCGTTGCGGATGATTTTATCGGGCTAGTGCTTGATGAAAATCAAATTGAAAAAAACCAGCTACCTCTTGAAGAATTGTTTTACCTGCGCTTCAATGAGAAAATCCTCGGTCCAATTTGGAGTCAAAACCTTAAAGAGTTTTTAAAAATTCATAATCATCAAATCGCAGAAGATGTGCACATCAGAACTTTTAGTGGAACCGAGTGGATGAATCTTTTTGAACATCCCCTCTTTACCAGAAGAAAACCTCAGGTCGTTGCAGAAAATAATCTCAAAGGTAATGAGCAAGTACTTGTATTAGAACATGGGATGCCAGTTGGCCCCTATCATCTGGATACCATTAGAAATAAAATTCAACAAAATGAACTGATTTTAACTGACATGCTCTCCACTGATAGTGGAAAAACCTGGCAACATATTTATAAATTTGACGTGTTTGATAGAAGAAATAAAACTTCTGCCACCTTACCAGCGGCACCTAGTAATATTACCGAGCGGATTGAAAATACTCAGACCGTGGAGACCGGTCATTTTTCTCAAATTGCCGATCTCTATAATGTAAGACCTAAAATTGACCAACATGTTTTTACCCAACAAGTTTTAAACCACTCAAAATTGATGTTACATAACAAGCCTTTTGCCTTATTGGTGGTCTTGATCGTAGGCTTTGTTGGTCTCATTATTCTAACAGATTTATTTACGCCTACCCATATCGTGGATGAAGACTCCAGCTCGTTTAAATCAGAGACGCCCTCTGTACCATCCAATAACGTCGAATCTTTTAAATCTACGTCCAAGTTTAAGTCTAATTTTGAAAGCCAAAGAAATAACTTAAATAACCCTACCCAAATTGACAAACGAAGACCATCGCGTACTAATGCCTACACCCGCACCAAAAATGTTTTCAGAAGAGAAAGGGGCAATACTTGGGTTAAAGAAGTCAGTAACCCTCAAAATGAACCTTCGAGAGATCTGAGTGCTAATATTAGTGAAGATAATAGCGATTATGGTGAAATAAACAGCGAAGATGCCGTGCATAATTCCAGAGAAGGTTTTTTAGAAACATTGGATCAAACATCCAGCGAAGCTGAGCAGGCTCCAGAATCCCCGGAAACTTCCGAGTAATTTCAATCCAAAATCCATCGTCATTTAGTTTGATTTATGCTAATTTTTTTGCATGCCAAAAATTCCTTTTGAATTATTATCTCGCTTCACCACTTCGGCCAATGCCAAATCTCTTTTTTTAAGCTTTGAAGGCATTGAAGGAGCTGGTAAATCCACGCAAATCAATACGGCTTCCAATTTTTTAAAATCAGCAGGATACGATGTTTTACTTTTACGAGAGCCGGGAGGAACTGAGTTTGGGGAGCGACTTCGGAGTGCTATTTTAAACAGTCAAAAGGATCTTCACCCTTTAAGTGAAGCCTTTCTTTTTGCTTCCTCCAGGGCCCAATTATTATATGAGGTTATTTTACCCAAATTAAAACAAGATGGCACCGCCGTCATTTGCGATCGTTATATTGATAGCTCCATTGCTTACCAGGGATATGCGAGAAAACTGGGCACCCAGACGGTGCTGGAAATCCATGGCCATCATCCACTAACCATTGTCCCGCACCAAACTTTTTATATAAAAATATCTCCCCAAACCTCCCTGGAAAGACAAAAAATTCGAAACCAAAAAAAAGATTATTTTGAATCAAAGGGATTGGCCTTCTATGAATCCCTAGTGAAAGGATACGAGGAAGCAGCCGCCCTTTTTCCCCATAGAATTATCAGCATTGACGGAGAAAAAGATCAAACAAGTGTAAGTGCGCAGCTTGAACTTAAATTAAAAGAATTGATAAAGTGAATAGCCACCTTTTGCAAATACTTCTAAATAAATGGCACTCTAAAACTCTTGGACACTTTTATATTCTGACCGCGTCCGCCGGTTCCAACCGGCCCACCGACGATTTAGTTAATTTTATAAACGCACTTCTAAAGGCCATACTCTCTAAAGAAAACCAGCTAACCCAACTGTCTTTTGAGCATGTCCGGGAACTTAATTACCCTGATATTTTATTTGTCGAACCGACTTCTACTCATTACGTGATGGATGATTTCAAACTTTTTTTTAAAACCCTGTGTTTTAACAACTATCAACTATCCTGGCGCTTTATTATCGTGGATCAGGCCCACCTCATTCCAGAAATGATTCTCAATAAACTCTTAAAATCTTTGGAAGAAACTAGGAAAAATACTACCATTTTATTTTTAAATCCCACTAGCAAAGCGCTGCTTAAAACGGTGGAAAGTCGGGCCTTAAACCTAAAACTGGCCAGCACCTCCGACTCACAAATCAATTTTAATCTTTTGGATAAAACCAATTTATTCAATTATCTTTTAGAAAAATATAAAAACCAGGCCGATATGAAAGTATTAATCAATATTTTTATTAAATATTTAAGTGGTGAAATTGCGGAGGTTAAATTTATTGAGAGTTGTAAGACAAAGTCTATTGAAGCCATGAATTTTGGAAAGTTGGCCATTGATATCTTATCTTCCCTAGATACCAACTTTAAACATAAGGAAAATGCCTTAAATGAAATTAAATGGTTTATGACTTCTGTTGATTATAATCTTAACAATGAAGATCGCATTCTCGGAATGCTTTGCGCCGTATCAGACAGCTATAATAATGCTAAAGTGAGCATTGACACACCTTAAAAAAAACACGATTATTCTTCTTTGTTAACTTTAATAACTGGTTAAACATATGCATCCTAACGATAACGATATTCAAAATATTGAGCCTATTGATTCTGAGGTAACCCCAAACGATTCTGTAGAATTCAACGAATCAATAGAAAGCACAGAAGATGAGCTTTCACCCCTTCCAGAAGACAATGGTGAATCCACTCAGGGAACAGAATCTAAATATAAAGAGGGCCAAAAGCTAACCATGATCAATGTGCGCTTTCCTGGAAATGCGAAAAGCCACCCTTTTTTGCTGGGTAAGAAGAAATTAAATTATAATCAGAAAGTTTTGGCCATGAGTGATCGCGGTATGACAATTGGCTACGTAAACTCCTTTCCCTACGAGGTGGATTATCATCCATCTATGCAACCAATTAAAAGCGTCTCTCAGATCCCCAGCGAAGCCGATATCAAGGCCAAGAATGATCTGGAATATAAAGAAAAACAAACTGAGGATATCTGCAAAACTCTTATTGATAAACATAAATTAGATATGATTATCACCCATGTGGAAATTATCCAATTTGGGAAAAAGGCGGTTTTTTATTTTAACTCTCCTTCCCGAGTTGATTTTCGTGGTTTAGTTAAGGATTTGGTTAGTGAACTTAAAATGCGCATAGAACTGCGACAAATTTCAATCAGAGATCGGGCTGCCGGTCTGGGGGCCATAAGTTCTTGTGGCCAAAAAACTTGCTGTTCCTATTTTTTAAAAGATTATGGCAATGTAAGTATTAAAATGGCCAAAAACCAAAATATCACCCTTCTTCCTGGAAAAATCAACGGAGTTTGTGGCCAGATAAAATGCTGTATGCGTTTTGAAAATGAGCACTATACTGAAAAAAGAGAATCACTACCCAAAGAAAATGCTATCATTCAAACCAAATCCAAAGATATTGGGAAAGTCATTAGATTAAATTTACTAGAAAGCACCTTTGATCTGATTACAAGTAACGGAGTCAAAAGACGTTATTATAAAACTGAGTTTTCTAACCCAGATTCCTATGTAACAAACCCCGACTTTCCTTCCAGGTTTGATCATATCATCGATGAAACTTCACAAATAATTGGTCTACCTGAAAAAGTGTGCCCCCAAGATTGTGAATGCGAAAAGCACTGTCAAAATAATTACCAAACTATTTTTCCCAAACAATTCCCGGATAATAATGAAGACCCCCAAAATTCCCAAGATACGCAGGATATACAAGAGACAAAAGACACTCCACTAGAACGATCACATGATAAAGAAAAGCAAGAGTTTGGTAGGGAGCGGGAGCAACGACCTAACTATTCAAAGTCTAATCGTTATAAAAATAGAACGAATAATCAATCCGGTGGTAATCATTTTAAAAATAAGCATAATAAGGGAAACTAGTTATACTTCATGGGTCTAAAAATTATTCATACCTCTGACTGGCATTTAGGTAAGAAATTATTTAAAATTGATCGCCTTGATGAGCAAAAACTTTTTCTTGATTGGCTAAGTGAATTCATTATCTCCAGCGGTATTGATATTCTATTAGTTTCCGGGGATGTTTTTGACTCACCAACTCCATCCAACGAAAGTGTCAAAATCTATTTTGATTTTTTAAAAAACCTCAGTACAAAATCAAAATGCCTGACTTATATTATTGCTGGCAATCATGACTCCGGAAAATTTTTGGAAGCCCCCAAAGAAATACTTAAAGATCTAAATGTTTTAGTATGCGGGAAGCTGGCCTGGACCGAGCACAACGTGCTGTCACCTGAGCATAAAGCTACCCTAAAATATAACGACTTGGAAATCAACCTAGTACTTATTCCCTATTTTAGAAGTCACGAGATTTTAAATTTAAACTCTCTGACCTTCGATACTCAAGAAGATAATCAATCAGATAATTTTGGCATTCATCATCGATTTGACGAATTATTTAAAAACTTGCTCCCAGAGAAAGCTCCTAACCAATTTAACATCTTGTTACTTCATCATCTCCTTGAGGGTTATGAACTCTCTGGCAGCGAACAAATCATCCATTTATCCGGCATCGAGGGTTTTAAAAAGAAACTTTTTGTCCCCTATTTTGATTATGTGGCCTTGGGACATATTCATAAAACCATGAATTTTAAATGCGACCAATGCCAAATTTGCTATTGTGGTGCCCCTTTAAAATATCGCTTTGATGAATTTAACCAAAAACACGTAACCCTTTTAACACTTGATTATCAAAATCAAACCATGCAATCCCAAAAAGAATTAATTCCAGTTCCCACGTTCAGAGATATTTTATCCATTAAAATTAATCAATCAAATTACGAGGAAGTCATTAAGCAAGTGGCCAAGGACTACCCAAATCGCCCACTATCACCGATCGTTGAAGCAATACTGCTCCTTGATTTACCCAACGCTCAGTTAACCCAAACCATCAAAGAATTGTTTTTAGAGCATAATATTGAACATTTTATTTTATACACAGATTTCAAGCAAAACCAAGAAGAGGCGCCTTTACCCAACATAAATGAATTCAATGATTATGAATTAACCGATCTTTTTCATCTTTTTTATAAAGAAAAGTTTTCAGGGACTACTCAAATTGATACCAAGATTTTAGATTCATTCAAAGAATTGCTCATCAACTCTCATGATCAACCTAATGATTCTGATACTCAGGATCTTTCATGAAGCTGATTCATTTATCCATCAAAAATATCACTTCGTTTAAAGGTATGCATGAAATTGATTTTGCTTTTTTAAATGAAGAAAATCTATTTGCCATCACCGGCCAAACCGGCACCGGTAAATCCTCTATTTTAACGGCCATCTCTTTGGCCTTATATGGAAAAAATTATAAAAAAACCCTAAGCTCCAATGATTTTGTTAGTCTGGGGGCCAGTGATGCCTATGCCAAACTTATTTTTAAACACAATCAAGAAATTTATACTGCCATATGGGAAATAAAATTAAAAAAGAAGGATCTCTCTCCTATAAAGGGAGCAACACCTAAAAGACATCTGGCCAAAAACGATGTTTTACTTGATTGCACCGCTGCTCAATTGCTCAATTTAAGCTTTGAACAATTCACCAAAACGGTCATTTTAAACCAGGGGGAATTTTCCAAATTTTTAACCAGTACTTTTAGTGAAAGACGAAATATTCTAGAAAAGCTTCATGGTTGTGAGCAGATTTCTATAATGGGTAAATTCCTTGCCGCTCAAATAAAAGATTTAGAATCCCAAATGGCAACCACCCAGTCCTTTATCGATAACACCAAGGGTTACACCAAAGAAGAAATCGATCAGTTTCAACAAATTATTCAATCTAGTCAAAAACGCTTGCAAACATATGAGGATATTTTAAATTTGCTCTTTAAACAGCAAACGCTAACTAAAGATCTTAAACAAACGCTGGTTAAATATTGTGAATCCACGCAAAACTTAAAAAGAAGAGAAGATGAACATACTCAGGCCTTAGCAATTTTTCAAAAAGCAAATACCCATCTTTGTCAATTAACCGAAACGCTTAACACTCAAAAGAAAAGTTACCAAAATTTAGCCCCTCAATTGCAACAGGCCATTAAATATCAGCAAATAATCAAAAGTATCACCTCCCAAATCAAAGTTCTAGAGCAGCAAGCACAAGCTTTAAATCAACATATCGATGAAAAACAATCCCGACAAACCTATCTATTAACTAAAATTAAAAATAACGATGAATTATTGCTTTTACAAAAGACCAAAGATCCCGGCCTAATTGATCCTCCCATCAATCTCCATCAAGTGCATGATCTTTTAAATCAACTTCAAACGCAAACTAACGAACACCTTCTGCTTGAACAAAGCGCTCAAATCAACCAAGCGCAAATACAAAGGATTGAAGCTAAAATAAGCGAAGCCCGCCAAACACTTCAGTTGGAAAATAATCTCCTAGGCAACCACACTGCTTCCCTCAATTCCTTAGGCCTTGAAGCTCATACTCAAAAGCACCAAACCTTACTTAGTAAGTATCATACCTCCCTAGAAAACCATAAAAAGCTAGAAGCATTGACTTTAAAAAAACAAATCAACACTTCGAACTTAAATCATCAGGCAAGTGAGTTGAAATCCCTTAATCAACAGGCCAACATGATAAGAGAAAACTTGCAAATGCAATTGGCCCAATTAAAAGAAAATACCTTATTAAATGCGATTGTAATATGCCGTCATGAAAGCAATCAAAAACATCAATGTCTGGTTTGTGATCGGTTGCTCGATACCAAGTTGGAAATACCTTCCAGCAGTTACACCCTTAATCAAACTTTAATAGAAAAACAACAAGCTGACCTCAACACCCTGACCGAAAATATTATTCGTGAAGAAGAGCTTGGAAAAAGGCTTCGTCTCGATTTGGAGCTTGCCGAACATGAATTTACAAAACTTACGGCCGAGCATATACCACCCGACATCATTAAAAGTGAGCTGAGCGAGCTGGAAAAAATAATTCAAAAAATTGAAAGTATAAAAAACCAAATACTTCAGTCAAACAGTAAAATTGAATCAATTTCAGGTTATTTAAAAAAAGAACAAGTAGAACTTTCCAACCTAGAACATATCAAACACAACAACACTATATTACTAAAATCCAAAACCGATAGCATCAATTTACTTAAAAATAAAATTTCCCAAGATTATCCCCGCTACCATATTTTATTAAGTGATGCCTTCGAGCTTTTTAAGTCTGACCAGACTCTTTTAAATTATCACACCCAAGTAACCCAGGAAAATATAGTTTTAAAAGATGAGCTGGGTACCATTCAAACGGATCTTCAAGCAAGCCTTCAGCAAAAAACCAGCTGTCTTTGTCAAATAAGCGATCTCCAATTGGAAAATTGTGAAAATATCAAACAGCTTAGTGTATTAACCAATGAAAGTGACCCTGAACAAACCCTGATTAAACTCCAAAAAGAGCTTAGTACTTTGGAACAAACTCATGCTCTTCAATTGCAAGAGACCAGAGAAAAAGAGCGCAGCAAAGATCAACTCTTAGAAAAAATCAAAAACCTTCAACATGACCAAAAAGATTTAAAACTCTTACAACTAGAATTGATCACGCACTTAAAAAAATTTGGTATTCATTCAACTCAAATAGATATTGAGCAAGCTAGTCATTCACTTTTTGAAACTTATCAAAACACCTATCAAAAAATACTTCAAATTGATATTGAGAAGATGTCTCTTGAGTTGCCGACTATTATCGAAATGTTTATTAATGAATCTCTATTACCCCTAATCACATCCATCAAAAATTCTATTCATGATTTCAATGTATCGCTTATTGAGGCCAAACTAAAAATTCAAAACCACCTGGAAAATGAAAAATTACTAGCTCGTTATCAAAATGAGTACCAACGAATTCAACGAAACCATCTGTTGAATCTGGACCTATTTAAAGTCATCGGGGTTAGTGACTTTAGAAATTTTGTAAATTCATTTATAGAGAAAAAATTGTTAATCTATACCAATCACGAATTAAAAAAACTCTATCTTGGTAGATATGAAATAACCACAGTCAGTGGAACCAATGGCAACGAATTTTTTATTCTCGACCACTATCATAACGGGCAACTGCGAAAAATTCATACTCTTTCCGGAGGAGAAATTTTTTTAGTAAGCCTAGCGATGGCCTTAAGTTTAGCGGAAATGTCTAAAGGGCAAACCGATATCGAATCATTTTTTATCGATGAGGGATTTGGCAACCTTGACCAGGATTCAATTGATGATGCCTTGAATGTGCTGAGCAAAATTAAAGGCCAAGGCAAACAAATTGGTATTATCTCCCACGTCCGTGAACTTACTGGAAAAATTGCCATTAATATTGATCTTTTTAAATCACCACAAGGGGACAGTAGCATCAAGATTGTCTATAATTAGTTAAGGACTACCCTTAGGAGGTTTATCAATATCCGCTTCTTTGTCTTCCAACAAACGATCTACACCGGTTTTTAAGTATCTGCTCGAAATCACCAACCAGATAGAACGGCTGGAATCCGATATAATATCTGAATTGCTAGGAGCATAGGGTATCGCATCCGGCTCTGGTAAAGCTTCAGGGTCAATAGGAGTAATAATTCCACCTTCACTCGATGAACCAAATTTGTTACCAGAAGGTGAACTAACATTTTTTGTAGTAGTAAATACCGAATCATCCATTCTTTGCGGTTTGGTTTTATCCTCATTTAAAAAACTTCCAGCAGTGGCACCTGCTAAACTCGCTCCTGACAAACCACTCGCAGCAGCGCCTTTTAATTCTTCTAAAACCTTATTTTGTAATCCCTCAAAATCAATTGGCTGCTGACCTGTACTGGTCAATTGTTCATTGATTTGTCGCTTAAGTCGATCGTTGATATCATCAATGGCCTTTTTTTCTTTACCAAGACTTCCAATCTTGTCCATGGTAGAGCCTTTTATTTTGTTCTTTCCCTGAAGATCATTACCAATATCAGTGGCTGCTTGCACAGCCTTGCCATACTTACTGGCATCAGAAGCCGATAAACCGCTTAGCATTTTATCATCCAGCGACTGGTTCAGTTCCTGATCAACTGGTCTACAATTGGGAGTTACGCATGGTAGATTTTCAGATAGAGATTTATCTGTTTTGGGTATAGTGATTTTATCTGCCTTAGCCGCTGTTTGTGCACTTTGGGCCAGATTTTTAGGAGTATAGGAATCTGCCGCATTAGGGCTTTCGTTGCCACCAGAACCCATAGCACCACCTCCACTACCGCCCCCACTACCACCAGCGGCATTGTCCATATCATTTTTCATCTCTTGTAAACTGGCCAGATTTTTTTTGACTTCTTCCAATTGTTTTTTGGTCATGTAGGCCATTGATCCCAGGATTACGGTGGCGGCACCAAATACAATGGCCCGCTTGTTATAAGTGGCCATGAAGCGATCCATCTGAGTCATATGAGTAGCACCAATAGATTTCCATACTCCCCATAGTTGAGGACCAATATTAAGGGCCAGCATCAACATATTACCGGCTTCCATGGCAGAAGCTTTTGGAAAAAACAGATTAAAACCGTTTTCCATGGCAACCTTCAATATACTCCTCACCCCAATTAATGCGTCCTTATCAATAAGATTAAATGATTCGACCATTTGGTGATACTGACTAAGGGTGATGGATTGTTTTATCCCGTTTAAAAAAAGCATTTTTTCAAAGTATCTGGCATATCCGTTTGGCCCATACTCGGATTCATCGCTATAGCTTAAAAAAAATTGATTGAATTTCTTATTTAACTCTTTTTGCTTTTCCACTTCCATATGAAAGGGGGAATCGTTGTCAAAATAAGCATCTAGAGTATTTCGGATTTTTCGTAATTGCTCCTGATTTTTAACCTTCACTTGCGAAAACAAATCCATAATCGCAGGGGCTTTTCGCTCCTTAGCTTCTTCTGGACTTAGAACTTCGCTACATCTATTTAAACTTTTGGAAAGCATATTTCCAAAACTACTACAAACACTGCGCGCCTTATCTGCACAACTAAATGCATATCGCTGAGCATTTTTAATCTCATCTTTAGAAAATTTGTTTTTCGGGGCTTCCCGCAGATCTATGCCTTGATTTTTTAACTCATCATGTACTGCCAATAGCTCATTGTTAGTTAAACCAATCTGGCTTAATTCTATTTTATTATTAGAAGCTGAAGAAATATGCTGCTTAAAATAATCTACAGCTCCTTGATTGCCAGTTTTTTGGATGGCCCCTTGAATTCGATTGATTTCTTCTGGAGTATATATCGTGCTTTGAACATCATTAATATTTTTAATAGCATTAGGCCCTGCGGCTGTGCTGATCAAACTACTACCGGTATCGTGGACAAAACCTTGCACGCTGCTAAAAATTCCTGCCATTCCTGTTAAAGCCGCACCTTCATTACCACCTGCTCTAGCAGTCCCTATTTTATCAAGCTCAGTATTTCCACAATCCTTGGCGAGTCCAAAGTCCGATTGCAAAAGATAATTTTCAATTGCCATGGAATTTTTGGTGGAATAAGCCGCTTGATATTCCTTCTCTCTAACTTGATCAAGTCCATCATTCATGACATCTTCAAGCTTCTTATGACATTTGCCTAATTGATCTGAAGTCTGAGAACAAGTATTGATGCAAGCAAGTGGACTTTTATCGTCACTAATATCTTTCGATATGCCTTTTATATCTTGATCTGGTTTTGAAAAAACATCCTTTACAATCCCTTCCTTACTGTCTTTTCCTTTTACAACAAATTTATTTTCACACACTGCTTTCTCTTTTTTGCAAACACTTTTTTCAGTCTCACAAAGGGATTGTTTTGTTGAACACACGGAGGCAGCCGCGAGTGCGGCAACACCTGCTTTACACGCCAGCTCGGCTTCATCGCATGCCTTCTTGGCAACCTGGCATTTTTCTCCTGCTTTTTTACAAATATCCTGATCGCCTTTGCAACTGCCTATACTAGTCTGGGCAGCTGTCTTACACTGAGTCCTCCCTTTGTTGATGGAGTACATGCCTAACAAAGCTGTACCGGAAGCCAATCCATACATGCTCGCTGCACCCACTTGTAACTTGTATTTAAGTTCAAGATTATCTTTAAGTTTGGTAGTGGCAGCAATTTGTTTGGTGGCTGCCGAATTGGCATCATCATTTTCATCTAGAGTCATCTCGCCAATACTAGATTGAGATATCGTGGTATAAATTTCTCCTCCTAAATGGGTAACAGCACCTGTCGCCGCCAGCACCGAATCAGGAGTCACTCCTCGACATTTTATAATGGAGGTATTTATCCAACTCATCCCTATTCCAGTCAACATCGTCATCAAGTAAGTGCCTGCGTTGGCGCCGCTGCTTCCTGGTAAAGTAGTTTGCGCATACAGCATTTGCGTATAGGTCATATGGAAGACAAGAATCGAAGTAACCAGTAATCTTTTTGTTTTCATAAGGTATTCCAAGGAAATAATTGATAGATTTATTTTATTCTACAATCAAGGTTTTTTCACTAGGTTTAAGCCAGATCATTTTGATCTAGTAATTGTTTGTAGTTATCACTAATATTATTGAAGGCTTAATTATTTGGCGGCTCAAATATTGGGCAATCGCTAAAGACCAAAACTTTGGTTACTTATTATTCATCGTCGGGCTTTAAGGCCAATCGTTTAAGTCCACTCTTCACATATCTGGTAGTGATTATTTTCCAGATAGGAACACTGGTATCTGAAACAATATCTATGGCCCCATCTTCGTATTGATTCATACCTGCGCTAGCCTCCTCTTGATTTGAAGCGGCTACCGCCTGTTCTTCATCTTTAAATGGGTCCTCAGCACTTGTCTTAAGGGACGAAAAGTGGTTACTTTGAGAGGCTTCCTGAGCATCTTTGTAACTCAAGGAGAAGTCTTCATCTTTCTCAGCACTATTACGGTTTGCTGATAATGCTTGAGCTAAAGCATCCATATCTACGCCACCAGATGCAATGGCCTTACCAGTATTATCTGCTAATTTTGCCATCATTTTATTTTGCATCCCTTCAAAATCTATGGGGGCTTTTCCTAAAGCTTTTAACTCGTCATTTAATTGTCTTTGTAAACTATTAACATGTTTTTGGATGGCACCTTTTTGTTTGCCAAGTTCATCTACTTTTCCCAGGGTACTCGCACTTATTTTATTTTTTCCCTGAATCCCATCCACTACTTCGGTAGCTAATTTAAGACCGTTAGTGAGCGCTGATTGAGTCGCAGCGGGAATCCCAGTACCTATAATGCTATTTTTCATAGCATCCCTAGCTTCATCTTTAAGAGATTTACAATTAGGTGTGATACAAACCGTTTTCTCGGCAAGGTCGATGTCTTTATTACCCAGCGAGATCTTATCATAACTTAAATCAGACGAAGAAGCATCACCGATGTCCTTGACGGAAGCGGTATCCGCTAATTTGTTTTCGGGTTCTTCGTTTGGTGCGACAGGGGCACTTTCTTCTCCACCGCTACCAGCAGCATCTTCTGCGCTAGCGCCTTTACCTGCGCCACTGGCTGCCTTGTCCACTTCTGATTTCATTTTTTGTAATTTGGCGATGTCTTTTTCAATATCACTAATGGATTTTCCGGTAGCTGCGGCGGCAACTCCAAGAAGGGCCGAAGACGATCCAAACACAATTGCTCTTTTCCCATAAGTGACCATGAATTTATCAATAAAAGTTCCTTGGGTACCAGTCAGTGAATTTAATAATCCGGTTGATCCGCCCAGGTTAAATCCTGCTCCGACAATATTACCCCACATCCCAGCTTGAGCAGAAGGGATGAGTAGATCAATTCCTCGTTTTGCAGCTACGGTTAATAAAAGTCCCACTTCATGCTGGGCACCGTTTAGCATTATTTTTAAATCGTTATAAGTCAGTGTCGAAATGGATTCCTTCTGGCCGTTCATGATTCCCCACTGATCATGGTAACCCAAATATTGATTTAAGGTTTTTACTTCACCACTAGGAATGGCTACCGCAAATTTTCCAAAACCATAATCAAGTATTATTTTCTCCTGATGATTTAAAATATTTTCCTGAAGATAACTCTCGTCTCCAGTAAAAGCACTCCAAACTATATTTTTAATTTCTTGGTATCTTTCCCAATGACCACTCTTTTTAACTTCCGCTTCTTGGGCCAACAAATATTTCTCCTCTTGACTCATAAACTGAGCATTTTGGACGGCCCCACTACATTTGGCCAGGGAACGTTTTAATTGTTCTGCAAAAACTGTGCAAGACACCGTGCCGGCTTGCGAACATTGGGATTTGGGTTCAGTTGACCCTACATTTGCCATTACAGTATTTTCAGACATTGAAAAAGAAGTACTCGCAGCTTGCTGTGCTTGTTCACGCACTCCTACAAAGCCACCAATCCATGACATAAAATTTTGATAAGCACCTGTAGCTGATTTAGCGGTGGTTAACACTTCTGCCGTAGTCTTAGCTGCAGCGGTTGACATGGAGGCATCTTGAGCCGAAGCTTGGACCGTACTACCGGCTTCAATTGCCGACGAGGCAGGGGCCTTTCCGCAGCGCTGGTTAAAACTCATTTTCATGGTGTTTAATTCTTGTTCTGCATTAGTAGCCTGAACGGAGGATGGTACATCGAGCGATAAAGTATTATCAACGACTGCAATTTCTGCATCAACTGTTCCCAGCTCTGCACTACAAGATTGAAGTTTAGCCTTGGCATCTGCGGCAGTTTTGGAACCTATCACAAAAGCCTTACACTTCGTTTCATATTTAGTTTCCAAAGGTTTACATTTGGCTGGATTGGTAGAGCTTTTTGTACAATTCATATAAGCTTGTTTGTCTTGTTCGCATAGAGCTACATTCTTTTGACAGACTGATTGAGCCTGCTTGGCCATTGCTTTACAAGAACGCTCTAATGCAATCACTGCAACTTTTCCCGCAATTGCGATACCCGAAGCTACTAGATAGGCAGTCACCGTCCCTAATTCAAATTTTTGTCTAGTTTGTAAAGCGTCCTTAGTATCTTGCAAGCTTTTAATTTGTGAATCTATAGCAGCTTTAGTTTCTGTACTGTTCCCACTATATTTTATTTGGGTAGATTTGGCTTCAGCGTTGTTAGCTGTAGCTGCCATACCACCAACCAAATTAACTCCTGAAGCAGTCATAGCTGCCAAGATGTCCATGGTTCCACCTTTACAATTTTTAAGTGACAAGTTGACTACTGATACGGCTAATCCAGTCATGCTTGCTTGAATGCCCCCACTGTTTTGCCCACCGGTGCTGCTTGATAAAGCGCCTGCTGCTGATGCAAGTGCCATCATACTGCCTGCAGAAGGACCAGAGCTAGATGATGCTGCCGTAGTCTCTGCAGCGTGGAGTTCATTAAAAGCAACAATCTGCAAATGAACGAGACAAAAAATAATAATGGATGTTGTTAGTAGTCTTACGTTCTTCATACGTCCCAACCTTATATGTGGTTAATTAATCAATATGTTCTATTTTAGGACAAGCAGGTGGCAAATACATCATTTTTATAGCTGACTATTTTGCTTGCATTAAATTAAACGGTTAGGCCATGATCACCATTAAATTAAATTAAATATGTGTCACAAAAAGTGGGCAGGACCAAGCTAACTCCCCCCCCTAAAGGCAGATCCATTACTTACTCCTTTTAGCTGGAATATCCGGATTAATATCATCCTTGGGAATAAGTAATTTTTCGGTAGCACTTTTTAAATATCGATTTGTAATCAGCGTCCATAAACTAGGCCCGTCAGCACTGGCCAATTCAGCTTCATTATTACTGTATTTGGATAATGCTGATTCCGAATCCAATTCTAGAGAAACCTCTTCCACCACACTTTCACCTTCGGTAGTATCTCTCTTATTGGTATTTACTGGTGGCATGTAATACACATCGTTTGACATAACTACACTCAAATCTTTTTTATTCCCTTTATTGGCAACATTATTATCTAAGTTAGCCGCTACCGCAGCCCCACCGGCAATACTAGTCCCCCCATTTCCGCTATATTTGTGACGACCTAGCTGGTTTGCGAGGGTTTGATCTCCACTCAGTTTAAGCGGGCCCCCACTACCAGCTTGACTGTCATTCAGTTTTCGCTCAAGCCCTGTAAGTGCTTTGGAAAATGCATTTTTTTGATTTCCTATATCGTTTAATTTGGCCAATGATCCCTTGGTCAACTGCCCACTTGATTTCATATCATCAGCAAGAGCTGCAGTGTTTTTTATAGATTGAAAAACTGGTCTGCTCTCGGGAATATTTGCCAATTTTTGTAAATCCGGATCATTTTCCAGTTCGGTTTCAATCGTTTCACTAATTGGCTTACAATCAGGAGTAGCACAAGGAAGTTCCAGTTTGGGATCTGGAATAGTAATTGGGGTTGTATAGGGGTTGTAGCTTGAACCGTAACCACTACCACCACTACCGGTACCATACGATCCACCCGATCCACTTCCTCCTCCCATGGAGTTTATGATGCTATCAATTTTCCTGATGTTAGAATCAATTTTAGCAATTTGTCCGGCGGTTTCACTGGCAGCCGAAAACGCTAATAAACTCATGGCCCCAAAAACATAAGCACGATTTTTATAGGTTGATAAATATTTGTCAATAAACATGGTTTTTTCAGCTTTTAATCCGGTAAACACTCCTACCCCAACACCTGCAAGGCCCAAGAGCTGGGTATAACCAGCATAGGAGCTTGGAATAATTAAATCCGTAAAAAAACTAATATAGGCGTCCAGTTTTAAAACGCCCATAGATTCTCGTTTAACCAGATGTTCTAAGACTTCATCATAAAATCCTGGCATGCCTTTTAATCTAAAATATTCTCTCACCATATCTTCGGTTACAACAGGATCATTCACCGGAGGATTTTCTATTTTGATATCGTTATTTTGACTTTCTTTCTTCATGGCATCGGTACAGCGATTAAGTCCCTTCTTATATTCTTGGACAAACTCACTACAACTGGTCTCGGCGACACTTTTGCAATTTAAAGTATTATTTTTTATATTTGCTAAAAATTCATCTACACTCGTTTGTAATTTTTCAGAATGGTCCGTGGAAAACTCAACGGCATCTTCCATCTTGGTAATTCTTGGTAGCGACGCTGCGGCATCTTGCATTTTTGCAATCTCTTTTATCTGAATTACGTTGTTGGGAGCTAAAGTAGCTACCTCTTTTTCACACACTGACAAAGCTTGACTTAAATCGCTCTCACATTGTTCACGTTTTTTACTTAACGAGAAGTGCTTATATCCGGCCCAAACCCCCGACCCGCCAAATCCGAGTCCTGCATAATTTTGCATACTTTTTTTGGTTTTTAAATTATCTCTGGCATCCACATAATTTTTTCTCATGGCCGTTAATGCCACTTTATCTGAATCTACCAGTGTTCCATTTTCATTATAGTTATAAGTATAGCTTTGGGCTTCCATACCTTTAGAACTTTGCAAAGTAGATATTTCTCCCCATAAATAAACTCCCCCAGCAGCTGAAGCGGCTAAAGCATCACTACTAGTGGTTTTACAAGCACTCATTCCCCTAGCAGCTGCACCAACTGCCACCATTGTCAGCATATTCATCCAAGCAATATCGTCGGCGCCTTCACCTTTAAAAACATTACTTGAAGTAGCGTTGACACCGAAACTATTAATTTCCAATAGAAAACCTAATATTGTTATTTGAACAATTATCTTTTTCAATTTATTCCTCGCTCATTTCATCGGAAAATACCGGGTAAGCACTTCTAAAATATCTAAAGCTGATAATATCCCAAAGAGTCTTATCTGCATCATTGACTTCATTGGTGGAATTTTGAAATTTTTCCAGTTGCAATGCTGAATTTACCACCTCTTCTTTGCCTTTATTCTTTTTTTCAGGGATTGGAATATAGTTGGTGTAGGAATCGAACGACTCTTTAGCGGGAGCATCAAGTTTGGTAGCCACTACACTAAAATCTTTAGTATTCACATCTTTCATAGGAATCACATCCTTGAAAACTTCCCGGGCCTGGTCTGGAGAAGATCCAGCTCCGCTAAAAGATTTATTTAAAATTTCTCCTAAATCTGACGCTGCTTTTTTCTCTAAATTGAGCGCATTGGGCAATTCCCCTTTTTTAGTTTTCGCCCCAATCTTGCTTTGAATACTGCGCAGTTTATCTCTCATCGCCATATGGCCATTAGTCAGTGTCTTAGCATTATTTAAAGTGGCCCCAGATAAATTATTTTGACCAGAAACTCCGTCACTTATAGCAGTTATCAATTGAGCACTGGTTTTATTCACACCAGTTCCGAGGTTGGTCAGTTTATCCAAATTTTTAGGATCAAATTCTTTTTGTTCCGTATACACTTGAGTCGTAGGAATCTTGACACTGTCCACTGGCTGAGCAACATTTATATTTATGATATCAGAGTGGATTGCCATGGGAACTTCGCTCGGTATATAAATTGCCGCCGTTCCTGGTTTCTTCATGGGGGCCAAAACTTTTTCAATACGATTGATATTTTTTTCTAAAGTTTTAATGACTTCATCACTAGATTTGGCAGCCAGATAGCTAAGGCCTGCAAAGGCACTAAAGGCCACTCCACGGTTAAAAGGTTTGGAAATCATTTTATCTACATAGCCAGCCTGTTTATCCACCATGCCCAGGTACACACCAACTCCCACCGCTCCCATGCCCAACACTGAGGTTAATTTGTTTTCGGCCATTGCACTGGAGAGTAAAAACTCCCAATAAGCGGACTTTTTTAGAGTTTGATTGTCTTGTTGAAAAAAGGGATCTTTTAAGTCTGTCTCATCACACTCTCCAAGCGTTCTTTTCAATTCTTTTTTGTAATGATCACAAACCAGAATGGCTTCTTGAGCACATGGAGCAACCGAACAAGTGGACTTTAATGCGATAGCGGCTTCATCACTTTTTAACTCGATTTCAGTTTTAGCTTCCTTAGAAGTTTTCTTATCCGAAGATCCTAATATTGCATCCAGCAGGTTTTCTTTTCTAATAACATCAGGTAAAGAAGCCAAGCAAGCACTCTCAATGGTCCCTTCTATGGCGCATTTGGAAACTGTGGTTTGCAATGCCATTTTACATGCTTCTTTAAGCTCACTGACCTCGTAAGCATCCCAATAAGCTAAAACTGCCGAAGTTGTAAAACCGGCAGCAGCAGCGTATTGGAGATATTTCTTCGTCGTCGTGACATCTTTGATACTTTCATAATTATTTTTAAGTGCTTCTAAAGCCTTTTTATCTGAATCAATTAATTTGCCATCAATATCTCTACCATATTCCAAATATTTCGCTTCAACTCCCTTATAGGCAAAAAAGGAATACACCTCACCTCCGAGATAGCTAATTCCTGAAGCTGCTGCAATAGTTGTATCTGTAGTTTTAACTTTGCAAGTTAGCAGTGATTTGCTGACTGCTCCCACACCAAGCATTGTCACCATATTTAAGATGTCCCCATTCGAATAAACTTCTTCCCCTTGAAAATCGTAAGTGTAGGCCCTAGTAGCATCTGTAGTAGTAGCCGCCCAAATATTATTAATAATCCAAAAAATTAAAGTGAAGTAGAAAATAAATCGGTACACATCTTCTCCTATTGAATTTATCTATTTATTACCATTTTAAACCAATTGGCAGATAAATCGTATCTAAGATAAGCTTGCCTCATTAAAATTTAATACTTTACTTAAATATATTTTGGTCCACCGATTAAAAGTAACGCCCACAAAATCAGGCATACTCCGGTTAATCACCTAAATATAGATAGTTTTTTTTACCTTTGATGATATAATTTCACTATGTTCAAAAAATTCATATTTTTGTTTACTTTTATTTTTGTCCAAGTCATTTGGGCCGATGAATTGGTCATTATTACCACCATCTCCAGTTCTAAAAAAAGATTTGTTATTAACCAAGGCACCAATTCTCACATCGTCCCCAATCAAACCAGAGCATTCTCCACGGATACCATCAGCCTTATGTGTTATGCGATCGAAACCAGTGCCGATCACTCTCTCTGGGAAGTACAAGATCAAAATGCTACAGTACCCTTTTTAAAAAACCAATTTGTATTAATGCACACTAATTTAATGGATGAAAGAACACAAAAACACCTGTATGTAGAAAGTGAAAAAATCCGCAAATTAAAAGAATCCGGCGAACTCTTATTTGAAGATTTTGATTATGAAACCAACCAAATGGGACTATACCATTTGGCCAAGCGACCAAACTGGATCATCCGAGGCGGACTTGGTCACACTTTCTATGATTCTTTAAGTTCTGCTGATGCCAGTCAACAAACCACTAAGTCACAAGTTAATTTGGAAGGACTATACTCAAAAAGGGCCTTTAACTACCGTTTTGATTTTGGCTTTGGATTTAGATGGGACCAAGAAGCCGAAGAGATCAAAGACGAAGATCTCGTCATTCCCATTAGAAGATTTATGCTCATCGGTGAAATATCTTACCACGCGGACAAAATGAAAAGTACGCTTAATAACTTTTATTTTGGCGCAGGTACTGGAGTTGGAAAAACTTCTATGGAAGTAGATCAATACCACTTTAAAGGATTAAGTTATCTGTTCCCCTATCTTAAAATTGGCCTTCTAAGCCACATCCAGCAAAGACTCTATCTGGTAACCGAACTGAGCGTGGAAAATTTGATCTCCAACACCACAGTGGAAGAGACCGGAGAAAAACAAACCTCCAGCAACGTAAATGGAAAATTTTCTGTTGGATTGCGATTTTAATGATCCTCAAACAGCGCACTACCAATTCTTATAAAATCAGCGCCATGTTTGATAGCTATTTTATAATCCTGACTCATTCCCATAGATAGCTTTAAATCCGAGATAGGAAAGGTTTTTTCAATTTCTTCCCTATATTGAAACAGTTGAGAAAAACATACCTCCGCTTCTTTTTCAAAATCACTAGCTCGCAAACGGCCCATAGTCATTAAACCAATAAACTCTAACTGGGCCTTTTCTTGACTTAAAATATAATTTATCATTTCATAAAGAGCATTACGATCAACCACACCACCCTTTTCTTGTTCCATCGAAGTATTAATTTGCAAAAAATACTGCACTTTATTTTGATTTAGTAATTCCTGTTTTTGGTAGAGTTCTTTTAAAAGTTTGAGTGAATCCACCGAGTGGATATATTTTAAATTAGGGACGGCAAACAGATGCTTTATTTTATTAGATTGCAATCTTCCTATAAAATGCCAACACAGGTCATCTTTCCCAATATTATTAAGTTCCTTTGATTTTTCAATTAAATGCTGAACTTTATTTTCGCCAAAATGCTTAAGGCCTGCATAATACGCTGACAAAATATCATTAATAGAAGCAAATTTGGAAACTGCGACGATTTGCACAGAAGGTGCCATCTCTTTTATTTTTTCCAAATTCTCTAAATTAAACATATCATTATTTCGACTTTTTAGTTTTCTTATTCTGCTTTTTGGTAAACGAAAATTTAGCATGCAGGTCTATATCATAATGATCCACCAGATAATCCATCAATTTTTTTGGATCAATATTAATTAAATATTTTTCAACTCCCTCTTTGGTCTTTTGGGCGTTACTCACCAGTGCTCTGATGAATTCTCCGGCAAATGGGAATCCGTTTTTGCTATTTATTTTTTTTCTAGACATCATTGACTTTCTTTAGTGCTTTGGCCTTTTTATAATAAGCCTTCATCATGGCCGGCAAGTTGTTGGCCACTAATTTGTTGACCACCACCTGAGGAGCAAACCCTTTAAATTCTACTTCCAAATGATAAGTCACCTTGGTACCTTTTTCCTTCATATCCTTAAGTATCCATCCACCGGTATTTTTTTTAAAGATGTCGCCTTTGATCAAAGTCCAACTAATTCCCGTTCCTTCTTTTTGTTTGATATCCAGGGAATAAGAAAATTTTTTAATTAAATTAATGATAAACTCAACTTCTGCTTTAGTTTTGGTTTTTTTAACCACTACGATCTCACTCACTCCGTCCACAAACGACGGATAAGCCTCGTAGTCAGTAATGACTTTATAAAAGGAATCAATATCCACATCAAAAATTTCTGTTCTCTCGACTTTTGGCATTCACTCTCCTTTATAAAAAAAACAACCCCAACACATCTTTTAATTTACCAAAGTTCTAAGTCTTTGCAAAACCTAAAGTCCAAGTTTAAATAAGAGGAACTCCCGGACATGTTGGGGAAGCAAATCATCTGTCATATTCCTAACTAGCTGCAGCGAAAAATTAATTTTTTCCTGATCAAGAGTTTGATCAATCTCAAAAACAAACTCATCTTCTTGTGATAAAGGTGTATCTATATCGCGGTTAACAATAATTTTTCCACTTTGAATACCTTTGGCATCTTCCCATTCCACAAACCGGCGCAGAAAAATAATCACAAATTTCATAAACTCATGATCATTGTGCTGCCAAACAAAAACCTCCACCTGACCATCCCCTCTGATCCAATATTTTAGATTAGCAGGTATATCTAAATCCATCTGCGAGTCATGAATAGGTTTCATACTAGATATGATATTTTCTACGGAAAAGAATTTTTGGATAGACTCTAGAAAATCAATATCCTTGGCAAAGCCTACGCCTAGCGTGTTTCCATTCACCCATTTTATCTGGCCTTTCAAGCGAAGCGATGTTCCTTTCCAATGCAATTCACCTTCAATGAATCCATTTATTGCATAACCATGCTCGCCGTCTTTTTTAATGAGCTGCATACCAGTGTAAGAAATATCTTTCACTTCAAAAACATGATGCGAATAATCAGATTGGTTCGCTTTAAATGTTAAGTAAGTAAATGGAAATCTTGGCAAGATTCGTTTTTGAGTTTCTTTATAATCACTTTTAATCAAATTTAAAACACGCTCCATTTGGTATCCTTCCGTAAAATACTTGAATCTTGTGTATAGATTAACTCCAGTTGGATTTTTTTTTTAGATGGAAAAAAAAGACCTGCCAAAACTTTGCATAAATCAATAGAATTTTTCTTGTTACATCCACCTATTCTCTGATAATTTTAGTTGTGTGTACGGAGTATAAATGAAAAATGAATGGGCAATAAATAACCTCCCCAACCGGTTAACGATTTTTAGAATCACCCTCATACCAATCATCGTTTTGGGCCTCTCAGTTAGTATTCCGGAGAGTGATTTTTTTTCACTGGGAGCAAGAAAAGTATGGAGCTTTATTGCGGCCCTTACCTTTACTGTGGCTTCAATTACGGATTTTTTTGACGGCTATTTTGCCAGGAAAAGGAACATTATTACGGTATTTGGATCCTTTTTAGACCCTATTGCTGATAAATTTTTGGTAGTGTCCTCCCTCATCATGCTACTGGCCTTAGGGCGTATTAACTTTTTAATCGTTATTCTTTTAATTCTTCGAGAAATGTATATTACTTCACTCAGGCTTTTAGCTTCTCAAAAAGGCATCAGTGTACCGGTTGATAAATGGGGTAAATATAAAACAGCTACGCAAATGATTGGAATTCCCCTTTTAATGATCAACGACATCGAAATTTTTATATCGCTTGGACTCCTAGGAACTGTCTTTATTTATATCTCATGTTTTTTATCGGTTTTTTCGGCCCTTCGATATTCAACCAAATTGTATCTGAAATTTAAGTTAATGAGATATAATCAAAGGCACGAAAGTGGTCATTGAGTAAAAATTATATGAAAGAAAAGTTTGAAACCAAACACCTTTTGTTAAAGTTAAATCATAAGGCCCAAGCACTTCCCGAAGATTTGTTTGCATATGATCATTTTGAATCACTCGAAATTATTTCTGAAAATCTAGAGTCTATCGATGATCGTATCCAAAAATTAAAAAATCTCAAATCTATCAGTATTAATGCCAACTCTCTGGTCTTTGTCGCAAAAGAATTATTTTCTATAACCACACTAAAAACACTAAAAATTAAAAATGCTAAATTACAGGAATTGTCAGATAATTTGGAGGTTAAGTGTCTGGACTTGGAAAATCTTCACTTAAGTAATAACCAACTCACCAGACTCCCAAAATGGCTGGGAAAACTGGAAAAACTTATTACGCTAGATGCTGCCAAAAATCATTTATCCACCCTACCAGAAAGCATTCTAAACTTAAAGAACCTCAAAAGATTAAACCTTGATAGCAATAACTTTGAAACCGTTCCTACTTGTTTACTAGCTCTCAATCACCTCCATCACCTCTCCATGGATCAAAACCCACTTACTGATAAATCCAAAGAGGCACTTTTTAAAACTTTTAATATTTGGTTCTAGAAGTTAGGTACGAAGGCAGACAATCACCAACCTTTTATATTTTAATTCTCGCGTTTGCTCGCCTTAGACGATCTAATAAAGTATTAACCAAAGCGCGGTACCAAGTAGGAAGTGAGGCCAAGGTATGTTCAAATTTTTCGCTGGGAATAACCACCAAACGACATTCACTTAACGCCTTAACTGAAGCACATCTGGGACTTTTATCGAGAAAGCTCATCTCACCTACTAATTCACCAGAATAAATATGGCCAATTTCCTTTTCCTGATCACCCTTAACTTTATAAACAGCCATGGTCCCATCTTTCAAATAATACATCTGAGTGCTCATTTCACCTTCACGGATCAAATACTCATCTTTTCCGATTACAATTTCGTCCGACATTTTTTTCCACCTTTCTGATAACAATTCTTGTTTTAACCTCATTATAAATGGATTTGAAGAAGTTATAACCTAGAAAATATTTCATCTGATCTAAACAAATTGGTCAACTATATAAAAAACTCCCCCAATTTAGGGGGAGTTTTTAAAAAATCATGTAAATTGACTGGTTTGATCGCAGCTCAAAACTGCGTACCCGTCTTATTTATACTCTTTAATATCTACTTTACGCTCGATTCCGAAATCAAATTCAATCTCGTCATATTTAGTATCTAGCAACTTATCATACGTATCCTGAATACGATCATCAGGAAATCTTACAGCAGCATGAAATAAAATTACTGGTTCAAATAAACTGTTTTCTTTATCACTTTTTGCTTCAATGGCAACTTCATCCGGTGAAATTGTCGCACGTTTCAAAGTTTCCGTAGTACTCCATGGAAAATACTTTTCATCTGCGTAAGTAACATAAGCCAGTTCTGAACAAACAATTTTCTTGGCCGTTTCGACGTTGAAATTAAAATCATAGTCCTTTCCGATTTGTTCAAAAGCATTTTTAAGCATTTCAATCTTTGACTGCTCAACCAGCATATCAATGGCCTTTTCATATTCCACATTATTCATGGCCTTACCAATTTCGTCTTCCAAATCATTTTTAGAGTTATTAAATTTGACTTGCAATCGGTAATCTTGCTCTTTTAATCTCATCACCGCAAAATCATCTATGTTCATAAAGTGGTGAACGGTATTGATCTGAACACCAGGTCGAAGCGCTTCAATAATCTGATGGCCGGTTGCAATCGCTAATTTATAGGGAAGACCGGTATAGTTTCTTGAATCAACTGCCTTTTGATAGGCCTGATCCAAGTAATCTTCACCATTATAATCCACATCTTTAGCATTTTTATTCCATAGTCCCATTCTCTCTAGTTCTTGCTGATTACCCGACCAAATTGCCACATGTCCCCAATGACCTGGGATAAATTTATCAGTAGTTCTAAAAGGAGTCTTTTCGAAGATGACGTCAAGTGCCCTCATTTCATTACTTAATTTTTGCACCCAAGTTTTACCTTCTTCCTCATTTTTATCAACATACTCCAGCATTTTGCCTTTTCTCTTTTCTATAAGTCCCAAGGTATTTCCAAACACTTTACTGATACCGTTCATAGCAACGTTCTTGCCATCAACATACTTATCGGCTGCTCGCTTACCTCTTCTATCAAAACGCTCTCCTAACCATTCTTGGATTCTTTCGCTATCAGAAATGGCATGCTCACCGTAACGATGATTGTAAAATGGACTACCCAGGATCAGATCATCGAGGTAGAAATTATCTTTATCGTTTTTAATTAGCTCATTACTCTGATTCTGTTTTTCAAATTTACTGACTCTTACAAAAAGTTGATGGGCATTATTAAGACTTAGTCTATTTTCAGGTGATAAAAAGCTTTTTACAACTCGATCAAGAGCATTACGAGTATTCTCATCATCCAAGTTGGTTAATCGTCTAAGTTGTCCATCCTTATACACCGTTGAAAGCAAGATTCCGTAGTTATCACACAAAATAAGTCCAGCCGAAAAAGACATCTTGGCAAGCTTAATCAGTTTTCTACCATTTTCATCAGTTGGATTAACCAAATATTCGTCATTCTTTTCATCATATGAGGTCTCTTTATCAGTAAACTTTACTTTAACATCTTCATCTACGATTCGTTTTGATTTTTCAATAATCTTCCAAAATTCTTCTCGAATCTGAGTATATTGTCCAATCCCTTTTTCATGAATAAGAGCAATTTGCTCACTACTTATTGGTAAGTCATTATCTTTTCTTGTCTTAATATTTTCAAGGAGCGACAATCCCCTGGCCCTCCATTTTAAATTTTGGTCCACTAGGGCGCTAAAACTTTCAATCTCTTTATCGATATCGACCGTCATGGGATCATACATTCTCTCTTCTCTATCACAGGCAAAAACAAAAACCATTAATAGCAAATAGCAAATACTAGATAATTTATTTCTCATTTTTAGCTCCTTAAAATCTGGCGCAATAATCTTGAATTGATAGATAATACCAAAGATTGTGCCTCATTTCGACACACTGTGTCATTTTTATATGCTTTTCAACTGGCTTACAAGAATGGGGATGAAATCAAAAATAATCTTTATTTGTTAATATGTTAGGGTCTTAGCAACATGACAGTTTAAAATTGTTTGAATTAACTTTAATGATTTCGCACTGGTAAGTAAACATCAACCCCATTTTCCTAGTCCAGTTAAAAACAGGCACTTATGAGTTTTCCATTAGAATGACAGAATTCTTGTAAATTTATATGTACCAGCGCCCATCCATCACAGGCCAAATTTTCTGAAACCAGCAAGCGATTTTGCTCCCATTCCAAATCAGTAATAGATATTTTACCTTGATTATATCTTTGAGCATTTTTTTGATACAAATTTTTGGATAATTTGAGGGTTTCATCTCTTTGTTTGGCCGTTTCTATGGCCAGATGTAATTTTTCCTTAGCATTTTTTAATTCTTCTTTTAACTGTCTTTTTTCCCTGATCAGCGTAAATTCCATATTAACTTTTTCGGCAGACTGCGCTTTATAATTTGACCATTTGAAAAGCCCATCAAATAAAGGCCAAGACAGAGTCAAAACCCCTACGCGGTCATATGAAACATTTTTTAAAATTTCATTTTTTTGCCAGGAGACATTAAAGTCCAGACTAGGCAGTAAGAGACCTTTATAATAGCTTTGCAGTTTTTGCTGCTGTTTATATTGATTGGTAAGCTCTAAAATGCGTGGATGATCTTCTTCATTGCTATTTGGTGAAAGATCTTTCATTTTCGCCAAACGATTACTCCAAGGCCAAGCATCTTGTACCTCGTAATCACCCAGTAGCGGAGTTAAATCTTTCTTGGCATTTTGAAAATCAATTTGAGCACTATAAAAAGTGGCATATGTATTTTTATAATCTACCTGGGCCTTTAAGACATCGTCATGAGGGACAAATCCCTTTTGATAGCGACTCTCCGCAAGTTGTAAGGCCCGCTGCTTAATGCCCACCATCTCTTTTTGAATATGAAGTTTTCTTTTATAGAGGATCATATTTATCAGATACACTACGGCAGTTTTCTCTCGCTCCATCTCAAGTCGCATAAGCCCTTTTTCCAACTTGGTAACCGCATATCTGCGAGATTCCAGCGAGTAATAATCTGCCCCGCCTTTAAACAGGTTTAAGTTGGTCGACACATATAGGGAGTTACTTTTTACATCATCCCCATAATCATAATTTTTTTTATAACCTGTATCGATGGTTGGTAAAAAATTCAAAACTCCTGCCAACCTATTGGTTTTTTCACTCTCCAAATAGGCTTGCATGGGTGGAATATAGGTATCATTTTTCATGATTAAATCAAGCGCTTCCAAAAATTCAAGTTCTTTCGAGCAAAGATTCAGTGACAAGAAAAATAAGATCAAACACCACCCTTTCACAAAGAAACCTCCGCCAAACCGAGATTTGCAGATTCTTTTTCCTCAGGAACAACCTTCTGATCAAAACTCATTTTTACTTTCCAACTTAGATACATACATTCAAGTAAAGGAACTAAAAATATCGTAAAGACCGTTGAAACCCACAGTCCATTGGTCACCGCAATCCCCAGTGGTTGTAAAATTTTTCCACCTTCACCAAGACCGATAGCAACCGGTAACATCCCCAGGATGGTTGTTAGGGAAGTGATCAAAATAGGTTTTAATCTTTTTCGAGCAGCAACAAGTACTGCTTCTTTAGGACTAAGTCCGGCCTTGAAAAGTTTGATTATAAAATCCACCAAAATAATTGAATTGTTAACTGCAATCCCATTTAAAAGAATAATCCCCAGCACTGAATTTAAAGACAAGGTACTATTAAAAAGATACAAGGATAGACATCCTCCTAAAATTCCGGAAGGAATTGCCACCATGATAATCAGGGAGTGAACTACCCCCCCAAACTGCATCAAAAGGGTAAAAAAGATCAGAAGTAAGGACAAGGCTACCGATAGCCCTAGCTGGTTAAGCGCATTGGTAAGTTCAATCGACTCGTCCATCACCACAATGCTTGGTTTACTTTTTAGATCAAGGTGGGCATGGTCTTGCTTGGAATACTCCTTAAGAAAACTCTTGAGATCCTTTTGTGACTTTTCAATTAAATGTTCCTTTCCGGTATCTTGCCTGGCATAAACTTTAATCACCTCTCTGGCATCTTCACGATAAATTTCCAGAGATGAATTAACAATCGACACCTCCGCCAGGGCCTTAAACGGCACGATTTTTTCGTTGATTCTGATGGGATAAGATTCTAGCTTTTCTTTTGAATCAAAAAACTGACTGGGATATTTTAGAAAAACCTCCGCGGTTTTTCCATCAATTGTCATCGTATTAATTTTTTTTCCCGTAGTGGCCACTCTGGATAAATCTATCAGATCATCAAAAGTGAACAGCATATTTTCGCTGGAAAGATTATGCCAGGTAGCTTGGTTAGGAATAATTTCTATATTTTCATTATGTGATACTGCCGGCTCACTCCACACCCTGGGAAAAAAATCTTTTTGCTGCATTTGAAAGATCAAATCTTCCGCCAACGCCTTTTGATCATCCAAGTTCCCCCCCTTGATTTCAAGTAAAGCATGAGGAGGATCAGGCAGTGGCAATTCCGCTGGATTCCAAGGCCCTATCCAAAAAAAGAGATCCGGGGTATTTTGAAATTTGGCTTCCATCTTTTCCCACACCACCTTCATATCACTTTTATCTTTTAATCTGGCCATAATGGTTGACCGATTGGGACTGCGAATTTGAACAAAAGTATAGCTAATATAATCACCCATCTCCTTTAATAGTTTAAATTCCTCCTGATCCGTAATTTCTTCCATGGCTTTAACCATAGAATTTCCGTGAGTACTCAAACTAAGAATCATCCAATCAGTATCTGGTTTTCCAATAATTTCTCTTCTAAGGGTTGGAACCACCCAAACACCCACTATAGCTACGGCCACTACGAAGAAAATAATCACACTCATTCCCGCTTTTTTGTGGGATATCAGTTTATTTAAAATAGATTTTTGCAAATTCTCCAAAAATTTCATCACTCCTTGCAAAGGCGCTGGGGGTAAGACAACCGGCTGATTTTTTCTAGACAATAATTGCAGTCGAATAGTGGGCACCAATATCAAAGCTATGATCATGGATAACGTATGGGAAAAGACGATCGCTTTGGCCAGATCCCCTAAAATAGCGTTGGTCAAATCTTTTGTAAGGGCCAGCGGAGCAAACACCACCAGCGTAGAAATAGTGGAGGCAATGATGGGCAGTTTGACTTCATTTACCGCACTAACAATCACTTTTAATCTATCATCAAAATTTTTCGGTTTGGATATATCCATATGTCTAAATATATTTTCCAGGACCACAATCGAACCATCCACATTCATACCTGCCGCCAAGGCAAATCCTCCCAGGGAGATCAGGTTCAAGTTCATGCCGGTCATTTTCATTACGATAAAGGCCATAATCATTGACAGAGGAATTTCAATGGCCGCAGTGATAGTGTTGGAAATGGATCCCACAAATAAAAAAAGTACAATGACCGCCAACAATGCTGCAATCAACACTTCATGAACCACATTCTCAATTGACTGTCTGATGAAATGCGAAGGATCAACTAAGGACCGATATTGGATATCAGAAGGAAGCTCCTGCATGGACTCTTCAACGATTTGGGTGACATCTTCGGCCAGTTTTTTTACATTTCCACCGGCCCGGGGAGATCCATACAAAATCAACGAGGTGGCGCCATTGGTTTTTCGAATCTGCGCCTGATCTTCAATCGGGCCATACTCAATGGTGGCAACTTCGGAAAGATGAATCATTTTTTTATCACCAAGTGGTATAAGTAGATTCTTTAAATCCAAAACGTCTTGAATACTTCGAGGCGTTTGCACTGAGTAACTATTTTGCCCAACCGTGATTGATCCTCCGGTTTTTCCAATCAAACTTTGATAGATTAAATTTTCAATGTTTTTGGGAAAAATACCAAGTGAACTAACCACATCAGGATTTAAGATTATTCTTACCTCCTTCATGTTGGGATTCCATAGCGTCATCTCATCAGCATCTTTAATTTTTGAGATTTTAGGAGTGATGACCGGATCCAAAATATCGTATAATTCATCCATGGTTCTTTTATCACTAAAAAAACTTATGGCCACAAAACCCGACGAATTGGACCAGTAATTAACCCACAGACTCTCTCTAATTTCCTTAGGCCATGCTGCGGAAAGCGCATTTAAAATATTCGTCACTTCACTTTTGGCCTTCCGGGGATCACTCCCCCAGCCAAATTCGACTTGATAATAAACTTGGGTTTGCGAGTAGTCCGCCTTTAATTTTTCAACTTTAAGACCTTCGCTTTCGATAGTTTTTAATTGGTATTCGATATTTTTTCCGTAGGAATCTAAAAACTCCGTGGTATTTAAACTACCAAACCCAACCTGACACCAAATAGTTGGTTTACTGCTATTGGGGTAAAGGGAAACTGGCAGATTAAGTCCGGAATAAATTCCAAGCACCGCCAGTAAGGCCATGATCATATAAACTCGTAGTGGTGATGAATATATTCCTTTCATTTGACCTCTTTTTGTCCATCTTCAATTTTCACGACTGCACCATCTTGTAGAAACCCAGAGCTTTTTATCACTACCCTCTGGCCTTCCATAACCCCTTTAATGACTTCCACCGCACTACTTGAGCGAGGTTTGATTTCCACTTCCACCCGATTAATAATATTTTTTTTATCCACATGACGAATAAATGTTTTTTTCCCGAGATAAACAATGGCATCCTTGGGCAGTTCGAAACCTAATCTAGCATTGGCCTTAAAAGTAACCATCCCTACCGTTCCAATTTTAAAATTTTCAGGCCGACTTATTTTAAGTTGTGCTGAGGCAGTACCCGTTAAAGGGTCAATCATGGGGGAAAGGTGAGTGACCACGGCATCCACTTCCAGACCGGTGTCTGAAGAACTTAATTTCCCAACAGTTCCCACCTTTATTACGTTAATATCTTTAAGGGTGATCTCTACGGTGATTTTAATTTTAGAAGGATCAATAATTAGTCCCAGTTTATCTCCTACCGATACCTTACTACCTTCTTCTACCATCTGCGCAGCCACTACTCCATCAATGGGAGATGTTATTTTTTGGGCCTTATAATCGTAAGCCGGATCATCATGTTTAATAGTTAAAACAATCTCATTTTTAGCCACTGGCTCTCCAATGGTTTTAAAAATTTTTTCCACTCTCCCTTGATTTTGCGCTAATATAAAAGATTGCTTTTCACTGGAAAGCTTGGCGGGATAGGAGTAAATATCAAACAGTTCTGTCTTTTTAAGATCGGTTACAAAGACGGTTTTAATTTTAGAGGCTTCATTAGATAACAAGGTTGAAGTCCTTAAAATAAGCAAGGCCCAAAAACATGCAAGAAAGATATTTTTCATAATTTATCCTAAAAGAAGGTAATTTGTGGGCAACCTATCAAAAACTATTAAGAATAGTCGATATATGATCTTTCTTTTACCCATAATTACATGGTCTCACTCTTTTTTAACTGGCTCACCAGAATTGGGATGAAATTAAAAAAAATCTTTAATTATTAATATGTTAGGTTTTAGCAATAGAACAATTTAAGTTTGTTTGCATTAATTATAATGATTTCGCGCTGCTAGATAAATATCAACCCCATTCAACTAGTCCAGTTAAAGAAATTTTTTCTCTTTTATATATTCCTCTATTTTAGAGGTAAAAGATTCTTTGGTGAAGGGCTTTAAAATAAATTTATTTACTCCAAGACGCCTGACCACCCCAAATTTCCGTTCATTTAGAGTCCCAGACATAATGACCACGTCTTCTACCAAGTTGAAATCTTTTTTTTCATGAATGAAAGTTAAAATATCTTCGCCTGTCCTTTTAGGTAGATTAAGATCCAACAAAATAAGACAAAAACGCTGTAAACCCAGCTTCAAATGGGCCATCACTCCATCATTAGCATTTATAATATTTCTAAAACATCCCATGGATCTTAAGTATCCCTGAACAACTTCACAAATGTCTTTGTCATCATCCACAATCAGGATATCCCCGTATACTTTTTTACCAACTACCTTTAAGGCTTTGCTATCTTCTTTTTCCTGGGCCATTTTTTAAATCTCCATCAAACGATCTTTTGCATCTTTATCACTTAAGATTTTATCGCAAATTGCATGATTATCAATCACAATAAAACTGGCATCATTCATTTAAACGTTTTGCCATATCTTTGGCAAAATAAGTTAAAACCATAGACGCCCCTGCCCTTTTAAACGCGGTAAGAATTTCGTGTACAATTTTATTTTCATCAATCCACCCCATTTTTGCAGCAGCTTTGATCATGGCATATTCTCCGCTAACATTATAAGCTGCAATTGGTAAGCAAGTATGCTCACTAAACAGCTTGATAATGTCCAAATAGGCCAATCCCGGTTTCACCATAACGATATCGGCTCCTTCCCTTTCATCATTTTGAAGTTCTCTTAGTGCCTCGCTTGCATTGCCATAATCCATTTGATATGTTTTTTTATCACCTTTTTTGGGAGCTGAATTCAAAGCATCGCGAAATGGCCCGTAAAAATTTGAAGCGTATTTGGCAGTATAAGACATAATCAAAGTATCCTTATACCCAGCTGCTTCCAAGGCTTTCCTAATAGCACCAACCCGATAATCCATCATATCCGACGGCCCTATTATATCACTTCCCGAAGCAGCCTGTAAGACTGCCATCTGGCAGAGAATCTCAAGTGTCTCATCGTTTAATATTTGACCCGTTTTATGATCTACTAAACCATCATGTCCATCACTCGAGTACGGATCAAGCGCAACATCCGTCATGATCAACATTTCGGGCAGGGAATGCTTGATTTCCTTGATCGCCAATTGGTAGATACCTTCTGGATTTATTGACTCCATGGCATTGGGATTTTTTTTATTTTCATCAATGACCGGAAACAACGAAACACATTTGATGCCAAGGTTATATAACTCTTGAACTTCTTGCATAAGTGCTTTTAGATCATACCGATAAATTCCTGGCATAGAAGTAATTTCTTCTTTGCCATTAGGGCCTTCCTTTAAAAATAACGGTGCAATCAAATCACTAGTGTTAATGGAAGTTTCTCTTACCATCTGTCTTAAAGCATCTGATTTTCTCAGTCTTCGGTTTCTACTGAGGATTTCCATATCTTACTCCCTTAATTACGCTTGACCCATTTTCACTTTAAAAGCCAAGGCATATAAACGGATCTGTTTTAGCATTGAAGTCAATCCACTTGCCCGATTCATAGAAAGCGCATCTTTAATTCCCAAATCATCTAAAAAATCCGGTTTGGTATTGATAATATCATCTGGTGTTTCATTAGAATAAACACCTACTAATATGGCCACCAGTCCTTTAGTGATACTGGCATCGCTATCCCCTTTAAAAATTACTTTTCCATCAATCACATTAGCTACCAGCCAAACTTTTGACATGCACCCCTTCACCAGATTTTCATCTACCATTTCCGTTTCAAGCAGTGGAGTTAAATTATGACCGATTTCGATAATTAAGCGATACCGGCTTTCCCAGCCGTCCAGCGCCTCAAAATCTTTTTTCAATTTATTTATTTTATCTTGTATACTCACCACTACTCCATTCATTAACCGATCATTTTGGTCACCAATTTACGGTTAATTTTTATGATTTTAATACCATTTTTTAACATATACAATTTGTTAAATAATTTAAATATTTACTTTCGCTCTTTCTTTTAAATAGGTAGAATAACCACCATATATAAATATAATTTTTGCATGAGGGTTTGAAATGGAAGATAAACTCAAGTCTCTTACTGAAAAACTTTACAAAGACGGTCTAAAAAAAGGCCAAAATGCTGCTGATGAACTGATTGAAAAAGCACAAAAGAAAGCAGATAAAATTATTGAGGAAGCGAACGCCCGCGCGAAACTAATTTTGGCCACTGCTGAAAAAGAAGCCAATGACAAGAAAACGAAAGTAGAAAGTGAACTCTCCATGAGCGCCAAACAAGTTATCAGTAAAATAAAAAATGATATCTCCACCCTTATAACTTTGAAAAATGTTGAACATGCTTCAGGTAAGGCTTTTGAAGATAAAAAATTCTTTCAAGACCTGATCTTGAGTGTGGTCAATTCTTGGAGCCAAGATGGTGGCACCAATGCCTCTCAAATGCGCCTGGAAACTTCCAAGGAGTTAAGAAAATTTATTGAAAAACACTGCCAAGAGCAACTTCAAGCAGGACTAGAAATCACCACTTCTGAAGGATTGGAAGGATTTAGAATCGGGCCTAAAGATAACTCTTATAAAATTGAATTCACTGATAAAAGTTTTATCAGTTTTTTCAACGAATATCTGCGCCCGCTTACCAAAGAGATTATTTTCTCACATCCAGCAGCTGGCGAGTAGTCTTCCATGAAACAATATTATTATTTTGTAACCTCCTTACCGAAGATTACCTTTTTTGATACAAAGTTACCTATCTCACCAGATGAGTTTACCCTAGACCTTTTAGATGTCATTGATCCGAAAGATATGGTTTGTTTGACTGCTCTACGCAGCCATTTTGACAATATTAACCTCATTAACAGACTAGAAAACCGCGACGAATTCTTTCCTTTTGGCAACTTCACTAAGGATGAGCTGATCGAAGAAATTAAGGATCCGCAAAACTTATTGCCTTACATCCAAAATTTTTTAGAAAAAAAGAGCTTTAACGAAAGATCCTATCCCTACTATAGTCTGGAAAACGAACTGACCCTTTTGTACTATAATTATTTATTATCACTACCCTATCCTTTTTTAAGAAAATTTATTCAATTTGATTATGACCTAAAGAATTTTGCAACTGCACTTTCGACTAGAAAGTACAAAGTGGATCGCAGTAAAAATATTCTTAATTTACACAGCCTATCTGAAAATTTGTTACACAATAATTCCCCAGACTTTGGACTGGGTTATAATTACACTTGGCTCTATGCATACGTAGAGATGTTTGAGAAAAGTAATTTGCACGAGCGAGAATTAAAACTCATAGAAATGCGTTTTAAATTTATTGATGAAGAATTAACGTATGATTATTTTAGCTTCAACCAAATCATTGCCTTTTATCTCAAGTTATTCCTTCTTCAAAGAAAAGTAACCTTTGATGAAATAAAAGGTCGTGATATTTTTGAAAAAATAACTAACGAGCTTTCAAATGAACAAAACATTTTCAAGGATTTAAATAACTAAGGAAGGATCAAGTAATGACAACTGAAACCAGAAAAGGATCTGTCTTTGCAATCGTTCAAAACCTCATCAGCGTTAAAATAAACGCCCCCGTCATGAATAAGGAAATATGTTACGTCACTTGTTCTAAGACTGGAGAAAGACTGATGGCTGAAGCCATAAAAGTACAAAGCGGTCTTGTTAATATTCAAGTTTTTGAAAGTACCAGAGGTGTTAAGGTTGGAGATCCAGTGGAATTTACCGGCAATATGTTACAAGTAACACTCGGGCCTGGACTACTTTCCAAAAACCTAGATGGTCTCCAAAATGATCTGGACAAAATCCCGGGTACATTTTTAAAACGAGGAAGTTATAACGTTGCTATCGAACTAGAAAAAGAATATGAATTTATTCCAACGACGGAACAAAACGCCACCGTGGCTGCTGGAGATTGGCTAGGTCATGTCAAAGAAAACTGGTTTGATCACCAAATTATGGTTCCTTTTAACCTTAAAGGAAAATATAAAATTGCCTCTATCAAACCCAAAGGACATTATAAAGTAAAAGACATTGTATGCACTTTGAAAAAAATGGATGGTGATGAATTAGTTGAAGTCAGTATGTATCAGAAATGGCCAGTATACTTACCGATTAGCGCCTACAAAGAAAAAAAGCGAGTCTTTAAATTGCTTGAAACTGGAATCCGAATCATGGATACACTCAATCCAATGATGGAAGGCGGAACTGGTTTTATTCCAGGCCCTTTTGGTTGCGGTAAAACTGTTTTACAACATAATATTTCCCAATACGCCTCGGCAGATTTAATTATCGTTGCTGCTTGCGGAGAACGCGCCAACGAAGTTGTGGAAATTTTCAAGGAATTTCCTGAACTCGAAGATCCGCGCACCGGAAGAAAATTAATTGAACGAACCATTATCATTTGTAATACTTCCAACATGCCAGTTGCCGCCAGAGAAGCTTCGGTTTATACCGCCATGACTATTGGCGAATATTACCGTCAAATGGGACTTAGAGTTTTACTTCTGGCTGACTCAACTTCCAGATGGGCCCAGGCCCTTAGAGAAATTTCCAATAGGATGGAAGAACTACCAGGCCCTGATGCTTTCCCCATGGACCTTACCGCGATCATTTCGAGTTTTTATGCCCGCAGTGGATATGCAGTTTTAAATAACGGCAAAACTGGCTCCATTACTTTTATCGGAACCGTCTCCCCTGCTGGTGGAAACTTAAAAGAACCGGTAACCGAAGCCACCAAAAAAGCGGCGCGATGTTTTTATGCTCTTGCTCAATCCAGGGCCGACTCTAAAAGATATCCTGCGGTTGATCCCGTCGACAGTTACTCAAAATATCTTGAATACGAAGGTGTCCAAGAATATATGAAAGAACATATTGCCAAGAATTGGATCGACAACGTTTTAAAGGCCAAAAACTTTATCCTTAGAGGTAAAGAAGCTTACGAACAAATTAATATTTTAGGTGATGACTCTGTTCCCATTCAATATCATGATCGCTACTGGAAATCAGAAGTTATCGACTTTGCCTTTTTACAACAAGACGCTTTCGACAAAATCGACTGTTATTCTCCGATAGAACGACAAAAATACATGATGGAATTCATTCTCGATATTTGTAACGCACAATTTGATTTCAAAGGTTTTGAAGAAGTTCAACACTTCTTTAAAAATGTTATTAATCTTTTAAAACAAATGAACTATTCAAAATTTGAATCAGAAGAATTTAATGAATATAAAACCAAACTCGATGAGTTTATGGCAGAAAAAAGAATCGCCGGAGAAAATGAATGAACACACAAGCATTTCAAAAGGTCTTCACTTCTTTAGTTACCATTACCAAAGCCACTTGCACGGTTAGAGCAGAAGGTATCTCCAACGAAGAGATGGCCTTGGTGGATGGCAAACCCGCCCAGGTGGTAAAAATTGTGGGCGATGAAGTAACCCTTCAAGTTTTCCAAGGAACCAGTGGTATATATACCAACAGCCAAGTGGTATTCCTTGGCCATCCGCCTATTTTAAAAGTAAGCGATGAACTTTGTGGAAGGTTTTTTAATGCTTATGGTGACCCCATTGATGGAGGGCCTGCGATTGATGGTAAAGTGGTAGAAATAGCTGGACCGACTGTTAACCCCGTTAAAAGAGAACAACCCAGTGAACTAATCGCTACCGGTATTGCAGGAATTGACTTAAACAATACGCTGGTTTCCGGCCAAAAGATTCCCTTTTTTGCTGACCCTAACCAACCCTTCAATCAAGTTATGGCCGACGTTGCCCTTAGAGCTGATGTTGATAAAATTATTCTTGGTGGCATGGGGATGCTTTTTGATGATTATCTCTATTATAAAAACGTTTTTGACAATGCCGGAGCCCTGGATAAAATCGTTTGTTTTATGAACACTACAGATGATTCACCCGTTGAACGTATTTTAATTCCTGACATGGCCTTATCTGCAGCAGAGTATTTTGCCGTAGAAAAAAATGAAAAAGTTTTAGTTCTACTTACTGATATGACCCTCTACTGTGATGCCTTGGCAATTGTTAGTAACCGCATGGATCAAATCCCTACTAAAGATTTTATGCCCGGATCACTCTACTCCGACCTTGCTAAAATTTATGAAAAAGCGGCCCAATTCCAATCTGGTGGCTCAATCACCATATTAGCGGTTACCACCTTGTCTGGGGGAGATATCACGCACGCCATTCCGGATAATACCGGCTATATCACCGAAGGTCAGCTATTTCTTCGAATGGATACGGATGTCTCTAAAGTTATCGTTGATCCATTTAGATCATTATCACGACTCAAGCAACTAGTTATTGGTAAAAAAACCAGAGAAGATCACCCCCAGGTTATGAATGCTTGCGTACGACTTTATTCCGATGCTGCCAATGCTAAAACCAAACTGGAAAACGGTTTTGATTTAAGTGAATATGATAAGCGAGCCTTAAGTTTTGCCAAAGACTATTCAGAAAATATTCTGGCCATTGATATTAATATTACGGTTGATGCCATGCTTGAGCATTGTTGGGGATTATTTGCCAAATATTTCGGTAAACACGAAATAGGCATCAAACAAGTCTTGATTGATAAATACTGGAAAGAAACTTAATTTTTAAAGGATTATTCTTATGGCCTTAAAGTTTCAATATAACAAAACTGAACTGCAAAAAATTGAAAAGCAATTAAAGCAGCGCTATAAGGCCTTACCTACCCTTAAAAATAAAGAATCTGCGCTTCGAGCCGAAGTTAAAAAATACAAAGATGGACTTAAAATACTCAAAGAAGAACTCCGACTGGAGCTCGCAAAGATCAATCCGATGCTTTCTCTTTTTACTGAATATAAAGATTTAGTCTCTGTTAAAGGACTAAAAGTTCACGGACAAAAAATTGCTGGAGTTACGATACCCACTCTAGATGATGTAGAGTTTGAGATAAAAGATTTTAGCGTTTTTAACAATCCTTCTTGGTTTTTAGACGGAACTGAACTCATTAAACATATTGCCAAACTTAAAATAGTTTTAAAAATTGAACAAAAGAAAATTGAGATTTTAGAATATGCTAGGAAAAAAACTACACAAAAAGTGAATTTATACGAAAAAGTTCAAATTCCTGCCTTTGAAGAGGCCATTATAAAAATTAAACGGTTTTTGGCAGACGAGGAAAACCTGGATCGTGCCAGTCAAAAAATCGTCAAGAAAAGAAAGGCGGCAGTCTTATGATTGAAACCATGAACAAGTTATATCTTGTTATTAGAAATCATAACGTGAGTGAAGTGCTAAGTAATTTACAAAATTTGGGTGTAGTACACATCGAACAAGGCGAAGTGGATCACGCTCTTATTCAAAATGATGTCCATTTTATTAGAGAAGTGCAAGCCTATAACCGCCACTTTAAAGCGCCGACACCGGATCAATTAATCTATCAAGGCGATATCAAGGAAGTTTTAAGTAAACATTTTGTTTATAGAGATCAAATCGAAGAACTCAACCAAGAAGAAGCAAAACTTCTGCGTTTTGAAGCCCAGCTTGTTCCTTGGGGAAATGCCAATCCCGATGATTTACTTAAACTGGAAGAATCAGGAATTACTTTAAATTACTATATAACCACCTTAAAAAAGCTAGACGCCCTCAATCTGGATAATATTCCCCACGAAATCATTAATCATACTGGTGATAAAGTTTATCTAGTGACGGTAAACCGTAATCTTGATCCCGATCATATTGGGGATCTCCCGATTGAAAAAACTATTCTGCCCAACATGTCTCTCTTGGAAGTTAGAAAAAAAATTGCAGAACTTCATGCTGTCAAAAATGATCTTATCGCAAAAAACAATTCACTGGGTAAATACTACAATCATGTACAAGCAGCTTTAAACCAGTATCTAGATAAAATTGACTTCTTTAAGGCCAAAAGCGGACTGACTGACTACCACGAAAGCTTTTCAACCTTGATCGGATGGATTCCTGAAAAACTTTCTATAATACTTGAAAATGAATTAATCCGAGATGAAAATTTGGTTTATATCATTGAAAAAAATATTCCCAAAGAAGAATTCAGTAAAGTTCCAATCCTGCTTAAAAATAATAAATTCAATCAACTCTTTGAGCCGATTACCAAGTTGTTTATGCTTCCGGCTTATGCTGAGCTGGATTTAACCCCCTTCTTTGCTCCTTTTTTTGTGATGTTTTTTGGCATGTGCCTGGGTGATTCTGGCTACGGTCTTTTTATGTCACTACTTTTTTCAATCGGTTTTTTTAAATTCAAAAAACTGCGTCCAATTTTTGCACTTGGAATTTTCCTGGGTCTGTCCACCACTTTTTGGGGGATTTTAACAGGTACCTTCGTCGGTATTAATCTCTTTGAAACCAAACTGCCAGTCATGAGTGACATGGCCATGTTCACTTCGGAGCACATGTTTTATCTGGCCTTAATGATAGGTCTTTTCCAAATTTTATTTGGCACCATAGTACAAGCGATCAACAAATGGTTCCAAGAAGGTATCTTGGCTTCCCTGTCCCCACTGGGCTTTTTTATTTTCTTTATCTTCCTGGTGCTATGGTATCTCAAAACCCAGACCCCAGAAAATGCAGGAGATCCCACATTCAAAATTGGCTACGCTTTAATTAAACTGGCTAAAAATTCCTCCAGTGGAACGATCGGCATGGGCATGAGTCTAGGACTGTTCTTGGTTTTCTTTTTTAATGACGTTAATGCCAAAGTATATATCAGACCACTCAAAGGTGTGTGGGCTTTGTATAATGCGCTTACCGGTTTTTTAGGTGATTTGCTATCCTATATCCGCTTATTTGCGCTGGGAATTTCTTCCGGAATATTGGGTTTTGTTATCAACTCTATCGGATCAGAGTTTTTAAATATTCCAATTCCTGTTTTAAATTATGTTATTTTCATCGTGTTTGTCACGGTTGGGCATACTGCCAATCTAGGACTGGCTTCGCTTGGTTCTTTTGTTCACCCACTGAGACTTACCTTCGTTGAATTTTATAAAAATGCAGGCTTTGCAGGTGGAGGTAGAACTTATACTCCATTTAAAAAAGCCAAATAATAAAACGAATAAATTATTAAATAAAAAGGAGCTTATTTTATGACAACTGCTTTAATTTTAGGATGGATTGGAATTGGCATGATGGTGTTTCTTTCAGGTTGTGGTAGTGCCATTGGTACATCCATTGGTGGAAGTGCAACTCTTGGCGCACTTAAAAGAAAGGAAGATGGTTTTGGTAATTTTATGATTTTATCAGCTCTTCCTGGTACGCAAGGCCTTTATGGATTTGCCGCTTTTTTTATTTTGCAAAAATACTTAACTCCCGAAATGTCCATGTTTCAAGGCACAGCTTTACTGGGACTTGGATTAACCGTTGGTATCGCCTGCTTAGTATCTGCTATATATCAAGGTAAAGTTTGCGCCAACGCCATTAATGCCATTGCTAACGGTCAGGATGCGTTTGGTAAAGGTCTTATTCTGGCAGTTTTTCCTGAACTTTATGCCATTATCTCTTTCGCCACTGCTTTCTTGGCCGGAAATTTACTAGGCAAATAAAGTCTATCAATCAAAGTATATAATAAAAAAAGGGAATCAATTTGATTCCCTTTTTTTTTATTGCTTGGTCTTGGTTTTAACGATTTGATCCGCACACTTAAAAATTTTCTTTTCAAATTCCGGTAAACTATCCCGATAAAAGGCCCGCAAACAAACTTGCCACTTGGAATTATTTTCTTCGCTAAAATCAGTTCTAAATTTAGAAAATTCTAAATAGCAATCCATATAATTAGACTTAGTAATATCCGACTTGGGAATATGAAATGGAAAAAAAATCCTAAGGTAGTTCCAAAGCATATTCTTCTTTTTGGCGGTTTCTTTAAATCTTAATAGATTTAAATTACCTGGGGTAAATTTAACAAAATCTCGATCAAACACTTCTTGAGATTTATCTAAATTAATTACAAAATCCTTTTGATTACAATTACTAATTAATTTTTTAAATGCTTTATCCAATTCACTCGAATAAGCCGGGAGACTTGCTAGCCCCCAAAATAAAAAAGTTATGATTATTTTGTAGTACATTCGTAATTCCTTAGTCGTAGGTCGATACACATATGAACTTTTTGATTCTGACAAGCACTTCGATTACTAGGACTACTTGGCATACTTGTCCAGTTACAATTGGGTTCCGCTTTGCTAGTAAATTCACCATTAGCATCACAGGGAAGCTGATTTTTCCCTGCCTCCACACACCTTTTATTACTGATAAGATGATTAATGTTTTCGCTTTTCTGATCCGAATCAGAATCGCTTTTTTTAATATTTTTAATCCACTCGTCAAACCGCAGATGATCATTTTTAAGGGTCATAGCTCTCACTTTAAATCCATATGGGCCCATATTATACATAGCGGTGGCACCCAGTAACTTTTCCACAAAAGCAGGCTGCTTGGAAGCCGAAATATTTTTGCTAGCACAAACCTCTTCTACCGTTTTGTTTAATGCCAAATAGTCATCCAGTATCGTTAAGGTAGTATAAAGAAAAACTATTTCATAATTTTTTTTATTTCCTAAAAATGCTTTGGTGGTCATTAAAGCAGGAGTTGGTGGGTTCCAATTACTGACTTTACTTAAATCTGGCTTTTTTAAATGCCCAGGGTGTTTATTATAATTTTCCCAAAAGCTATCCCATAAATTTTTCAACCCTGTGACTTGAGCGTTTCGTAATTTTTGGGCATCCAATTTCGCAACTTCCTCAGTATAGTTTGCGGTAGTTTTAGCAAAGGCGGTATCCGTTGCCGCAAGTTCATCTGCTACCTTGTTTTTTTGCTTTCTAAGTTCAGCAATTTTTTTGGCGTTTTCCTGATTGCTTGGAAGTGTGGCTAATTCAGCTTCAACTGCTTTTATCTCATTTTCAAATGCTACTCTTTTTTGATTTGCGTTTAATACATCGGCTGCATAATTTTCTTCTAGTTTTTTAATTTCTTCAGCAAAATCTAATTCCTTATAATCTGAAATTCTGCTTAAAATATTATTAATTTTATAAAGACCATCTTCCGTAAATTGCCCCAATCCACTAGCTCCGTCAGGATTATCAACTCCTCGCCAATGAAAAGATTCTTTATATAAATTACACTTTAGTACTGCATCGATAGCCTGTTCATTAACGCTTGAATCATTAGTAGCTTCCACAAGCGTTTTATACATCATAGAGGATAAATTGCTGAGGGCCGGGCGATATTTTTCCATATAATCATTGTGTTCAGACTCACCCCACCGATAACACGCATAATACTGATCTAATTCTTCTTTGGATTTACAACGGATGAATTCTGGTATTGAACCGGCTCCCCCAATGTTGAGATCATCACAATTAAGGTAACAAGGATTTTCTACACTTTTATTATAAATTATTTCAATTTCTCTCTTAAGTATTTCTGGTGTTTTTTTTTCTTTATCTGCAGCATGAACGCTTGATAAATATGTAAGAAACCAAAACCCCAATAAAATAAAACTTAATTTGCTTCTCATCAAAAACAACACTCCCTTAAACTTTGCAAAATCATCATAGCAAATTTTTTATGATACTTATAGTATGCACTTCTTACCCAACCCAAATATAAAGGCCCTGTATGAGGGCCTTTATATTAACTTATTTAGGATTTATTTTTTTTTCTTTTTCTTCTTCGAATATACAAAATAACCGATCCCCCCGAAGATGAGTAACATAATCAAGTATGAACCAGCTTCTGCAGCAGCTGAAATATCACGTTTACCTTGTTTTTGTCTTTGGATGTCCAAATTGTTGGCATCTGGATCATAAATACCCGACTCTCCCAGTAGACTACCTCTAGCTCCCTTAGCAGTATATTGATCAGAACTTTTAGTTTTATCTCTAAAGACTCGAAGGGTTTCAATGATCCGATCAAAAACTCCTTGATATTCATTGTAATGACTTTTGGCCACAGAAAAGGTAACCGCAATCCCTAAATCCTCTTTAATGGTGGCCATATACCGCGTGTAAAAACCAGGTACTTCTGAAGCCAAGTGAAGTGAATCAATCCAGGGATGATTATGCAAAGTTTTTTGGCTAGTATATTTGGGTTCGCTATATTGGGTTTTCCCCCCTGGCAAAGTAAAGGATTTGACTTTTTTGAGATAGCTCATGTAATCAGTGATGTTATCTTGATTACCTCTGATTTTCGCTGCCAAAATAATAATCGCTTCTTTTTTTCTATCTTTATTGGTATGCTGACAAACCCATTCAGACCCTTCCAGTCCACACTCCCAGCCTTCTGGCAAACTAAAGGAGGTATATTGGTTGGCAAAATCTTTTGCGGAAACATTACAAATGAGCTGGCCTAGCAACAAAAAACCTAAAATCCTGATAAACATATATTCTCCTGACATTTTTTACTTTTAATCTCTTATTTCATCTTAACTGATTTTTTAAAACCTTCAAGTGCCAAATAATACGGTACCTATTATTTAAATCTCACCACATACCCTGGTTTTAAATTTATCTTTTTGTATTTTTTGGTAAGTTTTATAATGGCCCAATCAACTCCAGTATCATAAACAATTCCAGTAGCTAATAAAACATTTCCACCAAGTTCATTAGTCATGTATATATCGGCGCTTTCACCTTTTTCAACGTTACTAGACACCCCTTTGTTGATTTTTACAAACAAGCCCCTGGAAGAAACCTGGGTTATTGTCGCCTCAATACTATATTCTTTCACAGAGCGAATTTTAATCTGAGTTTTTTTCTCTTCATTGGATGAATTCCAAGTTAAAGAAGCTGCTATAGTATAGCCTTGATCAGTATTTGACCCCATCACTCTTTGGGCCAGTTCCAAACCGAAACGGGTTTGCCCGGTTAGAAAGTTGACCCCCACAAAAGGTTCAGTGTAAGAGGGATTAACCGTATTATATAACTGAGTGGCTCCTTGATTATAAGGGATTCGCGAAAGGCCGTCATCTTCTTCCATGGAAATGGTACCACGCACTCCTAATATAAGAGCAAACCGGGACCCAATCCAAGAGGTTTCTACCAACCACGGAAGTTCAGCACTACTGTTATCCGCCGTAAAAGATCTATACCCCATTTCTCCAGTTAAATAATTCTTGGCAGTGGTTTGATATGTTAAAAGCCCCTTCATCATCATCTCAGAGCCATCATCTCCTAAGATCATTTTGTCTTTGCCAAGACCTGAGGTTTCGGGATCATTTTCAAACATTTTTTGCTTAAAGCTAAGGCTAATTGCCATCGTCAACTGTTCGTAAAGGTCAACTTTATACTTGCCTTCTACCGCTATCGATTCAATACCAGAAGCAGAAATATCACTTTCCGCCTTAACTGATTGGTGAGTCCTATATAAAAGCCCAAGCAACATATCAAAGTTTTCTCCAAAACCATAACCCCCAAATAGCAGGAGATCTTTTCGAACATAGCTATCATTTTCGCTTAGATCTTCTTTTTCTCCATTTTCATTGAAATACCCAGTCGTTGAAAAGTAATTACCAGCAAGGCCTAACTCAATACTTCTGTGGCGAATAGTCTCTGTTTTTAATCGATAAGATGGAAGTGGTCCCCAAAATCCATTTTTAGGCGCATCTGGTTCATCAAAGGCCAAGCTTAAAGAGCTATTAAAAAGTGACCAGCAAGCACTCATTAAAAAATATAATTTAAAGGTTTTCATTGCCTTTAGGTTAACTCGAACTTTTTATTTTGTAAAAAGGGAAAAATATATTTATGACGCTTTCTTAAAAGGAGTACCAATCAAAATATGCTCACCTTTCATAAAAGGAAGAGATATGTGGTTAACCCAATATTCACCTTGTAATTCAAAATGAAAGGAGCCCGCATATTTTTTTACTAAATGGGCAATGGATTCCATCCCCAAACCACTTTCGCGATTAACATTAATCCCTTTGTTAACCCCCAGAATAATGTCTTTGAGATTTTTGACCATGTTTTCTTCATCATCTTTTAGGTAACATACCTTATTTTTTACATAAATAATTAAGGCTTCCTGTGAAGTGCCAAAAAAGAATTCCACATGATTGGTATTTACTTCATTTAAATTTTTAACCAAATTGGTAAAAATTCTACAAAAAGTTGGATAATGGGCCAAACATGTCTCATCTGACAGATCGTCTTTAAATAATCCTTCAAACTTAAACGATTTAAACACCAACTGGTCAGGAAGATATATATCCGCTATTCGAAAAATCATTTTCTTCATTTGACCAACATTAACATAATCACTTCGACCAAAGAGGTTTTTATGAAAGTAGCCGTAATGGTTTTGCACCAAGGATTGCACTAAGCGAACTTCATCCCGCAATATTTCCATTTCCTCATATTCCAAGTGCCCTTTTTTGGACATTTTTTGGTTTAAAAAAAGATCAATACCATGGGTCTGATTTATTAAATCATGGAAAAACAAACGGTCATGGGGCCAATCAGTCAACTCATTGTCTTCTAAATTATTAGTGATCCCATTAAGAAAAATATCAAAGAGAGATTTTTTTTCTTCGTGTAGATGATACTGTCCCCAAACAATTATACTCGCCCCCCACATTAAAAACAGGCAGAAATAAAAAAAATCATTTACCGTAAAAAGATTCTTTTTGGTCAAACCATTTAGAAATAAGTATGACAAAACGACTATCAATAATAAAGCTACACCTTTTTTATAACCAGAAATTGGCCACTCTTTTTTTGAAGCAAAGAAAAACAGGCCAAAGGAAGCGGGAATCATACTTAAATAAATAGCAGCAATATTACTATTTTCATGGGCCACTCCGAATAAACAAAATATTTGAAGGAGTAAAAGTCCTGGCCACTGCATCTTTTCTAAAGTTAATTTTGACCAACCTGCTCCGTTTATAAAATAATAATAATTAGTAACTAGAAAAAAAGTTACAAAAAATCCGTTATAAAAAAAATGATCACTTATAAAATAGCTTCCTATCCACATAAAAACCGAAATAATAAAAGTGGACATTAAATACATATCCAGCAGGTAATAGGAAGTAATGTTATGATTTTTGGAAAAACTAACCACCGGGTAACCCCTTTAGGTGAAAAAACCATCCTCATTCCTAGTCCTTTTCGTATTTTTTTATAATTTTGTTACATCAATTCGAACTTTTGATGCTTTTTTTTGATCCAAGTACCTGATCGAGTATTGCAGTACCAAAATTCTGGTACACAAGTCTTTGAGGGGATATAGTGCAATTGATTAGTTAAAAGATCCTTTATTCTAAGTGCCACATGTCTGCCGGGTGCAATACATTTTACAGATAAATAATTTTCAATAAAAGAGTTAATAAGTGGGTAATGAGTACACCCCAAAATAACATGGGTGAAGCCTAACCCCTTTAGTGGATCAAGTTCTTTCATCACTAATATTTTTTTATCATGATCAAACCCAGTATTAAAAATATCTTCAATAAGCATGGCCAGCTTATCACTCGTAGCATGAAAAATTTTATTCTCCGGGTCCAGGCGATTTTTCAAACTCCAAAATTTTTCCGAAGAGGCAGTGTATTTGGTGGTAAGCACGGCCAGTTTAGAGAGTTCTTTGATCTCGATTTCCTTGTTATAGGCATTTAAATAAGGTTCCACCCCCACAAATGGAAGGCTATATTTTTCTCGCAATTTTTTTATTGCCGCTGCCGTGATGGTATTACATGCTAATGTAATCAGCTGCACGTCTTTTTTTAAAAGCAGATCAGTTATTTCCATCGCCCTATCTATCAGCTGAGCCTCACTTTTTTCCCCGTATGGACAATAAGCATTATCCGCTATGTAATACACTTCCAGGTCAGCAATGAGTTCATGAACCTCACTCAATATACTAAGTCCTCCGACCCCTGAATCAAACATGCCAATTTGTATTTTTTTATTTTCCATAAAAACAAACAAGCAGACTGGGTAATCCAGTCTGCTTTAATAAAATATAATATATTTTTAAGTTATCTTGAAGCTAAATCTCTAAGTGGTAAATAATATAACGTAAATCCTGCAAAAATAAGTGATGGTGATTTAATCATGGGTTTATTATTTTCCCAGATATCTTGCCAATGCTTAGGAGTATTATAAACTTTGGTAGAAATCTTTCCTAAAGTATCCCCTCTTGCAATCAAATAAGGATCACCGGCTGGATTCCAATCAAATCTACTGGCAGGAGACGCATACTTAATTTTCATACCTTTTTCTAAATTATAATTTCCAGCTAAGGTTTCATTATTTAACTCAGCTAAACTTCTCCATTTAAGGTAATCGCCATAAATTTTAAAAGCAATCAGCATCAGAGTATCTCCAGCTTGGACTTCGTAATATTCTATACCAGATGTTTTAACCGCCATGTCCTCAGCTGCCGGTGCTGATTGTGCTAAAGTTTCTTCCGGCTGTGTTTGCTCCGCCACATCTTCTTGCACCACTTCTTCTTTTACTGCCTCATCTTTAATACTGTCTTCGGCAATCTCCAAAGTTTCAGAATCGTCTTGGGCCATTTCGATCACATTGGCATCCTCAGTGAGATTATCATCCTGCGATGACTTGGATGAACATGACAAAAGTCCTATCATCAGTAAAATACATAATAAAAAATTTAGCTTATTCATAACACTCTCCATATAAATGATCACTCCTAACATGTTTAATTAATCGGAAGATAATTAATTTAAATTAAATTTTTTGTATTTTTTTTTAAAAAAAATGCATTATCTGCCTAAGATCGTAGTTGAATGGGGCAAAACCGTAACCAGATTACCTGATATTTTTACTGCACTATTTTGCAAGGCAATTACTCCAGCCTCTTGATCATCGGCTAAAATATCAAAGTTAGTGGGTCCTTCAACTTGGTTTAAATCCATTGTGTATTTATCACTAGAAACATTATGAATAACTAATATTTTTTTATAATCAAGCGGTTCAATGGAGGACGCATAATTATTTTCTAAAGAATTATCCAGCAAATATACGATTTGCGCAGCTGGTTGATGCCAAGAATTTCCTAATCCAAAATCTATAACAGATAAATCAATAACCGCCCCTCCATCGTTGGTGACGCTGGATAACGCGACTGAGTTATGACCAAATTCTGTATAAGATTCTCTGGGAAAATCCCACTGGCCAGGGGTTAAGATAATTTTAAATTGTAATTTTTGATTATCTCCCCAAGACGCTAAATCAAATTGTTCAATATCCTCTCTGCTAAAAACAATCTCACCCACCCCATTATCGTTCACCAAAAAATTAAATCGATTATTCAAAGGATTTTTTAAGGGTGAGGGATAATCATCAAAGGAATGAATTTCTCCAGCTAAATAAACTAGCTTATTGTGAATAGATTTAGGAGCATTGATAAATTGTAATTTTAAGCTCTCTAATTTTTTGTCATGAAAGGACGAGAGACCAGCTTTTTTATCCCCAGCAACCATATTATTTCCATAGATAAAAGAAAGTCCATGCTGAATTGATCGAGCATTCTCAAAGCGAAGTGCCGACAGACTTCTACGTAATTTAATAAGACCTGCTAAATAATCACTAATATCCATAAAATCAAAGGCCCTTGTCCAGTTGATCATATTGGTAAAATCGGGGGACATATAAGTATTTTCATGAAAATAAACAATATGATTTTCGGCATCAGCGAAATCACTTGTATGTGCCCGGTTAGGATGGGGGTCGTTGGCTGCCAATGGTTTGCTTCGCCCCATTTCCGTTCCACCTTCCAAAATAATTTTTCCTTGTGAAGTAAAGAGTAATCCCAAGGCATTTTTAACCAGTCGTTTCCGATGAGCAACTTCTCCCTTTACTGAGAGGTTGATCTTATCCCAAAGAGTAAAACCATCATGAATGGTTAAATAATTAATGGTTTCAGAAGGTGATTGAGCATATCGCATGTAAGAATCCTGCGCCACTTGATCATCTTCAAAATAATGATTTTGTATCGCCCCTATAATCCCCGCACGCACTTGAAAAGCGTTTCCCAAAGCCCCCTGCACGAAACCCTGAGCATGCATTCTCCCAGTATAAGCATCCCTACTGGAATCATTAAATGCGGATAGATCGGCGACTGCCGGCAAGTTATTTTTGGTGGTGGCAATCTCAGGTGGCAAATCAGTGAAATTCCATGCCTCCCCATATAATAGGGTTTCCTTTCCTAACTGCTGTCTAATTTCATTCATTGTCTGGTGATCAAGAAAATTCATTAAATCAAATCGAAAACCATCCACTCCTAAAAAATTTTTATAATACAGCAATGATTCAATAATAAGTTTTCGCACCATTATATTCCGGCTTTCCAAACTAGGCCCCGCACCAGTTTGAAAAGACACATTTCCCAGATGGTCACGTCTTAAATAACATCCTGGTGCCCCTTCTTCCAATTTAGCAAATTCAAAAATGTGATTATAAACCACATCAATAATCACCCCCATTTTGTTTTTATGAATAGTATCAACCAAATCTAAAAACTCGCTTATCCGTTGATAAGGATCGCTTGGATTAGTAGAATACCACCCTTCTAAGGCAAAATAGTGTTGAGGATCATATCCCCAATTGTAATTGATATCTTCCGTGGGAATGATTTCATTTTGATAATCTTTTAAATGTTCTTTTACCGTAAAAAAGTTTTGGACCGGCATAAGTTGAATATGAGTCACCCCCAGTTTCGCTATCCGAGCAACTACCTTTTCAAATCCTTTGAAAGTGCCTTTTAGTTGAGTCGGAATCTCTAGATTTTGATCAATGGTAAAATCACGAATATGGGCCTCATAACCGATAAAATCACACTTGCCTCCCATCGCTATCTTTTTTGGCCGATTTTTTTTCAACTGGGACAGATCAATAAAGGCAGCTTTGGGTACTCGTTCATCCATATCAGGGGCAAATGCTGACAGAGATAAAGCGTAAGGGTCAAGCACCGTTTGCGTCACCTGATAACTAGTCACTTCCAAGGTATAATAGAGATTATCCAAACTATTAACTCCCACCATTTGCGGAGTTAATTTGCAATACCAGATCCCTTTTTCTCTACGAGATAAGACCTTTTCAAATATTTTAGTTTGAGCATCTTTTTTAAAAATATTTATTTTAACTAAAGTAGCAGGTGGTGACCAAAACTTCAAACTGACTTCCTGACCTTTAAACCGGGCACCGAGGTCTGGCATGTTATAGGCAAAATAATTTTCGATGGCCAAAAGACTCAAATAGCCCCATATTTTTTCTTCACCAATTTTTAAATAATAATTTTTATTAAGATCAATCTTATCAAGCATATTAATCGTTAACTTATCATGTCCACTTTCCATGGATTCAATTTGATAATTTCGATTTTCATGGTCATAAATTTTCATCTGCTCAATTGATATATGTCGTTTAGTATTCAGAAAAAATTTTTTAGGTGAATCAATCCATAAGAAAATATCATGTTGTTGACGCAAAAACGTGTTGGCCATAATCAATTCTCCCCATCCTAGCAACAGTAGTGTTAAAATAATTTTTATCATAATCTTAAAGTTATGATAGAGGATCGCCATAATTTCGTCTATTTTGAATTAATTTAAAAAGACTCTAAGTAGTGCCAAGGCCCTAAAAAACAGCATCATAAATAAAAAACCCATACTGATTAGAGGTAACTGATTTGATGGATCATTGCGATTATGATCGTTATTAATAGTTCCACATCCAACTACCGGAGTATTCTTGGTGGTTTTCTTTGGCTCAACTTTACCATCAGGACTTATCACTCCGTCACTTATATTTCCAGCAGTCAAGGTAATCGCAATTTCCGGCTTATTCGGATCGTTGGTAAAAAACCTGATCACCCCACTTCGGTAGCCAAGTCCTAAGGCTTCATCCATCTTAAATCTAAATATTGAAGTACTTCCCGGTACCAAAGTGGTAGGTCCCGCTTCCGACTGTACAAATCCATAAGGTATATCAATATTGATAATCTCCAGATTTTCCTCATAGCCGGTGTTTAAAATAAAAAAATTATATTTCTCCCGGTATATTCCCTCAGATTGGTAATTAAACAAAAGTACAGGCCCTGTTAACATTGTAGATACCAAAATCGCAAATTCAGGAGTGTTACTTAAATTGGTATTAAATTTTATATGCCCGCTATATTGTCTTGGTGGATAGTTTCCGTAGGCGATTTTTAAATAAGTAGATTCGCCGGGAAACAGAGAAGTTACGGGAAAACTCATTACATTAAAAGGTTCTGGAACACTTATGTTGGTCAATTCCAATCTTGATCCGCCAGTATTACTTATGAGAAAGCTTCGTTCATTATCAAAAAGTTCTAAATCCATTGTAGACATCACACCTAATTCTGTGGGAATAAAATTATTATGAAAGATATTGGCGCCATTATAACTTACATTAATTTCTGCCACCCCTCTAACTTTTATCTCCACAGGAAAACTAAACGTGTTTTCTGTCGAAGAACCGCTTTCAACCCATTTAAAATTCATAGTCGCCGTATAGTCTCCCACGTTATCGGCCACAAAACTTATAATTAAAGGCAGCGAGTCTCCCACAGACAAACTGGTAAGAGTTTGCTGCCACCGATAATTAGCGGCAAAACTTCCAGTTACACTGAAAGAGGATAAGACTAGATCGACATTTCCAGAGTTTTTGATCGTCAAATTATGTATAGAACTTTGATAAGCAGATGTAGTACCAAGCAACACTGGAGTAGCTTGATTATTGCTTATACTATTTTGAGCAATATCAAAAAGTTCTATCTCGGGTAATGCTTTCTCGGCCAAGATTGCTTTTAAATCAAAAGAAAAAGTAGCAACGCCTGCTATGTTAGTTTGAAAACTAATGGACTGATCATACTCTCCGGCGGTATTTAAGGATAAAGTAAAGGTAAGCTCGATTGAAGCTTCCGGTTGGAGCTGCAAATCAGCAGGTCGAGTCCAAAGAAATGGAGTCGTCATAGAAGAAAAAGCGGAAAGCAATAAATCGCCCGTTCCCACACTTTTAATTCTTATTTTATGAGTCTCGTTCACTTGAGTCTGCGCTCGTTTGTTAGCAATAGTTAAAATACCCCCATTCAATATGGGGATTACCCCTCCGGCACTATCTAAATACTCAATTTGCATCGAAGGTATCAGCGATGCCGTGCTTTGCACACTATACCTTATAGTTAAATTGGGATGAATCAAATCGTTGGTGGTCATGGTTAAAGCAGCAACATAGCTTCCGACACTACCTCGTGGATTAAATAAAACATTTAATGTAGCAAAATCATTGGCAGGAATGATATTTTTATCAATGGTGTAAGAAAACAAAGCTTGATTAATGCTTAAATTACTGAGCATCAAATCCGTGGTTCCGGTATTATAAATTTTTAAAGTTTGGGTCTTAGTAGACGAGGATAAAACAGTTCCTAAATTAACGTTGGCAATAGTTCCATCAATAGACAAAGTAGCGCTCACAGTAGGATTATAAATAGATATTTTCTCTTCGCTTGAAACCGTATCCAAATTGGAATAGACCAGCGAATATGCCTGACTGTTGAGCAATGAACCCGCATGTGAAACTCTAATTTTCCAGATTTCATTGTTACCAGGGATTTGTGTAACTTCGATTTTTTCAACATTATCAAGATCATTGTTGCCTCTGGTGGCGGCGAGGGTTGGAGTTGCTTTTGCTAATTTCCAAGGATAATAGTTATTAGCGCTATTATCAATAATTCTCAAATTTAAATCATTCACCAAAATTTTGATAGGTGAATCCAAAACATTTCCTGGAGATACTCGCGGAGGATCAGTCCATACCAGAGTCGCTTTGGGTTTTTGCCCGTTGGTTTTTAACACATACTCATCCACTTCACCTTGATTAAGCGTGCCTTCCACTATATAGGTTTTTCCCGTTAACGAATCATCATAAATAATTTTGGCTGCCTCATCGATATCTGGTAATCCCCACCCAAATTGATAATCCGGCCCGCTAAAGGGCCCTGCTTCTCTAGCGGTATGAATAATGAGTGCCTTAATCGTGGATGCCAGCGGGTATCTTTGATGGTATCTATGAAAAAGTCCTTGTAACAACACTACTGATCCAGAAATCATTGGAGAGGCCATGGAAGTTCCAGATGATGCTGCGGCATAGCTGGTAGAATCTTCGTAAAAAGTAGATCTAATATCCACCCCGGGGGCAATCACATCAGGTTTGATCCGCCCATCATCAGTTGGCCCGAAACTGGAAAAATCACTCATCACTACGCTGGTTGCCCCTAAGTAATTAACCACCTTCAAAACTGCCCCAACCGATATAACATTTTTGGCACAAGACTCCGGCGTTAACGTATCATACCCACCTTCGGCATTATTAGGATTGGGAGGGTTACTCGATTTTAAAACCCAGTTGCCAGAGGTGTTATATTCATACCACGACGTCTTCGAGCAAACCGTACCCATCGGACCTTCATCATTCCTTGAATTTCCAGCAGGCCAGGTTTGTACAAGATAAGGGGCGTGATAAAGCGCATTGTCTATGGATTGAGTATCTGAGAGGTATGCACCATATTTATAATCCTCATCTGGATTAATACTAGGTGTTCCATACCAATACCACTCACCCACACAATTCTCATCACCATCAAACCCCCAACCAGCCGTTGTTCCATAGGAGTGATTAGAAACATACATCTGACTGGTAATTCCTGATCCATAATTAAGACCGCTAGGCAGTGCCGCATAAGCAAATTCAGAAATATCATTTGCCCAGTCAAAAGACGCTAGATATCCGCCGTAAGCCATTCCTGGTATTCTATAATCAGTTGCTCCATAAAGATATTGACCGCTGGCAACCAAAGTTCCGGCCACATGAGTTGCATGCTCATCAATTACAGTGGAACCGTCCATCACTTTTATTTTATTGGTAAACTCACCATGGTTGGCATCTACCGCTCCCCCATCCCACATACCTAAAAAGCGCACTGATAATCCCCCGTCTATCGCATAAGTCGGAGGTGTCACCGGATTAAGGACGGTGCTCAACCAAATATTGGCGGTTTTAATACTTTTGGCCCCGTCCCAGTTAAATTTACTAAAATATTTGGGGATTCTAGTTATTTTATCGACTCCGATTAAAGATACTTTTTTAGTGGTTGGAAGATTCCCTGCTTCCAAATGCTCTTGATAATGGGTACCCCTTGACTGGTTAAATTTATCATTTTCTTCCAAATAGGTTTGATACAATTTTTGATTTTTTAATTGCAACTGCGTCTTGGAAAAAACCGGTTGATCAATATGGGGTAACGAAGATGGTAAGGAAAGATTATTAGCAGATGAACTGGCCACTTTTCTTGCAACCTTCTGATTACTATGCAATGCCGCTGCTTGAATTTTCTTTGATACCAATTTAGTGGGATGAAATGAACTTTTACGGTGTGGAGTCTTTAACGAATCCTTTGGAGAAATATAATAAATAACTCCCACCAAGCTGGTCAGGAACCAAATTGCCAGAATAAATCCTATAATTCGTTTTTTATTCCCCATTTTTTTTTTAATCTACTTGGTAAGAATCTATCTCTCCTATAGTAGTTATCGTCAGAATAAACTTAATCCTTAGACTATAGCCATGAGAGAAGCGTAAGGGGAATCAATTGACCAATTTTATCAGGATACCGATTTAATAATTTTTAAGGCCCATTCAGGAGTTAAAAAATTATTTTTAGGAAAGGGCAACTTATTTACTACGATATCGTCAAAGAAACTAGGAATATAATTACAAGGTACCATTTCTCCCTTGAAGTTTCCCGTTTCTGGATCTTTACCAGTTTGAATCCATCTAAAAATGTCTCGACTACGATAATTACCCTTATCATCAACTCCTAAAATCTCTGATACGTGAGAGATTCTTCTTCCCCCATCATGATACCTTGAACACTGCACGATTATCTGCATGGCACTGCCTACCATTTTTCTTATGGCATCTGGTGGAATTTTTACATCTCCCATCAAGCACAGAGTTTCAATCCGGGTACAACACTCAAGCGGGTTATTAGCATGTACGGTTCCCATACTGCCGTCATGACCAGTATTCATTACCTGGATCAAATCAAGTGCTTCAACTCCTCGCACTTCCCCTACAATAATTCGATCAGGTCTAAGTCTCATGGCGGAAATAACCAAATCACGTATCGTTACCTCGGTAATTCCTCTTTGGGGATCCTCTTTTCTGGTTTCAAAATAAAGCACATGATTACCATGAATTTGTAATTCTGCGGCATCTTCGATAACTAGCAATCTTTGCTCTTTAGGAACTCTTGAACCCAGCACGTTTAGCAAAGTGGTTTTACCAGAACCGGTTCCTCCAGAAACAATAATATTTTTGCTGAGATAAATACAAATATCTAAAAATCTCGCAGCTACCGGAGAAAGTGAGCCAAAATTAATTAAATCTTTAAGCGTTAACTTTTCCCTTGAAAATTTCCTAATCGCAACACTGAGCCCACCTTTGGACATCGGGGGTAAAACGGCATGAATTCTTGAACCATCAGGAAGTCTAGCATCCAAAGTGGGATTATCATCATCAACTAATCTACCCACTGATTGAGCGATGGCCCGCACCGCTGTAAAAAGTGCTTCGCCATCTCTGAATTTATTGGGAACTTTATATAACAATCCTCTTCTTTCAACAAAAACCTCAAAAGGTCCATTCATCATAATTTCTGTAACCGTGTCATCATCAAGTAAATCTTTTACAGGTAATAAAAAGTTGTTAATTGCATCATTAAAAACTGACATTTTTTCCCTCTACTCTAATAAACCTGGATCATCCTTAGGATACCAAGGTTGATTCACTTTATTTTTACTTGCGACTTCTCTTTTGATCTTATCAGTCTGCGCTTTTTTTTCTATTACCACAATTTTTCCTTTGATATTTCTCTTGCTCGGACAAAAAAACTCATATACTCCAATTTGATCAAAGCTGACTTCTCCTTCCGTAATAATCCCTTTTTCTGCAGCTAAAAAAATCTCTTTACTTGGAATCATCAAACAACTAGGTTGCAAAGTGGTTCCAGTTACAAAAAGCTTAAGTCGCTCCCCTTTAAACAACATTATACTATCAGGATAAAAACCGGTTTCTGCAACAATCACCGAATGAATTCTTTGGGGTGGTGAAAAACTTTGTAAGGCCCCAAATTTCGGGGCGAGCTCATCGTTAGGCATCTCGATGGCCAATACCCCAGTTGATAGAATACTCAAAACCACCATAGTGAACAATTTTTGTAAGTTAATAAGTTAACTCCTTTGAAAATATTCGTCTTTCACTTTATCGGAAATTTCTCATTATTCTTTAGTTATTTTGTCGGGTACCAACCCTTTAAATTATCAAGATAAATAGATTTACTTACTAGGTTTTGTTACAATCTTATAAAAAAAGGAACTTGATTTATGTATAAAATAATTGTCTTTGTACCAATGACTCATGTTCAAATAGTCAAAGATGCAATTTTCGCAGCAGGGGCCGGAAAAATTGGAAACTATGATCGTTGTTGCTTTGAATCCAAAGGCGTTGGGCAGTTTCGTCCCTTGCCAGGAAGCCACCCCTACTTAGGACAAGAAAATGCCGTTGAAATGGTGGAAGAAGTCAAAATCGAATTAGTGTGTGATGAACAATATTTGCAAAAATCAATAACCGCATTAAAAAAGCATCATCCCTATGAAACTCCTGCTTATGATATAATCCAGCTTGTAAACGAATCTTTTTGAATAATTAATATAATATTTTCTTACCGCCAATAGACACATCTCAAAACTCATTTCATGCTTGTATAGTTAATTTAATTTTTTAAAAAAACAAATCTCACTTTTTTCAAGGAGGAACAAATGAGATATTTTACTTTTTGGACACTAGCCGCTGTTGTTTTTCTTTCCACTTCAAGCACATTTCAAAACAATCAAAAACTTTGCAATGGAATTATTCCAGAAAATGATATGTGGATCGGGGTTGACTCAAAATCGGCATCAAAAGAAATGACTAAAGAAATTTTTGACAACGTCATTGACCGCATTGAAGAAGTTTATACTCCTATCATTGAGGATATGGGCCTAAAATTCGAAGTAGTCAGAAAATGGGACGATGGAACCGTTAATGCCTACGCCCGAAGAATTGGTCGCACCATGGAAGTTAATATGTTTGGTGGACTAGCTAGACACCCCAGCATTACTCCTGACGGTTTTGCACTGGTCGTTTGTCATGAAACTGGCCACCACATGGGCGGAGCACCTAAGAAAGCATCTCTTTTTGGAACTTGGGCATCTAATGAAGGTCAATCCGATTATTGGGGCGTTACCAAGTGTATGAAAAAAGTTTTTGAAAATGATGATAATATTCAAATTATTTCCAGCATGACTATTCCGGCTACCATTACTTCAAACTGTAATGAATTGTTTGACAATGTGAACGAATCTGCACTTTGCCAACGAGTCGCCATGGCCGGCAACAGTTTAGGGAATTTCTTTAATGTGGCCAGCCAGGGAGCTACTGTGGTTCATGTTGATACTCCTGATACTCGCGTTGTAAACCGCACCGACGACGATCACCCAAAGGCCCAGTGTCGTCTGGATACTTACTTTCAAGCATCATTATGCGATATTTCTCACAACACTGATGTAAGTAACAGCGACGCCAGCGTGGGAGCTTGCACCCGTAAAGCAGGTTACACAAAGGGTGTACGACCACTTTGTTGGTATAAACCATAATTTTTTTTCTAAGTAGCACACCAAAAAGGTCTGGCATTATGTCAGACCTTTTTTTATTCCCCCTTGAAACATTCATTAAAAAAAAGCAAAATTAAACATAAAGCATTTTCACTTTTAGAGAGGAACCCGCTATGCATTTTATCCAACAACTAATACTTTTATCACTTTTACTGCTAACAAACCTGACTTCCACGTATGCTAATCCAACTACTGCTGCACTAAAATTGGGAGATCTTCTTTTCAATGAAAAACTCCTTAAAAATACCCTTAAAGGTTTTAACATCCCTGACGCAGAAGCCATCCGACTGAGCCGGTATGCACGCATATCCGTAAATTCCCTGACCCAATCTCGCCAGCAATCCGTAAAAAATAATAAGGAACTTATTAGCTATATAAAAAATTTAAATGCTGAATCATCCCTTGATCCAAGCACCAAAATAAAAACGACTGATATTTTAAATGCTTCACTCAATAAAAACGTTGATAAAATGTCTAAAGATGATCTTATCCGTACTTTAAGTAACCTTTACTACGTAGCTGGCATAAGCGGCAAGAACATTATGGGGGTATGTGCTACATGCAACAAAGAAACCCCTCTAATACCCGGACTTGATTTTATAATAACGGAAACTAATTCTTCTACCACTAAAAACCTTTTTACCAAAATGATCAATTCCAAAGACCCCGACATCTTATCGAAGGACGTATCTGGAATGCTGCGAAGTCTTGGTATAAAAGATAGTAATCTTGCCCCAATTGATGAACGCCCCATGGCCTTATTTTTGGCACTTAAAGAAAGTGGTTCACCCGCGCAAAGTGCTTACGTAAATGCAGTTATGCAACTTAGCCAGACCAGTGCTAAAAGAAATGGCGATCGTGAATTTGGAGATTTGTTAGAACACCGTCTATGGAACAACCAGGATCTTTTTGATAACAACGAATTCCTACCAGAGTGGACCAAACTTATCCAAGAAGTATCAGCCTACAAAAAGAGAACCAAGTACAGCGTAGAAAAAAGTTGGGAAGACACCCTAACCATTAGGGCCGGTCATGATGTAGATAAAAACACTAAACTCCAATCCCTCTTGAAAAAGGGATGCTTTATGAAACCGAAATAACCTTCCATTCTCATACTGTTTTTATTACATGTAGTCTAATAACAAATCATTCTTATTAAAAAGCTGAATTTTAAGCGCATTTAAATATTTAGTGAAGTCATCTACTCCTTCATAATTAGAAAATTCCGAAACCACCTCATGCGAAAGTTTTTCAAACTGATTAAGTTTAAACACATCATTTACCGGCATAATTTCCCATAATGATGATGCAAAATTTTGCTCTTCGATTGTGAGATCTTCAAATTCAAATAACAATCTTTTAAGTTCTGCCCCAGTAAACTTACCTTGATGTAAACTAAGCTGGGTTACCCTAGAATAATTTTTAATAATGTTTTTCATTTTATTTTTATACTTTGGACTCTTAAAAGCTGCTAGCGCCATTTTAGTTACATCATCTTTCAAACTTTCAAATAAAAATTCAACTTTGCGGCTGGCGATATTTTTTAACTTTCTCGTTTTTAATTCATTAATGGCAACGGTAAAATCATGCACGGAAGTCTGAGCGATCTCAGAAGCAATATGACTGCTTTGTCCCAAAATTTCCCTCGACTGCCGACTGAGATCTTCCAATAATAAGCGATTTCTGGCATTAACAAATTTTCTCATCATCAGACCATCGGCCATTTCGTATAAATATGGAATTCTTCGACCTAAAATATTACCACGTAAATTAGGCCCCCCTTGTAGTAATGCCATATGAATAAATTCTCTTTTTCTAACCGGTAATTTAGCAAAAACTTTAGCAATTAAATCCATATTATTTTCTAAAAACAATTGGAAATCACCATTGCGATAAATCACCTGTTCCATCATCTTTTCCAGCTTTAAAATATCTTCACCATTGCTTAATAAATTACCAAATCGCCATTTTAAATATCCCGTACCCAATTTGTTAGCCTTAATATGTTCATCAATGCCCGCTAACCCTTTACGCAAAATGCTGCCTTGCTCGTAAGATTTTAGATGTGCTAACAAAGCTTGCGGGTCATAATTCCAGTATCTGGCAATAACCTGGCTTGCCTGCTTATCTAATTCCTTTTGGTTTTTCATCACCACGATTTCACCAAAGAATTCCTGCTTTAATCCCTTGATTACTCGGGATGGAATTTTAGTAACACTTTTAAGTAAATCTGCAGAGTTTTCCAGCAACTGATTATGAGTCATTTTACCGTCTTTAAATCTACCAAACGTTTCTTTGAGTTTTTCAAAATTTTTAGAAACTTCCATCTGATTTTCATCCAACCCCATTTTTTGCCCAATAGTTTTAAATTCCAAAACATCTAAAGCAAAACGGGTATCCGCTTCACGCATTGCCTGTTTAGTAAGCGCATTAAAACGGGCCCGGCTTAAATTTTTAGAATTTTTTATTATTTGGGTAAACCGGCTACCGAGATACATACTACGTGCCGTAGGCCCTAAAAAGGCAAGTAAACCACTGGCTTCAAGGACCGTCCAAAAAGAAGATTTTTCAACTTTTTTAGAAGATCCATTATCCGTCATGCCCAAATCTTCCATGCTCTCAACCACCTTGGCATAATCTTTACTCTTTTGATATCGGTTTTTCTCGCGCTCATAAAGTCCATACTGGATTCCATATCCGGACACCGCCGATGCTACCATGGCATATGCCAAGGGCCCACAAGCGCCCACTGACAAACTGGTACATAACGATCCAAACATAACCGACCCCATAATAAGTCCCATCATACCAAAGGAGTATTTTACATCAGTCCACTCCTCAGCACTCATACTAAGCATTTCATCCATGACTTTGGCATTAAAGCCCGGTATGCCAATAATCTGATTTAGTTTATTTTGTGATTTCATGGTGGCATAAAAAATGGTTTGTAATTTTTGATGTTCATCCAGTTTGGTCTCACAAAAATCTACTAAAGTTTCTTCAATCTGATTTCTTCTAACTTTAGCAGAACGAACTAACAACTCTTTATATATTGGCAATTTGATTGCTCCATCCATTATAAAAAACGCCTCTTTGGGATTAAGCTGTTCCATATCCTTGTTATTTTGCAAGAATTCAAAGTATAACCGTTCTTGCTCCATAGGATTTCCTTTATTGCGATATAGTGAATAAAGCACCCCGCTGTATCGTCCCATATCGCTATCCCAAATACTCTCTAACTCAGATTGTCTTGAAGCTTCAATGGATGTATCAAATGTTTGGTCTAAGAAATCATCCGTCTGATCCTTAGTAAAAAGATTTTTATAACTTATTTGTTCTATTAAATTATAGTAATTTTCATCTTGGGTATCTGCCTTGTTAGTTAGCATATTAGTAGCTACACTTTTGCCCCATTTAAACAACTTAACCATTAATAATTCGTTATCCGTATTTTCCTTTAAAAACGGGACTTGCGGCGTTTGAGCTTGAGTTTTAACTCCAAATAATTGAAAATTACTATCATTGGTGTTTTGGATAACATCATTCCAATAAAATTTTTTTTCATGACGGCTTAAAATTCTATTAGCAAAATGAGGCCCTTGAATTTGATCAAGCGCTAATATTTTTCCGGCCTTCTTTAAAAGCTTAAGTTTCATTTGTTGATTTATCTGATAACATTTGGCGGAATCCTGACAGTTTCTGCCCGCAAAATTGGAATATTGTTGAACCCCTTTTAATTCACTGGATAATTCATTTCGAAGTAATACATAAGAAAGTCTACTTCTAACCCATGGGTTATCAACCAACATCTGTTCCATGATATAATCATATTCATTCATATTAGCAAAATCTAATAAGTCGGTCTGGTCTCTTAAATCATCCCACAAAGAGGCAAAGGCAATCCATACATGTTCAAATTGTTCCTCTTCAATTCTAGTACCTGGAACGAACAAATCCTTCCTTAACAACGTGGTCATATGCTCTAAGAAGTGGTCATAAGCTTTATAAGCACTGGTGGAATCTGCAATTTCAAATCCTTGTTTAGCATTTATCTGATTGCGCTCAATTTTAAATCCAAGACAAATGTCCCGACTAATTAAATCCACTTTTTCAGGATTTTGATAAGCACTCTCACTACAGGCTTTCGTCATGAAAGGAACGATTTTATCTTTTGCCTTTTTATTGTTTTGATTTTCAAGCAATACTTTATACAGTTTCATAACTGCCGAATCTCTCCACACCGATGAACTATAAAGGGAAGGAAACTTAATCTTAACCACATTTTTAGATAACATCTGTTTAATATTTCCCGGAATGATTTCTTCCACTTTGGTTTTTTTCAATCTTTGCATTCTTTCAACCAAATATATCGATAAATTATTTTTAATTGCATTAATTTCCACCACTTTTTGATCGGCATCTAAAAATCCATAGGTTTCCTCGGAACTAGGCAGATAAAGTATTTTATTAAGATATTCTTTTCCGCGATATTCAAACCTTTTTCTTTGTTTAGTTTTAGAATCTATAAATTCCTGATCAAATAATGCCAAGGCCTTATGCAATCTAAGCGTAATGACATCATCGTAGCCAGATATATCATCAATGCTCGGTCGAAGTGGTTCAGGAAGATTCGGTCGGTTGATTCCAATTTGCGCAAATTTATAGGCCTCAAATGGCGCAAGTCCAGAATACCCTCGCACCATTGGGTCCTTATCAAGGTTTTCAAAAAAATAATTAAAATAAATATCAGATAATACCAATCCATGATTTTGTAAGATCTCATCCATTAACTCATCACCCGTCTTATTATTTTCTTCGTTACCCAAATTCTCATAACGGTTGTAGTGTGCAAAGTCGCCATTTTCCCTGTTAAAACATGCATTCTTCACATTCTCATTAATCTCTTTTTGATCATTAATCATGGAGGTATATAGGGTATATTGCGATAACAACATTTGAGTGGTTAACCATTTTGAAGCGATTATATAGTTATTAACAGTAGGCGCTCGCATTAAAACCAAGATATCCCGCTCGACCGCCTTAACTGAATCAAATTCTATCGCGGATTGATTATTGTCTTGATCAATTATGTTAAGATAGAAAGGTTCAACCGCTGCCTGCGGGCCCAAGCTAAGCATATTTCTTAACTCAGTATCCTCTACGGGAAAAAGATCCGTAGGGAAAGTCGGTAATAGAGCTTCATACACATCTGAAATGAGTTTTTTATTTTGGATTATGTTGGTGAGTACAACGACCAATTCCCTCATAGGCCAAAGCACCGAACTGATGTATGCCAAAAGGACGTTGCGCCTTTGATCAGGTTGGATGGAGTCATCAAAAACAATCCGCTTTACTATCTGATGGGATTCAATGGCCTCTTTTTTAAGCATCAAAAATTGTTTTACCAAAGGATCTCGTGGCCAAAGCTTAAAATTTATTTGATCTTCCAATTCACTAAGACTTCCCACTTTTTGGCCTATCTCATAAATTAATCCATCTTTAATTTCGCATTTTTCTTTTTGGGGAGCTAGCATTTTTTTATTTTTTAAGATGCAGGCATTCTCTTTTTCTTCTTTTAAGTTTTGAGAGAAGGCCCGCTGTTTTTCATTGATTATAGACATTTTAGCAACTTGTACTTTTCTAACGATATCGCCATAATCCAAATCTTCTTCATCACTTAAAACTACTTCGTCACGATTATCTTCAACTTTTAGGGGTTGTTGATCGGAGTCGTGGTTACAATCATCTTTGCCGACAATATCTTCTTTGAATGCTTGCATCGCCGATATAAAGGCATCAATCTGGGACTCATTTTGACTGGCAGCTGGTGTTCTATATTGAGATAAATTAATGATAGTGGTGGCAAAACACATTTCAAACGAAATTATTAATATCGCGATAAATTGAATCAATTTTTTAATCAATACATTTTTCATAAGCTATAGCTATCCTTAGGGGTTCATATGCAATAATTTGACCTTATTAATATCGCCAATCTATTGACCCAACTGCTTGTTTTTATTGGAGTTGATGAAAGAGTGAAATTGACTAAAAAATCAGCTCGTGACTATTTAAAATACAGCCGTTTTGATAGTTAATATAATTCATTTCTTAAATGTTCATGGACTTCTTTTAAATTGCCAACATAACTATCAAGTTCACTCAAATTATAATTGCCTTTAACAATTAATGAGCGCAGCCCAGGCATATTTAGCTGATCACTGGGTTTATCCCCGATCATAAAACTGCGATGAATATTGATGGGGAAATCAAAAGTAGCTTGCATGAGCAAACCAGGTAACGGTTTTCTAAGCAAACTTTTTTTCTTAAAAGTTTCAATCTTTCCGGATTCAAAAAATAAGGAATAATAAAAAGCATCAAGATAAACACCCTTATCCTTTAGTTGCTCGTTGAGAGCAAGATTGATCATCTTCACATCCTCTTCAGTAAACATTCCTCGCGCCACCCCTGATTGATTAGTCAGCACAATTACCAGCACATTCTTTTGATTGGCCCTTTTGATAATAGGAATAATATCTGGAAATATTTTAAGATCAGCAACTTTGTGTAAATAGCCAACATCTTCGTTAATAATCCCATCCCGATCCAAGAATAAGGCCGGATATTTCCGCGTAGATTGAAGACTATTTTTATGAACTGGTATGGGTATCAAGCGGTTTACGCTTGGTAAAAAAGGCTTTTTGTTGGAAGCGAAATAAAAAATATTTTTTAATGCAAATCCGTCATGAAATTCTTCAGGCAATAAGCTCTCTCCCATTTGCGGCCAGTAGAGTTTTTGTCCAGCATTTATTTCATAAGTCATGGCCCGGGAAGTAACTCCTTTGCTTTCATCAAAAAAATACTTCAAATCAAAACATTCAAGTTTTTCTTCAAAGGCTAAAAGGACATCACGATTGGATTGATTGGCCCGCATCAACGCTTCGTTGATATCATCTGCATAAGTGATATTACCGTCTACGATTAGCCATTTTTGTAAAAATCTGGCCACATCGTTGCGCGAAAACGAAGCAGGTAAGATAAAATCAACTTTTCGCATGCTTGGCTCCATAATGAACTGAACAATTTATTTTGTATGAGGGGGTAGTAAATTTATTCATAGGTTTTATTCTAATTTGTAACTGGGAGTTTGGAAAACGGATTTCAAACGAGCTGATTTGGGGATTAAAAGGCATCATTTCAAATTGGGTAACTTCTGGCATTTTTTCCGCATAGTTCCCCACTAAAACGGAATCAAGTCCATAGCTTTCTTGATTTATTTTTTTATGATAACAAATCACTTGTAGCATATCAGGGTGTCCCAATCCTATCAGGTTAAGTAGGGACCTAGAAAAAGGCTCTCTCTCATGACTCATTTTTTCCAATATTTTATAAATATTGGAAATAGTTTGTTGATAATTGTTATGCACAATTTTTTTCATATCCTCTGGCAACTGACCGGGCAAATCCGAGTAACCTTCGGCAAACCATGACTCGTCATATTCCCCTTTAAAATCTAGTCCAATCATTTGATACAGTGTCTGTCCCATATTATAATAATATCTATCAATCAATTGATTTAATTCTTGTTGATAAATTGAAACATTCTTCATATGAAAAAAATATTTTTTGATAAAGCTTTTAGCCCCCGCACTTTTGGTATTAACATAAGCACCGTTTTTAGACAGTTTTAAACTTAAAGGAATGGTCTTACTAGATGTCATCAATAGCAAATCGGCTTCTTGGAACTCCTTTTTGACCTGTAAATCATCCATTTTTCCCACAATACTGACACTCACCAGTTTTTCCCTGAGACTTGGAAGAATATGCTGAGCTGTTTTATCAGAAAATTCGATAAGTTTATTTAAGATATTGGGACCAATTTTTCTTAAGATAGACTCATAATCCTTAAATTTTTGTTTTAGCCTGCTATCAAGTTTTTGATGAAAAACATGCTCAATATGGGCCAGTTGACTAAGTCGCTGCCCCACCAGGTATTCAAATAGATTACCTTTACATTCATTTATTAGGGCATCCCGTCGCAAGGAATCTTGATCAATATTATTTTTTGGTTTTGAGTGCATACTTTTTTTATTAGTTATTTTCAAAGTCTAAACTCTATTTTAAACTACGAATAGTTAAATGACGAATCTTTGAAGGAACAAAATCATGAATTTCCCATCTATTTTAGAATCCATTTCTGATTTAAATTTAGGCCAGGTAGAATATCTTCTAAATAGCGCCAAAGGTTTTAAATATAATCCTCGGAAGCATCCTTATTATGAGGTTAATCAACCCGTAGTAGCCACTTGTTTTTTAGAGCATTCCACCAGAACCAGAAATTCCTTTGTGCTAGCTGCCGAAAAGCTAGGTGCCATTTATCTCAACTTTGATCCGGCCACGAGTAGTCTTAAAAAAGGTGAAAACCTAGAAGAAACTTTTTTAACTTTACGCAGTCAAGGCGTTGATTTATGTGTCATAAGAACCGCCGTTCCGGGAGAACTACACCCCTTTAAAAACAATCCACCCTTTAAAATAATTAATGGTGGAGATGGAATGCACCAGCATCCCACTCAAGCACTCCTTGATTTATTTACCATGATAGAAACCGGTTTTAAACCCAAGGGAAATACCATGGCGATTATTGGAGACTGTGAACATTCAAGAGTCTGCCACTCGCTGATTGATCTGATGACGATGGTGGGTTGTAAAATTATTCTATGCGGACCCAGTGGATGTCTTCCAAGGCAAACCCCTCACAAAAATGTGGAATTAACTTCCGATGTAACTTACGCCATTAATAACAGCGACCTTTTGTATCTTCTGCGAATTCAAAAAGAGCGACATAAAAAATTCGGAGAATCCAATTATTTTAGTGATTATCCTTGGTCTCATGGGATCACCATGGAGCGACTAAAAAAACTTGAAAAAAACGTTCCGGTTTATCATCCAGGGCCCGCCAATATTGGAATTGAAATTGGGGCCTGTGTTTTTAAAAACCCCACTAATAAACACGAATTGGGATATCTCGGCTACGAACAGGTTAGGCATTCACTTTGGATGAGAATGGCCATCATTATGGCAATGCTTGAGAGGAGAATTTAAATGACTAAAAAAGAAATCGTAAAAATTGAAACCCCCACCTTTGTTGATATGGGGTTTATATTAAACTGCTTGGGCGACCTGGAACTGGCCTTAACTAAGCTTAGAAACGGTGGTTTTGAAAATTTTACTCTTTTGGCCGGCAAAGAATCTGACGGCACTTTATTTAAACACCCCGGCCACCTCTGTGAAAAACATCCAGGCTTGATTTGTTCTTTTAGTCCAATGGTTAATAATAAATTTGAAAATTTGGATTTATTGTATTCACAAGAATTGGGTGATACCTTGATTTTTTATCAACACTCTCCCACGGAATCACTTTACATTCACAGTGCCTATCAAATTATGCTAAAAGCTTTCGATTACAATGCGCTTTTTATCAGCTTTCCTCATAATCTAAAATTAGCAGCGGAAGGCATCCTTCACCAAGGGCATATTAGTTTTAAAAGTGGATTACCTGCTTTAAGTTATATTTCCGAAGAAGCGGTAGTTGCCAGAGATCTAGAGCTATGCCGGTCGATTGGTAACAAACTTCACTTTCACCAAATCTCTTCCAAAAGATCTGTGGAACTTATTAAACGCGCGAAACAGGAAGGTGTTTCAGTAACTTGTGGAGTAAGTGCTGGACATCTACTTTATACCGACAAATTGGTCGATGGCTTTAACAATGAATATCGCTATCTTCCACCGCTTAGAGAAGAAGAAGACAGGCAAGCCTTAATTGAAGGTGTCAAGGATCAAACCATAGACGTGATCTCTTCGGGCTTTTTCACATCCAAAATAACTACGGGTCCTTTTATCCAGGCTGAATTCACTGCACTACCGCCAGATAAGATTTTCCCATTTATTTATAATAATCTGGTGACTAAGAATATATTAACCCTTGATCAAGTCAATCAGCTGCTGGCCACCAACCCACGCAAAATTTTAAACCTGCCTGCTTCCCATAAAAAATTCGTGCATGAATTTAGTGAGGTATGATGAAATTAACAGATAGAATAATTGTAGCTTTGGATAATATGAATGAGGAAGAAGTTTGTACTTTTTTAGACAAGTCCAAGCAAACCTATAAAACCGTTAAAATTGGTCTTGAATTGTTTTATTTACTAGGTCCTGACTTTGTAAAAAAAATCCACCACCAATACGGAGTGGATATTTTTTTAGATCTAAAACTGCATGACATTCCCAACACCGTAAGCAAGGCCATAAGGTCTCTTCGAAATTTGCCAGTTAAATTTTTAACTGTGCATCTGACCGGTGGAAAAAATATGCTTAGTGAAGCTTTAGAAGAAGCTAAGCATTCACTTCCAGATACCAAACTTCTAGGAGTGAGCTTTCTTACTAGTCTGGGTGCCCATGATTTTAAAGAGATCTATAACTTTAAAGAAACGGAAGTAAAAGCTACTTTTTCCAATTTATTTAAACTGGCCTTGCAAACCAATATTCATGGAGTTGTGCTATCCCCACTGGAGCTTGATATTGTAAAAAATGAAGAGAAACTAATCGGCAAGAAACTTATCAAAGTAACACCTGGGATTCGCTTTGCAGATGAAATCAATTCTAACCACATTCAAGATCAACAAAGAATTGCCACTCCTGAAATGGCTATCCAAAAGGGGGCTGATTTTTTAGTCATGGGACGATCAATCACTCAGGGTATGCGCACTTTCTAATTCCCCATAAAATTCATAAATTCTGGCCTTGCATTTCAACTTATGTTAGCTTAGCTACCTTAAGTTTTTCGAGGAGTTTTTATGAAATGGGATTTAAGTGCCTTCTATCAATCAATGAATGATCCACAAATCGAGCATGAGCTAAAATTGCTTGAAACCAAGATTACTGATTACACAAAGCTAATTGATAACTTAAATACCCACATCAGTTCGCCGTCTCCCATTGAAAATATCCTTAAAAAGAAAATCGAAATTTCTTTAATGTTTGATAGACTTAGAAATTTTGGTTACCTTACGGTAAGCACCGAAGCAAAAAACCAAAATGCCAAATCATTAGTCGATAAAGTTCAAAAACTCGCCACGAACACGACTAAGCCACAAGTCAAATTTCAAAAATGGCTTTTAGCTCAGACTAATTTAAATGATCTGATTAATAAAAATAATTTTTTAAAAACTCATGAATTTTATCTTTTCGAATTAATAGAAGATGCCAAATATCTCTTAACTGAAGATGTAGAACAAACCTTATCGATTTTATCCCAAACTGGTTCCAATGCGTGGACAAACCTGTATGGAACCTTATCATCAACCCAAACCGTAGAAATTGAACAAGACGGTAAAACTTTAAACTTACCACTTCCAGTAGTTCGCAACATGGCCTATGAATTGGATCAAACTACTCGGAAAAAAGCTTACGAAGCTGAACTTAAATCGTATCAAATGGTGGAAGAATCCTTATCTGCGGCAATCAACTCTATCAAAGGCGAAGTCATCGAAGTTTCCAAAATGCGCGGCTTTGCTTCACCACTTGATCAATCTCTCTATAATTCCAGATTGGATAAACAGGCCCTCAATACCATGCTAGAATCCATCACCGATTCCCTGCCAATTCTTAGAAAATATTTACTTAAAAAGGCCCAAAACCTAAAGCACCCCGGCGCTCTTCCCTTCTATGATCTTTTTGCGCCCCAAGGTGAACTCTCTTTGACCTTCACCTATGATCAGGCCAAAGATTTTATTATTGAAAACTTTAAAAGCTTTAGTAGTGAACTTTCTGACTTTGCTAAACATGCTTTTGAACATCACTGGATTGATGCGCTTCCACGCGACGGTAAAAGAGGTGGTGGGTTTTGTTCCAGTTCCAAAGCCATCAAAGAAAGTCGAATACTCACTAATTTTACCGGCGTTTTTTCCGACATTGGAACTTTGGCCCACGAACTTGGACACGCTTATCACTCTTATTGTTTAAATGAAGAAACTAGCTTGAATTCAAGCTACCCCATGCCTATCGCGGAGACCGCCTCTATCTTCTGTGAATCCATCATTAAAGATGCTTTTTTTAAAAAAGCATCCAAAGAAGAAAAACTACCACTACTTGCCAGCTCCCTGGATGATGCCATTCAATGTATCGTAGATATTTATTCTAGGTATCTCTTTGAATCTAATTTATTTGAAAGAAGAAAAGCTTCCACTTTGTCGGTTAACGAGCTAAAAGACCTCATGCTTGATGCCCAAAAGCAAGTATATGGCGAAGGACTGGATCATCATACTCTTCACCCCTATATGTGGGCCTGTAAACCCCACTACTACTACGCTTCTTCTAACTTTTATAATTTTCCTTACGCGTTTGGACTATTATTTGCCAAAGGTCTTTACAGTCAATTTTTAATTGAAGGCAAACCATTTGTTGCCAAATACAAGGAACTGTTAAAAATAACTGGGAAAAATAAAATTGTAGATATTACCCAATCAGTGGGTATCGACATTACCACCAAAACTTTTTGGCAAAATTCTTTAAAACTGATTGAAGCTGATGTTAAGAACTTCTGTTCTTTATAAGCACAGGTCCGACCACCGAATAAAACTGCGCCGATAAAATAATGATGCCTCCGATTATTTGCATCATAGTTATTTTTTCATGAATAAAGATCATGGCAATTATCGCGGCAAAAATAGGCTCCAGCAGATAAATAATAGCAGCATTAGTCGGAGTGATATCTTTTTGACCTATGCCCATGCACAGATAAGGTACGACTGTGGCCATGATGGACAAAAAGAGAAAAATCAAAACGGTGCTATAAGCGAGAGGCTTTAGTATCCAAGGATCATTCGCATAAAAAATGGCCACTAAAAAGGTTAAGACTGCCGTAATTAAAAAATGCCAAAACATCATGACTTGGGCACTAATCCCTTGTTTGGCAATTACAGTAACTAAGACTATATAATAAGAATAAAGCAGAGCACTCAGCAAGGTATACAGATCCCCTTTTAAAATCCTCTGCGGAATTGCCAATCCAAAACTCATCAAATATACCCCCAAAAGTGCCACTAAAATGACTCCCACGATAGTTTTACTAATAGGTTTTTTGGTATAAATTATTTCAAAGCAAGGTACAAAAATAATGGCCAAAGATGTTATAAAGCTCGAATTGGTAGCTGCTATTTCCCTAACTCCCTCAGTCTGCAATAAAATTGCCACCACATTCAGTAATCCTAAAATAAATACGTTTTTGTACTTTTTAAAACCTTCCAAGTTTTTTAACTCCAACCAAGAAGTTCGTAAGCTCGCCCGATAAATAAACCAGGTCACGACGGCCGCAATAAAAAAACGAAAGGCAATCATGGAGAATGTCGAAAAATAATCCGTCAGATACTTGGTTAAAGAAAAAGTAGTACCCCAAAAAAAGGTCGCCATAACCAACAAGAAATATGCTCTAGTATTATTCATAGCAGATATTATCTATCGCTTTCAGGATAAATTAAAGACAATCTTTTTAAAAGTTTGCCCATTAATTTTACTGGAAGTCTGTCAATCAACTCAAATTTATTTTGACTGGTCATATAAAAAGGATGCAATTGATAGGCAAATGGATCTCCCTCTCTATTACTTCGATCATACGAAACTGACCATATCCCGGTAAGGTTCGTAGCATAGTGAAGAGTTTTACTAAAAAAATTTCCTAGGGAGTAATGACATAGTCCATGATGAATTTTTTCGATGGGACCAAGCACATGAGGATGGGAAGCGGCAATAATATCAGCCCCTTTTTCAATCAACGTCTTTGCCATCTGTACCGTATCTTTGCAGGGAAAATGCCTAAATTCAAAACCCCAATGAGGAAGAATAATCATAAGATCGAGCTGCTTGTCTTTTTTAATTTTATGAAAATCAACTTTTTCAATGTGCTTCGCTCTGCAAATTGCATCTGCTTTTTCAAATTCCAAACGATTAAGCCACTGGCTAAAAGCAAAAAATCCAACTCTATGATTTTTTACTTGAATGGTTAAAACATTCTCCGTATCTGATTGATCACCTACAAATTTAATTCCTAAATCTTGCAGTCTTTTTCTAGTCTCGTCGTAACCTTCTTTATTAAAGTCACCAATATGATTATTGGCAATGGTGAAAATTAACTTTTCTTTTTGAATCTGATAAAGCTTCAAAAAACGCTCAATAAATTCATTGGATAAACCAAAAACCAGTAAACTTTTATTTTTTTGAATTTTATCTCTGACTACTGGGGCTTCCAGATTAATGATTATTAAATCTGCGCATTCAAACAAGCTAATCATTTGCGGATGTGGCTCCACTACTTTCTCGTCAGAGAGACACATCAGATCACCTACAAAAGAAATATTAAGATTGGCTGGATGAATTTCTCCTGATTGTATCGGCATTAAAGCAATATCCGATCGATTAGTAGTGGAGGGGAAAAAATAGTAATATACCCATTGTAAGGTTTGACCAAATGAATAAGGAGACGAAATTTTACCAAACTTCATCTTTTCCTATTATCTTTTAAAAGTAAAATTGCCGGTGTCAAAACCAGATCCAAGATAAGCGCAACCCCCAGGATGATGGCCGTCATGATTCCAAAATGGACATTGGGAATAAATGATCCGAATAAAAAACATCCAAATCCGACCACCAAAATCACCGTCGTCCATATCAGCGCATTTCCTGTGTTTTTAAAAATATCAAGTACCGCATTATAGCTTGATACTCCAGACTTCGTTAAGCGATTGTAGTTGGCCAAAAAGTAAATTGTATCATCCACAGCAATCCCAAGACACACGCTTGTAATTAAAATAGTACCTACATCAATATGAATTCCAACAATTGTCATAAAGCCCGCTCCAATTAACGGTGGCATTACGTTTGGTATCATCGATAAAGCACCTAGCTTTATTGATTTAAAAAAGATTGCCATTAAAATGGAGACCAATAAAATCGCCGTCAGCATAGACGTTACAAAAGTAGAAACAATATATCCATCCATCCCAGCAACTAAGGCCGTGGTTCCCGCCACATGTCCATTCAAACCAAATCTAGAAAAATTATCCTGAATTCTTTTTATCTCTTGCACTGTAGCTTTGCTACCGATTAGGGTCCACACCACCATTACCCTCATATAGCGATTATCTAAGCTACTCCAGTGATTAAGCCCCACTCCTGAAGGTAGTCCCATGGAATAAAGCATAATCTGTTCAGCAACTGCATTAGAGTTATCGGGAATTTTGTAAAACTCATCTTGATTGGCGTTAAGGGCCTTATTCACATCTTTTACAACGTCGACGATAGAAGAAGCCTTTGTAATATATTTTGACTCTTTTAACCATTTTTCAAAAGCATCAACTTTATTTAAAAAAGCCGGATCCTTAATACCATCATCCTTACCACTATCAAAAACCACTTCGACTCCGTAACTTCCGCCAATATGTTCTCTCATAAATGCGTATGCTTTCTTGATTGGTACAGTATCTTTAAAAGAATCAATAGTTGAAGAATTCACTTCATTGTTAAAACCTAAATAAGTACAGATGATCGTCAATCCAAAACTAAAAAGAATAATAATGACTTTATATTTATTAATTATGTAGGTAGCTTTTTCTGGATTAAAAATGTTACTTAAAATTTTTAATTTAAATTGCTCCCGCTTAGGCGGAATTTTAAAGGGTACATACAAGAGCATCGGGCAAATAAAAAATAACGTATACACCCACGCCAACAAAGTACCTGAACCGGCCAGCAGCCCCATATCTCTAATAGGCAAAAGTTCCGTGTACATTAGACTATAAAAACCTACCGCAGTGGTAACGGAAGTTAAAATGGTTGCTTGGAGATTTTTTTTGATCGCTTTAAAAAGTGCCTCTCTAATGGCCAATCCATCTTGTCTAAAATGCACAAAAGATAAAATCAGGTGAATACTGTCAGCAAGACAAACTGCCATTAAAATATTAGGAATCATGGCAGTCGTAACGTTTAGTTTAATATTGGCCCAGCCCGCGTACCCCAAGGTACTTCCGATAGTCACAAAAATAAGTCCAAGGGGCATAATCATCCCCCAAAATGATCTGAAAATAATCACCAACATGATAGCAATAGTAAGTAGTAACAGAGGAATGATAAGTTTTAAATCACTCATGGTTACCGTATTAAGTCCATCTCCCATAACTACCGTACCGGCAATATGAAATTCATAATCAGGGTTATTCTGGTACTTTTTGACAATTTCTTCCATGGCCAAAACTGTCGGGCCATATTCTGGTTTTTGATCAAAGTGTGGTTCAGGCCAAGCATAGATAACAAAAGTTTTGAGATCATTGCTTATAATATATTGTTTGATTGGATCCATCGTTGCCGCAATTTTTTGTCTCTCCAATATATCTTCAGGAGTTAAATCACTTGGTAAAAAATCGTTAATAATGATTTCATCACCAACGGCCCTGACCCACTTATAATTGGCAAGAGATTCTACCCTCATTATTTTAGGGACTTGCCACATTTGATCAGTCAACTCGTTGACCAAAGCTACGGTCTCAGGATTAAAGATGCCATTTTTAGCGTAGACTGCCATAATTGCCATATCATCGGAGCCAAAGGTTTTTTTAAATTCTCTAAATCGAGTTAAATATGGATCACTTTTCCTAAACCACATTTCATGAGAAAAATCTTTTTCTAAAAAGTTTAATCCAGTGATAAGAACAATCATAATTGCAGTCATCACAAAAAGACAGGTCTTTGAGTTATTAACAATATAATTTGACAACCATGCTTTTGAAGAATCCATTGTAAAAATTTTAAATAATTTCATAAACACCCTTTAAAAATTAAATGGACTCTGACAAATACTTACCGTTTAGTCAAACATAAGACTCAATTTAGATCTTTTTTATAGTGCCATATTGACACCATTTTTGCAGTCAATCTATCATCCCGAATCGGTCAATCGGAATACTTTGATCAGCAAATCACTTGATTTTCATAAAGTTTTTTTAAAAAATAGCATAGAGATAAAAAAGATCAATAATGACAAGTTCAATAATTATTTTGCCAATTGATGACTTTTTTGTAAATATCCTTTTTATTGAATGACTCTTTGGAGGAGGAATTTAAAATGAAATTTAAAGCTTTAAAAACCAAAGAAGAATTGAGTTTATATTCCGATTTGACTTACAAATATATTGATGTCCGACTCCCTCTTGAGTACTTACAAAAAAGCAAGGTTATTGCCTGCTTTAATAGACAGGGATTCATTTGCGGCGGTTTTGTAATTGTACTAGAAGGTCCTTTTCGTGTCATCACTTCGATTCCTAATTTTAATGAACAAAAATGGCATCATCAACTCAAGAACTGTGCCGAAGTAACCGGTTTGTGGTTTGATAATAGTCATACACACAGACGTGCCTCTATTAAATTTTGGCTAAAGGTTTATTTTGAATTATTAAAAACTAAAAAAGAATATTTCACCTACGCTTGGAGTTTAAAAAAACCCAAGCTGGGTGAAATCTACGCCCACGGTAATCCAGTTATTCTCTTTAGAGGTGAAACAAACATCCTACCTGGCATGGATCAAACCGATCATGAATCAGTTGAAATAGTTAAAAGGAGAGATCTATTGCTTACTCCTTTATTAAAACCGACTTTCTTACTTAAAAGAGTAAGAGGAACTAGAAGTTTAAAAGCCCATAATCAACACCAGAGACAAATATTGTCTCGACCTATTATCCATGAAGCTAACTGAACTTCTAAGTAACTACAGTCATCTGCGTCTTGCCAAGCCTTCCGACAATGAAGCTATTATTGATTTTTTAAAATCGACTCCCATGAGTTTTGGCAGTATAAGTGTGCACTACGAATTTAAAAAAAGTATCTGGACGTTTCTTAAATACCAAGGTGCCACCTGTTATGTTTTTTTACTAATCAACGAAAATAAGATCTGCGGATACGGAGTGTTTTCTACACGAGATTATTATATTCTGGGCGCTAAATATCAAGCTGGTTATTTAAGCGATCTTAGAATTTCCCGAAATGCAATTCAAAGTGCCAAATCACAGTGGAAAGAATTCATGAACCACATGTTTTCTAACATAAATCAAATTGAAGAATTTAAAGAAGTCACTTATTTTTATGCAGCAGTTTTTGAAAAGAATGTTCGGGCGTTGAAGTTATTTCATAATGAAAAGTTCCCCATCATTTTTCATCCTCTGCTTAAATATCAAGCCATCAGTATCCTTGGAAGAAAACCCATCCTTTTTTTTAAACCCCATAAATTATCTAGTCAATTTATTCTGACCAAAGCTACCAATTCTGACCAACCAGCACTTTGGAATTTTCTTCAGACTCAAAATAAAAAGAAATTCTGGGGGGAATATTTTAATCCTACCGATAGTGATGAATGGAAAAGGCGTGAAAATAGCTGGGAAAATTATAATATCAACGATTTTTTCGTAGCCAAGGACCACCTTGGCAAAATTGTCTTTTGCACTCTCCCATGGTCTGCTCATAATAGCCGTAAACTAGTGATAGAAAAAATTAGTCTCCCCTATCTAATATTGGGAAAAATTTTTAAAATTATTGGAAAAAAAGAATTGAAATTAAACTCTCCCTTGAATAATTACTATCTAACCCATTTTGAAATGTCTCATGACCTTACGTCAGATCAAAAAAGAGAAATTTTTACAATTTTCCTAAATCAACTTTATAAAACCAAATTTCAACGCCATTATCATAGTATTATTTTTTGCGATTACTACGACAAAGCCCTCGGTGAAGTATTGAAAGATTATATGTGTATAAAGACCGCGGCAATCATTTATCAAATACTTCCCAAGAATGACCAAAGTAGAAGAATTGAAAATATTCACGACTTAAACAAACAAATGACCTTTGAAGCGGCCATTGTATAATCAAAAGGGAAATCGTTATGAAACTTACGTTATTATTAGCAAGCTGGTGCATCCTTAATTCTCATGCGACTTTTGCCTTAACTCCCGAAGAAAGAGGACTTGAGATTGCAAAAAAAATGGAAAAAGTTAATTCAGGATTTATTGGAGAGGTCGCCGAAATGACCATGACTCTCATTGATGCTTACAATACTGAAATTTTAAGAAAAATGGAAGGTAAAATAAAAGAAGTTAAAGATGATGGTGACAAATCAATTATCACTTTTTTACAGCCCAACGACGTGAAAGGCACCAAAATGTTAACGTGGAGTCATAAGACTGAAAATGACGATCAATGGCTTTATCTTCCATCCATGAAAAGAGTCAAAAGAATTAGCTCCAACTCCAAAACTTCTTCATTTATGGGAAGTGAATTCTCCTATGAAGACCTCGGAGGACAGTCTCTGGAAAAATTTACCTACAAACATTTGCGGGATGAAAAATCTGAAATTGGCAACGTATGGGTGGTGGAGCGCTACCCCGTTAATATAAAAGAAAGTGGATACCTTAAGCAAGTGATGTGGATACCAGAAAAATATCATGCCTCCTCCAAAGTTGAATATTATGACCGTAAAGGAACGCTGGTTAAAACTGCAGATTTTTTAGATTATCAATCCTATGTGGTAGCAGGCAAAAATATTTACCGACCTGGAAAAATTCACATGAAAAATGTCCAAACAAAAAAACAATCTATTTTCTCATGGGATAAACGCAAACTTGGAGAAAATTTGCTCGATAACCATTTTTCACAAGATAGCTTAAAGTAAAATCTGACATCGTGAAGAAATTTATTTTCATCACATTTACTTTTATACTCCCCCAGTTTTGGAGCCTGGCACTTATGGCCCAGTTCCAAGATTCCGGTGAATTGCGCTTTGAAACTAGAAAATTTAAAGATGATGAAATAGATAGGACTATAGATAATGCCATAGCAGTTTATACTCGAGCAGAAATTAAATACGCTAAAGAATCCTCTAATGCCACCTTTAGAGGATATGCCCTGACTGACGGAAAAGATAAAACTAGAGATAATCTCACTATCGAAGATCTGTTTTTTACCTATTATTTAAAAAAAGATGAAAGTGCATCTATCGCTGCCGGATATAAAATATTTAATTGGTCAGCAACCGAAGCTTTTCATCCAGCAGACATTTTAAACAGCCAAAACTACGATAGTAATATCGAATCCATGGATAAAATTGGTGAATTAAATATCGACACTTCTTTTAAGACCCCCTACGGAAATTTTTCTCTACTCTATCTTCCCTACGCTCAATCTCCCAAGTATCCTCAGCAAAGATCCCGTTTGGGAGCTTCCGTCAATTTATCAAGACCGGTGTGGGTAACGAAAAAAAATGAAACCAATTTGCAAAACTGGCATCATCAGGGTGCTTTTAAATATTCTAATTCTATAGGTGCAGGAGATTTATCCCTCCACGCTGTTTATCACCTTAATACTGTCAACCCGATTGTGGGAAAACGTATTGTTTATGAAAACATTTTATTGTTTTCACTTCCTGTAGGTGTTGAATTTACACCCTATTATTTTAGAGCATTGCAATTAGGAGGAACCTATCAATATGCACTTGATGGGGGGTGGCTCATTAAAACCGAAACCGCTTACCGCGATTTCTTGGATGATGAAGTTATCATTCAAACCCTTAAAGGCAATCAAAGTCCCAAAGATCATGGCATCGTGGCCGTGGGAACTGAATACGGGTTCAGTATGCAAAACGCAGGAGAATCCAATATTGTACTGGAATTTCAAACTCTGGTAGGGCCTAATAAATTGTCCCGCAGCGAACTTTCAGTTTTTCAAAATGATGTCATGCTAGGATATCGGCTTGCACTCAACGACACTCTTGGAAGAGAATTCTTTGCAAGCCTGATTAGGGACATTGAACGTCAAAATGAGACGCTATACAATTTTAACTATACTCAAAGACTCAACGATAATTGGAAGATTAAAACCGGTTTTAGAGTATTTGATGCTCCTAAAAAAGGCACTTACGCCACAGGTCTGGAAGCTTATCATAATGCGCACTACGTTTTCTTCAATCTTAGTAGATTCTTTTAGTCCGGTTTAATTAGAAAAAATCGTTTTTTGTTTTTTATAATTCATATTCTGTTACAATAGATCTATCGGTAGTAGTTGTTTATCACCGAGTTAAATCACTGGTGCTAGACAACCATGTGATCTGTAGTTCTCACACAGATTACACTACCGATCGATTTTAGCTTGGAAAAATACCCCTTAATGAATTACTTATTTTACTTGTTATTAATTCTTTCCTCATTTAGCATCCAAGCAGCCACTTTTGATGATTGGAAATTAGAACTAAAAAAGACCTTACAAAAATCAAAAATCAATCAATCGACCGTTGATATTTTTATAAAACATGCCCAATATGATCAAGTAGTGCAAGATACTTATACTCTACAGAGAAAACCTCTGCCATTACCACTTGATAAATTTTTAAATCAATGGTTCCAATCAGAGGATATTAGCAAATCATGGATTGCCACGGAGGGAAAAAAATTACTAAAAGAAAACCAAGTACTCTTACGTAGAATCGAAAAAAAATATCGAGTGGATAAAAACGTAATTGTGGCACTTTGGGGAATTGAAAGTAAATATGGGAAATTGACCGGTAAATATCCGGTGCTTAACTCCCTTTCCACGCTGGCCTATAGTAGTCAAAGAAAAGATTTTTATACTAACGAACTTATTCACGCGTTAAAAATCATTCAAAAAAATAAAATGAACCCAGATCAATTCCTCGGATCTTGGGCCGGTGCTATTGGACAATGTCAATTTATGCCTTCTAATTATTTTGTTTATGGAGTTGATTTTGATAAAAATAAAAAAGTTGATCTATTTAACTCACTACCTGATATCTTCGCCTCCATTGCTAACTATTTAAATAAAAGTAAATGGAAATATAAGCGCCCAGTTGGTCATCGAGTAATTCTGCCCGCAGAATTTAAACCTAAATATTTAACATATAAATCAAAAAATAATTCCTTTTGGAATAAACTCAAAATCCGTGACCATTACCAAAAGAAGTTACCACGTCTTAAGGATAAATCACATATCGTTAGCGTCATCATGGCAGATACCAACTACTTGGTCGTTTATAAAAATTTCGATGTTATTTTAAGATGGAATCGCTCCTACCTTTTTGGATTAAAAGTCATATTACTTAAAACAGCTTTAGAGGAGTAATGTATAAAACATCAACTGTTTTTATTCTGGATTACACTTGATAACTGGTTGGATAACTTAGTTGATTATTTATTCGATAGAAAATTTCACTTAGATACTTTGAACAAAGTAGATTTCACCCAAAATTTTTTAGATATTCCAAGTAGAATTAATGCTAAAATTTATCAAGGGACGAGGCTGCGTGTTTTTAATCGAGTAATGAAAAACCTTCATATCAATTATTGCGACTATAACTTTATCGATACCGGTTCTGGTAAGGGTAAGGCATTGATTTTAGCATCTGGATTCAACTTTAAAGAAATTATAGGCATTGAATTATTTAAACCCTTATATGACATCTCTTACCAAAACTTAAGTAAAATGAATTTAAATCAAAGAATTCAAATTGAACATGGCGATATTTTAAGTTTCACCCCTCCCCCAGGCCCTAATCTTTACTATCTCTATAACCCCTTCAACGAACGTGTTATTAAAGATTTTTTCTCCACTCTCCAGAAAAACCAAACCTTCGGTAACGATGACTTGATTGTCTATCTAAATCCAAGATATCATACCACCCTTACCAATTTAGGATTCCAGTATCAAATTTTACTTAACAACCTCAACTATAATAAAGTGGTTACGGTATACCGTTTTGACTATTTTTTGACAAAATAAACAGTTTGATATTTGTGCAATAAACTACGAGAGGAGATCTCATAAGGGCCATTTGCTTCCATCACCCTACCCTTAATCTCAAATTTTCCAGAATCAAGTTTAGGTTGGTTTAAATCCACTTCAAAAACTTCACGCTGATTTGCCGATAATTTAGTAGCAGAACTAAAATCAAAAATTATTTTTTTAAAGACCAGCTGGATTTGCTCTTCAAATTGTTTGCATTTTTTTTCTAACTGCTGGTGCTCCTCAATCCAAATATTTTGACATTCCTCTCTGGAGCCAATCATTTCGCATCTTAATTCATAATATCCTGGAATAGTCACTAATGATTCTTCCCATAAAATACATTCCTCGGCCTTAAGGTTATATTTGAATAAAATATTCACTTGCGCAGGGCTAATTCTAGATCTGATGATTTGGATCTTTTTTTTAAATTTTTGATCTAATTTTAGAGGATGGGTTATAAGGATATCGTCTTTAACCAGCTCAAGCACCGTATTTAATTCTTCACTGTGTGCAAAGGGCCTAAAGCATACAAAGACAATGAGAAAAATAATAAATTTTTTCAATTTTTATTCCAATAGGCGATAACCTAGCAAACTCCCACTAAAAGAACAAGTAGTGTCAAAGAAAACTTCAAAGCTGGATTTCAACAGCGCAGTTTATTTAGCAAATTATCCATTAATATCGATAAGTTAGGGTATAATTTAAAAATAGTTTTTTTTACGTAAGGAAAAACATTTTACTTTTTCTTATCTTGATTCCAATCCATCCCCATTAATGTCGTCCAGTTAATAAAACTTCCAAAAAATCTAAAAATATTTGATAATATTAGATATGGGTCTTTTTTTAAAAACATTAATCTTCTTTCTCATACCATTATTAACTTTATTGTCAGGCACTGCTTGGGGTACGCGTCATGCTCACGTAAAAACCGATCACGCGGTAATTTATGCGGATCAGAACCTAAGCACTCCTCTAGGGCACATAAGTAGAGGAAAAAGGGTCATAGTGGGAGAAGTTCCCCGAAAATACGGAACACTGCTACCTATTTTAATTGCAGGAAAGGTTGGTTGGATCCAAATTAGAGATATTCAGTTTGTAGCGATTGCTGACAGCGATAGCGAAAATATGCTTGAACACGACGTCATAGCTTTAGAAAAGTCTGATAACCTAGGAATCAATAACCATATTTCGTTGGTAAATAACGTCTTTGTTTTTGGGAAAGAATGGGAAGAACTTTCATATGCCATTGGCGACGAGGTTGGGCTACGACCTTTTTATATGACTGTCTATTTTGATCATCGTCCCCCGAGTTTGAGATATAGTTTTGGAATTGGGCTTAGCTATCTATATTTAAAGCAGGAAAATTTGGTGTTATCCGCTCCTCTTTTGGAACTTAAAGGGCTGTGGTCGGCCATAAAATATAAATATTTTAATTTTGATTTAAGCGTTGGTGCCTTTTTTTCCGGTGCCTTTAAGGTTGATAGTGCCTACAATCCTTTGGATGAAGATCATGACGATACCGGAGAGATGTATGGCATTAACTACGGAGTGGAGTTTAAATATTTTCCCTACAGCACCTTTAGCATTGTTAACGGACTTTCTTTTCATCACGGAATTATTTCCGGTCTGGCACCCATCAAAATTTCCAACGAAGAAAATGATACCATCGCGCTTGATCGGTTCAAAGGTACGAACTATTACTTTGGCGTCAGTTATCACTTCTAATTGCTAAAACTTTCATTAATCCACTTCAAGAGCCTTATTTTTTACAGGTACGGACTTCTCTTTTAGTTTTTTTAAAATATAATCAACATCAGGTTTATCACTAATACTCTTTTTATCTTCAGCTGGATTATTTCTATTGGCATTTTCCTGACTATTTATCTCTGCAATTTCTTTTTGCTGTTCTTCTTCTATTTTACGTTTTAACAATTCTTCAGAAGTTTCTTTTCTAAATTTATCCATCCTAGAAAAATTTGTTCCATATTTAGAAAAAGCATATTCATAAAGGGGAACCAGATAAATTAAATTATTTTTCCCTTTCTCCAAAAATTGGATCATTTCGCGTAAAAAATTTTTATTTTCTCTGACATGACTAAAGGCCATATACAAATAAACCATTCCCTTGGGATCAATTTTTTGTTCAAAGGGTAAGGTTTTATATTCCTCATATATGTTTTGGGAATTCTGCTGACTTGTCCCTACTAAGTGAATCATATTAAAAAGCATACTACGATATTCTTTAGCAAAATGATCATTTTTTTTGGTCTTGAGAATAACACTGAAAACGGTGTCACCTTTTTTAAAAATCAACTTCTCCACTTTAAAAATATCATTATCCAAGGATAAATTCATTACCCCAAAACCACCTCGAGCATACCAATGATAAAGAGGCTTATTATTTTCAAATATTTTCTGCCTTAAAAATAAAATGTATAAATTATAAACCAGTTCTTCTAACATATTCTCATTAGAAATTTTACTTAAGTCTCTTGCTAAATGGTAAGAATTTTTAAATGAACGGAGATCACGATTATATAAAAGATCTCGTCGATAAACATCTCGCCATATTTCAAAAGAACTTCTTTTCAAAATGTTTTTCTTAAAGGTCGAAAGAGTAAATAATTTTTCAGTGTAAAAATTGAATGACACTCGACTGGTTTTTTGAATTTCAAAACTTATATTGTAATAACTATATTGAGGAGTTATTAGCTTATATCCCAAAAGGGATAAATTATTTTCATCCAACTCTTTACTTATGAGTGGTAGTAATTTAATAACTGGATGTTGAATCGGAACCACCACCTCATATCCCCCAAAGGCAAATTTTTTATAAAGACTACTAGGTTTGTATGCTAAGTCATCAACATCCAAAACGTAAGAGGGAGTCACTTGTTCATATGAGGCTTTGTCCAATTTTATATATTCACTATCTATACCATTTAAAATTATTCTGGAATAAACCAAATAAGGGAGCAAGGCTATGCCGTGATAACCAATCATAACCAAAGTCACCGTGAATAAAATTAGAAAGAGAAGAATTTTTTTTTTCACTTGAACTTTTCGACACATCAATTCTAAACATTTAATTTAATATGTTTTAAATCACTAAACTAATCCAATAAAAAATCCGATAACCTTAGGTGAGATAATATTAGTCAAGAGGATTAGTCATGTATTATCAAAAATTATTTTTAACATTACTTTTAGCCAGCATACTGCCAGGGTGTCTTAATACTAGAAACCAAAGAGTAAAGGCAAATCCATTCGATCTATCCGCGTTTACATCGGATTCGCCTTATAAGCCTAATCCGCTACCTGGTGATGAAGTCCCTTCATCGACCACCACGGGCTCCACCACTACCCCTACCACTCCTCCGTCCCATATTGCTCATTGTACCTGGTCACAAAATGGAACCAGTGGTTTTGAATTTAGTTCAAATCACCTAGGTAGTTATACTCTTTGCCAAAGTACTAACGGTGAAACCGAACTCTTTTTTCAACTCAAAACTAATCCCGGATACAATATTTGTTTCATTCCAGTTAATGAAAGTGAAGGTCATGTTATTTACATTGGAGAACCCAGATGTCTCTTTGCTAACGACCCTATGACGGTTTATAAAATTATTATGCTAAAAAATCGTCCGTCCACAGGTTATAACACCTATAGCGCCCTAGCATTGACAGGTGTCATGGTGATGCAGGATCGTTCCTATGAATTTCCCTACCCTTACTATCCCTACTACAACATCTCCTATAATCCACTTAAAGCCCCAGATGCTTATCTACTTTGTGCTAATTGGTATCAAGCGGGTGATGCAAGATATTGCCAAAGTTTTAACTCAGCCGGGCACTACGTCTACCATAAATTTTAACGATATTTGGGTTAGTTCAGATTTTTTAGATTCCCAGAAATTCGGTCACCTTTTTTAAAATTATTATAAATGGCGCTGTTTCTCGTTGGAAAAGTCAAAATAGGCAAGGCCATGTTATGTCCGTTATCTTGTTGCTGGTGAGAGCAGATCACTAGGTAATAAAAACAAATTCCCTCTTGTTCACCACCTTTTATATAGGTCAACATGGTGTCACCTTCATCGTCGGTCCACCGATATATTTCATCAGGATCTTCTAGTGTAGTACGGATAAAATGCATGTAATTTACATAAGACTCTATTTCGATATCATCCAGAGAATGGTTTTTTAATATCCATGAGAGAAAAGTAGATTTTTTACTTTCTAAAAATTCCCTGATAGAAGGTTCCAATTGATCCAGATCAGCAGCTCCCATAAAAAGATCTTTATTTTTATGATCCCGACTTACCTGTTGTTGATACTGTGAAATATTTTCGACTGGTTCCCCTTGCCTAAATCTTTTAACCACCTCTTGCGACTGAGTAGCCGTCATAAGAAAAACAAAGGATGGTTTTTTTTGGTAAGTCAAGGTGATGGTTATCAGATAATACATTTGATTTTTAATCTCAACATTTTTAATATACGTAAAAAACTGGTCTCCCAACTGTGAAGAAACCACCCAGACTTCGGAAGGATTTAACAAATATTGATCAAGCTCGCCCACCTGATTCAAAGCTGCTACGGCATCTTCATCTTGAACTTTAAGTTCTGCACGGATATTTTTTTCAAAGTTATTAAAGTAATCAATAAGGGGAAAATAAAACTTTTCAATGCAAGCTTCCTGACAAAATCCTCGGACTTCTTTTTCTTCTACAAATAAAAGTTTGTCCACGCTGTTAAATACTTTTTTACAATGTTCGCAAAAATAGATTTCTAACTTTTTTTTCAAAATCGCTCCTACCAAAGAATGTTCAAACCGGCAAAGATTGAATTACCATAAAGTCCCTGCAGTTCCCACAAATGCGCTTGAAGTATACTCTCATCAATCAATACTTTTTTAGTCCTAAAATTACCCCCCAGATCAATCCCCACCAATTGAGATAGGGCCAGTGACATTTTAGGAGTTACATAACCATAATTAAAACCTTTATATAAAAGACTTTCTTTAAGTGGTGAATCAGTGCCTTGTACTTTTATATAATTAGCTTCAAGCGATAAATTAATATCACCAGATACCTTCCAGCCCATGGCCACTTGAAATTTACTTATATTTCCAACCATAGTTTCCACCGGATTAGCAGGATCTCCGGTTATCCGATATTCATACCCTAAACCAAAGGCCATTTGATGGAAACGTTTGGTAGTTTCAATTCCAAGTAATTGATCATTACGAGAACTGGCAAAATCAGAATGACCTTTAAGCATCATCCCCCCGAATATATCGACGGTGGCAAGTTCTGTCTGGTTGCCAAATCGCAACCAGTTAAATCCCAGTTTGATGGTGGGATTTCCATTTTGAGTTTTGGCGTTACTAGAAATCATCTCACTATCTGTTTTTGCCATCCAAAAATTGGCATTCATGAATATGTTATAACCACTTTGTATAAAAAGATTAAAATTATATTTATCAACCTTTTTGGTCTGCTCATTAATGTTTATTTTTTGAGATTCAAAAGAATTACCAAGAGAAAATGCGCTTATAAAATTTCCGCCATTTTGCTTTGATGAAATGGACGTAGTATTCACACTCATGGGTTTGGGATTACCAGAAGATGTCTGAATTTGTGGCACTTTTTCGTACTCTTGTTCCGTATAATCAACTAGCGCCCAAAGATTTAGAGGGCATAAAACCCAAACTATTAGAATAAATTGAAATATCCGATGCATTTTATCATCCTTTGTATGGCCAAATATTTTTTTGGCCTTAAACAAGTTGATTTAATTCTATAATAGTATAGCTATCAAAACCATAGGTTAATAGTTCCTTTTTTAATAAATTTCTTCTGACTTATTTTGAGATAAAAATTGATAACATCCTGAATAGTCGTTCTAGGAAAAATATCCCTCCTCCTGTTTTGCCCTCCAAATGTAATAGAATAAAGTTAAGTACACGTCTCAAGGAGTCTAAGTGGATTATCAACTTCAAAATAACAATTCAGGAATACAATCATTAATCGAACTGGGAATGAATGGGCATTACCCACTCTTTCCCACTGAGTGGTTTGTCAGTTTGAATTTAATCAACGATTCCCTCATTAGCAAATCGGATAAGGAAAAGACCCATAAAATTCTTAATCGACTGGCCCAACATAGAAGCCTGGATAGAAAACGAACAATCCTCTATTCCCTCACTGAACAAGAAAGAGAAATATTTTTAAAAGTTTTCTTTAATATGGTGGAAGACAAATTGTTGAGTAAAAAACCGGAACTTCATTAGTATAACTTTATGCAATGGAAAATATTTTTCAAATTATTTTATCTCTTTTGTAGTTTATTACCCATAGCTAATTTATTTGCTGAATATCGCGCTTACCAATATTTTGTGACTTCCAAGTATATTTTCCCTCAAAAAATCCAGTCAGTATTAGTAACGTCTACTCTAACCCCAGAAGCTTATATCAGTTATCATGGGGGAAACGATGTGATTGCGATAGATCTTGTACAAACTTGGATATGCCAAGGACACACTGGACAAAAACCAATTTGCCCAAATCCCATCCAGGCGGATTTGCTATAATAAAAACAAAGGAACCCGGTTTGAAAGTAAACGACAAAGCATATCAGGAAGAAAAACTAGCATACGATAAGGAGCTCAAAGCTTTAAAAAAACGCAATAACCATTTGGTCACTAACCACCAAAAAAATTTAAATCAGGTCAAAGATCACAATCAGTTAGAATTAGATCAACAAAGAGGGTTACAAGAAAAAAGAAAGCTTGATTTACACGACCAGAAAAAAGCTGAATTAGCCGAATTTCTAGACCAACATCAGCAAACCATAGATAAGTATCGAAGTAATTTACATCAAACCAAACAAATTCTTGATGAAGCAGAAAAAAATTACACTCAAACAAGCCAAGATAAAATATTACAAAAACAAATTGAAAATGATGATTTAATAACCAGTTCGGCTAATCGAGCACAGGAACGAGTGGTGGAAATTGCGAACGCGGGAAATCTGCAAGCCAGCGAAATTCAAAACGATATTGAAAATCAGAAAAACCAAATTCGCACCAAACAAAATTTACTAGCGCTTGAAAATGGTGGCAGGAATAAAACGGATTTAAATCAAACTTCTCGCGACTTTGTTGAAAAGCGAAACTTTGTTAGCAAAGAATATGAAAACCACTTGAAGTTTTTAGAAAAATCCCAAAAAGATCACCTGCAAGATGTTGATCGAAAACATTTGATCGTCAAGCAACAACAACTAAACACCAACCAACAGGAATTGCAAAATATTGAGAAAAAATATCAACAAGTTTTAAAAGACACACATAACCGTTATGCCAACAAAATTGCCCAAATGAACAAAGAAAATCAAATTGTATTAAATAATGTAAAAGATGTGTTTACTAAACAGATCAACCAGATCAAAGAGCAACAAATAGATACCAAGACCGTGCTCAATCACCGCAGCCAAGATACATTTTACCAGATGCTCGACATCAACCCCCAAATAGAAGATCTCGGCAAGGAATATCTAATTTCAGTCAAAGTACCTGAACACGAAAAAGAAGGAGTACTCCTAACTCCCAGCGAGAGAAAAATCCGGCTATCATTCAGCCGAAGATTTGAAGATCGCATACCTACTTTGCAGGGATTTAATCAATCGGGAAGAAGTGAAAATAGCTTGCAGGAATTTACGGTCCAAGATATTCTCGACACCACTAAGGTTACTCAAACCTACCAAGATGGTGTTTTAATGTTCAAAGTGGCAAAAAAATAATTATGGGCAAATCAGGTAAAAACACATGTTTCGCCCCAGTTTAAATAATATTTTGGCCATCAAAACTCATGATTTGCTTTCCATTCGGGCCATTGTTAATTTATCGAGAAGTATTGAAGAAAGTGCCCCTACTCACCGAAACTTTCCCCTGAAAAATTTAAACCTTTTATCCTCCAATAAATTCACGGTAAAGATTAAGCTCTATAGTAGCTGTGGACAACTGGTCTATGAAAATATTTATTCCACCAGCGATTTTGGTGAACTTAATATAAAAATACCTACCGAACAATTAAATTTAAATAATTCAATTTCTCGAATTCAAGTTTATGAAATAAGTTATATTAAAGATCTCGAAATGTTACTGGGAAGTTTTCTACTTTATAATCCCCATTCGCTACGAAAGATACTCATCACCGATTTTGACAAAACCCTAGCAGAAACCAGTTCTAAAAACCCTAGGGATATTTGGGGTTCACTTACGTCTCCTATTACTGACTACCCTACCATTATGCCTACGTTGAATTTAATTAAAGAGTATTTAAAAGATACTTATACTCCTTTCATTGTTTCCTCTTCCCCTCATTTTTATGAAAGTTCCATTAGGGACTGGCTTTATCAGCATGAAATATTTAATGCCCATATTCTGCTAAAAGATTATCGGCAAATGATTAGTTTCAAGGGGGATTATCTCAAATTTAAGGATGTTTTGGCCCATGGCTTCTACAAATTGGACCATTTATTAAATATCATTTTTATGACAAACATTCCTGATCATCTCATCCTCTTTGGAGATAACTATGACGTGGACCATATTATCTATCTAGTCTTTGCGCACATAATGATGAATAATGCTGATCCTTGGTCTATCTGGAAAAACGTCAAAGACAATCCCTATTTTAAACTGACTTCCAAACAGGATAGCATTTTTTTGGAAAATCTATACCAGATTTCCAACTTACTCAAAAAGCATGGTAAGTTACCAGATATAAAAATTTATATAAGAAAAACTAAAAAACAAACCGATTGGGCAGCGCTACCCACTTGTGTAAACCTTTCAGATTTTGAAATTAATTATATCAACTGATTAACAATCCCGGGGCAAATAATAAAATATAACCAATGCTAAAAAAAAGACCCATTTGATGGATATTGTGGGCACATTGAGTTCCTACACTACTCACTATTTTGCTGGTAATCGGTAGCTTCAAAAAATCAAATCGCACAATTTCAAGCCAAATTCTAAACGCTGCAAATCCTAATAAAAGAAGCGTTGTGGTCTGATCATGCGGTTCGCTTATAAAAATCCATATCTTGTCCATTAGCACCACCCGAAGAAGATTAAGATCTGCTCGGTTGATTTATAAAAAAGAGTTACAAAAATTGATGGTATGCTATTAAATTAATACTCGACCGAGACAATCAATTAAATCTGTATTATTAGTTATTAGGAATTTCGATGGTTATATCACCTTTGATATATAATTGGCAGGATAAGCGCTCTTTGGTGATGTGAAAAACATTACCCAGCAGTCCTTTTTCTAAAAATTTTATTTCAGAAATAAATTCTTTTCCCTCAATGATCTTCACTTTACACATCCCGCACTGAGAATATCCGCCACAAATTGATTTAAGCTTTATACCTTCTTTTAAAAGGGCTTCCCTAACATCAGTTATTTCATCAATCCAGATTTCTTTATTAAGAGGAAGAATTTTAATTTTATGTAATTTATCTGGCATATGATTCAAATTACCTGCGCGAGCTGCTTGATCAGTGCTTCCACTATTTTATTTTTAAAGGGCCTATAGATAAGAGAGAGAACCATGGCATAACTTACATAGCTTTCTTCAAATTTTATTTCAAGCTTAAAGCCATTACCACAAGCACTGATTTCCAAGTTTTTTGCATCATATTCAAGCTCAACTTCAATTTTAAATTGAGATAAATACTTTGGGGTTAAGTTCTTTTTAACAATTAAAAAAGCTTCTTTTTTATTTTTAGCAATTTTAAAATTAATCAGTTTATCCATAGCTTTATTTGATCTAGATTCCAGTTGAACCAAAACCGCCGACTCCCCGCTTGGTCTCTTGTATCTCATCCACTTCCACAAACTCAAAAAGGTTCACTGCGGATAAAACCAATTGAGCAACCCGATCACCATGACAAACGACTTGATCTTCAATCCCTAGATTTCCCATGATAATTTTAACTTCGCCCCGATAATCACTATCGATGGTCCCAGGTGAATTTAAAATCATAAGTGATGTTTTCAAGCTGAGCCCGGAACGGGGTCTCACTTGTATTTCATAGCCAAGTGGTATTTCAAAAATCAACCCGGTCGGAATCAAGGTCCTCATACCGGGTTTGATAATTATTTTTTCGTTTGGCCCAAGCATGGCCCGAACATCAGCTCCAGCTGCCCCAAGCGAAGCATAAGTAGGTAATGAATACCCGACATCAAAATGACTGAGTTTCATTACCTTTACTTCTATTTTACTCATGATCTGCTTTAGGAGCTTTCTTTTCGTTTTTATACTTATCAGGATTTTTATTTTTTAAGGGTTTTACCGTTTTCGCTGATAATTTTATTCTACCCATTCGATCAATTTCTAAAACTTCAACATCAATGATGTCACCTTCTTTTACGAAGTCATAAACATCTTGAACGCGCTCATCACTAAGTTCAGATATATGCACCAGCCCTGATACACCTGAAGCAATATCTACAAAGGCCCCATACTCTTTTATGGTCACTACGGTTGCTTTATATTTGCTACCAAGTTCTGGACCATTGATTTGCAATGAAACTTCCGCAATCAAATTTTGAATTTTTTCACTATCACTTCCCATAACCCGGATAGTTCCATCTTCACCACATTCTAATTTACAATTATACTTTTCCTGTACGGCTTTAATATTTTTTCCACCAGGACCTATTAATGCTCCAATTTTATCCTTATCAATTTTAAAACTCTCCATTTTGGGAACATTATCTCGCATCACTTCGTTGTGTGACGAAATCGTCTTGCTCATCTCGTTTAAAATATGAAGTCTCCCTTCTTTTGCTTGGGATAATGCCTTCTTGATAATTTCTTCCGTGATTCCGGTGATTTTAATATCCATTTGAATAGAATTAATTCCGTCCTTAGTTCCTGCCACTTTAAAATCCATATCTCCTAAATGATCTTCATCACCTAAAATATCAGTAAGAATTTTAAAATCCTTTTTATCAGTTACAAGTCCCATGGCCACACCGGCCACTGGTCCACTAAGCGGAACTCCCGCATCCATGAGCGCCATAGAAGCAGCACAAACCGATCCCATAGATGATGATCCGTTTGATTCTAAAACTTCGCAACATACTCTAATCGTATAGGGAAATTCTTCTCCTTTTGGCATTGCGTTTTTAATGGCCCTTTCGGCTAAATTTCCATGTCCCAACTCTCTTCTTCCAGCTCCACCTTTGGAACCTCTGGCCTCACCTACGGAAAAAGGAGGAAAATTGTAATGGAGATAAAATTTATCATAAAAAATACCAGCAATATTATCACTCATCTGCTCACCTTCTGAACCACCGATAGTAACGGTACCCATAACTTGAGTTTCACCTCTAGTAAACAGAGCTGATCCGTGGGTATTTTTTAAAATGTTGACTTCAGTTTCGATAGGTCTAACTTGGGTTAGTTTTCTTCCACCGATTCTTTTTTCTTCCTTCAAAATATCTGTTCTCATCATATGGTAAAGTAATTCATCAACCACCTTAGCCGCTTCTTTAGCAGCATCATTACTCTCGCTAAGACCATAATCCTTGGGATTATTTTTTATTTTTTCCACCACTTTTTTAGTCATGGTGCCCACCGCTTTTTGTCTTGGCAGTTTAGGAATAATACTAAGCGCCGCTCTGGCTTCCGCTGTAAATTCTTCTTTAACTTTTTTTATCAAAGTTTCATTAGCTGCTGCAGAGACAAATTCCCTTTTCTTTTTTCCAACTTCTTTACCCATTTTTTCAATAAGTTCCACCATCGTTTTAATATTGGTATGAGCAAAATGAAGTGCCTCAAGCATAACTTCTTCACTCACTTCGTGAGCTTCACCTTCCACCATCAAAATGGCATCTTTGGAAGCAGACACTACTAACTCTAAATCAGATTTTGCCCAATCTTCTCTTCCTGGGTTTAAAACAAATTGCCCATCAATTCTGCCAACTTTACAACTGGCAATCGGGGCTACAAAGGGAATATCAGAAATGGTAAGCGCCGCTGAAGAACCGATGCCTGCCAATACTTCAGGATCACATGCAGATTCGTAGGATAATACAGTTGCTTGTATAAAAGTCTCAAATAAATAGCCTTCTGGGAACATCGGTCTAAGTGGTCGGTCCAATAGCCTAGCACACAGGGTTTCTTGAGTAGATGGGCGATTTTCCCTTTTCATAAATCCACCCAAAAATTTTCCCGCCGCAAAAAATTTCTCTCTATAATCGACGGTTAGAGGGAAAAAATCTTGCCCGTCTTTTACAACTGTATCAGAACAAGCCGTTACTAGAACCTGCGTTTTACCGCAAGTTACTAATACCGCCCCATCTGCTTGTTTGGCTAAACGACCAGTTTCAATTACTACTTCTTTTCCACCGTAATTTACTTTAAATTCTCTTTTGTTTTCATTCATTGAATTACTCCTAAAACATAATTGAAGTTTTAAAAAAAACTTCGCATAAAAAAATATTTTATTTGTAAATGAGGATTATGGGGTATTTAAAAGATATCTAAAAACATGATTAACCATATCAAATTTTTATATATCTCCCAAATGCCCTCTCCATCCTCCATTACAAACGACTAATAACCTAATTATAAAGAAGGGAGCATATCTATGCTCCCTTCTATTTAAACATAATTTACTTTCTAAGTCCCAACTCTTTAATGAGTGACGCATAATTTTCTTCGTTTTTAGCAGCTAAAAAGCGAAGCAATCTTCTTCTTTGTCCAATCATTTTCATTAAACCTCTATTAGAACTAAAATCTTTTTTGTGTGCTTGAAAATGATCTTTTAAACCGTTTATTCTTTCAGTTAATAAAGCGATTTGTACCTCAGTGGCCCCTGAATCATTAGGGGATTTTCCAAATTTTTTAATCAGTTCGGCGGTTCTTTCCTTCGTAATCATTTGCTACTCCTTTTTAATCCAAGTAAGAATTGCTCAATTCCAACCTAGAAAAAAATAAAAAATTGATACACAGTATTATCTAATAAATTCAGACATGTAAACTTTTAATTTATTTAGCAATCTTTCTTCAATCTGTCTAATACGCTCTCTTGACACACCATACTCATCGGCAATCACCTGCAACGAGGCTGGAACTTCGGCAAGTAGCCGTTTTTCAAAGACTTTTCTATCTCGGACATTAAGATTTTCTAGAAATTTATGTAAATGTTGCTTTAAAATATGAATACCTTGCTGATTTTCAACGTCATCTTCAAATGAATAAGAATCATCCGAAATCATCTCACCGAGGGTAGTTGTACTTTCGTCATGAACTTGGGCATCCATGCTGACTTCACTTCCGCCTTTACCCAGCCGCTCTTCCATCAATACCACGGCTTTTTCGCTAACGCCGAGGTTTTCAGAAATAATCCTTTTATCGGGGACAATTCCCAGCGACGACAAACGTTCCTTTTCTTTTAACAAGTTATAAAATAATTTTTTTTGATCGTTGGTAGTTCCAATTTTCACCAATCGAAAATTGTCCAAAATAAATTTTAAAATATACGATTTAATCCACCAACTAGCATAATAGGAAAGCTTGGTACCTTGACTTGGGTTATATTTACTAACAGCTTTCATTAAACCAATATTGCCCTCTTGAATCAAATCCATAACATTTTGATAAACACTCTTATAATCCATCGCAATCTTCACGACTAATCTAAGATTGTGCAAAACCAATTTTTTGGCAATCTCAATATCTCCTGTTTCAAACAAGACTTTAGTTAGAGCTTGCTCTTGCTCTCGACTTAATAACTTATACTTATTAATCTCCTTTATATAAGTAACAAGCGGGTCGGCATATTTATCCGGAGCATATACCGTAACATCATAATGATCTTTAGCAATAATCACGGGAAGAGTACTAGAGTGATCTTCCTTCTCAAGCAGTAAAACTTTTTTATCAGGCACCATGGATTTATCTTCGTTCTTTTTTTTCACGTCTATAAGATAGTATTATTTTTTACTTTGTGAAGCCCTTAGGTCATTTTTTCTCGCCTGAGTCAGATATTTATGCCTTATATATTTCAAAGCGAAGGGGGCATAGTTTAATTGGACCGGTATTTTAAGAAGTTCGTTGCTTGATTGATCAAAATACTTCCCCTCATATTTGGCAATCTGTTCCAAAATTTCACTAGAAACCAGTCGTTCCAATCCGGTATCCCATGGTGGAATAATAAATTTATTACGTACATTTTGAATGTCCTTAACAATATATTTTTCAAATCGAGAACCAAGTGCTGCAAGATTATAATTTTGCTTTTTAGACGGGTCATATTCCTTTCTTTTTTTTCTAAACCAGCTAAGAAGACTTTTGGGAACTGTCACATTAAATTCTACTGGTACTTTCCCAAGGATCTGGCTACTTCTATCAATCTCTCCCAGGTTAATATCTATCATCACTTTAAATTTAGCGCTAGTAACCTCAAAAAAAAGTTCGCGATCAACGACCTCGAGCCTTAAAGGTTCTTCATAATAAACATTGTCCATAGAATATTTTAATTGATTTTGGCTCCAATTATACCAAGCTTGGTCAAGACTTTTTAAAAAAAAGTCTTCCGGAGAATAAAGGGGTAAATTGCGCAAAATGACGTCGGGAACTTTATTAATCAGGGCACTCAATTGAGATAATTGCAAATAATAATCATCCGAGACCAATTCCTTGGACCAGCTTTTAAATATTTCATCATCATTTTCTAAATTAAGATTAGCGTCCATGAAATCACTACAATATAGTCGTTTAAAATCCTCATAGACCTCTGCCCCCCCTAAGCTTCTAGGGACCTTGCGATAAAATTCGTCCATGTATACCTTTCTACACATTAAATCTTCACACAAAATAATTTTCTCCTTAACCAATTTTGTTTTGAATATAACATTATTAGTTAATTCTAAATTTAATTTTTCGCCAAACATTTCTCGTAAAAAATAAGAAAAAAACATGGGATTTTTAATAATAGGTGACAAGAATCGTAACTGTTTGGCAGATCCGCCCCAGGAACAAAAGGATCTAAAAAGTAAAATATTATAATTCATCTCAAGTTCTAGGCAATCTTTGCAATTGTCACTTTGAGGAAGTCCAAACAAATTATCTGTAAGGGTTAATGTCAATTCCGGCATTTGTTTTCGATAAAAAGATTCAAACCAAAGATGCAGATTTTTTCTACTAATAAATGATATATTTTTAGAACAATGATTTTTAATTAAATTATTTTTTAATGATAAAAAATCATCCTGAGAATACCCCAGCTTGGCAGCATAATCACCAATGGCTTGCATAACAATTTTAAGGCCATGATACTGGATATTAGCAAGCAAAGTTCGTTTAACAGTGTTTTCTTCCCACAAACTAGTATAATCAATTAAATTATTTTTCTGACAAAACTCCAATAAATTATTCCCCTCTTGGAAAAAACCACGCATCAACCCTAGCGTATCCCGGTCTTTGGAAGACAAAGTTTCAGTACTTCCTTTATGTAAACTTTTGGCGTCAAACATATAATTAAACGGGTCCACTCGGGAAGGGTTTAGAATCCGAGTAGTTTCGTCAAACAACAATTCATTAATTGATTCCATGCCATAAGTGCTGATTATGAATAAAAAAAAGATTCCTCCTAGAAATAAAACTTTGAAAAAAAATCTTTTTACCAATCAACCTCCCAAGCAGAAATTGCAAAAATGTTTATCAACTCATATTGCTCATGTTATCGGATGGTTAACCGATAATATGAGCATGAACTTTCAACCGTTATTTCTTCTTATCAGCATGGTATTCTTTGCCTGGCAAGCCGTAGGTCATAGTGAAGATAATTCGGATCTATTACAGATGTTTGTGCGGAATCAGTTTGAAGATAATTTAAATAAACAAGAAAAAATTCAACTTGCCAAATTTTTACTAGTTAACGGAGATTTGAACCGGGCCAAGTATCACTTGAATACGCTTTTTGATCTAGGTTATAACGGAGAACTTATCAAACGCCGATATCTCTCTTATATTGCTTTTGTCGAAGACGATTTTGATACTATTATTAACCAACCGACTTCAGATTTTTTATTTTATCCGCAGGTTTGTAATTTAACAGTATTATCCTATTTAATGAAAGGTGATTCTAACCAAACCAAACGAGAGTTTACCAATTGTAAAATAAGGACCAGCTTTTATAACAAAGACAATTATTTTTGGTTAAATAACCTGATCAAAGTTCAAGACAATATATCAAAATTAAAAAGTAATAATGAAGAAAATAATTCAACTAAAAATATTCAACACGTGCTTACACCTAAGGATTATACGGAACTTTTAACTTATATGGATTCCGTCAACTCAGCACTATTGTGGTTAAAACTTGGACTCTATACAGGGCTTCACAATGAAATCATTAATTTATTACCCAATCTTTCGGAAGAAGTTTACGAGTCATACAGATTTCGTGAAATAATGGCGCTTATTTATTTTAGAAATAAAGATCACACCAACGCAAAAAAATTTATAGAAGACGTTGATACCGCCAATGCACACAACATTTTGGCAGGTATTTATTTAAAACAAAATAAAACAGAACTGGCCTTTGCCGAATACAAACTGGCACTTTTAAAAAAACACAATTCTAGAAATGCCTTGGAAAAAATCATTCCGCTTTCTTATATTCTGTCCGATTATACTTTAGGGTTAGATTACGTTAATCAACTTGAATTTACGGGGGTCAACCAGAGCACTTTGTCCATTTTAAGATCTATATTTTTGCTTCGAAACAAAAATTACTTGGAAGCTTGGAAGGCGCTGGCCCATTTTGATCTGACTTCGACAACCCATATCCCTGACAAAGTTTTCCAAATAAAAAACTTTCTGTCCATTTTTCTTAATTATCCCGACGAAATTGAAAGATATTCAAACTATGCTTGCAACCAATTTGATGGAATATCCTGTTGGGTACAAACCCAACTTTTAATTTGGCCTGATGTATCCAAGCATTTCAAACGCAAAAGTGATCAAGGGCTTAAGCCACTTTTTACCAGCGAAAATATAATCGTGCCTTGGGAAATAAAAAACATTAAGGAAGACCTTATCGTCGATCAGGAAAACCTTGAACAACTGGATGAAATCCAAGATATTAATAACGAAATTGCCAAAAATATTTTTTAACTGGCCTACTATGATGGTTTTGAACACCCATTATTCAGATGCAGTTTATAAAAATGCTCAACATAAATTAATGAAACTCAAAGATAATAACTATTTGTTTGAAATTTAGGTATGACTAAGTAGTACGCTATTATGAAATTCTATATAAATGTCTAAATGGTCTTTTAATCTCATTGGGTTTTTGGTCGTACACCAGGTTTTTCTTATCAACCTATTGATGTTTGCCCTAAGCATGGCGCAACTATGATTGAGTG
>MEPW01000047.1 GCA_001769975.1 Bdellovibrionales bacterium RIFOXYA1_FULL_36_14 | reverse complement strand
AGTTCTTCACAGCCGATGGCGTTGGTGGTTTGGTTAAACCCCTTATCAATATTTAATTTGGCAAATTCTAAAGCAAAACCTGCTCCATCAAAATCAGGATATCCCTGGGATAAATTTACGGCATTATATTGATTGGCCAAGTTGGATATTTGAGAAAAGATATTTTCTTTAAATCCCGAGACAATGGCTGATATATCTTTCATTGTTTCTTACTCCCATTCTATGGTTCCAGGTGGCTTATTAGTCACGTCATAAACTACTCTCGTGATACCTGGTACTTCATTACAAATACGAGAAGATATTTGAATCATGAATTCTCTTGGCAAATCACTCCAAATCGCCGTCATAGCATCTACGCTATTAACTACTCTAACACAGATAACTGATTCATAGGCCCGAGAATCACCCTTGACTCCGACCGTCTTTACCGGAAGAAAAACAGTAAAGGCCTGCCAAACGGAAGAATAAAGATTGTAATTATGTAATTCTTCAAAAAGAATCTGATCAGATTGCTGAACTTTATTAATCGCATCGAGAGATAACTCTCCGAGCACTCTGATCCCAATACCCGGTCCAGGAAATGGATGACGATAAACCCAATCGTGAGACAATCCAAGCTCCAGTCCCAGTTTTCGAACTTCATCTTTAAATAACCATCTTAGTGGTTCAAGAAGTTTAAGTCTCATTCGCTCAGGAAGTCCTCCCACATTGTGGTGAGATTTTATAGTAACTGATTTTCCTCCGTTTGCATGAGGTGTAATCGATTCAATAACATCGGGGTAAAGTGTTCCTTGGAGTAAATATTCAAACTTGATAGCGCGATTATTTTCAAACTCGTGAACCTTTTTTTCAAATACTTCAATGAAAGTTTTACCAATTGCTTTTCGTTTTAATTCAGGATCATTAATCCCACGGCATGCACTGTAAAAATCTTCTTTAGCATCAATAATTTCAATATTAAGTCCGGTTTCTTCTTTTAAAACTTCTATATGTTTATAATCCTGTGGTCGAAGCAAACCGTTATCCACAAAAAAACAATACAGTCTTTGATTAAGAATATCCTTTGATAAGGTTGCCGCTACCAATGAATCAACGCCACCTGAAAAAGCACATAAAACATAGCTATCTTTAATTTTTGCCACTTCACTTCGAGCTTCTTTAAGCATGGTCTTAGCGGTCCAATCTTTTTTTAGTCCGGCAATTTCTTTATAGAAATATTGAAGAATCTCCTTTCCATGCACCGTATGTTCAACTTCAGGGTGAAACTGAAGCCCCACTATAGGTCTGGTCTTATGTTTAATAGCACCCGTAAAATTATTGGTGGATTCCATAATAACGTAAAAATCAATCGGAATTTTCGCCACATGATCAGAGTGACTCATCCATACATTCATTTTGAGCGGACAATCCTTTATTTTAAAACCATTTACAAATTGAATCAAGGCATTGCCATACTCTCCAGTATGTCCCTTATAAACAGTTCCTCCAAAATATTTTCCCAGCAGTTGCATTCCATAGCATATTCCAAGTACTGGCAACTTTTCGTCTTGAAAAAAAGCAGAGTAATCCTCATTATCCAAAAATACTGATTGAGGTCCTCCTGATAAAACCAAAGCATTGGGTTTTTGACCGCTTATTAATCTTTCCTTAACTTCTTTGATCGTATATATCTCACTGGAAAACCCCAGCTCCCTAGTCTTTCTGGTAATAAGCTGGGTATATTGGGATCCGAAGTCAGCAATCCATACTTGTCTATTTGTCATCAAAAATCCTTAGGTTGTCACTTGGTAGTTGGGAGCTTCTTTAGTAATGAGAATATCATGAGGATGACTTTCTCTAAGCGAAGCCTGGGTAATTTTTATAAATTCCGCTTTTTCTTTAAGTTCTAAAAGATTGGCTGCGCCAACATACCCCATCCCTGATCTTAGTCCTCCAATCAGTTGATAGAGATTACTTTAGAGAGGACCTCGGTAAGGAACTTGACCTTCAATTCCCTCCGGTACTAATTTATCCACTTCGTTTATACTCGCTTGGCCATAGCGATCTTTGGAACCCTTTACCATAGCACCAAGTGAACCCATACCCCGATAAACCTTATAAGATCTTCCTTGGTAAAGAATCCTCTCCCCTGGGGCCTCATCCGTTCCCGCAAATAAAGAACCAATCATAACTGAATCTGCACCAGCAGCCAGTGCCTTTACTATATCGCCGGAATATTTTATTCCACCATCAGCAATGAAGGGAATTTTAGCGCTAATGCAAACCTTGGCACATTCCGTGACAGCATAGAATTGTGGAACACCTACCCCAGAAATCACTCTAGTTGTACAAATGGAACCAGGACCGATTCCAACTTTAACTGCATCTGCTCCCGCTTTGATCAATTCTTCGCAAGCTTTCGAGGTAGCAACATTACCAGCAATAATATCAATATTAGGGAAACATGCTTTAAGAGATTTCACCATTTCAATGACACCCTCTGAGTGACCATGGGCCGTATCCACCACAATCGCATCTACTCCTGCATCAGCTAATAGTTTTGCCCTTTCAAACTCTTTAGGTCCAACTCCTACAGCAGCAGCTACTCTAAGTCGTTCTAATCCATCTTTGTTCGAGTTGGGAAAATCTATGGTCTTTTTAATATCCCGGATGGTTATAAGACCAACAAGAATATCGTCCTTATTCACAACAGGTAATTTTTCTATGCGATGTTTATGTAAAAGTTTTTTTGCTTCATCCCTACTAATTCCAATGCCGGCAGTAATTAGTTTTTCCCGAGGAGTCATAATATCCTTAACTAACTGATCAAGATTATCTTCAAAGCGCATATCACGACTGGTTAAGATACCTAGCAGTTTCTTATTTTTATCCACTACCAGCACACCGGTAATTTTATGTTGTTTGGTAATTTCAGTGACCTTGTGAAGCGACATTTCTGGATAAACACTAATGGGGTCCAAAACCATTCCCGCTTCGTATTTTTTAACTTTACTTACTTCTCTTGCCTGAACATCTGGAGTTAAATTTTTATGAATAACCCCAATCCCACCTTCTTGGGCCAAAACAATTGCCGTATCAGACTCGGTAACCGTATCCATTGCCGCAGATACGATGGGTATATTCAAAGTAATATTTTTACTAAAACGAGAATTCAATCTCACATCTTTGGGCAATACTTTAGAAAAAGCCGGCCGCAATAATACATCGTCATAGGTAAGCGCAGCTTCGTTTTCAATCCTGATCATGAATACTCCTTAAGCTTGAAATTTTTAGGTATTATAACGAATTAATATGAAAAAGCATAATATTACGCGTAGCAGATTTTAGTCATTTATGATTGCTTTAATGGTTTTCTAGTATTCTTCTCTATAATCTTGGTTATAGTTTTTTAAATCCCGAATTAAGCTATTCACTTCATTGGAATGACGCATTTGTTTTTTAAATTCATTAGTCAAAGAACTTTCAAATTCGCTATTGCTTTCTGCGCCTAAAGAACTCACAGAAGATGGTAGCCGATAAGTTGTTGACTCTTTTTTATTCAAGATAACCGGATTCGAAACAGAATCTTTCACGCTCGCCAACTTATTTTTTTCCTTGGAAAGAGGTGATTTCTGACCATAAATCTTGATCTCCACACCTGATAATTTATCATAGCTAGGCACAAACTTTTTCTTTTTAGGTTTCACGGACCACTCGGTGACCTTACCTTTATAAAAAGATTCCAATTGCTGATCTTTTTTAGCCTGATTTTTTTTCGTATCTGGTAATAGGTAGATGATCTTACTTTCTTTTGAGAATGAATCACTTACTTTATTTTCAGGTAAAACTGATGCCGGAATTCTCAAATTAGAGCGTCTTTGAGGCAAAATTTCGTCATTTTTACTTAGAGTCGGATGCTTATATTCAATAGGATGGACTTTGTAAAACAAACTTCTCATCTTCTCATAAGAGGCATGGCCTAGTTCAGTTGGTCTGCGAGGAGCACCATTTTCAAAATCATTATCAATAAAAGTAAATTGTCCCTTGTCGACGACTTCCTTAAAGCTTTTCTCCAGGACGTGAGCAATTTCAAAACTCTCACTTAATGAATAGAGCTGAGTTTTTCCTTTAACCTTATCATAACTTACAATCGCTTCTCCGCCCTTATAAGTCACCACGGAATTGGCGGTTTGAATAATAAATTCTTCTACACTCTGACCGAAAGACTGCACCCAAATGTATCCGGCCAGTAGTTCAGTCACATTGCCGGTTATTTTAACGTGTCCAGAACCGGCCACATGAAATTTATGATCATAATAATCAGCAAATGTTATTTGGGCCCCTTCTTCCGTTACAATCTCGGCTAAATCCGGAATATGATCAGCTGCTGAAAGAGCTTTGGTAACGCCCTGATAAATGGAAAACACGTTACCATCTACAGTACTCACAACCGCAACAGGTTTTGCCCATAGGGAAAACGTTGCTAAACAGCTAGCAATTAAGACTAACCAATTAATCTTTGTATTTTTGTACAATTTCTTCATAACGAAAACTCAATATTTTCCATTCAGGGGTATTCCTGTATTTTTTCCTAAATTCTTCGACGGTACCAAAAAACTCCTTGTGATTACCAAGTCGTAGATGAGCTAAGCCGTACCATAATTTAGCACCTCTGAAATATTTGCTATCAGGATAATCGCTTACCAATCTATCCATGGTGGAAAGTGCCCAATCATAGTGCTGTCCTGATTCAAAAGCAGAGATCCCTGCTTGGAACAAAAATCGGTCATCAATTTTTTCACTTGTAGGATATTGAATAAGAAATGTTTTAAAAAATTGAGCAGATTTTTCGTAATTTTTCTTTTCAAACTCGGTTTCTGCCATCGTTAAAAGCTGAGCTGGAGACCATTTATAGATATCAAATCTCACTTGATCATTATTAAGACTGGCCGGTGGCAAACTGGCTACAGATCTGCCTGACTTTTGATTTAATTGG
>MEPW01000046.1 GCA_001769975.1 Bdellovibrionales bacterium RIFOXYA1_FULL_36_14 | reverse complement strand
CCTAACCAAGATTGCCTTTTTTATAATAAAAACGACCATGTCATTAAGGCCGGTTTCTATTATAGAAAAGATGACTCTCGACATATTAAGAGATTTAAATGTAAACATTGTTTAAAAAAATTTTCCCTTGCCACTTTTTCAACGGCGTACCTGCAGAAAAAAAGAAGAGTAAATCATCAAGTCAGAAATTTGCTTTCATCTGGCGTATCTATGCGAAGAATTGCCATCTTGTTGGATATCCACCGGACTACGGTTGAGCGAAAACTCTTATACCTTGCCCAAGTTGCTAGGGTAAAGCAGCAGAACATTTTGGCAGAGTTAAAAAATCAGGTCACTCATTTGCAATTTGATGATCTGATCACCATTGAGCATACCAAGCTTAAACCGCTGACCGTCACCTTGGCGGTGGATAAGATTAAAAGAACTATGTTAGGGGTCGAAGTTGGTACAATCCCCGCGTTTGGGCATTTAAGTTACAAGTCTGTAAAAAAATATGGGAAAAGGAAATGTGAACATAAAGCCACTATTACAAAATTGTTTGAATCAATTCAAAAAACCATCTCCCCAGATGCATTAATTGAATCGGACAAGCATCATTTTTATGCAAGTAAAGTTAAAAAATTTTTTCCCAAAGCAACTCACCAGCAATATGATGGTGGAAGGTCTTGCATCGCTGGTCAAGGTGAACTTAAGAAAAAACACTTTGATCCTTTATTTACACTCAATCATAGTTGCGCAATGCTTAGGGCAAACATTAATAGGTTGATAAGAAAAACCTGGTGTACGACCAAAAATCCGATGAGATTAAAAGACCACTTGGACATTTATATAGAATTTCATAATAGTGTACTACTTGGTCATACCTAAATTTCAAACAATTTGATTATTATCTTTGAGTTTCATTAATTTATGTTGAGCATTTTTTTAAACTACATCTGAATAATGAGTATCCCAAACCACTATGGTGGGCCAGTTAAAATTGCTTTTTAATTAAGCAGCCTGTTCAAGGCATTCTGAGGTTTTAGGTTCTACTATTTTAGAGTTTTCAAGCTTTAGTGATTCTATCGACATTACATTACTAATAATAGTTTTTTCTTTTTCAAAGTGTTTAACAATTCTAAACAAAACAGGAGCTACGAACATACTCATGGTTACTGTAGTAATTAAAAATCCATAAACATTTTCAAATAAAATCTTATTATGAAAAGCGGCGGTTAGAATAATAAAACTAAACTCTCCGGCTTCACTAAGTAGTACACCGACCTTCACACACTTTATTTGCTCTTCCTTGTGGATTTTGGCAATAAGATATAAAATAGAAAATTTTACAGCTATTAAAAATGAAGTAAAGAGCAGCATCTTCCCCCAAAACTCAAAAGCAATTGCAAAGTTAAGTCCCATTCCAATTTTTATAAAAAACAATCCCATTAATACGCTTTTAAATGGTAAAATTGTTTTTTTAATTTCCAGTTTAACTTCACTATTTGCCAGTAAAACACCGGCCATAAATGCGCCAAGGCCCGTGGAAAATCCGATTTGTTTCATAATGGTTGCCGTAGCCAGAACGATCAACAAACAAGAGGCCATAAATATTTCACTGGATTGAGTCTTATAAACATAATTGATAAACTTCTTAAGCAGTTTTACTCCAGCAAAAGAAAATAGCATAAATAATCCGATAGATTGCAAGATTTTACTCAAAGATAACACGGCAGTCCCATGAAACGTAGGCGACATTAGAGGGATTACTAGTAGCATTGGAATAACAACAATATCTTGAAACAACAAAATTCCCATGGAAATCTGGCCATAATTATGAGCAATATCATTGCTGTCTTTTAAAAAGTTAAGCGCATAAGCCGTTGAAGAAATGGCAAGGGAAAATCCAATAACCAGTGATTGATAAATGGTAAATTTATAAAGGAAAAGGCTTAGTGTAAAAAGTGCTGTCGTTAACAAGACTTGAGATGATCCATGTATAAAAATTTTATCTCGCAGGGCCAACAAACGCTGAGGACTAATTTCCAGACCGATGACAAAAAACAAAAATATAATACCGATATCAGAAAGCGCAATAACTGAATCGTTTTGAGTTACAAATTGAAATCCCCAGGGTCCCAAAAGAATACCCGCAAACAAATAACCAAGCACTGAACCTAGACCCAACTTATTGAAAAGAGGAACTAATGTAACAGCCGCAATCAAGCAATAGGTAAGTTCCAAAATGGCAAGATGGTCGCTTATCATTCGTTTTTCCCAAATCAAAAAGAGGACGCTTCATGGCCTTGATGTGCTATCGGCAAATTTTGCCAAAACTTGAGCAAATATTTCAAATATTCACAATATTTGTCCATCTAGTTTCAAGCTAAAAACTTGTCCGAGCGCATTTGATCATGTAAATAAGAAACATTAATAAATTAGTTTTTAAATAACGGAAAAAACATGGCCAACTTAAAATTAAAAGACATTTCGAACCTCGGCGAATGGAACGAAAAAGAACTTCGAAAACTAAAAATGCTAGTTAAAAATCGCATACATTCTTTTGAAAATTCTGCCAAACAAGCTGAACTTAAAAAAAATCATCCCCTCTATAAAATGGATGATTTTGAATGTAAATCCTTGCTCGAAAACATTCTTACGGCCCAAAGAAAACTCAAGATTCAACAAGACTAATTCTCTCTTTTGCACAAAGTGGTAAATATGGAACAATATTTTTTAGGTTACGCGAGTTTGGAACAACAACGCTGGATGGTTGCTGATAAAGTGCGTACTGATGCTTTTGCCAAGGCCATCTTTGAAGTCGTTCATCCTGGAGACCTCGTCATTGATGTGGGTGCTGGAACCGGGATTTTGTCCATGTTAGCTGCCAAAGCAGGGGCCAAAAGAGTGATCGGGATTGAGCGCTCGGACATGGCAGTCCTGGCTAAAGAACTCGTCAAAAAAAATAACCTGCAAAACCAGGTTGAAATATTTCATGGAGATGCAAGCGACCTGATTCTTGACGAAAAGGCAGACGTTATAATCAGTGAATGGTTAGGTCACATGGCCTATGTGGAACGTATGTTTCATTCGGTGATTGATGTCCGAGACAAACATCTAAAACCTGGAGGGATCATGCTCCCCTCCTCGGTAAACGTCATGCTTGCACCTATTGATGATGGCGAATATTATAAAAAAGAAGGACCAGGTTTTTGGGAACAAGACAAAATTCATGGCATAGATTTTTCGTCATTTACCAAAAAAGAACATGAAATGGGTTATTCAAACCTTTTACATGTGCCTAGCAAATTTCTTCTATGCCCAGGACAAACCATTCATTACCAAAAAATGATTGATGCCCGTCCAGGAGATGAGTGGTGTATGAGTTCGGTGGATTTTACCATAGAGCGCGATGGCACTCTTAATGGTCTGGTGGGCTGGTTTAGTACCGAACTTTCTCATTCAACAGTCTTAGATACTGCCCCTCACCTACCCAGAACTCACTGGGCCCAGACGTATTTTCCCTACTATCCGATGAAAGTTAAAAAAGGTGAAGTAGTTCATGTTGATTACCAAATTAATGAATCATATGAGGGCTCACGACTGCTTGAAATTATTTTAAGAATCGGTCGTCATGAAATAAACTTTATCGTAACTTAAAAAATCGGTTTTCTTATGCATTATGATGTCGTTGCCAGTATCGTTACTTACAATAATTCGATAGAGAGAGTCATCCAGACTGCCCGCTCCTTTTTAGATACTTCATTAAACGTAAGATTGGTCATCATCGATAACAATTCGCCAGATAAAACTCTTGAAAAATTACAGGGAAAAATTGAGGCTGATTTTATTCAAACCGGACGAAACGGCGGTTATAGCTTTGGTCATAATCATGGAATTGATAAATACCCAAATACCGAATTCTACTTAGTTCTTAACCCTGATGTAACTATTCACCCGGGCGCTTTAGAAGAACTGGTAAAATATATGCGCCAAAATGATAATGTGGGCATGATCTCTCCTCAAATTTTAAATCCGGATGGCTCTATTCAATATCTTTGCAAACAAAACCCCACATTATTTGCGCAATTCTTACGACGTTTTTTGCCATCTTTTTTAAAAAAACTTAGCACCTACAAGCGCTATATGGATTGGTATGAAATGAGAGAAACCGGATACAATGGGATTTTTCAAGTACCCTACCTTTCTGGTTGCTTTATGTTTTTTAGAAGTAATATCCTTCATCAGATCGGCAAATTAGATGAGAATTTTTTTATGTACTTGGAAGACGCTGATATTACCAGGCGAGTGAATCAAATATCAAGGGCCATCTACTTCCCTTACGCACAAATTACCCACGATTGGCATCGTGGCAGTTACAAAAGTTTAAAACTAACCTTGATATCCATCAAGTCGAGCATTTATTATTTCCAAAAATGGGGTACTAAATTATTTTAATTAAGTAATTAACCAACCTGCCACTTTTTTCCCTACCACTAATATTATTTTCTAAAAAAAGTTCATGTCCGAAGAGCATTATAAGAAGAGTATGTGCCTTTAACCAAGAGTTATTATGGAAAAAAAAGATGTCATCTTAGGGATCAAGTGTAGTGCAGGTTTTTTGGGGTTTATGTTTATCTATATCAGCCTGGGATTTATCATCCAAGCGATTACTCCTCTAGAAAAAATCTGGCAAAACCAATTCAAGGTCAGCAGAGTACCCGCACAGGCAGACCAATTGAAAAATGTCGAAATTGGTGTTTTAAAAGATTATTTCACCCTTGATGATTATGGAAAAAAACTAAGATTTGATATTGAGTTCAAAGTTAGAACTGGGGATAACGCTTATTTTGGTGAAAAAGCCAAGAAAGCTGTTTCCGAAGCACTGATCAATACTTTTATGATTAATGCTAAAAGCAAAGAAGAGTTAATAGGACGCACATTACTATCCATTGCGAAACAAGAGTTTATGGCAAGCTTTATGAAACATTTTGTTAAGACGATTACTTTTTATAAGCTTATCGATCGTGACATTCAAATTGATTTTAATTTCATTCCCACCGCGGAAAACCCCATAGATTACTCCTTTGAACTTTCCACCAATCATCTCGTTAACACTTCCAATACTGGCACCTTATATTCTAAACTTACTGGCAAAAATAAAAAAATGATTGAACAAGTTATTTCCCAAGACAGAGAGAATAATAAAGAACGTTATCAATATGCCGGCGGTTCCATTGGCCTTTGGATTAAAGTTTTGGATTCATTTGTACCGGGTACGAAGGACAATGTCGTAAAAGGTCATATCCGATACAGAAGATATTTTATTGAGCATGATATTCAAAATCAAAAAATTGGTCTTGAACAAGAAGGAGTTGGGATTAACAACATTGCTTTTACCAAAACCAGTTCTTCACCATATTTAACAGTGGATATTATAAAAAAATTTAATGTAAAGGAACCAACTCCTCGCTTGGATAAAATGATTATTTATCCTGGTCGCTTATTTGAACCTGATATGTACAAAGATGACATCGTAGAAAACATACTTTACATTAACTCAAATTCCATTGAAACCGGGAAGCTTTTAATCAGTGGTAGTGTCAAGTCCAATTCACAAAAATATGCTTATAGTCTACACTTAAAAAAACTAGTTTACGATTTCCAAACAAAAAATTTTGATAATAACAAATCCGATACCTTGACGGACATAAAAAATTTCCCCATGAACAACGATCCTACTATCAAACAAAATCTTGGAATGAAAATTAGAAGTGTAATATTGGACCAGTTTCAATCCTCTTTAATGGAAAAGCTTGAACTTAACCGTTTTCATAATAAAGTTGGAGGTGCACAATGAAAAATATTATAACCTCTACTATTTTGGCACTCATTATCCCCACTTTTGTATGTGCCCAAGTAAATATTCAAGACCGGATTAAAACTCAAAACTTTTTTAAAGCAGCCTATCCTGTCGTTTTTGGGAAAAAAATATATCAAGATAGCGATACTCCCCAAAGTGAAAAAGAACTTGAAAAACAAAAGCAAATGGCACTGCAAAGTGAGTTTATTGAAAAAGTTAACTCTCTGGATACCAACGCAAAAGATCAAATCTACGAATTTATTAAAAACCTCGATTCTATTCTTCCAGAAGAAATCCTGAGACCTTTAACCTACTGGAAATTCATCAATCCAAATGAAAAAAATGTCGAATTAATATTGGCCTACTATGCTTTTTATAAAATTCTTATTTTACGAGATCATATTGATAATCCCCTATCAGTTGATGAAAATTCCGCACTCGAATTACTCTCCAGATTTTGTGACAATAAAAATAACGGTACTGCAGATATTTTTGAAACATGCTTTCCCGTTATTAAACAATTTGCAAAGCAAACCGCAGCGATAGCTAATCGATCTCAACTGATTGAAGCGATCAAACAAAATCCAATCATTAGCACCAAGCTTCGTGATTATGTTTCATCAATTAACTCTTACTCGTTAAGTTATTTAGGAATTATACCAGGAAACAAAGTCGAAGTTATCAGCGATAACGATACTAGCATGGAAAGAATGAACTGGCTGAATAAACGATACATGTTTAGCGGAGGAGTTTTTGATTTCGCTGCTCCCTACATTAAAATGCCTACAGCAAAAGATCCTAGTGGCCATATAATATTTCAAAAAAATGGTGATCCCATTTATAAAAGAATCAGGGAAATGATCGATCGGGCAAATGATTCCATTTTCATTGATATATTCCTTTTTGGAGGAACCCTTGGCATGACTCTTGCGGAATATCTTTTGGATGAATGCGTTCATAAAATAAATAAAAACCCTAATTTTAAACTGGTAATTTTGCATGACTACGCCACCAACTATAATATGGTGGAAGAAATGCTTCCAGTCTTTCGATATATAAGAGACCGCCTGGAAAAAGAAACTATTTTCCGCGAAAAAGGCTTTTTGATTCAAGCCAATATTCACAGACATCCTCCAGGTATTCCTTTTGAGCTTACTAGTTTGCTTATTCATGGAATTAAAAATGCTCCAGAATTTAATAAAGCTTTTAAAACTATTGAGAAGGGCAATACTTATATTGAATCAAAGATTGATCACTCCAAGGTCATCGTCATAGATCCCAACTCTGATAATCCAGAAGCCTATTTCGGCTCCAAAAACTGGACCGATCACTCCGGAGGATATTATTACGATAACGCTATCTACGTAAAAGGGCCGGCTGCAGCACTAGTGCAAGCTTCCTATTATGATGATTTAGATGCCGCACTAACTACTGACAAAAAAGAGCAAAGATGGTTTTATTACAAAGACCGAGATAATGGCAGTTATGACAATCAAAAATATATTAAATTGAGAGACCAAATCTTAAATTCTTTTAAAGTCACCCGCACCAATCCTTATCCTATGCAAAAAGATAATGAACCACTGCGAATAGCGGAAGCTAACGTGAATGGAAATATTAAGGATGTTCGTAACATTTTAATAGATATGATTAAAAAGGCTAAAAAAAATATCTACATGGAACAACTTTTTATTTATGATCCCTATATCAATGATGCGCTCATGAAAAAAAAGCTAGAAATTCCATCCTTAGATATTAAAATATTGGCAGATCATAACGGAAACTTCGGACTTAATGGTCTTCCTAATACAATTTTTATCAAGGAAATGCAAAGTTATGGAATAGACATTCGGGCCAGAAAAACTTTTGGAATCAAGCATCGTTTCAATGAAAACTTTGAAAAAGAATATCACCAAGAAAACCATCGCAAGATTACCTCCGTAGATGGAGAGGTACTGCTAGGTGGATCATCCAACTTAAACCCGGATACACTGCAGGGCAGTTTTCGGGAATTTGGTGCACAAATTTTTGATAAACAACAAATTGAATTGTTTGAACAAAAATTCTTATCTGACTGGGATACCTCTGATGCTACCGCTGATTTTGACATTGAAAACTTTCAGGTAACTATGGGTGGAGCGTTTCTCGATCTTGAATTATCAGCCTTGATAAACGACCTGGGTGCTGCAATTTTTAGAAACAAAGACCGACTAGAAAAACGTTACTAATAAAAAGTGGGAGATCTTAATCTCCCACTCATTTTAATTATAATTTAACACTTACCGCTGGTACAACTTGCCCCTTCAGCACCAAAAAAGCTCCAAACACCTTCTTCTAAAAAGTAATAATCTTTGTAGCCATTTTTTTCAAGGTGATATTGCAACCACTGAACTTGTTTTCCAACAGCATCAAAAATATAAAGAGTTTTACCTTTTGCACGACCTTTAAAATGAGGCTTGTCTAAAACTTTTACCAATTCATCCATTGGAAACAAGGCAGCCGATTTGGCAAAGTCAGGGGTTTTCTTTCTCTGAACTTCGTCCCTTGCATCAATTAGGAAAGTATTTTCCTTAACTGAATCTACGGAAAACTTTTCTTTTGATAAAAACTTGCCTTTAAAAGCTTCTTTTGAAATTAACTTAGCTGGATCTGCTGGAGATTGCCCTAATAACACAGATTCAGCCGGATATTTTTTAGTCCACTCAAAAATCCCGTCATCATAAACAAAAGTGTTTTTATTGCCATTTTTTTGCACAATCACAACTGCTTCATAACTTTTAGCACAGGTATGACCATTGCAATAAAAGGCTACCTTTCCTTTTAATCCACCAATTTTCTGCACAAATCCGGCTTCTTCACCCTCTTTAGGAAGAGGTATATGCACAGCCTTTTTAATATGAATTACATCAAATTCAAATTTGCTCCTTACATCCACTATATTAATAGTGGTATATTCCTTATTTAAATCTTCTGTGGAAATAAAAGGAACGCTTGGGAATTTAGACCTAAGTGGAAAATCGGAAGCAATCAAATTATTTATCAAAACTAGAAAAAACAAACCACCAGTTAAAAACTTCATTTAAATACCTCCTGGGCAATTTAATTAAATTGGGGTTAACGAAATTTTAATCCAATTTTGAAAAAAATTACAATACTTTGCATCGTCTATTTTTTAACAATAGAAAAGAAGTTGATCAAATTATTGTACAGTAAAAGACTATGGGATAATCGAAACACCTCTAACACATTTTAAAGCAATAACTAGTCGTCCCTGGTCAGTGTCAAGGTTCATTTTACCTGTTACGGTATGTCCAGATGCTACCCCCGGATCATCTACAAGTAGGGTTACATATTGAATACTCGTTCCCGGCACGGTACGACCGGAAATGCTAATATCAAAGTTGGCAATAATGCGTAAATCAGTGGCCATAACTTTAGAAATCCCACTCGCACTTTTTATAATCAAAGCAGGTTCACTAACAGTAACGATTTCCGGATTAAAAACTTTTACGTTATAACCACCACCATTACATTCATAAATGTTAGCCCACAAATTAAATGTCATTAAACCACATAAAACAAGCATGATCTTTTTCATTATAATCTCCCTATTTTTATATATATTTTTTTCTTTACTACCCGAATGGTTCCTGATGATAAGAATTTTTTTAGCATCTTAGAGGCAAACCAAGTGCTTCTGCCCACAAAAGGTACTGGTAATTTTACTTTCTTTATCTCCATCTCAATTTCGCTTGTAGCTTCATCAAACTTGATAGGACCACTTAACATAATATCCTTATACCCCATCATAAAATAAAACTTTGAGGTTAAAGTCACAACATTGTTATTAAAGGTAATCAATACATTTTTCGCAATAGCTCTTTGGTCCTTAACTAAACTGACTGGATCAAAACTTGCAAATTGATCAAAATTTTCCATTACTCCGTCATAAGATTTATAAATTTTAACCAAGTCCTTTTGTTTGGAATCTACAACACTGTCGACAGTTATTTTTCCACTTTTAAAGCAATTGTTGAAAAACTTAGATAGCGCTAATTGATCCAGGCTATTATCGTTCCTACAATCTGCATGTATCCCAAACGCCGTCAGAGTTCCCTTTTCTATTTCTGCGTTTGGATAATTTTTACTATTTACTTTTTGGAAACTCGTAAGCGTAATGTTTATTTTGTCAGCAGACGTCACCGCCTGATTTAAATTAAAAAAATACCTCATATCAAATTCTGTATCTTGAAATGCCCATACATTTTTTGCAAGGTGCAGATTATTAGCACAAGCTTTCATAAATTCAGGAAAAATTTCACCACTTAGATTGAGATACTTATTACAATCGAGAGTCACGGCATCACTTTTACCGGTCATGGCATCGAATTTAAATTCATTATCTATGGATAAAACCCGAAGCAGAAGCTTATCCATAGAAACTGATTTTAATCGGGAATTAAAATCCAATTCATCTTCTTCAACTTTTAGCTTGAAGCGAAGACCAACGCTTTGTTTTTCTTCATTAACCATTCTGGCATTATCAAAACATTCAGTAACTATTTTTTGTGAATCAAATGGTGGCACAATATAAGATTTGGGACAGATAAATTGAAACTCATCTGTGCTGATTTCTTTATCAACTAACTTTATATTGCTGCTTTGGGTTTTTAAAACGATAGAATCCGCCGTCATTTCAAAACTCTCCAACAACCCCTCTAAAAATATGTTTTGAGAAGCATCATCTCCTCTTACTTCTATTTTTACTAAAGCATCTGTTTTTTGGGTATTGGGAGCAAAATTTGCATTATTCAAGCAACCAAATAATAAATTATCCGATTCAACCACCAACAATTGATCTTTTAAACAAAAAAGACGACTGTTATTAAATTCCAAGGCCGCTTTCAAAATATCCAGCTTCATTTGATCTGCACTAAAATTCAATCGCTGATCATCAATATTTAAAAGCGCATTGCTTAAGTTAGCTTCATTTACTTCACCCAACATAGATTCGCTATCAACTATAAAACCAAAGCTGTGATATTTGCCTTTAAAACCAAGAAATTTATTTCTGATAAAAATTTCTGAATCAAACACATCATCATCATTTTCTAAAATCATCATCATATCGTTTCTTAAAATCTTAACCTCATCAAAAATAACTGAGCCAGCCGGGCCAGAAAAATTGGATGGTCTTAGGTAATCTAATTTAAGAATCGAAGCATCGATAGTCTGATTAGCGTTGATCTCTGGAATAAATATGGCCATGGTAAGAAATATGGTGGATAAAACCTTTTTCATAGAATCTCGTATACCAAAAGTTTCTTAGCCCAACATTAGAAATAATAGCGTCGAGTAAGTTTCACTAGGTGTGTGCATCAAATTTCAACTGGCCTACACTAATGGGGGTGAAATTAAAATTAACCTTTATTATTTAATAAGTTAGTATTCTTTAAACTTAACAGCTCAAATTTGTTTGATTTAATTATAATAATTTCGCAGTGCTGGATAAAAATCACCCCCATTATGCAAGTCCAGTTAAAGTAGAGCATTTTTCTAAGATACTCGCTATTTTATCCCAATAAATACAACTTACACATTAAATGATTCTCTTATAAATCCGATAAGTTGAATGATAAAAAATCTAATTTGGACATAAATCCAAAGGAAAAATGTTGATTAAAACTTTTGTGACTCTTTTTATTTTTAGCTTCTTGCTTCTTTCTTGTAATCCAGAGAAAAACAACAAGCTGGTACTCGGACACATGTTTGATGATTATCGTTCCATAAGTGTTGAGTACCTCGGTGAAACCACTCTACTTGCCGATGGTTCAAAAAATACAACTGTAAGAATTACGATTAGGGATAAGTGGGGAAAATCTTCTCCAAACGAAACTGTGCAACTACTGATTCCAGTTAACGGTGGAATTACCAATCTAAGTACCAAACAAACCAACCAATCCGGGCAGGTCGAATATACCATCTATAGTTCGACTACCGCTGGTACTTATACCTATGAATTAAGTGTATTAAACGCTAAAAAAACTTTTAATCTCACTTTCCTTGCAGGGGCACTTTCCTCTGTCAATTTTACTTTAACTGGGTCGAATACCATTACCGCAAACGGCAGCGCCACTACTTCTTTTAAAGCAATTACCTTGGATCAATATGGTAATCCAGTAAAAAATATTACTGTTACGTTAGTAATTCCAGATAATGGTGGAAGCGTTGCCGGATCAAACCCGGCGATCACCAATGATATGGGAGAATTCGATTTCATATTAATAAGCTCTAATCAGGCAGGAACCTATACTTATTCGGTCATTGCCAGTGATGTAGCAGCTTCCACCGAAATTCAAGTCAACTTTGTCCCAGGATTGGTCAGTAATATAAATTTCTTCTTTGACACTCCAGCCACTCTACTCGCCGATGGTGCAAGTACTAAACTGATCACCGCAACTATCCAAGATCAATTCTCAAACCCAATTTCTGGTGGCATCATCACACTCAATATTCCAGCCGGGGGTGGTTCTGTTCCCGGACCTTCCACTAGCGATATAACAGGAACTGCCACTTTTCTTTTAACCAGTTCAACCGTGGCAGGAATTTATAATTACTCTGTATCCTCGGAAGGATTAACTTCCGCGATTCAGTCGATTGCATTTTTGGCCCTTGATCCCTCCAGCATTATTCTGACCATCACAGGTTCCAGCAATATTCTCGCCAATGGTATCACCACGACCACATTCAGTGCTTACGCACAAGACGGTAATGGAAACCCTTCCGATGGAAGAAATATCAATCTAAATATTCCTCTCGGTGGAGGAAGTGCATCCACACCAGCGATCACAGATAGTTCAGGGTACGCTTACTTTACCCTCACCAGTGGCACGAATATTGGAGTCTATCCCTACACTGCTTCTTTCGGAGGAACAAACTCCAATGTTGAAAATATTACATTTTATGCCAACGTCCCACACTCAATTACTCTGAGTATTACCGGAGCAACTTCTATAACTGCCAACGGTTTTTCAACTTCCGAACTAGTGGCCAACGTTACAGATATTGGAGGAAACCCCGTGGCGAACTCTACCATTAATTTAAACATTCCATTAAATGGTGGATCCGTACCAGGCGCCGAATTCACCGATGCGACAGGCACTGCTACATTTACACTTACCAGTTCACTGACTGCTGGTACCTACGTTTATTCCGCCACCGCGGGAACTGCATCTTCAAATACCCAGTCCTTAACCTTTACTCCAAGTTTACCCAACATGATAACTTTGGTAAATATGGGGGCATCTGCCATTGCTTCAGATGGCATGAGCACCACCAGGCTTCAGGCCATAGTTCAAGATGCCAATTTCAACGTCGTTCCAAACGTAACTGTAACCTTAAATATTCCCATTGACGGAGGAACTGTTCCAGATATTAATGTGGACACCGATGAAGGTGGAGCAGCCACCTTTGTGCTAACCAGTTCAGTAGTAGTTGGTTCATACCCCTACTCAGCTACTATCGCAGGTCCCATTACTTCCAATACCGTAAATGTAGATTTTGCCTTAGGGATTTTAAGCACACTCTCTTTGGCCATTACTGGCAATTCAACTATAATTGCCGACGGCATAGACACAACAACAATTGAAGTTACGGCCCTTGACGCCATCGCCGCACCTGTCGCAGGTGAAGTCGTTACACTCAACATTCCCGTAAATGGCGGATCAGTTCCAGGTTCAATTACCACTGATGCTTTGGGGGTTGCCACTTTTACGCTCTCTAGTTCTGTGATTTGGGGAGTCTACAATTATACCGGATCAGTGGGCACAGTTAGTTCCAATTCTGGTTCAGTTAATTTTGTAACATCGCCATCACCGGCCATTTGGAGTATCCACTCCACTTCCGTATCAGGATCTACGGAAATTCAGTTCTACAATGAGTATGCTTTCGTTGCCGATTCAGAAAATGGCTTAGTTATTATGGACATTACCAATGCCTTAATACCTATTTTGGCAACCTTCGATCCTGGGGCTGATTTAGTCACAGATATAATCTTGGATTCATCCAATAATTATGCGTATCTTGCGAATAATGCAAATGGCGTTGTGGTAATCGATATATCAAATCCCGCAGTTCCTGCGCTGGAAACCACCCTTAATACTACCGGAAGCGCTACCGCTTTAAGTATTTCTGGAAATTATCTTTATGTAGCTGATGGAAATGCCGGGTTGCAAATTTATGACTTAACTCTTCCTTCATTACCCATTGAGATTGGAAGTATTGATATCCCCGATGATGCGATTGATATTGAAATCAGTGGTGACTACGCTTATGTTACCGCTACCAATTCACTATCGGTTATCAATATCTCAGATAAATTTAATCCGTCGCTGATTTCCACTTATACCAGCAATATTGACGAACTTAGCGATATGAAACTATCCGGCAACTACGCTTATCTTTCTAACAATTCAAATTTATTAATCGTCAATGTAGCCAATCCAAACTCTTTGAATTTTACCAGCACCGCTGCCGCGACCAGTAATTGTACAGGTATCGAAGTTTTTGAAAATTATGCTTACCTGTCAGTTGGGGCATCCGGTCTTGAAGTTTTTGATATATCCAACCCGGCAAATCCAATCAGCAATAATATTTACGGTCCGCTTGACTTAACTACTAATGCAAGCGGAATTGGTATGAACGGCAGCTATATTTACTTACTCGAAGATGAAGGAGGGGTGCAAATCATAGACATCTCTGATTCCACTTCACCCGATCAATCTCTATAGCTTTATCGTAATTCTTTCAATGTCTCTTTGGAAAATTCTATTTGTATTTTAACGTTGTCCTTAAATTGATAATGAGTGGTGATCCACTTTGAAATAAACTCCTCGATTTCTTTTTTTCCACTTTCTTTAATTAAATTTATATTTTCCTGCGCACGTATTCTTAAATAATCCATAATCGAGGTTTTCAGCTGATCTAAAACCATTTGTTCGTTTCTAAAAATGCTTCCTTGTGTGACCAGTAATTCCATGTGTGATACATCCACCGCTGGTTCATTGAAATAAATTTGAGGAACTTTAACTATCAATATAGCATTTTGATAATCAAGCTCCCAGGCGTCATTTAATTCTAAAAAATAAGTATATGTAACTGGTATAATCGCTCCGACCACTACATCTGGCAAAGATAAGTTAATCCATTTAATAGCCGCTAGCGATTTTTTCTCTAATACTTCGACTTGTTTCAAGGTAAAGAACTGGAATCTCTGATTACCTTGCATCATCACAGCTTGACTGAAAAACTTGACTTGCATTTCGTTTTTCACAAATGATTGATCAATGATTTGGTCCTTGAAAAAAATCAAGGCCACATAAAAGCTAAGGCCTAGAATCACTCCGAACATTCCACTTAATATGATATAAAATAACCCTGTTTTCTTCATAAGAACATATTACTCGAAGCAGGTTGAATTAAGCAGCTTTTTTCTTTGGTAATTTTTTCTTAGCATAACCTGGAAGTGTGTCTAAGTCGACAGTATCAATTTGATTTTTAGTCAAATGTTTATTGGCATAAGTCAAATAGACTCCAGAATCAACAAATATGCGAAAAATGTCCTCATCTAATTCACCATCTTCCACCATCATTCCGACAATTTTAAGTGATTCACTCAATGTCTTGCCTTTTTTATAAGGCCGGTCCCTGGCAGTCAACGCTTCAAAGATATCTGCAATCCCTAGAATTCTTGCTTGCAATAATATTTCATCCCCTTTAAGTCCTCGCGGATAGCCTTTTCCATTTAGTTTTTCATGATGCCCACCTGCGATTTCGGGTATATTTTTAAGATGTTTTGGGAAATCAAGCGATTTCAATATTCTCAAAGTCATTTCAGCGTGCTCATTTATTTTATTTCTTTCTGAATCAAGCAAGGTACCTTTTTTAATCATCAAATTTTCCACTTCATTTTCACTAAGTAGTGCTTCTTCCTGTCCATTTTCTTTTTTAAGCTTAATTTTGGAAATATTTTTAATTCTCTGTTGATCTAGATCACTCATAAACTCTCTACCGATATTGGCTTTTTCTAGAAATTGCAAATCGTCGGTTAAACTTTTTATTTTTTTATTAATTTCATTTTCAGTTGTAACAAAATCAGTTTCTTTTTTTTCTATTTTTGATTTTAGCAGTTCAATATTCAAATCCTTAACTAAAATTTCAAATTTAGCCTTAACCAAATTGATCCGGTCATGAATGGTCTCTAGTTTTGTGGCTTTATCCATTATATGAGTGGGAGTACAAACCTTTCCGCAATCATGTAAAAGTGTCGCCAGTCTCATTTCTTTTTCCACAGGAGATGTCAATTTAAAATTAGCAAATTTAGGTAAATTGGATTCAGAAACTACCTTGCTGATCATCAAGGCCAGATCAGACACCAACGTACAATGGGTCTCGGTGTACTGGGATTTGCTATCAATGGCAATGGCCAGACTTTCGGCAAATTGCACGAACAATGTTTCTAATTTTATTTGAAGGTTATGATTAGATAAAGTAATTGCGGCATGGGACGCTAAAACCCCGGCGAGTTCGACATCTTGACGATCATACTCACAAGGATGATTATTTTCATCCTTGGCATTGATCAGTTGAACCACACCAATAACCTCCTCTTCCAAATCCAAAAGTGGAATGGTTAATATTGATTTGGTCTTATAACCATATTGCAAATCAAAGGTTTTAGTTCCGGTGAAATTAAATCGCTCATCTGCATAAACATCGTCAACAATTATAACTTCTTTGTTAATAGCACTGTAACAGGAAATATTTTTTTCATTAGGTCGGTTATTACTTTCGTAAAGGGCCAGTTCCTTAAAATCCATCTTACTGCTATAGGTTCCCCCCATTTTGATATTCAATGAAGTATTTAAAATAACTGCATAAGCGAGCGTTTCGTGTTCGGTCTTTATGTAGATTGTTCCGCCATCTGAATTAGTAATATCTTTAATAGCTTTTAATATCAATTCCAACAAACGTTGGTGGTTTTTTTCCAAAGCCAGGGCCCGGCTAAACTTAGATAGCTTTTTATACTTGTTCAAACTATGTTCGATAAACGTTTTTGGCATCGAAACTCCGACTTACATTTATCGGTATTTCATAAATTTTCGTAATCAAAATGTTTGAAAAAGGCGTACCCGACACTTTTCGTCAGCTTTATATTTAATAAAATGAATTGGATATTTCTTGAAAGCCTAATATGTTACCAGTTACCAGTCTCTAAATATTCAAATATGGCTCCCGCAGCTTTTCTTCCCGCCCCCATGGCCAAGATAACAGTTGCTCCACCTGTCACGATATCTCCTCCCGCAAAGACTCCTTTCATAGAGCTTTTCATGGTCACTTCATCCACAATGATATTTCCCCACTGATTGAGTTTTAATTCCGGAGTTGTCGAAGGAATAAGCGGATTGCTACCATTTCCAACGGCCACAATGGCCATGGATATTGGTAAATGACATTCGGAACCTTTTATCGCCACCGGAGAACGCCTACCTGAAGCATCTGGTGGACCTAACTCCATTCGTTGCAATTTAACTCCATTAAGACAATGATATTCATCGCCAGAAAATTCAAGCGGTGCTGCGAGTTCTAAAATTTGAGTTCCTTCCTCTTTAGCATGTAGAAGCTCTTCTAGTCTGGCGGGCATTTCCTTCATGGTTCTTCGATAAATCAAATAGGCGTTCAAAGCCCCCAGACGCAAGGCCGTACGTACGGCATCCATAGCGGTATTTCCTCCCCCAAAAACTGCAATATCTTTTCCCCGACAGTCAAAAATGGGAGTTTCATTTTCCTCAGGATAATAAGCTTTCATTAAGTTGGTTCGCGTTAGGAATTCGTTAGCCGAATAAACGCCACTTAAATCTTCTCCCGGAATACTTAAAAAAACGGGCAAACCCGCCCCAGATGATACAAATACAGCACCAAATTCCGAAAGGAGTTCTCCCACTTTGAGTGTTTTGCCAACCACAATATTAGGACGAAAAATAACCCCTTTTTCTTTCAGGTCATGGATTTCTTTTCTGACAATTTTTTTAGGTAGCCTAAATTCAGGTATTCCATACATTAAAACCCCGCCCATCTCATGCAGGGCCTCAAAGACCTCCACGTGGCATCCCCGAAGATTAAGATCTCCCGCGGCAGCTAACCCTGCAGGTCCTGAACCAATAATTGCCACTTTTTTATTTTTCGGCAATAAGGGACAACTGGTGGCCATGACTGTTTCTTCTTTAAGATGTTGATGACCCCAATCGGCAGCAAACCTCTCTAAATATCCAATTGCCACGGAGTGATCATCTTTTCTTTTCGCCCGGATACATACCCCCTCGCATTGGTTTTCTTGGGGACAGACTCTGCCGGTCACTGCGGGCAAACAATTATCTTTTTTTATAATTTCATATGCCTTTTGAGGATCTCCCTTGGATAAGGCTTCCAAAAAAGCCGGAATGTCTACTCTAACCGGACAACCCAAGACACATGCTGCATTTTTACATTGTAAGCAGCGACTGGCTTCTGCTTGCACTTGTTCAATGGTGGCCCCTAAATTAACTTCCTTAAAGTTGTGTTTACGAAGTTCGGGGTCCTGACTACTCATCTGCATTCGAGGAATAGACAATTTGTCTTTGGTAGTTTTAATCAGCGAAGAAGGTAATTCCTTTGATAAGTGGCACTCTTCCGAAAGCATTTCGTGAGACAGCGTTTTTGTTCCTTCGCCATTTAGTTTATTTTGTTCTTGGTAATGATACGTTTTATTTCTTGATTGCAGTGTGAAGAAATCGACTTCGTGGGCATTAAATTCGGGGCCATCAACACATGCAAAGAGTGTTTTTCCTCCAACATTAACTCGACACCCACCACACATCCCAGTCCCATCAATCATAATTGGATTAAGGCTTACTGTTGTTTTAATCTTTTTGCCTTTAGTAACTTCTGCTACGGCTTTCATCATAGGTATCGGTCCAATAGCCAGGACTTCATCAATTGACTGGGTTTCAAGCAACTGGGAAAGTTTAGTGGTCACTAATCCTTTTTCACCGTAGCTGCCATCATCCGTCGTTATATATAACTCATCACTAATTTTTGAAAGCTCAGCTTCTAAGATAATTAACTCTTTCGTTCTTCCACCAATAATGGATATAACTCGATTCCCACAATTCTTAAAAGCTTTGGCGGTAGGATAAGCAATTGCTGTTCCTACGCCACCACCAATAACCACTACAGTTCCGACCTTATGAATATCAGATGGTCTCCCCAGTGGCCCAACGACATCTGTTATAAATTGGTTTTTTTCAAGCGCATTCAAACTTTTGGTGGATCTACCAACTGCCTGAACTATCAAAGTTATCGTGCCATTAATTGGATCAGTGTCGGCGATAGTAAGGGGAACTCTTTCTGCGCCTTCTTCAAGTCTGATCATAACGAATTGCCCAGCTTTAAATGTTTTAGCTATTAGAGGGGCATAAATTTCAAAAAGAGAAATGCTAGCGGCTAACTCTCTTTTGTTTTTGATTTCAAACATAACAATTCACCTATTTTTAATCGTACAGTTATTCAAATATTGCCCAATCTTGGTCATTTGTTTTTAACATTTTTAGAATCAAATTCAAAACTTAAAACTATGCTAAATTTGCTTAGGATTAAACTACTGCGTTGCACCTTTGAAGTCCCCTTCATTTGATTAAGATATTTATATGAAAAAACTATTTATAACGTTTATAGCTTTCACTTTCAACATAGTAGCCTACGCCTCAAGCTACTGCTCAAATCAAGTAAGTATAAACCTTAACTATCTTAAAACACAAAAACAAATCGAAAAAATCGAAACACAACTAGCAAATAATAAAACCATCGCCCAAAAAGCAGATAAAATACTTCTGGGTTTAATTCAACAAAAAAGCCCAACTATCACTAACTGGATCAAAAAAAGAAATCTAAACCCCGACAAGGACGATGAGTTAATCGTACAGAAATGGAGACAATACTTTTTAACCGATTTTATGTTTCGGGCCTATCCGGTTAATGAGCAGGATATCGATATCTTGATTGAAAAACACTTTAACCACATTAATGATATTGTATTTACCAAAAAATTAGTTTCGAAATTTGAAAAACTTTTTGCTCTTTCCAAAGACCTCTCCGTAAAAAAAATAACGAGCTACCCTTTAACTCCTGTAATTAAAAAAAATATTATTAATGAAATCCAATCAATTAAACTTTACTGGATGAAAGATTTTAAATCTTCTAAATATGCCAAATTCCCGATGGAATATATCGATTGGGGAATTGCTTTTGACCCAAGCACCAGCGAAATCAATATGGGACTTCATTCTGTGAATTCTCCCAATGATGAAACCGTGGTAGCCGTTTTTGCCCATGAAATCGCTCATGCCTTTGATCCTTGCCGCTTTCAACATATTTTCAAGGAAGAAAACCCCTTTACAAAAATTATCTCATGTCTACGCTCAAACGAAAGCGTAGCAGCTAAAACTAGGAACGATACACTAATGGAAAATTTAATAAAAAGAGGAACGCTTAGCAAAGAATTAGCCGATGAATTAATCAAACACCCCAACTGCAATAAATCTAACTATCCTCCTACTGGCATCCAAAAAGATCAAATAAATGAAGTTTTTGCGGATTGGTTTTCTGCAGAAGTCATCTCTACTTCTTCGCTTATCACTAAAAATTTACGTGCAGATCTTTGCCTGGAAAACCCACTTACGAAAGGTTCTTCCTACATTGAAAATATTGACCGATTAAATAAAATCTACCTGGCTAATCCCACTATTAGCAAAAAAGTGAATTTTAAACCCATCTCCCAGTACTGTTTATTTTAAGTAAATCTGTATCTATTTGATATTAGGTACATTTATCCTCATCAATTTGTGAAAAATTTTCAAAAGTAATGAAGAAAATGATATTGTTTGGTATCTTGCCGCAATGCATCATTTATTTAGAACACATCTTTTCTTCTTATTCCTTTTACTATTCATCAGTACCTTTGATCTCTTGGCAATTTCAGCCGGCAAAGAATATAGCGGTTGGGCCTTACTGAATCACAAAGCTTCAATCAATTTACCTCACCTTGGATATACCCACTTTAAAAAAGATGTCACTGTCGCCATTATAGATTCTGGAATAGATATAACTCATCCATATTTGCGCCCTAATTTAATTCTCAATAATGAAAACAAATCACTGGATGATACTCTAGGGCATGGCACCCATGTGGCCGGTATTATTAAAAGCGTTTTTCCTAAAGTCAAAATTCTTCCGATTAAATACTATGATGAAAATGCCACCGGTAAAGAAAATCTGGAAAAAACTATTGAGGCCATTCAATATGCAATTAAAATGAAAGTGGACATTATTAATTATTCCGCTGGCGGTGATGGGGCCAGTCTAAGAGAACGGCAAGCTTTAGAGCAGGCCCAAGAGCAGGGAATTTTAGTGGTAGTAGCAGCGGGAAATAACGGTCGAAATATTGACCTGGCATTTAATCACTATTACCCTGCCAACTATAACCTTAGCAACATTCTTACTGTAGTCAATCATAATGAAAATATTGAATTATCAACTCTTTCTAATTTTGGAGAAAAGTCTGCTCACATTTCAGCACCAGGTAATAGAATAAAATCAACTTATCCTAATAATCGATCAGGTTATTTATCAGGTACCAGTCAGGCTACGGCATTTGTTACTGGAGTAGCAGCTTTGATAAAAGCTTATCAACCAAGCCTTACTTACCAGGATATTAAAAATATAATTTTACAATCCTCCAAAAAAGAAAAAAGCCTTCAAGGAAAGTGTTTAACTGGGGCCCGTTTGGATGCCCGCTCAGCACTCAATCTTGCACAATCGTATATACGCAAAGTATCTTTTGTGCCATAATCGAGTCAACTTTAAACCGGGCTTTTGAAAGTATGAAAAATTCTGATTATGTTAAAAGTATTGCATTTGATCTGATCTTTACTCTGCTGACCTGCGGATTATTTAATATTTGGATCCAGTACCGCCAAATCATTACGGTTAATAAAATGCTTAATCAGGAAAAGTACCACTTTTTAATTTGGTTGCTTTTTTCCATAATAACTATCGGCCTTTATCACATTTATCACGAATATATTATCTCAGAAGACATTGCTAAAGTAGTGGGCAGACAACCAGGTCAAGATGGACTTATTAATCTGCTCTTATCCGTATTTGCACTTTCATGGGTAGCGGATGCTATTCAACAACATCACATCAACGAATATTACAGTCGTTAAATAGCTTAGCTCCACTATTTAAAAATCTGGTCGATCTTTTTTTCAACATCATTAAAACCCATAAAGGCACCAGCGCGGCCAATAAATGCTTTAATGAATGACCGCTTATCATATTACCGGTCAAATCAAAAAATAATCTATCGTTACTCTCAACGACTTTTGCCAGCAAATAACATATAAAAGAAAAAACTAAAAAATAAGTATGCGTATAATGGCTTTTAAAAAAAGTTAAAAGTATCAATAAAGTCACCATTGGCGCTAACTGCACCCAGTAATAAAAGCGCAGGTCATCATATAAAGCCCAATAAATGACTGAGAAAACTCCGACGATCAGAAAAATAATCAAAAAAGGTTTTTCCAATTGAGAATTAATATATTCTCCTATCATTGCCGTAAACATTGCCATAAATGCTATAGTCATTGGCAGCCTATCCCAAAAAAGCGTTGAGTTGGTGGGAGCAAAATGATAATAGGCAGACCCAAAGGAAACCAAAGCAATCCCCGTAAAAAAAATTTTCCAGGACCATTTCTCATCATTAATAAAACAATGAACTAGACCAATTCCACCAAAAATCAAAAAACTAATATTACTCACCACATCCATAAAATTAGGAATATTTAAATAGGCCCTTTGATCAGCAAATAAATGGTAGCTCAAGCGTTGCCCAAAGGGTTCAACCAAGAACACTGGTATACTGGACAACAAAATAACAGCCATTAGATATATTGTTTTTAATTGAAGCCTCACTATTTACTTACCTCTGGTGGCAAGTAAATGCCACGTACATTTATGACCGTAACTTCCGGCGGACTCAAAAAGCGAATAGGAGGCCCCCAAGTTCCGGTTCCTCTACTTACATAAATATAAGATTCATCCACTTTATACAGTCCTTTAAAATAGGGAAAGGCCAGCTTCACAAAAATACCAAAAGGAAATATTTGTCCTGCGTGAGTATGTCCAGACAGCATCAAATCAAAATACTTTAAAGCATCCTTTGAAACTTGAGGCTGATGTTTTAGATAAACTTTGAATCCGGATAATCCTTCCATTAAATCTTTCTCGCTAGGAAGAACCTGATTACTAAAGCGTCTAACCGCTTTATCATTAATTCCTACCAGATTTATGCCATTGATTTGACTATTATCATTTTGCAATAATTCAAAGCCGCAGCGTTTATGAAAAGTCACCGCTTCTTCCACTCCATAATAATATTCATGATTGCCAGTTACCGCATAGATACCATGAGTGGCAGAAAGCTGATTTAAAATTTCACAGAGAACTTCCGGGTTGTGCATCCCTCGATCAATTAGGTCTCCGGTTGACACAATGATATTGGGTTTTTCGGCATTCACTTTTTCAACAATTTTTTTGGCCAACACCTCACCATTAACTGCACTAAAATGCACATCAGAGAATTGAACTATGCGCCAGGACTCTCCTTCTTTTAATTTGTTAGTCAATATCTCCACCTGCTCAACCCTGATATTTTTTGCGTCAAAATAACCATAAGTTAGAATACTGAAACAAATCAATTGGAAGGCCATCCATAAAGTCTTTTCGTGTATCCAATATTTAAGCATTTTCTTGAAGGTCAAATTAATCAGCTCACATATGCCATGCAAAGAAAAAAATAAAAACAAATAGGTTATCCACACATAGCAAGCAATCACGAGATAAGAAGAAATAATTAGAGTATTATTGCGAAGAAATACTAAAATAAAAACGGGGGTGAAAGAACCCGAAATCAAAGTTGCATAGCATTTCCAAGAAAATTGCCTGAATTTAAAGGCCAAAAGTGTTTTTCGAATATAATAAAATAAAATTAAAGAATAAATTAAGATAACTATCCCAATGAAGGGCATGAAAAAAAAGATTTTACCCATCGTTAATACTTCCTTCTCGTGTTAAATACATGACAATTATGTCATAAGCACTAATGGCTTTTTACATCACCTTTTAGTAATTGCAAACTATTGTATCTAACGCTAAATGGTTACAATAATTTCAGCAAGTTATTAGATACAATAAAAATTAAGAATAGTCAGGAAAAAATATTTCACACCTACTTCATAAAAATGATTTATTATTTTTTTTTAAATGTTAAACTGATTCCATGTTGGAAAAAAAATCTTTAATATTTGAAGTTTCATTGATCCTTGGAATTATCGGAACTTTTCTGCTGGGTGGAGTTTTTGTCCTTAGTAAGAAGTATCATAAAAGCCTGGATGTAGATTCCCTCCCTTTAAAGAAAACCTTAAATTTGGTTGAAGCCAGTCTCTCCAATCAACAGGCCTGTATTAATACATTTTCCAAAGTAAAAATATCACCCACGCCGCAAAAATTTAATAAAATTCAAAGTTCCAACGATTATACAGAATTTTCGGTTGGTTCAAAAATTTCAAACGCTGTCTTCTTAAAAGAAATGACACTGCAACAAATTTACCAGGAAAATAATCAACTAACGTTTCTCCTTAAAATTTTATTTTTCAATAGTTTTGAGAATAAACCACTTAAATATTTTAAAATTCTCCGTGTGGAATATGAAAGTAAACAAAAGAAAATGACCAGTTGTGTTTTGGGACAGACGCTAATCCTGTAGGTAATTTTATGGAAAATAAGAGAAAACATTTATTTATTAATAAACCATTCCAGACCAATGTTATCACCAAATTTTTTGTATTTTTTTATTTTATTTACGTCATTTTTTTACTTATTGTCTTTACCCTCCTAAAACCTTTATTTGAAGAGATCTCCTTATTAAATCTTCCTCCTGATCATAGCCTTTCTTTAATGGTGACTAATTTTAACTTCTATGCTCTCTGGATTGTCATTATTGCTTTTTTAGCTTTAAGTTGCTTTGTTTTTATCGCAGCACTTCTATTATCTCACAAAATTGCAGGTCCAATTTATAGTATTAAACGCACTATGAAAGAAATCGTCTCGGAAGGAAATTTAAAAGAAGCTCATTTTAGAGAAAAGGATTTTTTTGTTGATTTAAAAGATCAATTTAATGAATTCATTCTCTATTTAAAAAAGCAATAGCTGTCCATGATAAAAACTCATTTTCTCAAAACCCACTCTCCTTTCATCGTTGGAATTCTCTTTCTAAGTTTTTTTACTCTTCATTTTTTCATAAGAACCAAAGACCACTTACTTCAATACATTCCACTAAAATGTCCCTCCTTTTTTTTATTCTCCATAAAATGTCCGATGTGTGGATTGGGGCATGCCGTACTTGAGGCCAATCGATTCAATTTCGAAGCCTCCTTTAATCACCATCCGCTTGGTATCCCTGTATACTTATATCTACTTTCCGTTTCTGTAGGGCTACTTATATGTTCAAAGAAAGTAGCAAGGTTCCATCTCTTCCTACTTGGCCTACGAAAATGAGGAAGAACATTTCACTTTAGGTAATTCACTCCAGCTAGTTAAATAATCAGGAGACTTAAAACTTCGTGCCATCTGATAAGCCTTTCCGCTGACTCCACAGATCAGTGGCTTTATAAGTGTTTTTCCCCAGGCCCCATTAATTTTATCAATAAGCTCCATCAGCACTTTTGATTTTTGATCATCGCCACTGTCAAAAAGTCCAACCTGGTAATGATCCTCATCAAAAAAATCCCCCAACCGAACGCCGGCTTTCTTATACAGATACCCGAGCTTGTATTCCTCATCCACCAACTCCATGGCAATTTTAATTAATTTCGTTGTATCCGCAGTAGGAATGGGAATTTTCTTTTGAGAAAAAGCGTAATGATCCAAAGAATCGTTATGAGGATTAGTTCTAAAAAACACTTCTACACTACCGCAAACAGACCTCTGCTCCCTCAATTTAGAGGCAGCAGAGGCCATAAAACATGACACTGCTTCTTTTAAATATGGTTTTGTGTGTATGGTACTTTCAAATGTTCTAGAGACTGATATTTCTTTTTTCTTCTTTTGCATCACCTCTAGTTCAAAACAAGGTATGCCCATCAACTCCTTTTTCCTTTGCATCCCCACTTTGGTAAACAAACTAATAATTAATTTTTCGTTTGGAAAATCTCTAAAATCCAAAGCCGTGCTTATGCCATAAACGCGACACTTTAGTGACAATTTTTTACCAATGCCCCAAACATTTTCAATCGGAACTTGAGCTAAGGCCTCATCTTGATCACACCTTTTGGTTATCTCACATACCCCGTTATACCGATCATTTTTCTTGGCCATATGATTAGCTATTTTAGCTAACGTTTTAGTAGGGGCAATACCTACACTTACCGGAATACCCACATACGCTTCTACTTTATTTTTTATTTCTCTTCCTAAATTCTCAAATCCTTTACTCTCCATACCAGTTATATCTAAAAAGGCTTCATCCACCGAATAAATCTCCATGGTGGGTGTAAAGGTCGAAAGCGTATGCATAACCCGATCAGATAAATTAGTATAAAGGGAAAAATTAGACGAAAACACCGCCACCTTATTTTTCTCGCAAATATTTTTTACCTTAAAAAAAGGCGCCCCCATCGGTATATCAAAGAATTTGGCTTCCTTGCTTCTGGCAATAACACAACCGTCGTTATTGGATAAAACGACAATAGGCTTACCTATCAAATCAGGTCTAAATAGCCGTTCACAGCTAGCAAAAAAGGAGTTGCAGTCAATTAACATATACATTTTTTCACTCTCAATCAAACACCGGAAATTTTCGATAAATCCCGATCACTACTCCAAACAAATGCATCTCTATCTCGCCAGTAACCATCAAATCTTTCACTTTTTTATTTTCCGACCGAAGAATCACCTGATCTCTTTTTTTGATATAAGTTTTACAAACAAACGATCCATTCACGGAAGCCACGACAATCTGCCCACTCACTGGCGTCATTGCCCGATCGACAATTAAAATATCCCGCTCAAAGATCATGGGCTCCATCGAATATCCCGTGGCTTCAAAGAAAAAAGTGGAGGTCTTGTTTTTAATAAAGCGCTCGTCTAATGATTGATACGACTCAAAATGATCCTCCTGAATTCCAAAAAGTCCGCAAGCCACTTGCTTCCCCCAAACACCGTCCTTGTAAATCAAATTCAAATACTCGTAATGTGTCACATCGACCTCCCCCGTCCTGGAAAAAACTTGTTAATGAATGTTTCAGACAACCAAAAATAGTATAACTTACGCAAAACTTACGCACAAGTCGCTATGCGCAGGTATCAATTTTTTTGAATAATTACTTATGGTTATGAGTTAATCCTTAAACGTCCAACGAAATGATTAAGGAATATTTTCCATTTTGCAAAATTTAGTAAAGGGAAGTAGGTGAATATTGAATTCGGAGTACTCCTTCTCTCCTAAGTGGACTTGATAATACTGAGGAATGATTAACCGTTCTCTGTAATAGAACAAATGTTTTGAAAGATTTTTTTCTCCGGTTTTACACTCTACTGCAAAAAGTGGCTTTTTATTTTTTAATACGACAAAATCAATCTCTCTGCCATCGATATCTCTAAGGTAACGAAGTTCCATTTTATAACCTTGAGTGTCCTCCAGATAGTGACAATATTTCAGTAGATGGGAGGCAACCATGTTTTCAAAACGGTACCCCATATCCTCCACTTCAGACCAGTCCCATAGATAAAGCTTGTTGGCCTTCTTGACTGCTCTAATTTTGGGAGGGCCATAGGGCAAGATACGATAGCAGTAATA
>MEPW01000045.1:12276-51483 GCA_001769975.1 Bdellovibrionales bacterium RIFOXYA1_FULL_36_14 | reverse complement strand
CCAGTTTGATGTAACTCTAAAATTAAATCAAAATTTCTTTCATTTAAAAATTTATAAAAATCAAAAAAATCAGAAACACCTTCCAATCTTAGCGGAATCGTTTCATCACAATGGGTTTTTACTTTATCAAACAGAGGATGCACCCAATTAGGAACACCATAGACAACTTTCGCCTCTGGGTAAATCGATTTCAACCACGCAACACTGGATAGCCCTAAAACAGCATCCCCCAACCCGCGGTTTTTAAAAATGAAGATGTTTTTTATATTTGACTTCATCATTATTTAATCCTAAAAATAAATCCTATGCCAACAAATCTAATATCTGGTTTTACATTTATAAAACATGGTCTGAATTTAGGCTACCCTATTAAAGAAAGTATAGAAAGTATAGAACCACTGTGTGATGAAATAATTATAAATGTTGGATATGACGACCCTGAACTAAAAAAAGATGATGGGACTTTTGAATACTTAAAAGATACATTCAATCATCCCAAATTTGTTTTTTTGAAGTCCTGGTGGAATCCAGAGGTCTCTTCCAAAGGAATTATCCTATCTGAGCAAACCAATATTGCGCTAAACAAATGCACGGGTAAGTACTGCCAGTACATACAAGGCGATGAAGCCTTACATGAAGACGGGCTTAAAGAAATTCATAATGCTGTAATGGATCTAGAAAATCACCCAGCTATAAATGGGCTTGTTTTTGACTATCTTCACTTTTACGGTAATACCAACGTCATTAAATACACTAGAAATATATATCGCAGGGAAGTTAGACTGATAAGGGGGCAAGTTGGTATTAAGTCATGGCTTGACGCACAAGGGTTTCGTGATAAAAATGATCAGAAAATCCTTTGTAAAAGGGTCAACGCTAAGATATTTCACTATGGTTGGGCCCGCAAAGAACAGATTATGAATCATAAAGTTGGTCAATTTAATAAAATTTACCATGGAAAAGAGTATGAAAGTAAAACCTTTCAATATGAGCGGATATGGGGACTTAAAAAATTTGTAGGAACTCACCCAGAAAATATGAAAAATTGGGTCAACCAGCATAGAAATGAAGTTGATATTATGAAATTAAAAAGAAAGCACGAATGTAAGAATATTGGGTTGGCCATTAGCGATTTAATTGAATCCTTGACCAACTATAGAATCGGCGAGTATAAAAACTATAAATTATTTTAAGGAGTAGTCATGAAAAATAAAATTGAAGCCCTAATGGATGAACAAGTGAGACCAGCGCTTGGTGCTCATGGCGGAGATGTTGAAATTGTTGAGGTAAAAGATAACATAGTTTATTTAAAACTTACGGGTGGATGCCAAGGTTGCGCTGGTGCCCGCATGACTTTAAAAAATGGTGTAGAGCGAATTATTAAAGATAAATACCCTGAAATAGAAGAAGTCGTTGACGTTACCAACCATAAGCATGGTGATAATCCCTTTATGTAAAATTTTCATCAAAATCTTAATTGATTGATTATTTCCCCTATTTTATTTATATTCAGCAGGCTAACAATCAGGTCGTAATGATACTGATAATCATGCTAGTTCACATCTTCCATAGTGGTAGTTGTGTGTACAGAATTTATAAAAACGCTTAACCGGACTTAAAAATGAAACAAATCTGTATCCTCCTCCTTTTATCCTTCACCATGTTTTCTTGTAGTAAAGATGAAGAAGTTGTGGATAATTCCACCCTCAACTTTATCGAACCAATTCTGGCTGCTCAGGATGCTAAATTTCAACCTCTGTTTGAAAAAGCCCCAGATTTTTTTACGGCCAAGGATTATATTATCAGACACGTCCGAGAATTTGATAACAAAATATATATTGTAACTTCAGTGGGAGTAGGCATTTCCAAAGATGCTGGAGAGAGCTATCAATTTAAAAAAATTAAAGGCCTCTCTACCAGTGATATTAAAAATCTCTATTTCCACCAATCTGGACTCTATATTTGCACTGATCGTGGAATCATCATTACCGATTTCGACCTTACCACTTTCAAAGCAGTCGCCAACGGAGACAATTATGTAGGTGGTACAGTTAATAATATTGAGATTTATGATGGAGTTGTTTATCTGGCTACGCAAAATGGCGCTTTTACCACTGACCTAGAATTCAATGAATTCACTCAGCTCGTTTTAAACAAGAAGCAACCAAACATCCGCGTCACCGATATAAAAGCATTAAAACCTCAAAATAAGAAACTACATATTTTCGCATCCTCAGATATTGGTCTTTTTGTATCAAAAAATGCAGGGAAATCTTTCCATCAAATCACAAGTGAAAATTCCAAAATACCAAATAACAATATTGGATCTCTCACTCTAAGCGCATCTACCTTATATCTAGCCACACCACAGGGTCTTTTAATCACTTCAGACTTGGCGGAATCTTTCATCGTTAAAACCACGAAAGATAACCTACCAAGCAACCATATTAACAAAGTTATCGTCTCAGAAAATGGAGATTTATTAGTCACCACGCAAAATGGATTAGCGGTCTCCAACAATAATGGCAAAACCTTCAGGCCCTATTCAACCCTATCAGGATTGCCTGCCAAAGGTATTCACGAAGTCATTTACTCCAAACTCTCTAGCAAAACTATGATTGCATCTGATCAGGGCTTAATCACTACTGACGATTTGAACAGCTATCGTTACCAATTAAGTAAAATTAACAGCCTGTTGACCGATCAATTAAATGTAACTGCCATTTTTGCCCTAGATGAAAAAAATATTCTGTTTGGTACTAGGCTCGGACTCCTTACCACTAGAGATGGAGGCAAATCCATCGCTCGTAAAACCAATTCTCTTGATGTCAGCGATGAAGAAATCACGGACATCTACCAACATATGAAGTCTGTTTTTATAGCAACGCCTATCGGAGTTGGTAAAAGCACTAATCAAGTAGAATTTCCAGCTGTTGTGAAAGGATATCCAGTTCACCAAATAAAAACCTTTAAGGACAGCATAGTTCTTGCTACCGATGACGGGATAGCATTTTCATCAGGTAACGATCAAAATTTTCTGGTTTCAGGAAGCGAAGAAGGATTGCCAAAAACTGGAATCAATCGATTGTGGGTATACACCCGCTCATTCTCCAATGTCTCCGAGGAAAACCGAAGTGACCTTGAAGACTATATGGACATTCCTAAAATTTTTGCAGCTACCAGCCAAGGTTTGTACTATTCCTTTGGACCTAACCAATTTTCTTTGATCAGCAAAGATATCATCCCGAATGAAAATATAACCGACATCTTCGTTGACAGCAATGTCATCTACGTAACTACACAGAAAGCTTTGTACTTATCCGTTGACCACGGAGAAACATTTACAGAGAAGAAAATCATTTCAGATTCATCACCTGCAACAATCAACCGGATTGCCGCCACCCAAAAGCATATTATTATTGCCAGCACTGACGGCATTTATATTTCTGACAATGCAGGAGAAACCTTTGTCAAAAAAATTATACCTAATATTAAAAATATTAAACTTTTCTCATTAGATATTCGGTCAATTTATATTCTCAAATTAAAAAAGAGTTTTATTGTGTATCTTGGAACCACTAATAATATCTTCAAATCAGAAAACATCAGTTACGAGGAATAAAATGATGAAGAAAAAAATATTGGTTGTAATTACTGGTATCTGCCTCTCTTGCTTACTATCTTGTGGCGGTAGTGGGACTAAAAATCCAAATGCACCATTCGTGTTAGTACCTAATAACGACGATAGTAGTAAACCTGATGAAGTTACCGGAGAAATCTGTTCAGATCCCACCCACAGCCTTACTTTTTCCTGGAGTAAAAATCCTGATCCTGTTAATGGATATCAAATTCATAAAGGACAAGGTATTAGAATGTATGAAGTCAGTATTGATGTTGCATTAACTGACACCCCAGACGATCCCAGATATACCTTCACTTCTGCATTTGATTTTGAAACTCCTTACTATTTTGCAGCTACTGCTTATAACGAATTTGAAGTCTCTGGTTTCAGTCAGGAAGTTAGAGTGATCTACCATTGTGTTGATGGTCAAGTTTCACTTGAATCAATGATTTCAACTTATATTGATTAATAAAGTTACATACGAGGTTATTAATGAAATTAGTAAAATTTTTAGTCATATTTTCTTTAATGTCTGCCTCAATCTTTGGCAATCAAGTAAATAATGCAAATCCAATAAACACATCAAGTGACTTGGTTACTATGCTAAACGCTGCATCAACCAAAACGTTAACCACCACCCAAAAAATTACATTCCCCAATAGAAAAGATCGTCAGGAATTGTCCCGCATAGCACAGAATGGCTTACCTTATTATTGGATGGTGGCATTATCATTAAGTGAGGGAAATTTAGTTGACGTCAAAGATGCTACCAAAGATCCTTTTAACTCCTACTGTGTTATTGAATTCAATTTATCTAATCACAGCGGATATAAAACACCTTATATCTTAAACGAAAATGAAGTTTTAAAATTAAAAGGGGTAACCCAAATTACCAAGAATACTCAAAATATTTACTATTTTAATTTTGCGCCCTCTGAAAATAGATTCAACTTCCGTTGCTTCCTACCAAGTCACAAAAATTTGACGTTAGAAGATTTTCAAAAAACCATTGATGGGATTTTCAAACTTAAATTGGATTTAGGTAAACAAACTTCAACCTTAAAATAGCTTAACTTTTTTTCTGACTTCTTCCACTTGATTAAGATCGATGTCTACGGTAATTAATTTCTCACCGTCGCCAGCATCCACCAGAATTTCACCCCAGGGATCCACCACCAAAGAGTGTCCAAAGGTTTGAATACGGTCGTTGTGGTGCCCCCACTGCGCAGGAGCTACTACAAAATATTGATTTTCGATAGCACGGGCCCGCACTAAAGTATGCCAATGAGCAATCCCCGTTGGTATCGTAAACGCAGCCGAGATAGATACTAGGTTGGCCCCAAGCGCACGGTATTGCCGATACATTTCAGGGTAACGAACATCAAAACAAATGGTTAATCCAAGCTTCAATATTCCGAGTTCGATTAATTTGAGTGAATTACCTGGGGTATAAATATCCGATTCGTTAATGGACTTATCTTTAAGCTCACAATTAAAAAGATGTATTTTGTCATAATATCCTAAATCATTTCCATAACGATCAAAATTAAAGCACCTGTTAACCACTTGTTGGTTATGTAAAGTGGCTGCTGATCCGCCAACAATTGAAAGCTTAAAATCAAGCGATAATGATCTGATATTTTGGTAATGTTCATTTGCTCCATCTATTAAATATGGGGTTGAACTTAATCCATCTGGCATTGAATAAAAGCACTCTGGTAAAAAAACCATTTCCACATTTCTACGAGTGGCTTCTGCTAAATAACTTTTTATTTTTTGGAGGTTTTCCTGATAATCCAGTTTAGAGCATATTTGGATTATTCCAATTTTCAAAGATTACCCTCAACATATTTTCCGATAGCATAATATTTAAAACCTAGTCCTAAAACCTTATCGGTACGGTACAGGTTCCTACCATCAAAAATTACTGGCATTTTAAGTCTTGATTTAACTTCCATAAAATCAGGGACCCTAAACTCTCCCCACTCAGTCACTACGACCAAAGCATCCGCGCCATTTAAACAATCATATTTATTATTATGAGCCGTTAATTTTCCTTTATTTTCTTTGGATTGATCCATAAATTTTTGAAAGTTACCCATGGCTTCTGGATCAAAATAATTAATATGAGCGCCATGTTTTATTAATTCACTGGCAAGCTTTATGGAAGGAGATTCCCTAACATCGTCAGTATTAGGTTTAAAAGCAACGCCCCAAAGAGCAAATGTTTTGCCAGATAAATTATCCCCAAAATGTTTTTTAATTTTTTCAAATAAATAAAGCTTATGAATTTCATTCACTTCATTCACGGCCTTAGGTATTCTTAAATCAATACCCAAATCCTCACTAGTATGAATGATGGCCCTCACATCTTTGGGAAAACAGCTTCCACCGTAGCCAGGCCCTGGGAATAAAAATTGTTTTCCAATACGGCTATCCGAAGTCATACCCTGTCGCACTTCTTCAACGTCTGCACAGGTGGCATCACAAAATTTAGCAATCTCATTAATAAAAGTAATCTTGGTAGCCAAAAAAGCATTGGAGGCATATTTGGTCACTTCCGCAGAGGCATTACTCATTAATATAATCGGATTTCCCTGCCTAGTTAAGGGTGCATAAAGCTCTTTCATTATTTCACCAGCTTCTGGTTCTTTAATCCCCACTACCACTCGATCAGGTCGCATAAAATCATCAACGGCTGACCCTTCCTTTAAAAATTCTGGATTATTCACAAGATAAAATTTCTTCTTGGTATTTTCAGAAATAACATCCCTAACCCACTTATGAGTTCCTACCGGAACAGTGGACTTTAAAACAACGATCGTACCGTCGTTTAAATTTTTGGCAATAGATATGGCCGAATCCTTTACATAGTCCAAATTGGCGCGACCATCAACTTTAGAAGGTGTACCTACAGCAATAAAAACTACTTTGGAATCTTTAACCGAATCATAATTCGTAGAAAAATTTATTCTCTCGGCTTTGAAATTTCTATCCAATAAATCTTTCAAACCGGGCTCATATATATGAATATGACCGTTATTTAATTTACTAATAATTTGGGAATCAATATCAACGCAGGTAACATGGTGTCCTATTTCCGCAAAGCACACACCACTAACCAACCCTACATAACCTGTTCCGATCACCGTAACTTTCATAACATCTCCTAAAAAATAGAAATTGGTATTTATAATTTTAAAGTGTAAAATACTTCATTATGAATATTTCTGCCACAATTATTGTATTTAACAACGCAAAAATCATAGGAAGAACCCTAAAGTCCCTTGATTTTGTCGACGAAATTGTGGTTGTAGACGGTTTTTCTACTGATGGAACTGATGAAATTTGCCGGCAACAAGGATGCCGAGTTTATCAAAATAAATTTGTAGGCTATGGACAACAAAAAAATTACGCTCAAAGTCTTTGTCATAACCCCTGGGTTTTAAATATTGATTCAGACGAAGTGGTTTCACCAACATTAAAAGAGGAAATCATTGAACTGTTTAAAATAGGTGAGCCTGAAACCAAACTATTTAAAATCAATCGGCTTACCTCTTTTTGTGGCAAATGGATCAAGCATGGTGGCTGGTATCCTGAGTATATTTCGAGGTTGGGGCACCGAAATTATGTAAAATGGACAGAACCCAATGTACACGAAGATTTAAAACTCACTTCTCCTGGAAAAATTGGGAGTCTGCACGGAAAAATCATGCATTACTCCTTTCCTTCTGTAAAATCCCAAGTTGACACTAACGTAAAATTTGCTCGCCTTGGTGCCAAAGATTTAATTAATAGAAAAAAAAGAAGACCTTATTTTTGGGAAGTTTTATTCCGACCAATTGGTAAATTTGCGGAATGCTATTTAGTGAAGCTTGGCATTTTAGACGGGACAAGTGGATTCATTATTGCTATTAATGCCGCTTATTCTATGTTTATGAAGTACACTTTTGCCTACATGGACGATTTGGATGATTAAATCAATGCTTATAACTTCTCTAAAATTTATTTTTGCTATCTCAATCATTGTTTGGATGATTTATAATGGAAAATTGGATTTTTCAATCTTAGCTTCTTCCCTTCAATATAAAAAAGCCTGGGCAATTGGTTTTTTTATTATGATCTTGAATATTCTGCTCACCACCGTGCGCTGGAAAATATTATTGGAAATAAAGTCATCCACGACCTTGCGATTATCAACCATGACCAGGCTGACCTGGATTGGAGTATTTTTTAGTTCAGTACTTCCAGGGATTGTGACGGGTGATGTGGTCAAACTAGTTTATGCTAAAGACTTAGATAAAAATTTAAGCAAAACCTATTTGCTAACATCTGCCCTAATGGATCGAATTATCGGACTTATTGGACTTCTGCTTTTAATTGGACTTTCCAGCGCCATTTATTACCACACCCTAATTGCCAAAGGTGAGCATGTGGCCAATTTGGTGCATTTAAATTTTGTGATTTTTTTCGGAGTAGTTTTATTTATACTAGCAATTATTTTACCTGAAAAAATTCAAAACTTTATTCACATCCTCTTAAAAAAAATACCGGTAGTGGGAAATCTGATTAGTCGAGTATCTTATGCAGTTTGGGATATTGGCAAGAGTCCCAAGGCATTGAGTTACTCAATTGGAATAAGCCTGGTAGTGCAAACCCTCAACGTTTTTGCATTTTGGGCCTTAGCAACACCTTTTATAAACGGCCCTATACTTACTTTCGAGCATGCGCTAAGCTTTATTCCGCTGGGATTTGTGACTATCGCTATTCCCATCTCGCCAGCAGGAATCGGAGTAGGGCACGCCGCATTTGATCAACTATTTTCACTCTATGGCATTAACAATGGGGCATCTTTGTTTAACCTCTATTTTATTTGCTGGATAACCATTAATTTATTTGGCGTTATTCCATATCTTATGAGTTCCAAAAAATATTCTGTAAAAGATGCTTCGGGGTTTGATAAATGAAATTATATGGTTTTACCTTCATGCGTAATGTTGAGCAATTTGATTATCCCTTTGTAGAAATGCTCACATCTCTTTCCAGCCTAGTCGATAAAATATATCTGGCTTTAGGCGATAGCACCGATGGTACTGAAAAGGAAATTAGAAAATTCAGTAATATCGAAATTATCAGAACCATATGGGATGAAAAATTAATTGGTGATGGTGGAAAAATTTTCTCAGAGCAAGCCAATATTGCCCTAGACGCTTTAAGAAGTGCTCACGGTGATGAAGATGACGCTTGGGCCATTTTTTTACATTGTGATGAAATTATCCATCCCAAAGAATATAACGACCTAAAAAAGAATATCGAGTTCGCTCAAAAAAATAACTTCGATGCCATCAAGCTTCGCTTTCTTCATTTCTGGAAAGACCACTATCATATCGCTGTTTGCAAAAGATGGCACCCGGCTGAGATCAGAGCGTTTAAACTTAATACAAATATTTTTTGTTATGGAGATGCCCAAGGGTTTCGGGGAGCAACCAAGGAATTTTGTAGCGATGTAAGCATTCTCCACTATGGCCATGTGCGAGATCCTAAACAACATGACGCCAAACAAAGAGAGATACTAAGAAGGATAAGGCCCCAGGAAAAATTTAAAAAATACTATAATAGAGAAAAAAAGATTTTCTCTAAAACCAAAACCTTACCTATCCTCATAGACCATCCCCATTTTATGAAAGAGCGAATTGAACGACTTAGCGATCGTTTTTTTCTTCCACCAGCTGAAATTGTATACATTGTAGGAAATGCCGTGACGTACAGTGACAGTGTTAAAAATAAAATCAATGCAAAAAATATTCATTGGGTTAAAAACATAAAAGATGTTCCACCTAATTTTCGTAAAAAAAATATGATTATTATGGAAGATCATCGCCTAATTAAATTAAGATACCGGTCCAATGTTCCCCCCAAAATGCACTCACCTCAAGCTGTGGCATGGAACCCTGAGATGATGTTACTTTTAAAGCTATCAGAAAAGGGAATCGGTCTTAAACCAGAAAGGTAAAAACCTAAAAGTTTTGTTCAAAGAATCGTACTGGATCAAGATGCCCATAATTTTTCAATTTATTTTTAAGCCGGTCAAGTTTGAAAATATATTCTATTTCTTTATGCCTATCCTTAAGCTTTTTTAAACTTCTTATTTGTTTTTTGATATACTGTTTAACTTCTTTGGGAAACAGAGAAATTCCATCAAGCAAATAGTATTCATTATCATATTTGATTATTCTACCAATGAAAATATCACCCTTGATAAGCCCTAGATTAAAACAATCTTTGGCCAGTTTGATTTTATGATTGGTAAAATAGTCACAGACGGTTATGCTACCACCCAAATTAGATCCCCCATGTTCGAGCAAACTAAAATGTACTTTTGTTAAAGAATCAGCCAGCAATGGATCAAGCTGTTTGTTAATAACATATTCTTTCATCATGGTTTTGGTTTTTTTCATGGACAAAAATTGAAATAAATACCAATCATTAAATAAGTTCATGATGCTTTCATATTCAGGATCATCTTCGCGTACAACACCCACCAACTCAGTAAATAAAGCCTTTGCCTCAATTAAATATTCATAATTACTGCCAGAAGTATATTCTTTTAGTGCAGATTCAATGTGCTTTTTTAAGTGGTTGTACATATATTAATCATCCTCACCAATTTTTAAAACTGCCATGAATGCCTCTTGCGGAACTTCCACAGCTCCAACCATCTTCATTTTTTTCTTGCCCTCTTTTTGTTTTTCCAGCAGCTTTCTTTTACGGGTAATATCTCCACCGTAACATTTAGCAATTACATTTTTTCTAAAAGCTTTAATAGTTTCCCTGGCAAGGATTTGTGATCCAATTGCTGCTTGAACCGCTATATCATATTGCTGTCTACCAATATATTTTCTTAACTTTTGCACTAACTGTCTACCCTTGTGTTGCGCATGTTCCTTGTGACAGATCATTGAAAGAGCATCTACTTTATCACCATTTAAAAGAATGTCCACTTTCACCAGATTGGACATTCTAAAATCAATAACCTCATAGTCCATACTCGCATAACCTTTGGATAAACCTTTAAGTTTATCGTAAAAATCAAACACCATTTCAGCTAACGGTAATTCAAAAATGATTTGCACCCGGTCAGTAGTGATATAGCGAATTTCTTTTTGGATACCTCGTCTATCAATACATAATTTTATGATATTTCCCACGTAGGTATTGGGTACATGTATATTAATCTCGACATAAGGTTCACTAATTGATTCAATTTTACCGGTATCGGGTAACAGCGCAGGATTATCTACAAATATTTCTTCGCCGTTGGTTTTAGTCACCTTATAGCTCACCGATGGCGCGGTGGAAATCATATCCATTTCAAATTCACGTTCCAATCTTTCTTGAATGATATTCATGTGCAAAAGGCCCAAAAAACCGCATCTAAAACCAAAACCAATTGCCTGAGAGGTTTCCGGGGTAAACGTGAATGAAGCATCGTTTAAGGATAATTTTTCCAAAGAATCTCTTAGTATTCCATACTCATTAGACTCCACTGGAAAAACTCCACAAAAAACCATTGGCTTCATTTCTTTGTAACCCACCAAACTCGGAGTCTCTCTCTTTCTAGCGGAAACAATGGTGTCGCCAATTTTAACATCCTTTACAGTTTTGATCCCACAAAAAAGCATGCCCACATCACCGGCTTGAAGTTCATCTAGCTCTGTCAAAAAAGGTGCACTTACTCCAACTTTTAGCACTTCATAATCTGAGTTAGACTTTTTTAAAAATATTTTTTCGCCTCGTTTTACGGCACCTTCCATAACCCTAACCAGGACCACTACTCCTTGATAAGGATCATACCAAGAATCAAAGACCAACGCTTGAAGATCATTTTCAACCTTACCTCGCGGAGGAGGTACTTTTTTGACGATAGCCTCAAGCAGATTTTCAATCCCGATTCCTGCTTTAGCAGATACCAAGCAAGCTTCCGCTGTATCAATTCCAATAATATCTTCAATTTCCTTTTTTACTTTTTCGGTGTCAGCGTGGGGGAGATCAATTTTATTTATAACAGGAATAATTTCAAGATTATTATCGATGGCCATATAAACGTTGGCGAGCGTTTGTGCTTCCACACCTTGAGAGGCATCAACTACCAATAAAGCACCCTCACAAGAAGCTAGCGATCTGGATACTTCGTAGGAAAAATCAACATGCCCTGGAGTATCGATCAAATGCAAATGATAAAGCTCCCCATCTTGCGCTTTATACGTCAATCTCACCGTCTGAGCCTTAATAGTTATGCCACGTTCTTTTTCAAGATCCATATTATCCAAAAACTGCTCTTTCATTTCTCTCTTGGAAAGAGAATTGGTAAACTCTAACAAACGGTCCGCGAGCGTTGATTTGCCATGATCAATATGCGCAATAATTGAAAAATTACGTACTCTGCTTCTTTCCATAAATTATTCTTTAAAAATCTTTAAGAAAATGCCTCAACCGACAATACCATAAGATAATAGTCAAGAGAACTATCTTTTCCTCTTATCGGAATAACATTTGCATAACCACTAAAAATCACTTCTTGAACCGTCTTTTCTTTCTCGGTTTCTTTTTCAACTTGCCCGTCAGATTTAACGTACTTGCTTTGAGCATCTTCGTCGAGTACTATGGCTTGTGAATCCAATTCAGCGTCTTCAGATTTATCCAGTTTTTTTACTGGTATAATAATTTCAACGTTCTCAATTTTTGCACGGCGTTTTATTGCCAATTCAAAAGTAGATATAATCGAATTGGGAATAATAGTGTCAGACATATCCTTCCCTATAACTTCTACTGATTGTACCTGGAGCAAAGAATAAAGTTTATTATTCATATAAATCAACTTCCCTTCGGAATTTGCTAATAAAACTGGTTTTTTTACCAAGTTGGCCAAGGTATCAAACTTTCTATTTTCAACCATTATTCGGTCAGATCTAAGTTCATCGAAAATTTTAAAACTATGGATCATTTTATTCATTTCTCTTGCAATTTCACCTATTTCATCGTTTTGGTTATAATAAATGGAAACGTCAAAATTACAATCTTGAAGTTCCCTGATGGCATCACGAATCTTTTTAAACGGTAACGCTATTTTGGCGGGAATTACCAAGTTAAGTAAGATGCCTGCACAAAAACCAATAATCAAAATAACCATCATTAAACGTTTAGTTTCGTTAATAATTTGTTTTATGTTTTTATCTCCTGCTTGCGACAACTTATTCAATATGTCTTGTAAATCAGTAAAAAACTCCAAAATCTTTTCTGCAATATCCCCAATGCTGGCCATTCGGGAAAACCCATCTGCATCTCGACGATTGACGTTCTCATAAATAGCCTTGCTTGATACTGCTTTAATGGAATCAATTTGACCAAGCATCCTATTTACAATTTTATTTACATCAGAATCTTCTCCAAAATGCGAAGCCAACCGATGAAGTTGTGTAGAAAACACTTCACATAAATTATTAATTTTTTCTACCGTTTCCGCCCGCTCCCTTTTGTCAGTTAGAATTCTTCTTTGATATTTTAAAAGTAAGACCACGGAGATCCTAATTTCATCATTGAGAGTGGAAATTCTGTTTGACTGAAGTGTTATCCCTTCGATGTCTTGATTTAATGAATCAAGAAAATAAAAAACAGTCGAAGTCATAACTAACACCACAATGTTGGCCAGGATAAAACTAATTGCTATTCTTTTTTTCAGTGATAAATTCATATTCGTCCTTTGACTAGCTTTCTGAAATATCGGAAAACAACTTATTAAAATTTTTCTCGCTTCCAACCAAAACAATGACATCATCCTGATCAATTACATCCATAGGCATTGGGCAATCGTTTATTTCTATCCGGTAAGAAGCTTTTCCATCTTCAGTTATAAAAGGTAATCTTTTTTGTAGGGCAACAATCGATAAATTATAATTTTGCCTTATTTTACTCTCCACGAGGGTTTTTCCCGCATACTTTTTACCAATTTTTAATTCAACGATAGAGTAGCCTGCTGCAAAATTATATCTTTGTAAAACGTGAGGAGCTATAATCTTGGAGGCTATAATTTCTCCCATTTCTTCTTCAACTTTTATGGTTTCGCTCGCCCCAATTTCTGCCAACACGTGTTCATGCAATGGATCAGTGGCCCGAGCGATTACCCTTCCAACTCCAAGTTTTCTCAGCATGGCTACGGCCATAATACTGTTTTCCCGGTTATCACCAATCGCCACAATGGCCACATCGACATCAGATATATCAAGCGCTCGTAGTGCACGTTCGTCGGTAACATCCAATACAACTGCTTGGGTAACTCGATCCTTAATTTTCTCCACTAGTCTTTCACTTTTATCAATCGCAATTACTTCGGCGCCTTTTTCAAAAAGACTGGTTGCCGTTTTTTCACCGAATGTTCCAAGTCCAATTACCGCTACAATCATCTTACTACCCTCTTTATCCTATCATTACCCGACTATCTGGATATTCAATTTTTCCAGCCGTCTTATGTTTTTCTCCAATCGCCAAAACTAAAGTAAGTGGCCCAGTCCTTCCAATTAACATAAGCATTGATATGGCCACTTTGCCAAACGCTGACAGATAAGGAGTAACTCCTCCGAGCGACAACCCTACCGTAGCTCCTGCACTTATTACTTCAAATACAATTGATAAAAATGGTTGCTCTGGCTCCAGCTTCATTAAAATCAATATAAATAAGCTAGTAGTTATTATGGATATGAAAGTAAGTGCAATAGTTCTTACAACAATTTGTGGACTAATTTTCCTGGCAAAAACTTCAACATCCTTTTTCCCCTTAAGAGTTGATGCTATCGATAAGATCAATATAGCAAAAGAGGTAGTTTTAATACCACCCCCAGTAGAACCAGGTGAAGCACCGACAAACATGTACATGGCCATAAGGTAAATGGTATAAGTATGCATGGATGAAAGAGGGATGGTGTTAAACCCCGCAGTTCTAAGTGTAATTGACTGAAACAAAGATATTTGAAATTTTTGCCAAACATTATAGCCTTCCAAAGCATTCAAATACTCCCCAAAAAATATAAATAATGCAGCAGTTAATGTGAGAGTTAAAGATGTGATCAGGACTAATTTAGAATGAACACTAATCCTGGCAAATGAACTCTTTTTAACAATAATACCTTTTATTTCTTTTAATACAATAAAACCAAGCCCACCTAAAGTAATCAATATGGCTACCGTTCCATGAATAAGCGGATTTGTAGCATAACTTTCCAAGGAAGTATTAAACAACGAAAGACCAGCATTGCAAAACGCCGAGATGCTATGAAAAAAACCATAATAAATAGCTTTAGGAAACTCAAAGCCTTCTGAGGTAAATGCGAAAGTTAATACAATCCCCCCCCATAGCTCAATAAGAAAAGTATATCGAATGATATCAAAAACCATATTCATCAAACTTTCCACACTTGAGATCTCAATTTGGTCTTGAATCGCCAAACGATCCCTCATTCCCAGAGATTTTCCCAGCAAGACCGTCATAGAGGTTGAAAGAGTCATAATACCAAGTCCGCCCACCTGCATGAGAATTAGCACTACCATTTGTCCAAATAAGCTAAAATTATCAGAAAGCGAAAGAGTGGCAAGCCCAGTTACACAAATAGCCGAGGTTGCCATAAAAAGCGCATCTATCAAACTTATTGAAGTCCCCGTGGCAGCTGAGTTAGGCAATTTTAACAAGAAGGTACCAAGTACGATAGCTCCGGCAAAATATAAAATAATGGTTTGGGCCGGACGTAGTTTCAGGCTTTCAAACAGTGTAAATCTTTTTTTTATTTTATTTTTAGATGCAGTAACGCTGTCAACATCAAATAATACCAAAATTGAAGAAAAAAGGTGTACCAGCGACAACCAGAAAGCAAATTCAATATCCCCTATTGTTATTAGCAAGGGAACTAGAATAAGTATGGAAAACAAGTATTTCCTGACAAATTCCTCTACTGTTTTGATTCTGATCAAATGTGATAAAACAACTCCAAAGATAACCACCGGAACCAACCAGACCAATCCCCTGAGAAAAAAATCTATATAACCCAAAATTGGAATCTGAAAAAAACGAGTGGTCCATACAGAGGGTATTTCTTTATAATTTTTCAGTAAATATAATAAAATAAATGTACCATTTATGAACAATTCCATGAGGAAAGAAATTTTATGCAAAAATCCAGTCATAATATAATCATACCCTCACCCTTGGTGCTTTTTTTATCTATGCAGCTTTTTCCCTACTTATTCTACTCAAACTTTTTATCCGACTAAAAAACTATGATATCAAATCAGTCAAGTGATGATTCAATCATTATTAGTAAAAAAAATTATAGGTAAACAATTTTTTGATAATTTCTGCAAAAGCAAGTATGATCATCTATATAGCAGAACTTGTAACTGGAAAAAAGTATGATCATTTTGGCTAAATACGTATTATTGACGGTGTTGCTTTGCAGTTGCTCTTCGGGACAAAGGTCCACAAAAGATGAACAGGCAGATATTCATTATGCAAAAGGATCGTCAGAATTATTAAATGCGGAATACACTAATGCCCTTATCAGCCTTAAAAGAGCCAATGAGCTACGTAAGAAAGACACCAAAATATTAAACAATCTGGGTATGGCATATTATTTCAAAAATGATTTAAACACTGCCAAGAAACATTTACAAGAAGCCCTTGATGCAGACCCTGAAAATATGGATGCTAAAAGCAATCTAGCCGCACTATACATGCAAGAAGATAATCTACCACTGGCAGAAAAAATGTATGCGGAAATTACCAAGGTTTTAACCTACCAAAACCAATTTAGAATTTTATATAATCTTGGTATCATTCAACTCAGAAAAAACAACGATGAGAAAGCTATCGAATACTTTGAAGAATCCCTCAAAGCTGATAGTAATTATTGTTCTGCCAACTACCAATTGGGTCTTATCTACAAAAAAAGAAAAAACTTGGAACTAGCCCTTGAGAATTTCAAAACTGCGACCAAGGGTAATTGCTATCAATATCCAGCTCCGCATTACGCCCAGGCACTAACATTTTTAGATGATGGTCAATACCAGATGGCCAATGAAAAATTTCAACATATCATTAAATTCTTTCCGAATAGTGAATTTGCTAAAGCTGCCAAGAAGAATCTCAACTCATCAGCGATGGAAATCATTCGTGATAATGAAGGCCAGTTAAACTCCTTGGAATTACCACCAAGTGCCCTAAAACAAAATCTCAAATATAAAAAAAATACAGTTAATAATACAAACTCTTATTCAACCCCAACATTTTAGAAAACAACTATGGAAGATCAAGTAACAAAAAACGAAACAAGCACAATCAAAACTCAATTATCTGGTACTTCGGAAGTTGGTACCACCATAGGTGTTTACCTAAAGGAAGAACGACAAAAAAAGAATCTCAGTCTCAAGCAAATCTCCCAAAAAACGAAAATAAATTTAACGCAATTGGAATATCTTGAGGAAGACAAACTTGATTTACTTCCTAATAAGGCATATGTGATCGGATACCTTAAATCATATTCCAAAGTATTAGGAATAGAACCTCATATTCCTATGTCACACTTGGATGTCACCTACTCAATTTTAAACCCGTCGAAGAGTACGGATATTAAAAAAGATCAAATACCTGCTGAAGCAGTTGATAAAAAGCCTTACATGATCATTGCGGCCCTTATAATTGTAATATTTGTTTTAGTAGTCGTTTATGCACTCAAAACCAACCCTGTACAAGAAGCCAATCAATCAGTCACAACTCAAGCAAATGAAAATCAAACTATCAGTGCTCCCGAACTAGCCTTAGCTAACAGCACCGACGACAAGGCGCAATCAGGTCAACTAACCGAAACCACCCCTGGTTCAGCGATTCCGTCCTCTCAAACAGAGGCTGTTATCCAAACTCAAACTCCAAAAATCAATCATGAAAATCTCCCAATAAATGATTTGAAGCAAGCATCAATACCAAACAAAAACGAAAAAACTTTGGAAGCTGCAAAACAAACTTCATTGGATGAAAAGAAAAACGAAGAAACCAAAGAAGAGGACAAGAAAGACGAACCTGCGTTCGCTCCAATGCAAAAAGAATTATATGCATACGCCACCAATCCTTCAGAAGAAGTTTTAAAATACATACCTAGCGATATAAAAAACAATGTAGTTCCCAACAAACAAAATGTTTTCATTTATGCTCATAAGGGAGATAGTTGGCTTACTTATCAAATAGATGACAGAGACCCAAGGCAAAATATTTTAACCCAAAATTCCAGTATCAATCTAGTTGGTTCAGTTATAAAAGTATTTTTTGGTAACGTAAATGCAACCACCGTTTTTTTAAATGGTAAATTAATCAACATAAACACTCGTACCGGTGTCCGAAATTTGGTATTCCCAGAAGAAAAAGGTAGTCAATATGTTTTTCCTCTGTTTATTTTCAACAAGCAAACCGGGGAAGTTACAACTTCAGAAGAATACTTAAAAGAAAAGAAGGCTAAAAAGAATTTATAAACCTTTCGCAAAATATTTTTATTAATTTACCCAATCTAATTTTTTATATAGATAAGTATTTATCCAAAAAAGTAATATGGTTGGTGTAAAAACTGCAATGAATGGGGCGATATCACCTTTTTTTCCAAAGCTTACACCAAAAAAGAAAAGAACATAATAAAGTACTAAAATAATCAAAGCCAAAGAGGAAGTATTCTTAGATCGCCCACGACCTTTATTAATCCCGAGGTTAAACCCCAGGACAAGAAACAAAACTACCAGTAGAGGAGTATTAATTCTGGTCCAAAATTCTAGTTCTGTTTTATATATTCCAGCACCAATCTGATTTCTAATTTTTTCATTAAATATAATACGATATAATTCAGAAAAACTTCTCATGCTATCTTTCAAAACAAATCCAGGTGCGATATTTTCATTAAAAAGTGGGAACTCGTATTCTTTGAAAACAATTTTTTCAATATTATTTTTACCCTGGTACCGCTGAACAATATTCCCATTAGTAAGATTAATTTTTAAATCAGGAATATCCATTTCAGAAGCTTTAGTTTTGGCAATAACACCTTTTTCTGCAAAAATAATTCGCTCTAAGGATTGGTTTTTATCGATGGCCCTTATAAACACCTGCCCGAGAACTTCTCCTTTTTTATAAACATCGGCAGCAAACAAGGTAACGTTTGGTATATCTGTAAAAAAATGCCCCGCTTTAATATCAGTTAATACTCCCTTGGAGGTCAGTCTTATAACTTGATTTTGGAACCTTGCCTGGGAATATGGTACCACTTTTTGTCCCATGGCAAAGACAAACAACGCAATGATAAAACCAAAAATAAGCAGAGGTTTTAGCAGATCAAATTTATTGTTTCCAAAGGAACGCATAGCAATTATTTCCGAATCCAAACTAAGCTTATTCATCGAATACATTCCTGCAAGGAGCGCCGAAAAAGGTAACGAATAAGGAAAAAATGAAATGGCGATATGTAAAATTAATTCTGCGATGACCGAAAATTCCACTTCCTTATTAGTAACTATTCTAATGATTCTAAAAAGTTGAAAGGTCAAAAGAAACATAATAAAAAAAATACTACTTAATAAAAAAGGAGGTAGAAAATTAAACGCTATGTATCTTTGAATAATTTTTAGCAATGTAAGAAACCCTTAGTTTATCGCACTTAATTATAATTCTTGCGTAGTTTATCACACTGAGGGTAATATACTCAACGTAATTTGACCCCCATAAACCTCAAGCGGAGACATAATATGACCATACATCTAAAATTTGGTGCTAAAGATTATTCATCAAAAGAATTAGTAATATTAGCTGCCTTTTCAAAAAAAGAGCAAAAAGAAGCCAAAGAAGAACTCATTATACCTCATTGGAAAAAAGGTTACCCTGAGGCATTTCACAAAATCATCTCTTCTAAAAATTTTGTTGGTAAAGCTGGTGAGCATTTTATCTTCCACCTAGATGATGGGCAAACAGTTTTAGCACTTGGACTTGGGGAAAAGAAAAAATACAACGCCGAAGTACTTAGAAGAAAAATTGCATCCATTTATAAAATTCTCAAAAGTAATTCCACCGACGTTTCCGTTGATGTGGACAGTTTTATTCTTGGTACCCACCTAGATAAAACTATATACACCATTACTGAAGCATTAATCATGGCCTCTTATAATTATATTAAACACAAGTCCTCCCCGACATCTCCGGTATTACAAAATATCTACCTTGATTCAAAAGAAAAAAAGAAAAGTTCCTATGAACAAGCCTTTGAAAATGCCCTGATTACCGCTAATAGTGTAAATTTTGGCAGAGATCTAGTTAATGACCCACCCAATCTTTTAAACTCAGAAACCATGGCCAAAGAAGTTGAAAAGGATGCCAAAAAACTTAAGCATGTAAAAATAAAAATACTAAATAAAGCTGAAATCAAAAAAGAAAATATGAATCTTTTCTTATCAGTAAATGCAGGAAGCAACTATGAACCTAGATTGGTTCACCTAACCTACACTCCACCTAAATCAAATGCAAAAACCAAACATATTTGTCTGGTTGGCAAAGGTTTAACTTTTGATACCGGTGGATATTCATTAAAACAAGCTATGGCAAACATGAAATATGACATGGCTGGTGCTGCCACCGTTTATAGTGCATTTAAAGCTGCCGTAGAATGCAATTCCCCTAATAAAATAACATGCATTCTTGGTATGACCGATAACGCCATCGGGCCAACTGCCACTATGCCAGATTCAATTTTCAAAGGAAGAAATGGCAAAACAGTTGAGATCCTAAACACCGACGCAGAGGGGAGATTAGTTTTAGCGGACTGTCTGGATTATGCTTGTGATATTAATCCCGATGTTATTATCGATGCAGCTACTCTTACTGGCGCAGTTTTAGTGGCGCTGGGAGATGAAATCTGTGGTTTGATGGGAAACAATGACAAGCTAGTAGCCAAATTAGAAGAAAGTGCCAAAAAAATGGATGAATATATCTGGAGACTACCAATTATTCCGGAATTTCATGAAGATATAAAGTCTCCTATAGCCGATTTAAAAAATATCGGAGGTAGCAGAAATGCTGGTTCTGCAAAGGCTGCTGCTTTTTTAGAAAATTTTATTAAAAATGATATTGCTTGGGCCCATCTTGATATTGCTGGAGTTGCAGACTCTCAAAGTTATCTGGATTATTGCCCTAAAAAAGGGGCGAGTGGCCTCATGATAAGGACACTTGCGCACTATCTAACCACGAATGTCTAGATTCAAAATAGTTTTACATAAACCACTTATTCCCGGCAACACCGGTACTATTGGTCGAACGTGTGTTGCACTGGATTTAGACTTAATTTTAATTAAACCATATGGCTTTGATTTGAATGAAAAAGAAGTTAGAAGGGCAGGTCTAGATTATTGGAAGTATGTTAAGTTAAAAGAATTTGAAAATTGGAGTGATTTTTTACAGCAAGAAAATCCTCACAATATTTTTTTCTTTAGTAAACTTGCTAAAAAAAACATCTACGAAGCCAATTTCACTCCCAATTGTTATCTCGTTTTTGGAAGCGAAACAACCGGATTGCCTAATAGTTTTTATAACGATTATCCTGAATCTTTTTACAAGTTACCTATGTATTCTGATGTTATCAGGTCGCTCAACCTTGCCAACGCGACTACTGCAGTAGCATATGAAGCACTCAGACAAATTGAATTTCAAAACCAATAATGAAGAGCTGTCCTCACCAACAAATTATCGGTATTTAAAACACCATCCCCACCAGTACCTATCAATCCATCTATTTTTAAACTACCAAAATTAATGGTAGCTCCCGCTGAAACGCTGGTGGTTTCATCAGATTTATCAACTTTATCATTAAAGCTAGCACCGGATGCATTTGTTTTGCTATGTTGATTAATCAGTGATGCCTGTTTTACGGATCCTCTTAAAGTCAGCCAGCTGGTCGCATCCGCTTCTAAACCAAAAGTTAAATTTAATGTAGTCTTTTTAGTTTTTACAGACGATTCTCCTTGTAGAAAACTGACTCCATCCACCATCGTCCAAGAGCCAGTGGAAGTTATACTCGAAGAATCATTTCCCTCATCACTCATTACATTAATCGTAGCATCTGTAATGATTCTGGCATTATTGGCAACTTCATGTATTTTACCTGCCCCGATGGTAATTATTTTTTGTTCGTACTTAACATCATTGGAACCTGACTGATTGGGATGTAGTTCAAATCCGTTAGTCTCATATTGACCAAACAGTTTAACTCCAAAAAGTTGGTATCCAGCTCCCAACTTTAACCCCAAATCTCCTTCATACACCATACTAGCATCACTGGCAGCTGATCCCTCGTCTGCGCCGACTGATTTATCTTTTAGTACAATGTCGGTGTACATATTCAAGTTTTCCCAAATAAGTCCAAAACCAATACCTAAGGAAGTATGGTTCGACTCATACACCACGGCTGCACCATCTCCAGCTTTTTCATTTTTACTATTAGCGTAGCTCAGTCTTGAACCCCATTTCAATCCCGCATCTCCACCAAAAAATATATCAATCGGATTTCTCTGGGTGAGAAAGGCTTTATTTCCAGAAATATTTTTCCAGTTATCATTAATATCAGTCTTGTTTCCAAGATACACTCCCCAAGTGAAATCATTTACCTCTTGAAAAAAACCACCCTCAGCGTTAGGTTTGGGATTGGTACCAACACCATTACTGCCACCGTCTGCTTGATTCACTTCACCCCACTCTGTGATAATATAATTATTAAATATATTGATATAACCCGGATTCAAAAAAACTGACCGGGGATCAGGCAAGAAAAAGGATCCTGTTTGTGAATCTTGCCCAAGTCCTTCCATCCTAGCTTTAGAAGCAAAAATATTGGGTGAAATAAGAACTAAAAAAATAACTATCACCATTTTCATTTTCACACTCCTAAAAAGTTTTCAACATTTTTTACAGATGCCAGCGCCCTTGCCATGTTCGACAATTGGCTACTTTCCCCTATTAAGGGGGCATTAATCCCTACAAAAAATAAACGATCTTCATACTTGTAATTATTATTATCATCTATATTCAAAATGGGTGATTCAGAATCAAAATAAATGAACTCGGTCGTTTCAAGAATTTTATTTTGAGGAAATATTTTTTCAAAACTTCGCTTACAAATTTTGATTCTTTTAGCAATTTCATCCTCGTTAACATTTTCCCGATTTAAAAAATGCACCAATTCTACTCGTGATTCATGAAATTCACCTACAAAATGTCCCCATTCATGGGTATAGCTCAAAGGAATAAAAAAAGTATCTAAATTACTTAAGGCAGGAGAGACCTCAAATTGCAAGTACAAACTTGAGACTTCTTTCATATTATTATAAAATTCAATAAAATTCAGATCAAATAACGAAGCGGCATCCATCACCTCAAACAATTCAAAAATCGGCGATCCCCAAATAAGATTTTCACACTCGACTTGGTTCCCGCTGGCAAACGTAACGAGCCATCTTTTTTCATTAGTCAAATTAGTATCAGTTGGTAATTTTTCGATTTTTGCAATCAACTCAGTACAAACCAACTCATTTAACAAAGCTAAAAAATCCTCACTGGTCCGATAAGGAAATATTTTATCGTAGTCAGGAAGTCCACCATTTTGGGTATAAAAAGATTCGTTAAATAGCAATGGTTCTGATTTATATCTTCCACTAAATTCTCGAAATGCTAAATCCTTATAAAAAACTGACTTCCTTGTTTCCACATTCTCACTTTGTGGAGTAAAGAAGTTATTATAATATGAAATATTGGCTTCTCCCCGCAAAGGAGATGGCCCCCACGGATAAAGGTCATACTTGGTTAAGTGATCTCTTGAAACAAACAACAAATCGTCCCTGTTTTTAGTTTGAAATAACTTGTCCCACAACAAAATAGTATAGGGACCTTTCCCGGTTATTATAGTATTCACATAGATTTTTTCATTCTTGGAAGTTTTATCTTTTTTAAGATGCTTGATTGAGAAAAGACTCATTTTAAATCCTTCGACATTACACTTTGTTCAACTAATAACTTAGCTTAGTTTACTTTAAAAAAACTTCACCTGTTAAGATTTTTTTTATAAAGAATTTATCTAACGACCAATTTATCACCGGCACGAATCATCCGAGACTTGATCACATGCATGTTTGACCTAATTAAGGTGTTGATAGAGATTTTATTTTTTTGTGCTACTGACCATAAGGTATCCCCCTTTCTAACCACATAATACGCGGAAGGGCTTCGAATCAACTCTCCATTTTTTTGGGCATATTTAAGTCGACTTTTATAATTTTTTCGAGCAAGTGCGCTCTTCCTGGGGACTTCATACAAATCTGAGTACATTCTGGAACGCACATTTTGTCCCACGCGAAAGGGTAAAATAATTTCATCATTTTTCGCCAAATAACTTCCCTCGGGGATATTATTCAGTGTTACTAATACATTTTGTGGGATTTTAAATTTTTTAGATATTGACGCCAGCGAAATTTTCTTAGTGTCTATGCGATATATTTGAAACTCGCTAGCCGTATAAATTCGATCCTGCGATTTTTCTTCCCATAAAGCCTTTAAGCCCACGGGAATGCGCAATTTATACTCTCTGGCAGGAGGAGTAAACCATCTCAAAACTTCAGGATTTAATCTTCCAAGTTCCTCAACTTCCATATTAAGATCTTTGGCAATTAAGAATAGATCAGACATTTCAGCCACGGTAATTTCTTCAAAATCAAGCGGTTCATGAAAATCAATATCTTCAAATCCAAAAGATTTTAAATTTTTCCCAATAATCGCCAAGGCCATAATTTTGGGAACGTAGTTTCTGGTTTCGCTCTTTAAATACTTACCCTTTGAAATTTGCCAAAAATTATCGGTTTTATATTTTCTAATAGCTCGAGACATTTTTCCTTCACCAGCATTATAGGCGGCGGCAGCCAATTCCCAGCATTGGAAATCATTGAAAAGTTTCTTTAAATACTCACCTGCAGCGATGGTGGACTTAATGGGATCTCTTCTTTCATCAATATACCAACTGATATCCAATCCGTATTTTTTACCAGTGTAGGGCATGAATTGCCATGGTCCGACTGCTTTCGCCCATGATTTAGCATCGTTTTGAAAACCACTTTCGGCCATAGCTAAAAAAATCAGATCTCTGGGCAATCCATTATCCTCTAATATTTTTCCCATTAATGGGGCGTACCTGCCTGCTCTGGCACCGTATCTTTCAAAAAATCCTCTCCCTTTGTTAAGAAAGTATTTAATCCACATTTTAACCGCAGAGTTATAGACCACGGGTATATCGAAGTAGTAGTTATCTAGCTCAAGATGTTCTGCTCCATAAAGGAAGTAAGTTTTCTTGCCATTGACCACTGGCCCTTCCACTATAGAGCTTCCTAAAATACTGGAACCGTTGTTTTCCAGCTTATCTGCTTGTTCTTGAGTTTTTGAGTCTATTTTTTCAACGATCTTCTTCGTCTTGCTACTCATATCTGAATCACTAGTTCCCATCTGACCGCAGGCTACCAAATTAACTATTAAAAACAAGGAGATAAGGTTAGTCAGGTGAGTACTATGTTTCTTCCATAAAATCATAAAATATGCTCCGTCCTCCAAAGTCGTTTTAGAGGTTTATCGACCATTAGTATAATACATTAATTATTATTATTCTGAAACGTAAACTATCAGCAGTCAAGTTTTTCCCGCTATGCACAACCCTACAATGTATTATTATCTTAGTTAATATGATTCTCCAAAAACAAAATAATCAATGAAAAAAGTTATTTTTTTTATGTTGATTGCCTTCTCTTGGCAATTGTACGCGAAGGTTGATGCCTTTAACTATAATTTCAGCTTGGAAATACTTGAGGATTTTTATCCAGATAAAACTTTGGAATCAATTGAAAAAAAATATAATAAGGGTTCCAGCATCTTAAGTAATGCTGATTATAAAATAAATAAATATTTAATTAACCATCAAAGATACACCTTCCCAGTATTTGTTCAATATTATAAAGAAAAATCAGTGGACTTTTATGTCCGTCTTCCCAGTTATTTTGTCCATGATATATTTCATGCTTCCCTGATCAAGAAGCTCGGAAAACAAGACATTTATTCAAAATACGAGGAAAGTGCTAGTTATACCTGGAAGAATATAAAAGATGCCAAGCACTTCTATCGAGCAGAGTGCACAATCACTTGTTTCCCCATTTTTTATTCTGTCATGACAAATAAGAGTGATCTACCTGGGTACGTGCCTATTTTAAAGCAGATGCTAAATCAGAGTTCTTGGAAGTAGGAATTTTTATTTTATAGGCGTATAGAATAATTCCAACGCTTGCAAGTATCATCAACCAGCAAAGTATTTGTCCCATCGTGGTCGTGCCTCCCAAGTAATATCCCAGCTGCACATCAGGTTCTCTGAAAAACTCTATTACATACCTAAAGAATCCATAGCCTCCCATGAACAGACCTGAAACCACCCCGTAATACTTGGTTTTTTTGGATACAAGTAAGAGAATTAAAAACAAAACCAGTCCTTCAAAAATCGCCTCATATAATTGTGAGGGATGCCGCGGATAGGGGCCACCTCCGCTAAAAATCATTCCCCAGGGGACATCCGTGGCTCTACCGTACAACTCATGATTAATAAAATTACCAATCCGTCCAAAGAAAAGTCCTTGGCTACCACACACAGCTATACAATCAGCAATATGAAAAAAATGTAGCTTCCATTTCTTAGCAAATAAAAACATAGCTGTAATAATTCCAACCAGAGCACCATGAAAACTGAGCCCCCCCTTCCAAATAGCAATCATTTCCATTGGAAAATTAGAATAATGATCCCAGTTATAAAGAAAAACGTAGAACGTGCGTGCTCCAACTAACATACCAATCAAGCACCAGAATAATAAAGAATCCACCTTGTTTTCTGGGATTTTTAAAAAACCACTTTGCGCCAATTTCTTGAGGATATGGCCGCCGATTACGAAGGCGACCACGTACATAAGACCATACCATCTAATCTGCAAAGCGCCTAAATGGAGTATTACCGGATCAATCTGTATTGCATGCATATTTTGTCCCTTAGTATTAAAAAACACACATTATTGTATTTATCTTACTAAAGATAAGCTAAAGGGACAAATCAGTTCTTGGTTTAAAATTGTCTTTGGGATGAATTAACCCTGATATGTTAAGAGAAATAGTTCTAATCATTTGTCTTATAGGTAGGCTCAGTCCATCAGTATCAAAATAGCAGCAATTGACGGCTAAAAAGCTCGCTAATTCGCTTGATGACATTTTAATATTCCTATTTCGAAGTATCCGATCAAGTCGCATTACCACAAAATTAGGCCCTATTTTTTTTACCCCATCCAGCGTATAAACTACATTTTTGTATAGATCAAAAAAAACCGCCTCACCTTTGGCATCTTGTTGGCTCATCACCACTACACCTTCATCTACAGGTACTCCCCAAAATCCTACCACACCTGATGGTGACATGGCCCAAGACAAAAATCGGTTAATTACGGTAACACAAGCTGGCCGGTTGGCACTGACACCAAAATTGCTAAAGCATCCAAGTTCCCACTCTCTGGCTCCTACAGAAAATATCCCTATAGAAATTCCCTTATACCTATAGATCTTATAATTTTTTTTATAGGATATACTTTCAAGGCCATACAAATCACCTTCATTTAAAAAATGAATATTGTGTGCTACGGATGGGGTCGCTTCAGACAGCCTTAAAACTTTAATTTTTGACTTATCCTTAACTGACTCTTCAAATTTTTTAAATTCTTGACTAGTTAATTGTGAAAAACAAATTTCGTTTAGAAAACTTGCCATATCTATTTCAAATTCAGCCAAGGATAACTTTATAAATATTGGAATGTTCAAATCTTTATAGTATTGAAAATATGTGTATTCCTTCTCAATTTTGGAATCCATATCACCTCCATGTCCTAGTATTTTTAAAAATACCTTCCTTCCTCCTACACTTCTCGGAATTTAGTTCAGTAAAATTTAATATTATATCTTTCATCGTCCACCCTATATGCTTGACATATATGTAAAAACCTAATAAAAGTCATAAGTTCATTAAATTTTTGACTAAACTTTGGGACCCAAGAAGCCAGTTTTAGGCTCCCCGTAAGTTTGTCACAGGCAAGGAGTCTTTCATGTATAACATCGTAGAAATTGGAGGTCACCAATACAAAGTGTCGGCTGGTGATCTAATTGACGTTCAAAAGCTTCAAGCAGATGAAGGTTCTAAAGTTGAACTCGACAAAGTTCTTTTTGTAGGTGGTGAAAACACGATTGTAGGTGAACCAACGGTAAAAGGCGCTAAAGTTGTAGCTCATGTCATAAGACACGACAAAAGCAGAAAAGTAATTGTTTCAAAAAGAAGAAAAGGTCGCTGGAAAAGAAAAAATGGCCATCGCCAGCAATATACAGCACTTTTAATTACTGAAGTTCATAATGGTAGTGGCAAAATTATGAAGATTGAATCGGATAACAAGTGGGCCACAAAATATTTAGGCCAAAAGTAGTAGAATAAGGAGTTTTTATGGCACATAAGAAAGCTGGTGGTTCAACAAGTAACGGTAGAGATTCCAACCCTAAGATGAGGGGAGTTAAAAAATACGGCGGAGAACACGTTGTCTCTGGAAATATTATTGTAAGACAATGTGGAACCAAATTTCATCCTGGAAAGGGTGTTGGCATGGGTAAAGATTTTACAATCTTTGCAATCCAAGAAGGACAAGTAAAATTTGGTCATTACAACAAGAAAAGAAAAATCGTTTCTGTTGTAAACGCTTAAAGATTATTTTTATACAAAAAAGGTAAAAAAGGAGCTTCACCTCATAAGTAGAAGTTCCTTTTTTTTTAAAGACAAACATGAGATTTATAGACGAAGTTACGATTACAATTATTTCAGGAAAAGGTGGAAACGGCTGCACCAGTTTTCGCCGGGAAAAATATATTCCTTGGGGTGGCCCAGACGGTGGCGATGGCGGTTATGGCGGAAGCGTCTATTTCGTAGCTGATAAAAATCTGAACACCTTGGCCAGTTTTAGAGGAAAAAAAATTTATAGAGCAGAAGATGGTGAAAGTGGTGCCGGAAGACAAAAACATGGAAGATATGGTGAGGACATTTATATAAAAGTTCCCATTGGAACTCTTATTCGAGATGCAAGTACTGGCGAAACCCTGATTGATTTAAGCACTGACCAACAAGAAGCTTTGTTACTTAAGGGTGGTCGTGGTGGACTTGGAAACATTAATTTTAAAAGCTCCACTAACCAGGCACCTAGATACTCTCAAGAAGGTGATGAAGGTCAGTCGATGGAAGTTGAGTTGGAATTAAAGTTGCTTGCCGACATAGCTCTGGTGGGGCTTCCCAATTCAGGCAAATCCACTCTCATCTCTCGAATTTCTGCGGCAAAGCCTAAAATTGCTGACTATCCTTTCACCACTTTAGAACCTAATCTTGGCGTCGTAGAACTTGATGATCAATCCTTTGTAGTTGCCGATATACCAGGCTTAATTGAAAAAGCATCTGAGGGTAAAGGACTGGGAATCAAATTTTTAAAACATATTGAAAGAACGACCTCATTTGTACACCTAGTAGATTGCTCTTGGTGCCTGGAAGAATTTGAAGCTTTTGAAAGTTATATGACGGTAAAAAATGAATTACTTCAATATAAAAAAGAATTTGAAGAAAAAAAAGAAATTATTTGTCTGACTAAAATCGATGCGATGACCGACGATGAAATATCCAGATTTCAAAAATATTTTGAAGAACAGTTGGATAAAAAAGTCTTACCTATTTCATCTGTTTCGGGACGAAATATCGATCGTTTAAAACAACTAATGTTTAAAACAGTATTAAGTGGAAGGGAATTAAAATGAATTTGAGTTTTGTAGATAAAGAAATTGGTAAAATTATTAAAAATAAAAAATTTCCATATCCTTTAAACATTGCCATGGCTACGGCGTGGTTACTGGGTAACCAAAAAGGCGAAAGTTTAAAAGTATTGGATGTAAACAAAATCAGCTCGCTGGCTGATTATTTTATTATTGCCTCTGCCACCAACACAACTCAAGCTAAATCCATGGCAGATAATATCAGCGTCCAACTTAAAAAGCATGGCTTTTGCGCAAGATCCATTGAAGGCTTAAATGAATCTGACTGGGTATTATTAGATTTTGGTGACATCATTGTCCACGTATTTGTATCATCGGCTAGAGAGGTGTACGACCTTGATGATGTGTGGAAAGAAGCCAAGCGCATAGACATTCCCGTTGATTATTACTATTCAACGCCCGAAGAAGACAAAAAAACCGATGAAGAACAATCGGATAAAAACTATTTCTAATGAAAGAGCTCAACCTCATTGTAGTAGGACAATTAAAAGATCATAACCTACTCGCCTTAGAAGAACATTACTTAAAACAAATCAAGGCTTTCAAATTAAATATTCATGAAATTAAATCCCAAAAAGAAGATGTCACCATTGAAGCCAGTCTGGTTTTAAAAAAAATTGATCAATTAAATCCTAACTCCAAAGGAATGGTTATCTTACTTTCTGAAAAAGGCAAGCAAATGGATAGTGTTTCCTTTTCAAGATGGCTTTATAATCATTTTGAAAAAACCGCTGGATCTCTTTTTTTAATCATAGGTGGATCGACTGGATTTGGAGAAGATCTCCTGTCTAAATCCAACGAAAAAATCTCCCTTTCTATGCTCACCTTTCCTCACAAAATGGCCCGACTTATATTGATTGAACAGCTCTATCGGGCCCAAACGATCAACACTAACCACCCCTATCATAAATAAGCAGTAAACCAATATACATTTTACCAAAATCATTTGAAGATATTGACCTCTTTCTTGCTACATGTTAAAAATACAGTAAATGATTTGGGAGTCCTTATGAATAAATTTTATGTAATATTTCTTGTATTAACTATTGCTGCATTAACTTCGTGCTCAGGAGGAGGAAGTCGGAACAAAGATGATAAAACAGAACGAAACACAGAACTATTAACTGGATCAAGCGAAGAAATTTTTAAACGAGTGGCTGATGCGATTGTTCAACAAAACTTTGCAGAAGTTAAACGCCTTTATGACGAAGTTGCAACGATCAGATTTAGATCCAGTTGCTTTAATCCAAAATTCGCTGATTCGATTTATTATAATCTAACTCTTCCGCAAATTGCCGCAATCTACGCAACAAACACCAATAACACTAATCCCGATACAAGTATTTTCAAATTCATTTTAGAACATACAGGTGATGGGAAATTTATCCATTATAGCTGCAATAACTCAATGTATCCAATCCATATCATCGCAGCGTATGGCCACTATTATGCGATGTCGATTCTTACTAAACATATAAAATACTATTCTGCCCCCTACCCAAATCCAATTCCTGACCAACCGAACCTTCCTCCTTACTTTACAACCAGTCCCTACCTTATTGAACAAATCCCTGATCCTTACGCATTTAAAGGAATCGATGTATATGCCCAACATGACGATGATTTTATAAAAACATCAATAAAAGATTACGAAGCACTAAAAATCAATCTCAATGGAGATTTTATAAAAAGAACACCTCTCTATACCGCCATATATTATAAACGCTATGATATAATTGATCTCTTACTGGACGAAGGAAATATCGGTTGCCCGATAGACTGGGAAATTATGGCAGATGTCGCTGACGATAGAGGTGGTTCTTCTGATCGAATCAAGCAAAAATGTAAAAACTAGAGCGGAATTGACAGAAAGTATTACTTTGTAATACTTTCTTTCTATGAAAGAAAAAAATCACTCCAAAGAAGTCATCACATTCAAAGTCGACTCCGATCTGGCAAAATATATTAAGTCACTCCCAAACAGTTCAGACTTCATTAGAGAGGCTGTTTTACAGGCCATGAAACACACTTGCCCGCTTTGTCGAGGAAAAGGCACTATGACTCAAGATGAGATGAATCATCTGAATACTTTTTTAAAAAGCCATTCCATTAATGAATGTACCAAGTGTAATGCCAACATTATCAAATGCAGGAAATAACATGAAAGTAATTTTATGCCTAATTAACTTTTTTTTAATCTATAACACCTACGCCCAGATCAACGTTATTACCAGCATTGAACCGATTACTTTCGTAGTGGAAGAAATCGGCAAAGATCTTGTGAAAACAACCACCCTTATCGGTCAGGGCAAAGATCCCCACACCTATACACCATCGCCTGAACAAATTAAAAACCTTGGCAGCGCCCAATTTTATTTTGCAGTTGGGGCTCAATTTGAATCGATAATTTTAACTAAAATAAAAAATCAAAAAAAACTAACTATTGTTATGCTGGATCAAAACTTCACTAAAAGAAAGGTGGAATCAGATCAAATGCATGAGCAACAAAGCAATCACCTACATCATGACAACGAACTTGATCCTCATATTTGGTTATCAAAAGATGCTATAAAAAATATGGCCCAAATAATTTCTTCCACTCTTTCAAAGCATGATCCTGGTAATCAGTCGAAATACCAAGCTCATTTAAAAGAATTTTTAAATGAGCTAAGTAAAGCTGTTAATCAGTCTCATCAATTATTAGCCCCGCTTAAAGGAAAAAAAGTTTTTGTTTTCCATCCTGCTTTTGGATATTTTTTGGATGAGTTTAATTTATTGCAAGAATCCATCGAACTCGAAGGCAAATCCCCTTCGCCCAGACATATTGTTAATATTATCAAGCAAGCTAAAGTAGAAAAAACAAAAGTCATTTTTGTTTCACCACAATTTTCGATCAAAGCCGCCCAAACGATTGCAGGAGGGATTAACGGTGAAGTTATTTCCATCAACCCTCTGGAAAAAAACATATTAAAAAATTATCTGAACATGGCTGCTGCCATTAAAAAGGCTTACGAATAAACCAATGAAAAAAAATATTATAGAAGTTGATAAACTAAATTTTGCTTATGAACGTGGACATATGAATGTTCTTGAGCAAGTTTCATTTAGTATTTCAGAAAATGATTTTGTTGGCATTATCGGTCCTAATGGCGGAGGCAAAACTACCTTAGTTAAAATTTTACTTGGTCTTTTGTCACCCCAGTCAGGAAGCGTAAAAATATTTGGAGCAATGCCAGGCAAGAATCCGCACAAAATTGCTTATCTTCCACAACAACTAGTTTTTGACCCTCAGATTCCAATTACGGTGGAGGAAGTGGTTTTGATGGGATGCCTTGGTCACCGCTTTATTGGCCTATACACTAAAAAAGATCATGAAAATGCTAAAAAAGCTATGATCAAAATGAATGTGCTCGAATATCAAAATGCTTTTTTCTCTTCATTATCAGGTGGACAAAAACAAAGAGTTTTAATTGCTAGAGCGCTCACTTGCCACCCGAAAATTTTAATTCTCGACGAACCAAGTGCCGGCATAGATACTCATCATGAACAAATTCTCTTAGAGCTTTTAAAGAATCTCAATGCCGAAATGAGTATCGTTATGGTCTCTCACGAATACCAATTCGTATCCTCCTTGGTTGATTATGTTATATGTATTAACAAGGATTCCCATATCCACTATCCACATGAAATAAATGAAAAAAATTTTCAAGATATTATTTCCAAAAAATATCAGTATGTGGCCCATGACCATGAGGTAAAAAGCAAATGATCCAATATTTTGTTGATATATTTAATCCTGATATGACTTTTCTTATGTATGCCACCTTGATTGGAATTTTTGCTTCCTTGGCTTTTGGCACCATGGGAACCTTTGTCGTAATAAAAAGAGTTAGCTTTATTGCCGGTGCTATTTCCCACTGCATCCTGGGCGGAATTGGTCTTGGAATGTATTTAAATCAAGTTCATCAAGTGACTTGGATGACTCCTCAAATCGGAGCGATTTTAATGGCAGTAGTTTCAGCTTTACTCATCGGTATTTTCACTATCTACTACAAAGAACGCGAAGATACTTTAATTGGGGCCTTATGGGCATTTGGCATGGCCCTTGGCTTAATTCTCATTTATTACACCCCCGGTTACACCGATCCAATGAGTTATCTCTTTGGCAGCATTTTGATGGTGGGATATGAAGATCTGATAACGGTTGTGGTACTTGATGTATTAGTTTTAACCACCACCATTTTATTTTTTAATAAATTTGTTTCCATTTGTTTTGATGAGGAATTTGCGAGGCTTCGAGGAATCAATACCAGATTTTACTACCTGCTCTTACTAATACTCATTGCAATAACGGTAGTCATGCTGATTAATGTGGTGGGTATTGTAATGATTGTTGCCATGCTTACGATTCCTTCCGGAATTGCTAGCGTCATATCCAAAAATATTAAAAGCATGATTATTTATTCCATTATTATTTCACTATTTACCATAATTGCAGGACTTTCTATAAGTTATCAAATTAATGCGCCTTCCGGTCCAGTTATTATTATTTTAAGTAGTATGATTTATTTTATTGCTGTTATATCTTTTAGAAAAAAAATTCTATAGTATAGAAATGATAATTTACTCAACCAGAAGATTAACCAAGTTGTAAAAAAGCATAATTACTGGTAAATTTTGATAAATTTTTTCACTTACATAAATGAATACAAAAAAACCAACTAAAGCCCCTTTTGACACACTTCTTGGTATTGGCCCTAAAGGCCTCAAGGTATATTCATCAAATTATGATAGTATAAAAAAATCAATAAAATCTGATCGTGATTCCTTTAGAAGTTATTTTGATAACATCTGGATGGGATTCAAATGGCAATGTGTGGAGTTAGCTAGAAGATGGATGTATCTTAACACTGGTTACACTTTTGAAGATGTGCCTATGGCCTATGATATTTTCAAACTAAAAGATATTAAAAATCCCCATACCAAAACTTCGGACACATTACCTCTACACTCATTTAAAAATGGCTCCCAAAGGCATCCTGAGCCTGGCTGTTTACTTATTTGGGACGAAGGAGGACAATTCGAAGTTACTGGTCACGTGGCCATTGTCACTGAAGTACTTGATGATAAAATTAGAATTATTGAACAAAATGTAGATGATACCATCTGGGTTGAAAATCAAAATTATTCCAGAGAATTAAAAGCAGTTATTGATCAAGATGGTGGTTATTGGATAAAATGTGAATGTGAAAAAGCCAAAATACTTGGTTGGGTAATTCAGACCCAAGATGCCTCCTATAGCGAAAAACCCTCAAGTATTAATCCCACGTTGTTAAACATAATATTAAGAAGAATTCCTGAAAATAATCAATCGTCTCACTCATGGTTAAACGTCGCCAATGAAGATGAAAATGTTTATGTCAAAGTGATGAATGGACATAAATTAACTAGCTCAGACGAAGATCAGTATAAATTTTTATGTATATCAAAATCGGCAGAACAGGAACTTAAGCGGGTCAGCAATGAATTACACATGATGTTTCTTCGAACGACTGACCATATTATGAGTAATCCTGATTTACTTTCGCATTTTTCAATTCCACCAATTATTTGGCCCAAACTGCAAAAATCATGGAGTAGCCAATACAATCAAATGATTACTGGTAGACTTGATTTTACGATGTCCAATCAGGGTCTTAAAGTTTATGAATATAACGCTGATTCAGCATCTTGCTACATGGAATGCGGTAAAGTTCAACTGAAATGGGCCGATCACTTTGGTTGCGATATTGGAAATGGCACAGGAGAAAGATTACAACCTGACCTGGTTGCCGCTTGGAAAAGAGTAGATGGTAGTCACATAGTCCATTTACTGTATGACGATAACCCCGAAGAAACCTATCATACCCTTTTTATGAAAGAATGTATTGAACTAGCCGGTTTTACCTGCAAAGCAATTTGCGGTGTTGATGCCTTCTCTTTTGATAAAAATGGCAACATAGTGGATGCTGATGGCACTAAAGTTAAAATAATCTGGAAAACGTGGGCCTGGGAAACTGTGCTTGAACAATTGCGAAATGCAAATATCGAAGATTGTGAAAATCTTGATAATTTTCTTGAGCAAAGAAGAACTCCACTTCACTCTCCGAAACTTTTTGATATTCTTCTACATGAAAAAATTCAAATATTCGAGCCTTTCTGGACAATTATTCCCAGCAACAAAGCGGTATTACCCATACTCACTGAACTCTATCCTGATCATCCCAACCTTCTAAAAAGTAGCTTTGATTTTAATGAAGATCTATTTAAAGATAGCTACGTCATTAAACCAATTTCAGGAAGATGTGGAGAAAATATTAAAATCGTTAAAAAAGATGGTGATATTTTATTCAACACTGACGGGCAATTTGATAAGAAAAATTATATTTTTCAGGAATATTTTTCGCTACCCAAAGTAGATGATAAAAACATCCAAATTAGCACCTTTATAGTGTTCCATCACTACGCAGGATCTTGTGCCAGAACAGATCCTTCCCTAATCTTAACCAGCGCCAGTGACATTCTTGCTCTTAGAATCATTGATGACTGGGAGATCTTAGCTGACCACAAGCTGCCATAATATCATGGCCTCGACTTGCTCTTATCATCGTTCGAAGTCTTAACCTGACCAACAGTTGTTTAAATTGTTCCACTTCTGTTTGGGTTGGTCTTATAAATTCTGTTCCTTTATAAGGGTTAAATGGAATAATATTAACAATCGACTTAAGTTCTCTTATAAGCGTAAATAAATGATTGGCATCATCCATTTGATCATTAAAATTTTTTATCAGCAAATACTCAAAAGCCAAATACTGTTTCTTTGCCAGCGGAAAATTTTTTACCACGTCAATAATATCACCAATCGGATATTTTTTATTAATAGGCATTATTTGGCTTCTTTTTTCGTTAATGGCGCTATGAAGAGAAATTGCCAAATTAATCGGAGGTAGTTCCAAAAAGCGTTTTATACCAGGAAGATATCCTGCGGTAGATACCGTTATTTGTCTCGGACCAAGTTTGATTCCATCGGTCTGCATAAAATATATGATACCTTCTTTAATTGCTTCAAAATTATCAAGCGGCTCACCTTGACCCATAAAAACGATATTTGCCGTCGCAATAGTTTTTTTATGTTCCAATAGATAATGCCAAGCACGTAGATACTGATCAATTATTTCCGTGGAAGTTAAACTTCTTTGAAACTGCTGTTTGCCGGTTAAACAAAAAGCACAATTAAAACGACATCCCACCTGAGACGATAAACAAAGCGTATATTTTTTTCGGAAGGGTAACGCCACGGTTTCAACACAGTGGCCATCAGAAAGCCTATAAAGCATCTTCATCGTACCATCAATGGAGTGCTGTACTTTTTCCAGGCTAGACATAATCAATTAAGGGTGAATCCAACTATTATTAATTTTGAAAACAACTTTGCGCAGCTTTTTGTCCAGATTATATCCAACAGTTGGAAGGTGTCCATCTTGAGGGTATAAGAGCGTAAACATTTTATTGGTAATGGGAAAGAAAACCCCCTGATCAGTTTTTTTGTAAAATATAATATCTTTGACCCGGTCTTCTTTTTCTTTAATCAATTTATTAATAGGATGATAGTAAACAAGTTCCTCACCACTAATCATAATTTGCAAATCAATATATTTAAAATGAGATTCATAAAGTCCATCTGTAAAAAGACGAGGGAGATAGGTGGATGTAATCGCCAAAATGTTATCATCCTCTATATGAAATTTTTTATCTTCTATTGGCGGAGTTTTTAAAAAAGATAAGATTTTCTGAGATACTAGACTTGGTAAATGCTTATTTAAGTTATCCAGATGATCGTAAATCATAAACGTCCCGTGTTTAAGAGTAAGAGCATGAGCAATCAGACACCACACTATACTCCTTATATGACCTAGTTTTCAAGATAGACGAATAAAATCGATCATGTTAGTTTCACCTATTATTAAATTAATAGGATATTATGGAAAAGAAAAAAGACAAAAAAGTAAAAAAAACAGTCAAAACCATTGAAAAGAGTAAAGATACAGGCAAAACCGTCTACATTGGAAATCTAAACTATAGACGAGACGAAGAAGGGATCAAGTTTCTTTTTTCCAAATTTGGCAAAGTTAAATCCATTGAAATTATGATTGATCCTGATAGCGAGAAGAAGTTAGGCTATGCTTTTGTCCGCATGTACCGAACTTCTGAGGCTCTTTTGGCCATTAAAGCACTCAATGGAAAAATTGTTGATGGAAGAACTTTAAAAGTCAGTGAGGCAAATGATCGTTTTACTGAAAAAGCACCTCTACCCAAGAAAGAAATCAAACCAGTTGCACCGAAGAAAGCACCAGTTAAAAGAAAGAAAAAAACCGGTAATCTACATAAACTCTTTGAATACCTGAAACAAAAGTAACCTCTCAAATTAAGGATCTTTTTGTGGGACTTAACTTTATTGACCTATTTCTCATCGCAATCGCACTTTCCATGGATGCCTTTTCAGTCTCTATGAGTTGTGGCATCAAACTAAAAAAAAATAATTACCCTAAATTTATAAAAATCTCTCTAGCCTTCGGAACGTTTCAAGCAATCATGCCCCTAATTGGTTACTATTTCTCTAACACCTTTCTAAAAAACTTTTTGGATAGCTACACTAGTATCTTAACCTTTAGTGTCTTTTTTTTACTTGGCTTAAAAACATCCTACGATTATTTTTCAAAAGAAAATACTGAGCAAATAAAATACTGCACATGTGAGGGTTATAAATGCCTAACAACACTTGCAATTGCTACCAGCATTGATGCTTTTTTAATAGGCTCAGTCCTAGGTCTTGCGCACACCAAGCTGGTTTTTCCACTCATACTTATTGGTATTGTAACTATTATGAATTCTTATCTGGGTTGTCTATTAGGAAATAAGGCCATTAGTAGATTAAAACAAAAATCTACTTTAGTAGCCGCATTAATACTTTTTTTACTGGCCTTTAAGTCTCTTTTTTAACTTATTTGAAAAGCGCCTGATATAACTACACCTCTGACATAACCCCTCTACCAACATCCCTTGATTAAATCCCTGCTTTATTAGGTTAGCTCGACTAGTTCTCAAAATATTTTCAAGAGGTTCATATAAACAATTTCCAAGTGACATAACCCCGTCCGTATCTAAACAACAAGGTATGACAGTTCCGTCCGCCAAAATACCAATATGATCAATGAGCCCTTTACATTGTCCAACACTGCCCAAACAAACCCCCTCCTCAGAAGGCCACTCAAAACGTGAGTCAAAATGCAGGTATAATCGATTCCAAATACGTTTAGATTTAATTCCACCAACATCCACTTCCCGCTTAATCATAAGATCAAAATATTTTTCAACTATATTAAAAACTTCTGTATTGTCATCGTTTTTATCCCCTTGGTTCCAAAGTCTTAAATTAAAATACAACTCAGGACGTAAAAGACTCCCTTTCTTGATAAAATCTAGGATCGGCAAAAGATACTCCTTTATTTTTTTATCAGCA
>MEPW01000045.1:0-12177 GCA_001769975.1 Bdellovibrionales bacterium RIFOXYA1_FULL_36_14 | reverse complement strand
GTCAATTGCACGCTTACCTGCATCTGCTCACATAAATGCATAATCTCCAAAAAATCTGGATGTAACAACGGCTCTCCAGTAACATGTAGACAAATTTCTTCAGTCAGTGGGGCGACCTGTTTCAAAATATGATGAAACTCATTGGTACTCATTGATTTTTTTTTATGTTTAGTTTGCACGCAAAAAGAACAATTGAGATTACAAATATTGGTGATTTCGATATATATTTTTTTAAGCATCTATGCATAATTTAGCAAATTTTATAGGTGTTAATCTAGTGGTTTCGGTCTTTATTTGCATAAAATAAACTCGAAGATGTTGCCAAGACCATTAAGCAAAGCAAAAGGTTGCTAATGATTTTCCATTGTCATTTCGATTTTTTCAAATAAAATGCATGTTATCTGGTGAGTGAGTGAGCAGCTTATTTATGCAAAGACTTAGATTATTAGCTTCTAAAATCATGGAAATTTATGATGAGTCTCACGACTTTTTTCAAGCTTTTCAACAAAAAACCGGTTTAACTTGCATACCTGATTGTGGAGAATGTTGCCTCAGTACCGAAGTTAGCGCATCAATCTTAGAGATGATTCCTACTGCTTTGGATTTATACGACCAAAAATTGGCTGAAAAAGTTTTAGATACTCTTGAGCAATTAAACGAAACTAGTCACTGTATTTTTTATATTAAGCTTTCGGAAGATGGCAAAAAGGGAAGATGTTCCAATTATAAGCACAGGCCTTGTGTATGCCGATCCTTCGGTGCAGCGGCTGTGAAGAATAAAATCGGTAAAAATATTCTGAGTGTATGCAAAGAAATAAAAAAACAAAAATCAATAGATTTTGATCAAATAACTTTAGATTGCGCTCCAATTATCGGAGAATTCTCAAACAAAATCTTATTAATGGAATGTTCAGATAACACTAAGATAAAACCAATCAATCAAGCACTTAAGCAAGCTTTGATGTATGTATTAAGTGCTAGCGCCTACATCGAACTAACCATATAATCAATCAATTAGGTTTTACTATTGTCGTTTCCTTTTTATCTACTTGGGATTGGATTGGTTCCTGTTTAAAAAATTTGGAATATTTATCGCAAAGTTCGATGGTTCCCTTAAGCATTTTTATATTTACATCCAGGGTATCCAATAAATTTCCTCGCCGACCATCATCCTCAACAGCTTTCTTGATTTTACCAGGCAAATCCTGATCTGTGTCCAAGTGATCGTAACTATTTTTAATAAGTTCAATATCAGTTGTATCATTAACAAAATTTTCTATATCCTTAAAAGTGTTCATACAGTTATTATGAAAAGCTTCAATCTTATTTATTTTATTATTAAGAGCTTGTGCTATTTCACAGCGTTTTGCTGTTGCGGAACCACAACCTCTGGACGTTGAGTATAGACCTCCTTCAAAAACATTGCATTCGGTACGAATAACTAAATTTCCTTCGGTATCGAATAATGAAGTCATTCCAATGATAATTTTCTCCTTGTAATCAGTAAATTTGCTATACCAACTTCGTGGAGTAAGGTGCCATTCCGTGATACGAGAATACTGATTATTACCACCCATATATTTATCTATGCTCAGTTTATAAGAATTATCTTTTAATTTATAACTGCCACTATCAATATCAAACTTCATTTGATCTCTGACCTCTTTTTGGGGGATCAGTTTCCCCTCATTATTTTTGTCATTTTCAAATAACTCCGTTCTAGATATGAATTCCAAAGGTTCTATGGCCAAAAGATTTGAGGCTGTAAGAAGTATCAATAAAATTTGAACCATTAATTTCTGCATAAAAGATTTCCCCCTTTAAACACATTCATTAATAGTAGCTTGGAAAAAAATTTTTTTCTATATCATTGGAAAGTAAAACCAGGGAGAAAGTGACTTAGTAAAAAAACGGTCATAGCGCACAACGCAACGGGTCACGAGATTTCACCAGTTAGAAATAATTTTTATAATCTAGTATTTTCCCCAACAGATGTATTATTATTAGTTGTTTCGTTTTTTTGCTTTTTAACAGAAATTTAGATTCACAATTTTTAGGAGATAGACATGAAAAGATTATTGGCAATGCTTCTTATCACTTTATTAAGTCTAAGTGTGTTTGCAATGGAAGAAACTACTACAGAAGAAGAACCCTCACCTGCACCAACCCCCTCATACGACAGCTCTTCCAGCCCGGAGACCATCTCTATAGATGAGACTTATGATTCTTCCGAAAATACTGAATACGATAGTGATAATTAATTATAAAAAAGGCTCCAGAAGGAGCCTTTTTTATATGTAGTTTTTAACTGATAAAATTAGTCGATTCCCTTCTTTCTTCTCGTACCCGCAGACTAATACCTCATGATACAATTCTTTGGTGAGCTTTTTGCCAACGTCATCCATCTCTATTTCGTAAACCTTAGCGTCAGTTTTAAGTGAGATTCCCGCACTCAGATTTCCTGGCTCAGTAGGAATAACCTTACCTGATATCTGGCTCATTTTGGGGGGAGCCGCTATATCTGAGACTTTCTTTTTATTTGGTCTTTTCTTTTTGCCATCTTTTTGCAAACGGGCCTTGGAAGAGTCAGTAACTTCATACTCATCATCCCAATCAAAAGAAAAATCCAGATCTTCATCAAATTCAATCATACTCAGTCTCCCCTTTTCATCAGGTATATACTATAAAAAACACACCATCATGCCAAGAAATGATCAATACGTTTCTTATTTTTTATGACATTTTTTAGTCGCCCTGCCAGTGAACGTATTTATATTAAATATTACATTAATAAAAGCACAAAAAAAAAATTTGTCCACAAATCTAACTTAATTATTTTCTTTTTTTTTCTTTGCAACAAGCTTAAAAAAAGATAAACGTAAACCAAGATGCTTTATGAACAAGATTCCACTTCAAACAAAAATTATCGATCAAAAATTCCCCTATTCTACGAGGTTTAGATGAAAATTGCATTTATCTTCAATAAACAAAGAGATAATAAAACCGAAGAAGCTGAATTCGATACCCCAGAAGTCATAGATTCAATTACGGCAGGGCTTTCAAATAATGGACAAAATGAAGTTTTCCAAATCGAGATGACCAAAGATGGTTCTTGGGTTGGTGAACTTAAGAAAGTAGCTCCCGATTTAGTTTTTAATACCGCTGAAGGCTTCTATGGAATTGGCAGAGAGTGCCTGGCTCCCATTAATTTTGATCAATTGAAAATTCCTTATGTAGGAAGTGGTCCCTATGCTTGCTTCTTAACTTTAGATAAATTTTTAACCAAACAATTAGTTGCCTCAAAAGGAATTCCAACTCCGGATAGTTACTTCATCTCCGATAAAAAAGAATTAAAAATTATTGTAAAGGATCTCCAATTTCCGGTTTTTGTTAAGCCTAATTTTGAAGGCTCAAGTAAAGGTATTTCATCCAGGTCAAAATGCGAAAATGTTGAAGAGTTACTGTCTTACGCAGAGGAATGTCTTAAGGAGTATCCAGAAGGTATTTTAGTTGAAAGATATATTGAAGGTAAAGACGTTGTCGTCCCCTACATTCACGGAATAGGAAATAATGGCATCCTAGAAGCTGTGGAATATTCCGGACCTAAATATAACGGCGAATGGATTTATGATTATGATTTAAAAAATATTTTTGATGAAAAAGTAGGGGTTATCTGTCCTGCCAATATTGACGAAGGTAGCAAGAAAAAAATCACCACTTACATGCGAAAGATAATTCAAGTTCTCGCTATTAATGACTTCGGCCGGGCTGATTTTCGAATTACGCCAACAGGCGATGTTTTCTTTATTGAATTCAATGCTCTCCCGAGTTTACAGCCCCGATCAGGTATTTTTGAAGCTACTCAACTTTTAAACATGGATTACACTTCAACTATTCAATCTATTGTTAGTGCGGCTATCAAAAGACTAAAACTTAAAACGAGTAGACTTACCTCTGCTCGAAAAATTGTTAAACGTGATCCTCGAGTGGCATTGGTTTTTAATCTCAAAAGAAAAACACATTCTGATTATGACTACGAAAATGAAGCGGAATTTGATTCAGAAAACACAGTCAATGCCATCAAAAACGCTATTGAAGCTAACGGATATGAAACCCTCTTAGTTGAAGCTGATCGAAATCTATCCCAAAATTTAATTGAAAAAGAAATTGATATTGTTTTTAATATTGCGGAAGGAATCAATAAACAAGCCCGTGAAGCTCAAGTCCCTGCTATTTGCGACTTACTTAATATTGAGCACACCGGGAGCGATGCTTCCTGCTTAGCCTTAACGCTAAACAAATCAATTACCAATCGATTAATGGCATCTGAAGATGTTCAAGTTCCCAGGTCTAAAATTATTGATTTGCCAGTTGGCAAAATCAATCACAATCTCCATTTTCCAGTCATAGTTAAACCTAATATGGAAGGTACCTCAAAAGGAATATATGACAGTTCAGTTGTAGATACCGATGAACAATTAACCGCAAAAATTCATGAACTTGCAGAAAAATTTAAATCTCCACTATTATGTGAAGAATATATAGAAGGCAGAGAGCTTACCGTTGGTGTGGTCGGTGATTCAAACCCCAAAGTACTGGGTATTTTAGAAATTGAATTTAAAAAAGGAAGATCAAAATATCCCGTTTATACCTTCGAAGCAAAACAACTTGAAAACCAACTGGACAACGAAGTATTTAAAATGTGTTGTCCTGCTAATATTGATCGGAATTTGAACAAAAAAATCACCACGTTTGTAAAAAAAGCTTTTAAGGTTGCTGGTTGCCGAGATATCGCCAGGATCGACCTTCGAGTTTCCAACGAGGGCGAACCCTATTTTATTGAAATTAACCCGCTTCCAGGACTATCACCGGGCTTTAGCGATCTCACCATCATGGCCGAGAAAATGGGAGTTAAATACGAACAATTGATCGGGCATATAATTAAGCCTGCAGTAAGACGCTGGCGTAAATCCATGCAAAAAACCAATATATAATTTTTGTCTTCCACTTTGAAATATTACGATTAAGGGATGTATGAAAAAATATTTTTCGATGTTTATATCGGTTTTTTTAACGTCAATTTCAGCAGCTGATTTACCCAGCAATGGTTGTTTGCTTGAGGCTAAATACCTCTATGATGAATGTATAAAAAGAAGAAATACTTCAGCTGTAAAATGGGATAGTGCCGGTAGTATTGAAAATGGTTGCCAGTTAGAAGTAACGAAAATAAAAGACCAATGCCTCAAACAATATAACTATCAAAAAGGTGAATACCAAGTCACCGCGGTTTCTGATATATCCCCCAATATTCCTATTTTAATTCCAAGTTCAGCAACTTTGAATTCAAATACCTCCCGAAATGCCCAGAACTGTTCCTTTAAAAGTCTACTAGAGAGAATTTATCAAAGGACTAAAACCAGTAAAGAACAAATCTCTATAAGACAAAGTTACCTAACCAACCTGGAAAACCAAAATTTTTCTGAATCAATTCTTTCACTAAATAAAATTGAAGAAAAAATCATAACCCTCGATGAAAATTATATACCTCTAAAAAATTCTTACGAAACCTCAACCACACCTCAAGTAGATAATTTCATAAAAATATTAGGATACGGATCAAATAAAAATATTGCTGATCCTTCTATAACCATGACGATTGATGAACTTGTACAGCTTAATTTAAATGAACGAAAAAATGCAGATGATTTTATTTTGCAAATTGAGACCATCAAAACCCCTTTAGAAAATTTATTTGTACTTATTCAAGCCGAAATTGATGCCAGAGAACTTCTTGAAAAAAATAAAGCTAAATCTACCGAGAATTTTTCCAACACGTTAAAAGACAATACTTTAAAAACTATAAATCTAGCTGACAATTTCAATGTACTTTTAAAAAACGATACCCCTACATTTTCAGGTACACAAGCAATTACCTTATATCCAATATCCGAAGATGATGTTTCCGAGATGGTAAAGAACTTGCATCTTTTGGCTTTAGTGTCAGGAAAGGCCATGCATCTTTTATCTGAACGCAATCAAGCTCTCGTCGCTCCCTCTTTTTCGCTTTCTGTTTCAACTGATGCACTTTATCTCGCTGAGGAAGTAAAATTCCGCAGTGATTATGTTTCTAACATAATTGATTTTGATGAATGTGCAAAATGCAATGACTTGGCAAACCCGGATAATCAACAAGAAAGCCATTTAATCAGAAGTCTGCTATTAAGTATGCAAGCCTCTATTTTAGCAGCTAGGTTTTCAGAATCCAGAGAAACCCTCTTAGAGATGAATGCGTGGAATCATCTATTCACCGATCAAGAAAAAAATATCCGCGAAACCAAAATTAGAATCTTCACCGAACTATTAAAGACCTCCAATATGCTTAAAAATGTGGCCAGCTTAAAAATGGAACATGCAAGGGCATGGAAAAAATTAACCGATTTAATTGAAATTAGAACTCAGACTTGCGTGGGCGTTATTTCCCCTACCCCCATACCTATCGCAACACCTACAATTAACCCAATAGCAAATTGCCCTGCCAATGCAAATTCTATTTTATTAGAAGCCCAAGCTCAACAAAAAGTTGTAGATTCATACCAGGCCACTGCAAAAGATCAACTTACTTTTTTTGCAACGAGTGAGGCTAAAATTAAAGCTCAACTAAGCGATGCTCAATCATTTGGAAACGTCAAAATTCAAGCCAGTACTATTTCCGACCTACCGTCTAACTCCACGCTGAGCATAGCTTTAAAATATATTCGGAAGTTAAAATTAAATGTTATAAAAACTTTTTTTAGCTTAAACTCGGCATTAGCAGCCAAAGTTTCTTCGGAACCACTTGATTTGGCCCTAGGAATTACTGATGGCAGTCGCTACCATTCCTTTTTTGATCTAACTAAACAAACCCATAAAAGTATAATGCTAGGTCAAAGTAAATCATATCCTGATTATGAAATGAGTGACCTTTTAAAGCGGAGTAACTATCTCTCTTTTAATTCTTCATTTTCTCTTTCAGCTTACCAGGACATGGCTAAACGTACCTATACCCAAATGATCTCAAACAGCGAAAAAAACACCGAGATTTTGGCAGCCATCAGTCACGACTCATTTAAGGGTTTTTCCACCGACATGGAAAATCAATACCAAAAAACCTTGCAATTGCTCATGCCTAAAATAGCACTTGTAAGCCAATCGCTTAAATCCAATGCGTCACCTCTGTCAACCAAGTCTTATTTTTCAAGTCAAACTGCAAATATATTAAGGGATAAAAGGAATACCGAAATAGGAAAGATCAACTTACCAACAAAAAAAATATACGAGAATAAATTTTATGAAAGAAATTATTATAACGATCAAAACATTCAATTGGTATCTAATCAAATTTCCGCTATGACGTTGGACATTGTCGACAATTTAAATAAATATAAAAGTAATATTTCTATCCAAGAGCTAGATCTGTTCAATAAAATTAAAAATCAACCAACTCTTCTTAAGCCATCTTCTTTGAATAACCTGGCAAACGCCATAACCAACGACACGTTAAAGACACCTCCTAAGCTAATTGCTAAAAATAATAAAGTTAAAGAACTCCAGTTCAAAACTCCCGTTGTACCACTAGGGGATATCACTCCCAGCAAGATCATTAATACTTTGAAAGATACACTAAACACAGAAAAAATTATTCCAACACGCCCAAAGGATAATGACATTTACTATAAGACTCAAGGACAAAACACTCGCACAGTCTATGAAAAAAATGATTCTTCCCGATTATCACCATCGCCTAGCTTATGGGAAATCATTAGTAATACCTATATGAAAGTAGCTTATCCGCAATTAATCGACGAAACCCAATCCCCCTAAGAGAGCGGGTTTATTTACTTCACACTGCACTCACCGGTGGCTTCACTATATGTAGTTACATAATCTAACCCGGCAAAGGCTTGGTCTATATACACACAATGATTCTCATTTAAAGCAGAATAGTTATTCAACACTTCAAAAAACATTTTAAGAGTTTCTTTAAAAAATTCCTTAGGGGGCATCAACATCAGCAAAGGAAATTTAACTTTTACGAGCTTTACCCAATTAGTCATCACTCTCAATTTATCGGCTGCAGTCATGATATTGCCAAGTTTTAACAGTGTCCCCATTGTATGAGCCACCACTGCGCCCACGTCGTGCGGATCTTTGAAATTAGGAATTGCACAACTTTTTTTGCTAGTTAAATCTTTTACCGATACCGGTTTAAGATAGCGTTCAACTACTGTGTAAGATAACTTTTTCTCGGTGTAATCTTCAAAAATATTTGAATCAACGTCTCGAGATGTTTGCATGCAATCAACCCCAACCAGCATGTTAAAGTTGGGGCCCAAAGACAAGTAAGCGAAGATATCAGCAAAAGCTTCATGGTAAGCCAATAATATTTTTAGAATTCCTTCCGTTTGTGGCTCCATTTCTTCAACTAAAATTTTACCAAAGAAGAAATCTCCGTTATTTCCAGCTAATTGGGTTGAATGTTTTATATATTGCTCCACAACTTCAACTGAAAAAAATTCATCCACCGGTATATAATAATTTAAAACATGATGGCCCATTTCGTGAGAAGTAATAAAAGGAATTCTCCAGGCAGGGGAACTTCCAAAAATTGGATTCTCTTTATTCTGAGGATAAAACGAAATACTTTTATTTTCAAACGAATAGATAGCATTATCCACTAGATCGCTGCTAGCGATAAAAATTTCATTATCAGTTTCCTTATAAACAATTTCTTTTACATATCTTTCATTCATATTAAGGCTAATTGAAGGTAATGAAGTGTCGTTGGTCGAATCAACATAAAATTGATACGATTTTTCAAGCGATAAAAGGGCACTAAAAGCGGAAGCTTCAATACTGTCACGAGGATAAGATCTATCATCCCCACATATATAAAGTGGCTGACTTTTTTGTACCATCCGACTAGACTCAGGTATTAAAAGTTTCAAAGTCTCGTTATATCTAAATCGATCAACATATCGGCCGCTATGATAAACATTTTTTACAAATTTCCCCGAAAGAGGATTCCCTTGGTAATCACGAAAGTCAAAGCGCTCAGCTCTTTCCATTCCGCTTTGCTTGTAAAAAACATCCATGTATCCCAATCTGCTCAACGAATGGTTTTCATCACATTCTTCATCAAACAATTTAGCAATGACTGGATTTCCATAAGTATTTTCAATAATTTTTTTAGTTTTTGGTCCTGAATTTTTGCTTCCACAGGAAACAAGTAATATTAAAAAACCAATTATAAAAACCTTCATCACTCACCCTGGTTGCTTATCATTGCGTTGACGCTTTGCTATCATTGAGGATATGGCATTTCAATTTTTAAATCTCCACTTGGTAAAAATAACACTTCTTACTGCAAAACTTTGGTTAACATTCAACACGGCGAGCAACAACAAAATATATTTTTTAAATAAACATTTGCTTCAACTACAATCCCTCAGTACAATATAGTTAAAAATGTCATATATTAAGGATTTTTAGGATGAAAATACCATTTCCACTAAAAACTGCTGTCATTGATGATAACCGGACTATTTTAAAACTCATTGAAGCTATACTCGATGATGAAAATGAACTTGAGGTTGAATATTTTGTTAATCCCAATGAAGCACTCGAGGCCATCAAAGATAATCAAATTCAGCTAGTAATCACAGATATCAACATGCCTGACCTTTGTGGTGATGTTCTAGTGAGAAAGATCATGGATCTTCGGCTTGGAATTGATATTATTGTTATGACTGGTGGGATCAGTCTTATCGATGCTTACGCTTGTTTTAAAGCTGGCGCAAAAGAGATAATTTTCAAACCAATTGATAAGGTAAGCTTCATATCCAGTATCAATGAGAGCATCGAAAAGTTTAAAAAATGGAATCACGTCCTAGAACATATAGTTAAACAAAAAAATTTATAGCAATAAATTTTATTTACACAAAACGTCTATAAGTTTGACATTTATAAAAAATAGACATCTATCGGTTCATTCATACCATCTAACTATTTGTAACTTAAGTTTTTTATTTACTAGCTCCTGGCATACCCCTTGCAAAAAATAAGTTGAGATATTCAGGAGAATAATATGAAAAAGACTATTGCGATACTTTTCTTTAGCGTAATCACTACCAACATTTTAGCTGGTGAATTCAAAGTGATTAAATGTGAATCAGACCGGATAGCACAGGCGTTAGTGTTACACGAAAATTCAGTTACCTTTATAGATAAAAATAATGACCCCTTACGCGCTATTGCTTCATCAATCCCAGCCCGAACTCAGTTTGTAAACAGTGGTCTTAATCAAATTTTAAGCTACGAAGATAAGAAATATTTTATTCACGTTTCCAATTTAGAGAATTTTAGTGATGTGGAAGATTACGTTGAAATGAAAACGATGGACGGACACAACATCATTTACCCTATCAAATGTAGCTTAAACTAATAAATATAACTTATCTGCCAAACTTAAATTTTCGGATATCTAACGTTTCCTTATCGTTGCTTGGAATTTGGCTATTTTCACAACCCGCAACAGTTACTTCCTTCTCATCAGATACAATGATTTCTTCAGGAAAATCTATATAGCCCGATTTGCGAACCCCTTCTCTTTCAGAAAAAATACCAAGCTCAATAATGTAACTACCTAACAGGCTCATGCCTCCGTTTAAGGTGATCGGGTCCAAACTGAATTTTTGTAATTTCACATCCCTACTACCGTAATCAAAATTTCCCACGGCCAGGTTTTGCCAAGTTATTCCACGATTTTGAATATCCACATCCCCAATCAATTTACGGTGATCAAAAGCAGGGCACTGAAAATTTTCAAACCGTGGCGAAGGTGCCGCAGCTGCATAATATACCGCAAAGCTAGCCAATGCATTTGCACTCACTCTTTTTAAAGCTGGGGCCTGCATAGGTAAATAAATCTCTCCCAAGGGCTGCCTTCTTCCTGAAAAATCCTTTGATACTCTAATAATCCAGGAGTCAACGCCATATTTACTGTTTAAAATCTGAATATCCTCTCCGTTTAACCTTGGTAAATTTACCTTAATCAATATTCCTTTGCTAACCGTGTCCTTAAATAACGATCCAACTTTCCATTTTAATATTTGGACAGTCTCAATAGATCCACCCATCGGTTTAATACTGACCCCGGTTTTTTCCTCCATAACCATTGAATAATCTTTACAAGAAATAAAAACAACCACCGTCAACAAAACCATCATTAATTTTATCATATTTAACCTACCCATAAGACTTTACAGCCATTAAGAGACCTTATCTTTACACCGAAAATAAATTCCGGTTTTAGTAAAACACAATCCCACTGTTCAATCATCACTTCCTCATTTTCACAAGATATAGACATCTGCCCTTCAAGACATATAAGCCCATTCATGCGCTTATTATTTTTGGACTTAAACTCAAGATCGTTCGTAAAATGGTGAAAATCCACTTCAAATTCTTTATGCCTCGCCAGAATTTCTTGGGAACTGGCAAAAATATTTTTTTTATGCATCAAATTTTTCTGATGATTAAAACTTTCTTCAAATCTAATAACATCCAAGGCTGATTTAACGTGCAATTTACGAGGAAGATTATTTTCATCAAATCTGTTCCAATCCCATACTCGGTAAGTTATCCCGGAGTTTTGTTGAATCTCGCAGAGAAAAACATTTTTCCCAATGGCATGGATCGTCCCCGCTGGAACATAAAAAAAATCCCCTTTGCTTACCTCGTAAAAATTTAAAAACTGATCAAGATTGTCATGGTTCAAAATTGCTTTTTCAAAACGTGCTTTTGTAATTCCAGGCTTCATTCCTAGATAAATCCCGCATGATGGAAGGCAATCAAGAATAACCCAACACTCAGTTTTGCCCACTGAATTTTCATTTATCATCGCATACTGATCATCCGGATGAACCTGAATAGAGAGGTTATCAGAAGTATCAATAAATTTGACCAAATAAGGGAGTAACTTGGAAGAAATATACTGGTTCAAAGGAATATTATCTAAAAGGCTTAGGCCATCCGGATGTATTGATATTTCCCAAGACTCACCTATGGGTAAATTAAAATTTCCCTTCTTATTTTTTTTAAATTTAGAAATTCGCTCGCCTCCCCAAATTTTAGAAATCA
>MEPW01000044.1 GCA_001769975.1 Bdellovibrionales bacterium RIFOXYA1_FULL_36_14 | reverse complement strand
ATTATGAAAAAAAGAAAAATGCTCATTAAAAAATTTGAAAAACAAAAAAAAATTAATCAAGAACTGGCAAACTATGGTCCCCACGATCTCATTTTAATTTTAGATCATTTAAAACCAGATTTTAATATCGGAAAAATTTTTAGGACAGCAGAAGCTTTTGGTGCCAAGGAAATTCATATCATTGCCACTGATTACTTTGATCCCAGCACCTCCGTAGGCGGATTTAAAAAAGTAAAGGCCTTTTTCTTTGAAACATTTGAAGAGTCATATAAACGGTTAATGGAGCTTGGTTATACACCTTACTGCCTACATTCCCACGGTGAAAACTATCTTCATAATACCAAGTTACCAGAAAAAACAGCCTTCATTTTAGGCCATGAAGAATTTGGACCACAATTTGATTTTAATGAATTTAAAAACGTACAACTTGTAAAAATTAAGCAGTTTGGAATTATTGAAAGTTTAAATGTCGCCGTAGCTGCATCGATCGCATCGTATGAATACATGAGACAACATATACTGGAATAGAAACTTAGACTGTTGCAAAACTCTGGGTATCTTCTTCATCATTAGATGGTTGGGTCTTTTCGTCTTCACCAGATTCTTTTTTGGGTTTTGTTACTGACTGCAGTCCTGCCTCTGCTAAAATTTTTTCTTTTTCTGGGCCATTAATCCAACTTCTATTCATACTACGTACGCCAAATCGACCAGAACGTTTTTTCAAAATAACGTACTTATCGGTTTTTTTTATAATTTCCATTCAGGCCCTCCTAGGCGTCTTATCTTTCATTCAATATAAATTCTAGCTACAACTGCTTGCTTTTTCAATGTGAAACTTAACCAGCGCCTTGCGTTATTAACTACGTCTTTCTGACTTTACAGTTATCATATAACATATGCGTAATTTTTTTAAAAAAATTACACTACTAACTTAAAAGGAGTACTTCATGAACATTGAAAACCTTGTTAGAGCAGTGGCAGGTTCATTCATTCTGCTAAGTTTGATTTTATCCAGATTGCACCACGAGTATTGGTTATTTGTTACGGCCTTTGTCGGACTTAATCTTTTACAATCCGCTTTTACGGGTGTCTGTCCGATGGTTAATATTTTTAAGAAGCTCGGAATTAAAACAGATACAAATTGCTGCAAATAATTTTTTTTAAAAATGGTTTATGAAAAAAATCACTCATAAACCATTTTTAACTAATTATTTCTGAAATAAACTCCTACCCTTATTCCACAGTTTATTAAAGTCGATACCTTTTTTTACTCCCACAATATAATAACTTTTATCAACGCTTTCATTTATTCTAAATTGAGCATACCAAGAAAGATCCCATTCTTTTTTGATTGGACCACTAGCTTCCACCATTAAAGTATCTCCTGGCTGAGTCCAAAAAGAAGTAGCAGGTCTTTGAGAAAGATCAAAGTCTTCATCCACATGCTGCCATGAAAGTCTGATTTTTATATTTGATCCTCTCCCTGTGATAAGTTTATAAAAGTCAGACTCAACTCCAACTACAGATTTATATCCACCCTCGGAACTGGAAATATATTCAAGAATAAGTTTAACTACTCGATCGCTGGCAATTTCAAAGTCGTAATTGGCCCCAAACTTTGCATAATGGACCTCGTTAAGGTTTTCATAAGCTGCTTCAAGCAACAGCGTCTCAAAGAATTTTTTGGAAACTTTAATTTCAGCATAGTTTAATTCGGTATCTCTACTGAAAATACTTGGTTCATCCAAATCACCAAGTGAACCGAGAGTTACAGAAACCGTTCCCAAACTAGTTTCAGCTTTTGCCCTAAGTCCATCAATCCAACCTGTACTCCAAAAGCCTCCACTTCGAAGGATTCCTTCTTCGGGATTTAGTGCACCAAATTGTACTTTATATTTTTCAGCAAAAGTTTTTTCCACATAGAGATTTCTTAAATTCATAGTGGCTTGATATCCATCATCGTCACCTACAAAAGTATCCCAACTATCAATAAAACCATCCCCTGTACCGGCGATGGCAACCACCTTGAATAAACCATTTACATCTGAAATAAGTTTGATAGTGACACTAGCCTCACCTTTAGTTTGATCACTGCCAGGTAGATAAAGAGCTCGGGTAATCACGGTGCCTTTGACATCAAAGTAATCCGGATTAACTTGCGCATTTAAATTAAAAACCATGCTTAAACAACTAAGTAGTAATGATATTAATTTTACTTTCATGCTTCTCCTTGCCTTTATATATCAGGTTGAAAAATAATGATTTACGCTTATAACACGTCACACAATTGAGCGCATTATATTTTCCAGGCGATGTCACTTTTTACACTATACGAGTAATTATTTTTCTTTAATAATAACTTATTGACAATAATCTCAATAGGTTAAAGAAATGGGTTGGGAAATCGAAAGAAAATTTTTAGTTAATGGTGACAGTTATAAAAAGTCTCCGTTTAAACACATTACCCAGGGATATCTAGGCCAAGATAAAAATTGCACCATTCGCGTTAGGATAATCGACAATCAAGGTTTTTTAACCGTTAAGGGAAAAAACGCAGGCATTAAAAGAAGTGAGTTTGAATATGCCATTCCCCTAAGCGAAGCTGTAGAATTATTACAACTATCACTTTATAGGCCAATCGAAAAAATTCGATACTTGCATAATTTTAAAAAACATCTTTTTGAAGTAGATGTTTTTCAAGGCGAAAACAAAGGACTAATTCTTTGCGAAGTAGAACTAGAAAATGAATTTGAGCAATTTGAACGACCAGATTTTTTAGGTGCAGAAGTAAGTAATGATCCTCGATATTATAATTCTAATTTGAGCCTTTTACCTTTTGCTAAATGGTAGACATAAGATCAAGCGGCTTTTTTGTGATGTTTCATCAATTTATCGTAAGCATTTTTGATTTCTATAAATTCGTCATGGGCCCGTTTTTTTTCTGTTTCTTTAATAACATTTAACTGCCGATCAGGATGTTTTTTCATAGCTAGATATTTATAGTTTCTTTTGATTTTTCGGATTGAACAGTTAGGATCAAGCCCCAGTTTATTATAAGCTTCATTTAATTCCATATTACCAGCATAAATTTTTTGTTCAGAATTTTTTTGCTGCCGATTATATTGTTGATTAAAACGTTCCTTTTCTTCTTGCTGTCTTTGTCTTTTTTCCTCTGCTTTTTTTTGTTGCTCGTTTTCTCTTTTTATTTTTTCTTCATACTTTTGATCCGCTTTGAAGTTTTCATGTAGATATTCGTTTCTAAGTTTATTCATCTTTTTAATTGTATCTAAGATTTCTTGCGTAATCTCTTGATAGGTTTTATAAACTCTATAATCTTTTCTAATAATTGACATAACTGCCGTATGTTTTTGGGTCTCAGTCATGTTCCTAAGCCGGCCCAAATCCCAATTTTGTTTAAGTATAATTTCGTCCATTAATACTTTAGCGCTGGCTCCGGCTTTGAGTAAAACCAGATATTCAACCGTTTTAAAAATTTGCTTGCAGGGAGTATTTTGAATTTTTTCCATTTTTTTGGAAACCGTAGCATTGTTTTTTAAGGCATCCTCGATTAATAAAAACATAAAAGTATAGACGCCACTGATATGAATAATTTCCTTAAATGGCATAAACAATTCATCCGTCTCACTAATTAAAAACAAATCACTGTTTAGTAAAACTCTTAAATGTTCCAATAAAAAGTTAGCGGAAAGTGGGGATCTAGTAAAATTCTCTATTGCGGTTTTTATTTCTTTTAATTTACCAACTTTCTTTTCATGAATGGATAAAAGTAAGTCATAGGTCATGAGATGCGCTTCGCTACTCACTCCTTGATTTTTATTTCTAAGAATTATGGATTCTAGGACTTTTAAAGTTTTGCATTTATCTAAAACTTCTTTTTCCTGATTCACCTTTGGTTTTCTAAATTGACCTAAAAAACCAAATTCCAACATTTTCCGACGAATAAGTTGTTCTAAGAGATTATCCAACTCGGCAAAACGCTTATCATACGTTTTAAATTTAAAATTGTTTAAAGATAGCAATACCAAGGCAATAAAAGATGCCATTAAAAATGAACTCAATATCAAAAGGATGTACATAATCATATGCTTTGCTATGACCCCCTAGAAACCCACTAGAATAGTTTTCGGAATCTTAAAAAATATGTGTACTCTTTTATACTGGAGCTTTATTGTCTGATAAGTATCAGGTATATATAACTACTTAAAAATATGAAAAATAAAAAAATAATTCTCTGGCCTTTCATCATCATTGCCTACCTTGGGATGTTTTCCTTTGGACTTTACGACAACTCCAGAGGCCCCATATATCCCTCCATTTTAAAAGATTTTAATATATTACCTTCAGTTGGCTCATGGATCTTTGTATTTTCCTCGCTGGCTGGTCTATGCACAACCTTGGTAGGCAATATCTGGCTTAAAAGATTAGGGACATATAAATCGATGCAAGTGTCTTTTGTCATGCAAATAATGGCAGCTCTTTTTATGGGACTATCTTGCCAATTTGGATACCATTTTTATTTTCTCTTGCTTTCATCTTTTGCGTTTGGAATATCTTCGGGGATTCTTAGCATTTGTGCCAATATTATGATTTCGCGCAGTGTGGATGTCTCCACCAGACGACGAACTTTTTCAGGTTTACACTCCATGTACGGACTAGCTTCCCTGTTAGCACCAGTACTGCTTAATATTTGCTACTCATTGAACATTGAATGGAATCAATATTTTTACCTCATGATCTTTATTCCAGGGCTAACTCTCATCCTAAGCTTTTTTCTCAAAACACCAACCTACATTCACTCAACAGGAATTAACTACGTCGTCCCCAAGGCCAATTTTAAAATCATCATATTTCCCTGCTTTTTGTTTGGGATCTATGTGGCGAGCGAAATAATTGTATCCAGCCAATTAGTTTATTTGCTTGAAATATCTCACCACTTTACCAAGGCTATTTCCAACTATTACCTCAGTCTATTTTTTTTAACTCTTCTATTGGGGCGTCTTACCTTTACCGTTATTAAACTACCTCTTCGAAGCCTTCACTGGTTGCTAATTTCCCTTATTTCATCGTTAATTTTATTTATGCTGGGACTTATGGTTCACCCGATTTTTTTACCGCTACTGGGTCTTACTCAATCTTTTTTTTATCCTTGTGCAATGGATTGGTTATATGAAAAACATCAAAGCGTAGCGGATCTGATCGTTCCCTACATAATGACCTCTATCTCATTATCACTAATCATCATGCATTTTATAGTCGGACTCCTGGCGGTCTATTTTGGAATAAGCAAGGCCATGTATCTTGGTCCTTGCCTAGTAATCGTGGCCTTGTTGGGTATTATAATTGAACGTCGATTTTCTTAAAAACACTAATTATTTTTTTAGTAGTCAACATCTCTAAGATAACTTTCTTCCTCGTAACTACTTGCCTCCTCAGGATACCTGCCAGATCTACGAGGCGAAGGATTCGTCCCGTGATTTACATATTTATCAAAGAAGTCTTTTAATTGGAATGCATCGATCATTTTAGATTCAATTAAATTTTCAATTATTTCTCTAGTTTTAGCTGGCATCAAGGATATTAATTCATCAAAATATTCTTCACTACTTAGTCCTTCACTAGATTCAATAACCTCCATTGCCGAAGATATATCATCGAGATCCACACCAGCGTTAGAAAGTTCAAATAAAAGTTTATCATCACCTGATGGAGTGTAGACTTCCTCCACTTTTTCAGTCACTTCGTTGGATTTTTGATTATAATTTTCAATTTTTGGAATTTTTTTTATAGAGGAACTATCGGTAACCTTTTTAACCTGGGCCGACATTTGCGTCTTTACTTTTTCAACTTGTATATTCTCAACTGCTGCATCTGCACTCTTTAATTCCACTTGAGCTAAATTAGTTTCCGGGCGATTTAACCATTGCCAAAAACCGTATCCTGAAAAAATAATTGAGATTATTGCTACGTATTTCATTGTTACCTATTAATTGTAATCTCAAGTCGTCGAGATTGGGAAGTCTCTTAAAACCCTTGACTATGCGCTTCAACAAACTTATAAACTACCTTCTATGGAAATCCTATGTAATCTAAAAAATATCAATCTCTCTTTTGGCACCAAATCACTCTTTTCGAATGCTGAACTCATTATCCACTTTGGTGAAAGAATAGGTTTGCTTGGCCTAAATGGCACCGGCAAGTCTTCCCTCTTTAAAATTTTAGCGGAAGAAATAAAGCCGGATCTTGGTCATTTGCCTTTTGAATTTTCTAAAGCTAGCGGGAAGGGGCAAAGCGATAAAAAATATTCCGTGTTTTACATCCCTCAAGATATTAATATAACAAACAATGATCCAGTCACCATCAAGCAATTTGTCTATCGTTTCTACCCTGCTTTGAAAAATATTCAAAATGAACTTGAGCAACTCAATCATCTACTTGAAAACAAAAATGATGAAGCACTTATTGAAAAGCAAAAAAACCTACTAGAAGAGTTTGATCATTTAAATGGATGGCGTATTTCTCAAAGCTATGAGTCGTATTTAAAAGTTTTTGGATTATCCGACTGGTCACGTCCCGTTTACTCGCTAAGTGGAGGTGAGCAAAAAAAAATACTTTTAAGTTTGGGATTATCGGCATCCGCTCACCTCATCTTGTGGGATGAACCCACCAACCATATTGATACAGAGACTATCAGTTTATTTGAAGAGGAACTACTAGATACCAAAAATGCATTTATCTTAGTTACTCACGATCGTTCCTTGCTCACCAGAGCCACCAATCGCATCTTTCATATTAGAAACGGAAAAATAGATCAATTTTTTGGAAGTTACCCTGACTATCTTGAGCTACTCAAAAACAAAGAGGAAGAAAGAAAAAAATTAGTTACCAGGCTGTCAAATACTCTTAAGAGAGAAGATGCTTGGATGAAACAAGGTATTAAGGCCAGGGGAACCAGAAGTAAAAAAAGGGTGGAAAACTTTATTGATCTAAAAAGCAAAATTGGCAATCTTAAAAATGATGCCAAAAAAACTATTAACTTAAATATTGCCCATTCAAAAAGAGAGACCAAGAAACTCGTTACCTTTGAATCAATCAGCTTTGCTTACGGGCAAAATAATATTTTTACTAATTTAAGTTTTACCATTAACAAAAAAGAAAAAATAGGCTTGCTAGGCCGAAACGGCATTGGAAAAACTACTTTGGTAAGACTTATCGAAGGTAGTTTGCTGCCAACTTCTGGAATTAGAAAATCTGCTGAAAACCTTATCATCAAGCATTTTACCCAAAAAAGAGATGAACTGGATTTAGAACTCACTCCTTATCAGCTTCTGGGAGAAGGCATTGATCATGTTATTATAAATAATCATAAACAACATGTTATTACTTACTTTGAAAGTTTCTTATTTAAGGGCAGTGAAATTCATCGCCCGATTAAATCTTTTTCTGGCGGAGAAAAAAACCGACTACAACTGGCCTTTAATCTAAAGCAGGCCGGTGATCTGCTGATTTTTGACGAACCAACCAATGATTTAGATCTCGAAACATTAGAAATTTTAGAAAAGAAACTTGAAGAGCACGATGGTGCTTTAATTGTCATCAGTCATGATCGCAGTTTTCTATCCAACGTAACTAACACCACTTGGTTGATAACCGATGAGAAGATTGAATTTTTTAATGCCGGCTACTCTCAAGTAGAAGATTACCTCGAAGCCCTTCGACTCGAACAAGAATTCCTTCAAAAAGAAGAAAAAAAACTTGAACCAAACAAAAACCCTCTGCTTATAAATAATAAAGATCTTCGTAAGCTTACCAACAAACAAAAAGAACGGTTAAAAACTATTGATCAAGATATTCAAAATAGAGAAATGGAGTTGGAGCAACTGGAAACCAAACTAAGTCTGTTCGATTACGTTAGCATGGACCAGGACAAATCGATGAAGCTTCAAGAACTCAATCAACAAAAAGAGCAAGTTGAAATGGATTTACTTGATCTCTACGAAGAAATTGAAAAATTAAACAGCTAAGTCC
>MEPW01000043.1:30518-41934 GCA_001769975.1 Bdellovibrionales bacterium RIFOXYA1_FULL_36_14 | reverse complement strand
TACTAGCATTTTTCTAACCTTACCTCATGTTTTGATTGTTAGAACTTCCTGATGCGAGTTCGAAATGAGGTATATTATTAGAATATACTTTTTGCAAGTAAAATAACTCCTAAACTGATAAAATTTACACAGTGTTACTATAGTACGAGGGTTTATTGGTTGACGCTTAGCTTAAAAAGTTAAGAAGACTTTTGTTCATTAAGCCTTTTCCTGTTTGGTAGGCTGTTTGAAGGATATGTTGTTGCTTTGTTATATCTGAAAACAGTTCTGCTACATCTGCATCCATCAATTTACTTTGAAAATCCTGATTCTCAACGTTCTCAGTATCAATCTGTAACTGGGTGTGTAAAACTGTGTTAACTAAAGAACCAAGTCTGGTCCTCATGGTGATTATTCTTGAGATTGAGTCATCGATTTTTTCAAGCAAATCTTGAGTGGCAATTGTGTTGTTGCTTTCCAGTGCAGTAATAAGTGATGTTAGTTGAGAAAAAATATTATTTTTAGTAATAAATGGATCGCTATCTGTTTCGTTAGTAACAGATGCCAGTTCTCGAACTGGGTTGGGTGTTTGCTCTTTTATTTCGTTTTTATTATCAGGCGTGATCGGTTCATTTTTGTTTGGCTGAAATTCATCAAATTCTTTCAATGGGTGAGGAGGGTATTTGATATTGTTGTCGGTAAAGAAAACTTCATTTCCATGTAAATTAATGGGAATAAAAAAGTCCTTAGCAACTTCTAGCTGGATGTGACCGAAGTCGCCCTTATAATTACCATCTTTGTCAAAGGGAGCATCCAGAGTTTTATAACCAGCAAAAATATACCGGTTTCCAAGTCTTTTGTTAGCTAGTGCCAAAGCCTGATTACGGACTTGAATAATTTCATGGGAGACATTTTTTCTGATATTACCTCCATAAAAATCGGAGGACTGTTGAATAGCAATTTCTTTAGCTTTAACAAGCAGCTCAGCTAATTGCTCAAGAGTGCTTTCGGTGGTGTTAAGTTGACTTAAAGCATATCCAATATTACGGAGAAATTGCGAATTATCTTTGTTGACTGATTGAGCTTGCAGACCTTGGAAATTGGCCATCGGATCGTCAGAGGGTTTGATAATTTTTTTTAAAGTGGTTCCCTTAACTTGCAAATCTTCCATCTTCTTTTTAGCTTTATTAATAGAAAACTGCAGCGAGGCTGAACTACTATTTTCTGAAACTCTTGTCATTTAATAATCCCTACCTCTTTATACTTAAAATGGTTTCAAACATTTCTTCTGCCACCTTCATCACTTTTGCAGAGGCTGCATAAGCATGTTGGTATCTCATCATATTGGCGGTTTCCTCATCTAAGGACACGCCAGAAATTCTCTCTCGGATATTATTTGTTTGCGCCAGGATACCTTCGGCTTGTTCTAGATCAAAATTAGATTTAGCGGCTTCTAATCCTAGCTGAGAGACTGTATGTAAGTATTCTTCTTCAATGGTAGTGGTGCCGCCATTTAATAATTTTTCATGTTGAATTTTGCTTATTGCCAAGGCTACACGGTTGTCACCCGAAGCATTAGCGGTAAGTCCTACACATATATTAGTGGGATCATCTAAAACTTCCTCGCTTAAGGAGAGATGTTCAATAGTGTTTTGCCCTCTAATGGGTTCTTGAAAAAAATTAATTCCGGTTGTTTTACCAATCTTATCATATGGGAGGGGATTTCCCGAAGGATCAGTTTCAATTTTACGTGAAACATAGCCTTTATTATGGATTGAATTGACAATTTTAGCAAAGTCATAGGCCAGGTTGTTTATTTTTTCAGAAATATTTTGAATATCTTCGTTTCTTATCTTAATAAGGGAAGTTATTTGACCACCCTGGAATCTATTGGTTATGGGAAAACCGGGTCGATCTTTGTAAAAAATTTCAAAAGACCCATCAATTCCGTTAGTAGCTATGTCTTTAGTAGCAGGACCTGCGACTAAATCAGTTTTTTCTCCAGCAACAACTAATGTTCCCACTCCTTTTGCTGCAACGGCGAAATTATTTCGGTTATCTACGTATGTATGAATTTCAAAAATTTTAGATAATTCTCTTATGGATTTATCTCTACCGTCTCGCAAGTCTCCAGATTCACCACCAAGTTGTTCAATCCGAACTATTTCTTTGTTAAGGTGAGCGATGTTGTTTATAAGAGAGTTGGCATCGGCAATTTTGGTTTTAAAATTTTGATCAATAGATTTCCTGGTATTGGTTAAAGTGTTTTGTATTCTTTGGAAATCTCGGATAACTATTTTGGCATTGTCTCGTACCACCATTTTCATGGTTTCATTTTCGGGTTGACCAGAAAGTTCCTTAAAGGAGTTGAAGAATTTATTCAGCAATGTATTGAGTCCTTCGGTATCCACTTCATTGAAAATCGATTCAATTTGTTCAAGTTTGCCGGATCGCTCTTTTAAGAACTCGGTGTTATTGAGTTCCTTGTTTAATCTTTTTTCAATAAAATCGTCGTGAATTCTGCCAACACTTACAATTCTACTACCAGTCCCTTTTACCAATCCTGATTGGACAATGGATCGTTCAGTAGTTTGATTGGCCCTTTGTCTTGAATAACCTTCGGTATTAACATTGGATATGTTATGGCCAGTTGTTTCCATCGATTTTTTGGATGTGAACAATCCTGTTTTGCCTATACCGAGTAAGTCTGACAATTAATATCTCCTAGGTTTTTTCGACCACTATTTTTTCAGTGGTTTTACTTTTTTTCAATCCTCTGTTGGTATAAGTGGAATAAGTTTTTTGACCTAAAACTTCGTCTTTGATCTCTTGTAGTGCTAAAGCAGCTTTGTTAATAAACATCTGGTTCTTTTTATTCTGCGCTTGAATTTTTTCGATAATATCAATCAGTATTTGATTAAAACGCCAAAGATGTTTTTGATTGTTATGTTCCTCAAATTCAGTCATCAGTGAAATAAGGTTGCCAATACTATCAACTTTCTGATTGGTTTCAGTTTCGATTTTTTTTATAATTTGGGTGCGCAACCCGTCTAAGAAATTTATCTGACTGATAATACTTTCTTTTTCCTTAAGTAGTGATTCCAATTTATTGATGTTATTTTCCAGTAGTTCAGCATATTCAGCGCAGGTTGCTTCAAACAACTTTGTGTGTTCTTCACAAAGCCTACTCCAAAGATCAACGACTTGGAAATAATAGGTGTGTAATTTTGTGTTAAAATTATTCATTCATTACCTACTAGAATTCTTGTTCAAGTATGTCGTTTGCTAAAGCATCATAATCAATTTCATATTTACCGTTTTGAATTTTATTTTTTAAATCAGCAATTTTTTGGGAATTATCCACCGGGGGAGCAGCATCCACTGCTTTCTTTATTTTTGCAAAATCTTTTACTGACTCGGGGATCTGGATTTTGGCATCGTTTTGGGCTATTTGTTCTAGTTGTTTTTGACGATCGCCAGGATTTTTTCTAAGCGATAAATGTTCAGTCCGGTCTAGACGATTAGACTTGGTATTGGGAGTTGTGTTGGGGAAAAACCTAGAACGTGCTTGGGTGGCTTTATCTATATTTGTCATTGGTAATCTCCTTAGCAGATTCTGATTTATTATTAATAGTTATCGTGTCAAGATCCGCTCTTTGGTTTCTAGCTTTTTGGGCTATTATATTTCGTTGATTAGTTTGTTCTAAATATGCATTAAGGTTTGCCTGATTTCGAAATTTTTTAGGATATATTTGATCTAAAACTATATCTTGTAATCCAAGGCCATCATTGTTTTTGCTTAATAAATCAGCTTGTTCGTTAGTTAAAAGATCCCTATAGATATTGGTAGCAGAATCATTTTCACCTTCACTTCGGTCCACCGTATTATTCATCTGATCAAGCATAAGTTTAGCAAATTGGCTTTCCATGTTTCCCGCAAGTTCCTTATAATCTTTAGGTATGAATTTATGGTCATCAGAAATATTTTTTCTTTGGTGATTATCGATTGAAATAGGGGAGGATTTATTTGAAATATCCATTTTTTCCCTTCCTGAGTTTAAGTTAATCACTCCTTGATTAACAGTATCTGCTATTAACAGATACATTTACAATATTATTCTAGCATGTAGTCAGTATAAAAACTACTAGGCATGCACGTCTATATGCGATTATATTAATTCAATTTCTCCTATTAAGGCACCATTGCGTTTAAGTGCCTGAAAAATGGAAATCAAATCTTCTGGTTTAGCACCAAAGGCATTTAAGCTTTTCACTAAATCGTTTAATGTAGTTTTCTTATCAACAAAATAAAGGGAATTTCCACCTATTTTATTACCACTATCAGCTTTGTCTCCAATTTCTATAGTTAAGTCTCCATGGCTTATTGCTACTGACTTAAGCGTTATTTCACCTCCAGCTACGATTGTACCGGTACGTTCATTAATAATAATTTTAGCCTTTTGATCAGGAATTACTTCCATGTTTTCTATAATGGCAATTAAGTGCACAAGATCTCTTTTGTAATATACAGGAACTATTAAATCAATGGTGGAGGCATCCCTTGCCATCGCATATTTGCCGCCGAGTTTTTCATTAAGAGATTTTTCAATTCTTGCCACTGTGGTAAAGTCCGGATTATTGAGATTAAGTCGCAAAGAGGATTTTTGATCGAACCCGAGATCTAATTCTTGCTCAATTGTGGCCCCAGAAGGAATTATTCCTGCAGTAGGAAATTTTTTCCCATTATCTAGACCGCCAATAGAAAGAGGACCAGCGGCGATAGCATAAATTTTCCCATCTCCAGCTTTTAAAGGTGTGACCAGAAGTTGCCCTCCGGCCAGAGACTTAGCATCACCAATAGAAGAAATAGTTACATCCATTTTTTGGCCAATTCTTGCAAACGGTGGAAGGGTAGCGGTAACGATTACTGCCGCAATATTTTTAGAAGAAATTTCTTTTTGTGGATTAAGTCCAAGTTTTTGAAACATTAATTTTAAAGAATTGTTGGTGATTTCACCACCTCCATCCCCTGTGCCATTAAGTCCGATCACTAATCCATAACCTATGACCGGATTAGATCTAACCCCTTTGATAGATATTAGATCTTTAAGTTTAGCTTCGCTGCCAAAACATTCGTGGTTGGTTAAAAAAGTTAAAAGGAATAATAAATAAATAAAATTTTTCATATTTTTTACCTTAGTACTTCGACATACGATTCTAAAATATCACTTGAATTTACGGAGTCATCAACACTTATTGATCTTCTAGACACTAAAGCTTCAACTTCTACAGTTCTTTTATTACCCTTATATATGACATTTTTTCTTCCCCTGATAAGAAGATGATCCTTATTAATTTGGTCTACGACGATGCTTGAAATTTTATCAAAAACTTTATCTTGATCATCCTTTTCACCATCTTTTGCAGCACTGCCTGTCTCGGTTGGCGCAGGGGATTCGGCGACTGAGGCCGGTGCTTTTGAAGGTGAAGCTGGATTGTTTGGGCGCAGAATATCAGGATAAGCTCTTTTTAGTTCCATAGAAATTTTACTTTTCAAATCTTCAAACACGTTGACAACTATAATATCGCCATTTTGTTTGCTACTATTTTGGGTGAATAAGTGGTTGTCTGCATCCATGTTGGCCCATAGACCGTTGGTTTTGGTGTTGTCGTACAGGTCTTCGGTGGTATATCTTCTTGTTCCGGATTCATCGACAGCTTTATATTGCCTTTGAGTTTTAGGTGGGAGATAGCTATAATTTGATGAATTGATGCTTTTAGATTTATTATCCAATGTTTTAAAATGAGCAAATTTGTCTTTGGGTGGTTTATTTTTGTTAACATCAGATTGTTTATCCAGTTCACTATATATTTTATCAATATAGCTACTACAACCCAAAAGCAGATGGGTAGTAAAAATTAAAATTCCAAGTTTTAAAATCATAAGTCTACCTTTACTTGATTAAAGTTAATAACTCGACCAGAGACATAAGTTTTATTTTGTCTTTGTAATTTTACAATTTCATTATATTTAGCATTTTTGACCGGAATGGCTGTCCCTGATAGTGATATGCCATCTTTTTCAAAAATGATAGTGGTGGGATGTCCATATTTGACAATATCAAAAGGGATGATGTCGTTATTTTTTAAAACATTTCCTTCAGCTAAAGATTGGGTCGGGCGATAAAATTGGATTTCATTCAATGCACTAAAATATATTTCAGGCTTGGTGGCATAAATATAATCTTCGCGAAAATCGTTTTCTAAAAAGCCTCGGTTTGATGGATTGATATTTTTGGTTGAAATTAAAACTTTTGTCTTGGTGGCAATTTCGGCGTTTACCCATTCATTTGTCGAGATGTTGGTGTTAGAATTATAAATGGAAATTTTTATGTTTTTATGTCCAAGGAAATGGCAATCTTCACAGGTAAATTTTATCTTCTGTTCATCATCTAACTTTAAAAAAGAGGAATTATTTAGAAGATTGGTTTTGATGATTATCTGATCCTTAGAAAGAATTAAATGATTTTGTAAATAGTTTTTAAATTCAATAAACTTAAACTGATCGGGATATATTTTTATTTTATAATTAGGAATTTCTTCCGATAGAATTTTTTCTATGTATTTTGCCTTTAAATTCGAATCATAACTATAAATAGCTTTGATAATTTTTTGTTGAACATCTGTTAGACAATCAGTTTTTTTAAAAAAATAACCAGGTGATGGATCTTCGGTCTTTTCAAAATAAAAAATAGTCGGATAAAAATGGACGCTACATTCTGTTAAGCAATAGCTGGGTGCTGAAAAAATAAATAAAAATATACTTAACATGTATTTCATAGTTACCTTAATTGGTTGACAGTATTTAACATCTGGTCTGCAACCCCCATGACTTTGGAATTCATTTCATATGCTCTTTGGGCCCGTATAAGATCTGTCATTTCAGTCATGGTATTAACATTTGATAACTCTAATGCCCCCTGCATCAAGGTGCCGGTATTTTCGGTGCCAGGTATTCCCTGAATTGGAACACCACTTGATTCAGTCATACGGTAAAGATTATTCCCGCTGGAACTTAGACCGGCTGGATTGATAAAAGTGAACACCGGGATTGTTCCGAGATTGCTAGGTTCTGGCTGGTTATTGAAATAAACATCCACTGTTCCTTCTTCATTAACATTAACACTCCTGATGTTAGGTGGTATGGTAAATCCAGGAAATAATTTGTAACCTTGCCTGGTAACCAAATTTCCTTGTTGATCCACCGTAAATGAACCATCTCGAGTGTATCTAATTTCATTATTCGGAAGAATAACGCCAAAAAAACCATCTCCATTAATCATCATGTCAAATGGACCTTCTGTAATTTTGGTACTGCCTTGGGAAAAGTTTTTTCTAATGCCTGAAACTTTGACCCCTGACCCAATTTGTACTCCTACAGAATAACGGGTGGATGATGATGATCGGCTCCCAGACTCCTGGACAGTTTGATAAAGTAGATCTTCAAATTCTGTGCGAGATTGTTTAAAGGCAGTAGTATTAATGTTGGCGATATTGTTGGAGATGGTATTTACGTTATCAGCTTGGGCTGCCATCCCTGTGGCGGAAGTATCAAGAGCTTTAAGCATCGCAGAGAGTTCTTGCGGGATTATTAAAAATAAACAAATAAAGAAATATAAAAAATTAAAATTTTGATATCTCATTAACACCCTTACCGGTTATATGGTCATATGTTTTAATTGCTTTTTGAATGTTTTCAAAATGGCGATGAGCTTTTATGAGCTCTGCCATTTCAGAAATGGCATTTACATTTGAGCCTTCTAAAAAACCTTGATGAACAGTTGAAGTCAAATTATTTTGCTTTATATTAGTTGCATCTAAGTTAATAAATAAAAGCCCACCCTCCTTTCTGAGTGCCTGAATATCATTAAATTCAACCACTGAAAGGTCACCAACCTTTTGTTTATCGTTAAACACTTCTCCGTTATGATTTATTTCAATAGATTTTCCAGTTACTTTAATTGCTCTTTCTTCTGGAGAAGGCAATGTGGTTGATTGATTAGTCGTTTCTTGGACGTTAATTTTTGATAAAACTGGAAATCCTTGTTCATTAACTAAAAGTCCATCTTGGTTAATAGATAAAATTCCCCGCCTAGAATATCGTAGTCCATTTTCAGTAAGTACTTCAAAAAACCCTTTTCCACTTATTGCTAGATCTAGTGGATTACCGGTTGGCTTAAGTTGTCCTTGTTCAAAATCTGTGAAGGTTCCGTTGACTGCTACAAAACCATCTTCTGCACCATAACTGCGATAAAAATCACTTGGTTTCCATTCTTTTCTTGGTAGATCAATATCATCTAACCCTTTAGTGAGAGCGGTAAGGTGTTCTTTAAAAGTGGTTTGATCTTTTTTAAAACCCACTGAGTTGGCGTTAGCCACGTTGTTAGCGATGGTTTCGACTTTTTGTTGTTGAGCAATCGCCCCTGATACTGAAACCCATAAATCATTCAAAACACCCTCCTGGTGTTTGGATATTCTCAATGTTAACTATACCTCGTGCTATGTCATTTATTCTACACCAGGCAAATTTGACCATTGCAAGAACAAGAGGTTTTTTAATGCGTTTTCTTGGTGAAAGATGTAATATTCTACAACGTATTTTAAATACTTATCAGTGTTTGACTGAATTGATATGCTAACAGTTTGTGACGACAAAAAAATGACATACTAATTATCTTTTTTTATGAGGTGAGGTATAAACCGTGAAAATAGAGAGTTTTGAAAAAAATTTACAAGAACTTGAGCAGATAGTCTTGGAATTAGAAAAAGGTGACTTGAATCTGGATAACGGTTTAAAAAAATTTGAGCATGGGGTTAAGCTTTATAAACAATGTAAAAACTATCTTGCTCAAGCAGAAAAAAAAATTGGAATTTTAAGAGAGAATCTCAAGATAGAGGATGTCTTGTAATTGAAAATTCAAAGTATGAACAGCTATCGTGAAATATTTTTTTCCTTGGTTTTATTTTTGCTATATGCATGTAGCAATGCTGAGAATATGCAAAACACGGCTGATCCTGTAGGTGTAAATTTTGATGTTAGTGATTTAAATCATTCGGAAGAAAGTAAAATTCACATAACTGAAAGTGATTTACAAAATAGGCAAGGTCCTATTGTTGAAGGAGTAAATGAGAATTTTGATGAGGTCAAAAGACGCAAAAAATCAGTAGGGTTAATCCTAGGTCCCGGGCTCAATCGGACAATATTATATGCTTCGATGTTTGCCGTATTTGAAAAGAAGAGCGTTCCTATACATTATATCGCAGGGATTGGTTACGGTGCAATCGTTGCAAGTATGTACGCCTCTAAAATGTCTAGCTCAAAAATTGAGTGGTGCTTTTATAATTTCTTTAACAAGATCAAGGGGAAAAAACCTTTTTCCAAAGCTTGGAACGCTGCAGTTAAAGAGCATTTGCTTACGCAAATAAATGGAAAAAATATTGAAGATTTTGATAAGGTTTTGGTTTTGCCGGTTTGGGACCAAAATAAAAATATGATTACTTATAAAAAAAGAGGAAATCTGGAAGAAGCATTAAAATTTAATTATACTCTAGCTACCTTTTTGGAAGAGGAGCATTCATTAAGCGAGTTCAACTATTTTGATCGGGATTATTTTCAAAAAAATGGAGTTGATTTACTAGTTGCAGTAAATCTTTTAAATAATGTGAAATTTTCAGATGTAGATAGTTTTAGTATACTAGGTTATGAAAAATTAAAAAATAACTTTGAAAAAAATAAAAAATATGTAGATATTTTTTATAATTTTACCACGAACAATATCTTAATGGATCAACCTGAGAATGTTCCAGAACTTCTTTTAAAAGCTAGCAAAGAGAGCGAAAAACTTTCCGAATTGATATTAGGAGAAATAAATAATTAGTAAATAGTCTTAATGATTGTAACCTATTCCAAATAGGTTACAATTAGATGTTAATAATAATTTTTTTTAAAAGGCTTTTATATTTAAATGAAAAAATTGATTAAAGTGATTCTGGTTTTAGTGACCTTAGGTGTTTTGGGTATTTTTTTTATCACGGCATTGTTATTTTATTTTTCTTTTGATTTACCCAAAATAGATAGTCTGGCAGATTATAGGCCACCTATTCCCTCCCAAATACTTTCAAAAGACGGAGTGGTACTGGCAGAGCTTGGTGTTGAAGACCGTGTGATTGCCCAAATGAATGAAATTCCCAAGGTGATTCTAGATGCTTTTTTGTCTGCCGAAGATGATTCATTTTTCCAGCATAAAGGAGTGGATTATGGCGGAATGATTAGGGCCATGTTAATGAATTTAAAATCAGGGAAGGTGGTCCAGGGAGGAAGTACGATTACTCAACAGGTGGCAAAATCACTTTTGCTTACCAGTGAAAGGTCGTATGCTAGAAAAATCAAAGATATTCTTCTGGCACAAAGGATTGAAAAAAAATTTTCTAAAGAAGAAATTCTTTTTTTATATTTAAATCAAGTATATCTTGGTGGTGGAAATTATGGCATTAAGAACGCATTCCATGGATATTTTGGCAAAGAGCTATCAGAAACCACAGTAGCGGAGGCTGCTTTAATGGCGGGGCTTTTAGTTGCTCCAGGCCGTTATTCACCATATATAAATCCTAAATTCGCAATCGCCAGGCAACGATATGTATTAAGTAGGATGCATACAAACAACCGGATTACTACTGCGCAATATGAGGACGCATTAAAGGAAGAAATAAAATATCGGTCTCGAAAAAAAGAAAAATTTAAGGCACCTTATTTCACTGATTGGGTAAGACAACGAGTTATTGAATTAGTAGGGGAGGAAAAATTTTTTAAAGACGGTTTTCGAATTGTTACTACGCTTGACTGGCAGTTACAACAAGTTGCGGAAAATGAAGTGGTCAATGGGGTCAAAGAAATAGATAAGAGGCAAGGTTATAAGGGACCACTTGGAGCAATTAGCCTGCAAGAAGAATTGGCTAATTATGAAAAGGAATATAGGAAAAAATTGTTAAAAGATAAATCTGAATATTTTACTATAGATTATAATAATGATTTCTTAATTAAATATGAGTTAGAGTTTCAAGAAAGTGAATATCAGGCACTTCAGGTCCGAAACACTAAGCTTTTGCGTGATACTCAAAACAATAATAGATTTTATCCAGGTTTGGATCCTAAAGATACTTTTGTGGAACTTATCCAAGTAGGAGAGTGTTATAAGGCGGTTGTAGTAAGCATTGATTCACTTGATAGAATTGTTTATTTTTCTTTAGGTGGGGTGACTGGAATTATACCTTACGAACAATTCAGTTGGGCCAAGGAAAGAGTGTTGGATGCTGAGAGACCAAATTATTCTTTGGTTAGCAATCCTTCTTCAATATTAAAACCTGGGGATATAATTCA
>MEPW01000043.1:0-30502 GCA_001769975.1 Bdellovibrionales bacterium RIFOXYA1_FULL_36_14 | reverse complement strand
AAATCAACTTCACTTTATCCCAATGTTTGGAAAAATTCTCAGGATTCATTTAAAAAACAAAGTTTTTTTAATGTAAGTAAACAAGAAAAATATCTTCTAGGTTTATTAGATCAAGAGCCAGACGTGCAAGGAGCCCTTTTATCTCTTAATCCCAACACTGGCGAAATTGTTTCATTTGTTGGTGGTATAGATTTTGATAAAAATCAATATAACCGTGTTACGCAGTCAAAAAGACAACCAGGTTCATCTTTTAAGCCGATCTTATATGCGGCTGCTTTGGAAGAGGGATTCACTCCTGCTACTATTGTTATAGATTCTCCAGAAGCATTAGGTGGAGTTGATGAGTCTCTAAACTGGAAACCTAAAAACTATGATGGAGAATTTCTCGGACCTATGACTTTTAGAACAGCCTTAGAGCTTAGTCGAAATGTACCCACCATTAAAATTGCTGAGCAACTAGGAATTAATAAAATAACAGATTTTGTTGATAGAATATGTTTTGATGTAATTCTGGAAAAAGATCTCAGTTTAGCGCTTGGGTCGTTCGGGGCCAGTTTAATGGAGATGGTAACTACCTATAGTATTTTTCCCAATCGGGGAAAAATCGTTGACGCCAAATCTATAATTTCGATTGTTGATAGAGATAATACTCCTTATTTTATTGATGAAAACATCAAGAAAAACAAAATTATAGAAAAGGAAAAAGGTAATATCCAAGTTAAGGAACAATTACCAATAAGCGAAGTGATTAAAAAGCTTGAACCGTCTATCACTGCTTCTGCTTCGGTTAATGAAACTTCAGCGCAAAAAGAAGGCAAACGTTTTTTAGCTTTGCTTGGCAGGGAACAGGTTTATGATGAAAGGTTATCTTATATTATGTCTAATTTACTCAGAGGCGTTGTTTTACACGGAACAGGTCGTGAAGCGAGAAGTGTTGGCGAATTTATAGGTGGGAAAACCGGAACCACTAGCAATTATGTTGATGCATGGTTTATTGGATTTTCTTCAAACTTAACAACGGGAGTTTGGACAGGTTTCGATGATAATAAAACTCTGGGTTGGGGTGAGACGGGAACTCGGTCCGCTCTTCCAATCTGGAAAAATTATATGGGACAAGGATTAAAAAAATATGGAGAACCAGATTTTGCTGTTCCTAAAGAGATAATTTTTACTAAAATAATTAAAGAAACTGGAAGAACTGCAGAAGCCGGTAGTAAATCGTATTTTGTAGAAGCCTTCGTGGAAGGTACTGAACCCGGTAATGAAGAAGCTATTTCCCAAGATGTTTTTAATGACCAGCCATCAGATAGTAATAGTCAAGTATCCAAAGATAAGCCAACTGTTGATAAAAAAGATTTATATGAAGACGAATATTTTAATAACCAATAATATTAGAGATATTTAAGGTATTTAGGATTTTTTTTCCCCCTAATTTTTAGAGTTTATTTATTACGCCCATAATTCAAACAACCGAATAGTCAGTTGCATGCGGGGGTAAATGAATAAAAGTAAGAAAAACAAAAATTATTATTTTATTTGGGCACTATTCTTGTCTTTGACAATTCATATGGTATTTTTATTTTTTCGTTTCGATTTTAAAAAAAATGATCTTAGTAGCGTAACCCAAGAAAAAAAAATAAAAATAGTTTTTGTGGATGATGAACAAAATATAAAACTTAAAACAATCAAAGAACAAAAACGTCAAATAGTAAATTCAAGTCAAGATACTCCTGTTGATAAGGAAGTAAATTCAAGATTTTTAGGGAAAACTAATCAGTTTTTTGAAAGGCAAACAATTGCTAAGCAGGTAGGTAGTTTTAAAGAAGCAGGTCTTGGTGTGGAGAACGGATCAGATTGGTTAAGTAATAAAATTCAAAATATTACATATCAGACTGTAAAACAGAATACAAAGAAGAAAAATAATTCACACCTAAAAGAAAAATTGAGCTTGAAAGACTTACTGGTTAATCAAAATTTGGCAAAACAGATAATAGCCAACAAAGATTTAGCGTCTAAGGGGATTAGATCCGGAGATAAGTTAAAAATTGGACCTTCAATGAGTAATGATTTTATTGAAGATGTTAAACTTGGTGATTTTTCTAAATTAAACACTACTGAATATAAGTATTTTGGTTTTTATGATCGCATAAGAAAAAGATTGGAACAGTTTTGGGGTAATTCGTTACAAGAAAAAGCCAGAAAATTACATGCTCGGGGTGGACGGTTACCTGCCGGAGAAAATAAAATAACCTCTTTAAAAGTTACCCTTGATAAAAAGGGAAATATTGTCAATGTTTTTATAAAGAGCACCAGTGGCATTATTGAGTTAGATGAAGCTGCCATAGAATCGTTTAAACAAGCTGGACCATTTCCTAACCCACCTCAGGGTATGATAGAAAGTGGTTATGCTGAAATTGAGTGGGGTTTTGTCGTTAAAAGTTAAAATTCATGGATACTAATGATTGGTTTGTTTTTTTAAAACCTCTTTTAGTTTTTCCATGCCTTCCATCAGGACATAATCATTCCATATATTATCAAGAGATCTTACGGTGTCTACCAATAATACTGCAGCTTGATCTCTGGATATTTTTTCATTTTCTGAAAGGTAATTTATAGCATGTGCCAGAGCTTTAATGGCTGGAGATTCACAAACTTTAGAGAGTTTTTCTTGATAGGAAATGTTGATTTTCTTTTCCTTGCTTTTAATAATTGCAGTATTAATTAAGCGAATAGAATCTTGTTCTTTATTTGTCATTTCAACTCGTCATTATTGTTTTCGACTATGAGGCAGAAGTATGAATTCTTTGTGTTAATTCGTAAAGAAAAAAATAATTTCTTTGCGTAGATTCGTAATAAAAATATTTTTATTTATAAACAAAAAAAAGGTTTTGTATTGATTAACCAATACAAAACTTTTTTATGTATTGTGAAAACTATTTAAGAAATTTTTTCGCAATGTATCTTATATTCATTTGCGCTCATTAATTGATCAAATTCTGATTTATTAGTGATTTTAACTTTGACCAACCAACTTCCGAAAGCATTATGATTAATATTTTCAGGAGAATCTGACACATTCTCATTTACCTCTAAAACTTCACCGCTAGCAGGAGAGAAAAGATCGTTAACGGATTTAATGGATTCAATAACGCCACAAGGATTACCTTTTTCTAGCATAGAACCTATTTCTGGAAATTCCACAAAGACAATATCTCCCAAACTAGATTGGGCAAAGTCAGTGATTCCAAAAGTTAATACGTCGCCTTCAAGAAGCGCCCATTCATGATCGTCAGTATACTTTAAATTGGGTTTAATTTCATGTGCCATTATTTATGTCCTCCTACAACGAACGGTTTTAAATGATATTCAGTATCGTACATTTTATCTCTAATTTGTATTTTAAAAATTTTGTTTTTTGGAAACTTGTCTTTCTCTATGTGTGCTAGTGCAATCCCTTTTTCTAAAATAGGTGAGTAACCACCAGAAGTTACTACACCAATATTATTATTATTTGAATCTAATATTGAATAACCTGCACGAGGAATTCCTTTCTCGATAGAAAGTTTTACTAAATTATAGCGAGGATTGTAATTAGCAAGAGCATTTTTACCGATAAAATTGGTTTTATCCATTTTGACAGTCCATTTTAAAGCACTATCAAGTGGAGTTACTTCATCATTTAACTCATGCCCATAGAGAGGAAAGCAAACTTCTAGTCGCAAAACGTCTCTAGAAGCAAGGCCGCATGGTACCACACCTTCTTGTAAAAATTCCTTCCAAAGTATTTTAGCTAAATCATGGGAGCAAAAAATTTCTACTCCATCTTCCCCGGTATAGCCCGTTTTAGAGATAATATATTTATAATTATTTCTTTCACTTTCTTTTACGGAATAGTAGGGAAAATCACCCGCGGGAAGTAGATGTATTTTTTTTAAAATTGCATCTGATTTCGGTCCTTGAAGTGCGATAAGAGAATAATCATCAGACTTGTTTTCAAGTTTACAATCAAATTTCCCAACATTTTTACTAAGCCAATTCCAATCTTTTTCCATATTGGAAGCATTTACGCAGATCAGGATTTTTTGATCATTGATTTTGTATGAAATGTGATCGTCAACCACAGTCCCATTTTCTCTGCAGATCGGGGAGTACACCGCTTTGTTAGGTCCCGCATTGATAAAGTCGTTGGTCATAAAATTGTCCACAAATTTTAATGCGTCTTTACCAGTCACAAAAAATTCACCCATGTGGCTTACGTCGAACATTCCGCAATTTCTTCTAACAGCAAAAACTTCTTCCTTAACCGAAGAATATTGAAGAGGCATGTCAAATCCTGCAAACGGTGCCATTTTTGCTTTAAGTTGAATATGCTCATGGTACAAAGAAGTTTTTTTAAGTTCCATAAATTTGCCTTTTTAAAATTTTAAATAGGAAATAACCGGACTGTTATATGATTTTTTCGGCAGCTTGTAAAAGGTTTTGGCTTAGAGTTAAGATAGTCAGTGGGCCAACGCCTCCCGGTACAGGGGTAATCGCATATACAAGTGGTGAAACTTTATCAAAATCTACATCTCCACAAAGGTTGCCGTCTTGGTCAGTATTTATGCCAACATCTATAACTACAGTTTTGTTTTTTTGGTCTGGATGAATATAAGTGTCATTTAAAAATTTGGGTTTCCCGATGGCAGAGATGATTATATCTGCTTTTTTAGTCAATTCTGCTAAATTTTGAGTTTTACTGTGGCATAGTGTTACCGTTGCGTTGGCATTAGTTAACAGCATTTGCATTGGTTTTCCCACAATCATGCTTCGCCCTATGATAACAGCATTTTTTCCACTGATTGGAATATTATAATATTTCAATAGGTTCATAACACCGTAGGGTGTGCATGGTTTGAAATAATCATTTTTTTTATTATCCGATAAAAGGGCAAATAAATTGAAGGGGTGAAAACCGTCAACATCTTTTTCCGCAGGAATTAATTTTTCGACTTCTAAGTTAGATAATTGTTTAGGTAAGGGGAGTTGAACAAAAGTACCGTGCACATTTTTATCTGATGAAATTTTATTTAGTTCGTTAATAAAATCATCAACAGAAATATTTTCATCAAGATGATGAATATCGCATTTTGCACCAAAAGATTCACAAAATTTCTTTTTTCTATTGGTATAAATCTTACTGGCCTTATTATTGCCAACTAAGAGCACCTGTAGGTTGGGGATGATGCCAGAATTTTTCAATTTGTTGCAGCGGTTTTTTAAATTTTCAAGTTCTTGATCAACAATGGGTTTAGAAATTAAATTTATAGACATTTCTTTCTCCTTGATGGGTTAGTATCATATACCATAAAAATCTTTTTTTAAACTTTGATTGCGAGGTAATGTTTGTAAGGTTAAGATATTCTATAATTGAATTTCCTTCAGATAGGGCCTTTGAATGATTATTCTTGGTATTGACCCGGGCTCACTTAAAGCCGGATATGCAGTAATCGAATTAGAAAATAGAAAGTATAAGTATTTAGCTTCAGGGGTGATGAAATACGCACACATTGAGACTTTTATTGATCGGCTCGGTTTAATTTTTAATTCTTGTAAGAATTTGATGGAGGAATATCAACCAGATGAAATTGCAATTGAATCGCTGGTTTATGTGCAGGGGACAACGTCAATTTTAAAATTGGCTCAGGCTAGAGGGGCCATGCTGGCAGCTTTTAACCTTTATAAGTGTGGCCACATTTATGAATATTCGCCAAATGAAATAAAATCCTGGGTTTCAGGTCATGGACACGCGCCAAAGGAAAGCATCCAAAAAGCACTGGATATGGTGTTTAAAGGGATTATTTATAAAACGGATGATGAAAGTGACGCGTTGGCAATAGCTTTTGCGCATACTTTGAGCAGCAGAAAACTACCAGTTAAAGTAACAACTAAAAAGAAATGCCGAGGAACTAGACTTAGAGATTTGCGTAATTAGGAGAAAAAAATGATAGGGTATATACAAGGAACAGTATTATTTAGTGATGGAAATGAAATTATTGTTGGAACCAATTCGGGGATAGGTTATCAAATATTTTATAAGAAAGTTTTAGTAGAAGGTCGTATTGCTTCCTTATTTGTTTCCCATATAATCCGGGAAAATGCTCAAGAATTATACGGTTTTTGTAGTTTGAGAGAGAAAAAATTATTTGAAATGATGTTGACGGTAAAAGGTGTTGGTCCCAAATCTGCTTTTGTTTTAATCAGTACCTTGGGCGTTTTACAAACTATTGATTCAGTTAACTTTGAAAACAAAAAAATATTATCCAGTGTCCCTGGAATTGGACAAAAGACTTCAGCTCAAATTATTTTAGATCTTAAGGATAAAATTAATAAAATCAAGATGTATTCGGACGCCAGAGTTGTTCTCGATATTGATACTACCAAAGAGACTGTTTATAAGGGTCTAGAAGTTGATAATTTGGTGGAAATGATTGATACAATGGATATGTCAGACTCAAAAATCATGAACGACACAATCATGGCCTGTAAAGAACTAGGCTTTAAAGAAGATAAAATAATTCCACTGGCTCAAAAAATTTTGGAGAGTAATAATATATCGAAGCCTGAACAATTAATTCACCTGGTGTTAAAGGAGATATAGATGGAGACATATGAAAACCTGGAAAGATTTATCTCTCCTAAAGAAATCTCAAGTGATAAATGTATTGATACTGGTCTTCGACCCAAAAGTTTTCAAGAATTTATAGGTCAGAAGAAAATCGTAAATAATATTGAAGTGATGGTTAAGTCAGCTAAGATTAGGAAAAAGGCCATGGATCATGTTTTGTTTTCGGGGCCTCCGGGACTTGGAAAAACTTCTCTTGCTCTTTTGATTTCCAACGAACTCGGTTCGGATCTTCAAGTAATATCTGGGCCGGCGGTGGAAAAGAAGGGAGATCTGGCGGCTATATTAACCAATTTAAATGAAGGTGATGTCTTATTTATTGATGAGATTCACCGAATGCATATTTCTGTTGAGGAAATTCTTTATTCTGCTATGGAAGATTTTAGATTAGACATTGTAATCGGCCAAGGCCCATCAGCGCGGACCATGAAAATTGATATTGCTCCGTTCACTTTGATTGGTGCAACCACCAAATCGGGCCTTCTGTCCAATCCATTAAGAGACAGGTTTATGGCCCATCTGCATTTTGATTTTTATGATCCACAAGATTTGGCTCAAATAATTGACAACAATAAAAAAAAGCTGAATGTGGTTTTAGACAAAGATGCTAAAGAAACTATTTCAATTTGCGCCAGGGGAACTCCTAGGATTGCCAATAGAATTCTTCGGAGAGTGCGGGATTTTGCGCTAGTTCAAAATCAGGAAGTTGTGACCAAGAAAGAGGTTGATGAATCTTTGAAATTAATGGAAATTGATTCTTATGGGCTCGATCGTATGGACCGTAAAATTCTTCAGGTTATTCAAGAATATTATGCTGGTGGCCCAGTCGGTATCGAAGCCCTTTGTGCCACTCTCGCTGAAGATCGATGTACTATCGAAGATGTTTACGAACCCTATCTTTTAAAAGAGGGATTTATTTTAAGAACTCCCCGGGGAAGAATGATTTCAGAGAAGGGGAAAGGGATGCTCTGATATGGTTAACGTACCCAGAGTTAAATACAAGATTCCTAAATATCCTAAATTTTACTCAGTAGAATGAATTACATTTGATCTGGAACCAATAAGACTAAAATAAGTTGCACTTTAGTTTGGTTCGTACTATTATAAAGTACGCTTTTGTTTGGTACGGAGAATGTCACCTATGAAAACAATTAATCGAACCCTGGCACCATTTGCTAAAGAATTTTTAAAAGAAAAAATACTGCTTCTTACTGGCCCAAGACAAGTAGGGAAAACGTTTTTTTCTAAGGCGCTTACTTCGCATTATACTTATCTCAATTATGATAATACTGAAATGCGCCAGGATATTGCGAAAAAAAACTGGGAGCGAAATAAAAATCTTCTCATTTTGGATGAACTTCATAAAATGAAAAAATGGAAGCAGTGGTTAAAAGGGATTTATGATGTGGAAGGTATTGAAACACCTCTTTTGGTAACAGGTTCTGCGCGCTTGGATACTTTTAAAAAGACTGGCGATTCACTTGCCGGTCGCCACTATCTCATGCATTTATGTCCTTTCTCGGTTAATGAAATTGATTCTCGTCATCCAAAGAAAGTGGTTACTCAATTTCTAAAACTAGGCCAATTTCCTGAACCTTTTTTAAAAGGCAGTGAAACCAAGGCAAAACTCTGGAGAAGAACTCACCAAGACATTATTGTTAGACAAGATCTTTTCGATCTTGAAAAAGTGCGAGAACTGGTTGGAATTGAAAACTTGATTGCTCTTTTATCAGAAAGAGTCGGGCAGGGAATTTCCTATGCTAATCTTTCAAGAGATCTTTCAGTGTCTCCACCGACAATCAAAAAATGGATAGAGGTGTTGGAGAGTCTTTACGTAATTCATGTGGTAAGGCCTTATTCAAAAAAATTATCTAAAACAATTCTTAAAGAACCCAAGATTTATTTTCATGATATTGGGCAAGTAAAGGATGAGGCTCAGCGTTTAGAAAATCTCATTGCTAATCACCTTTTTAAAAGGAATAAATTCATAGAGGATACCGCTGGTACGAAGTGTAATCTTTATTACTACAGGGACAAAGAACAACGCGAGGTGGATTTTTTAATTGAGGAAGATAGGAGCATTAGCTCACTTATTGAGGTGAAGACCAGCGATGATGAACTTTCCAGATCTCTTTTATATTTAAAGACAAAACTTAATAACCATCCTAGAGCTTATCAATTGGTTTTAAATCTTAAAAAAGAAAAAAATAGTCATGGCATACCAATAACTGACCTTTCTAGATATCTTACAACTCTAGAAACATAAGAATGTGTGCGAACCTTCGAACTTATGTTAATGTCATATTTTATTTCCAAACTTAATGAACATGTTATTTTTATTATTCGCTCACCGATAGGACGGATGATCTGATTATCCATACATATTTAGTCAGATAATGGTGTTTATTTCTTTCTATAACAACGTAAAAACTTCCTTTATAATATGTAGATGATTTGGTTTCGAGTAATAATTGCAATTCTTATTTTATCCCTATCGGGAATTAATTTTCTAGAGGCCAAAATTAATGTCTTGGCCCTTGATTTTAATCAAACGTCCGAAACTGATGTTTTAAAGAATTTATCTAAAGAGTGTTCTGGTGATATAGAGGTCAGAAGTGCTCTGGATGATGAAAAATTATCCGGTGGACCTGAGGAGAGAATTATACAACTATGTGAAGCGGGGTATGCACCAGATGTTATTATGATCTCTGGCCACTTTGCTTCTTCCTGGTCTGGAGGTCGTGGACGGCTTACTTTGGTAGATTTAGAAAAATTATCATGTGATCCAAGATGTAATAATTTTTTCTCAAAAGTTAAGATTGGATTTTTTCTAGCTTGTAATAATTTACTTGGAGCAGAGAAAACCAATGAGACCGCCGAAAACTATGTAAGGCGTCTTATGGAGGAACATCAAGGTGATTTTGATGCAGATACCATTATTGAAGCTGGAATTGATATGTATGAAACTGAAGGTGGAAATACCAACGCCTTTAGGTTATCCAATATATTTTCTAACTCGAAAGCGTTGCTAGGCTTTGCTGGAGGTGCGCCTCTAACTAGTAAAGAAAACGGTATGTCCGATATTGGCTTTAAAAATGTATTTGAAAAATTTAACCAAAAAACCCAATCAAAAAATATTTGTGAGGGCCTGGGTAAAATTCTGGAAAATGAGAAAGAGAAATCCCTCGATCCACTGGTTAAATTATTAGGTTCATGGAAGGAGGAGATGAATAAGACTGAGGCTGTAGGACAAGATGCTGCTTATTTATGTCAGCAATGCCAGGATAGTTTAAAAACCGAGAATGAAGAAGTGCCAAGAACGATTATCTGTAATTTGTTAAGTGGAGATAAAGAGCGTCAATCGAAGGCCATACAGAAAGCATTTTCCAATCCTACTTGGGTAAATAAACTTTTTACTAGAATAGTCCAAGCAATGGAGTTGACTTGTAATGATGAAATCCCATGTGCCAAGTTAAATATAACCAAAGAACAAAGAGATATATTGCTGGGGATTGCTAGAAAAAAAATTGAATTGTATCCCTTGTTAGTACATAAGTGGATTCCCCTTAAAATGATGCTTTATTTAAGCGATAAAGATAATTTAATAATGTCTGAATATGTTGAACATTTTAAGAAATATTTGAATGATTATATAAAAAATCCAAAAGTAATTAACAGGGATTTGTTTCGACAGACTATTCAGGAAGCACCACATGTTGTAATTAAACAGAATGCTGATGAGTTATTTTTGCATTATAAAACGACCAAAGATTGGCATCTTAAATCAGATATACATGAAATTTTTGTAAAAACCATAGGATTTTATAAAAATATATTCTTTCATTCTGAAAGTGTTCTTGAATCTGAATTTTCATCAAGCAATAAATATCTAGTTACCGCTTCAGCAGATGGAATCTCTAGGGTACTTGAAATTAAGGATGGCAAGTTAGTTGCGTTGGGTGGTGATAAGATAAAACATGCTGCTGGATGGTTGAGTTCTAAAATATCGCCTGATGAGAAATATATAGTTACCGTTTCAGAAGATGGAACCTCTAAGGTACTTGAAATCAAGGATGACAAATTAGTTGAGTTGGGAGGTGATAAAATAAAACAAGTTGGATTGTTTAGTTCTAATATATCCAATAATGAAAAATATATAGTTACCACTTCAAAAGATGGAACCTCTAAAGTGTTTGAAATCAAGGATGGTAAGTTAGTTGAGCTGGGGGGGGATAAGATAAAACATGCTGCTGGAAGATGGTTTAGTTCTAATATATCCAATAATGAAAAATATCTAGTTACCGCTTCCGATGATGGAACCTCTAAAGTGTTTGAAATCAAGGATGGTAAGTTAGTTGAGCTGGGAGGGGATAAGATAAAATATACTGCTGGAAGGTTAAGTACCAAGATATCAGCAAATGAGCAATATATAGTTACCGCTTCAAATGATGGAATTTCTAAAGTGTTTGAAATCAAGGATGGTAAGTTAGTTGAGCTGGGGGGGGATAAGATACAACATACTGCTGGATGGTTGAGTACCACGATATCAGCAAATGATAAATATATAGTTACCGCTTCAAATGATGGAACTTCTAAAGTGTTTGAAATCAAGGATGGTAAGTTAGTTGAGCTGGGGGGAGATAAAATAAAGCAAGAAGGATTGTTGAGTTCTAAGATATCGCCAAATGAGAAATATAGAGTTACTCCTGCATTTGATGGAACATCTCAAGTGTTTGAGATAGTTAAGGATGGTGAAAAAACCAAACTAGTCGAACTCGGAAAAGATAAATAAAGGGAATTATTTATGGATAAGGTTTTAATAATAATAATTTCATGTTCCATATATAGTTGTCTTATGGCCAGTGAATTAGATCTATCTAAGTGTGAACTTATAAAACATAAGGAAAAAATATCCAAGGACTATAAGCTTTGCAAATGGGGTAGCTGGAGTGTTTTTTATAAGAAAGGTGACATTCGTTTTGCGGAATATCTAGGTTCTGGGAAAACCCAGGTAATACCCATTGCTAAAGGGTATCAAGTGAAGATATTTGATAATAAAAATGTGGCAAATTATGTGGTTTCCAGCATAGATAAGGAAGCACTATTAAAATGTTTTAAATGTAAAACACCTCCAGCAGTTGATATTCAAGATAAGAATCAGATATTGAGTTGTTCATGCAAAGGTGAAAAGTGATTTAGAGAAGTGGAAAGATATTGTCTGATAGCTTAAGTCGGATAATGGTAAAGCTCAATTAAACTTAAGTAAAATTATTGGAAACACATCTTCAGATATGTAAAGAAATAGACGAATAGTATTTCGATGAGATGGTATTTTATCTTGATTTTATTTTTCCTATCAAGCGGTGTGCTTAATGCTGAGACCACGCTTTGTTATTTTTCTCTAAATAACGAGAAAGAATATGAAGTGATGGAGAAGCTAGTTACCAGATTAGATAAAGTGTCTAAAGAAAAAATTATAATTAAAGAATTTCAGACCAAGGATGATGATCCACATAATTCCTTCAAGCAGATGTTGGATTCGAAAACCATCTGTAATGGATTGGTGATATCGGGACATCATACGGGTTCGTTTGGAGGAGAAAGATCCCAAGGGAAATTAGATATTGATTTTATTGAAGAGATGTCATGCCAGCCTCAGTATGCGGATTGGTTTGATAATATCAGGGCGGTATGGTTGCAGGGTTGCCGTACAATGGGAGTAAAGATAGAAGAAAATGAAGTGGATGCTTCCGAGTATTCCGCAGATTTTAACATGGACCGGGTTGCTGCAATGTTGGCCCAAGATTATCTGGAACAATCTCCTGAAGAGTTGAATAATGAATTTTCGGCGACTCTTGATCAAGATAATCCATTATCCAGTCGCTATCTTAGAGTGTTTTCTAATTCAACAGTATTTGGTTGGACCAAGACGGCTCCGGGAAAAGAAGCAAGAAGTGAATTATCACTTCCTTATCATCTTGCGCATACCATACGACTTACAGATGATCGCAAAGAGTATTTTACAGATCCGGCCAAAAATCTAACCGATGAACAGGCAACCAAATATGCAGTGACCCTACTTGGCCTGCTTAATCGCAATACACCGAGTTGTTATAGCTGTCCAATTTCCGAAGAGACCTCAGTAAATGCTTGGCTTAATCACGGCCAGGCCCATGGTGCGGTTCCGCTTTCTTTTCAAAATCCCGACCTCATGGCATTTTCTTCTTTGGCACTCTCTGGGAATGTGCTTCTACAGCGTGCCAAGGAGCTGGATTGTTTATTGAAGCAAGAGATATCAGAAGAGCAGAAGTTAGCAATACTGGATGAAATTTTACAAGATGAAAGATTGCTGGGTTATAACTTCAATGCCATCTGGTCCCTTTTACAAGAACAAAAGAAAAAAGGTAATTTTGCTTTTTTGGATAAGCTGCAAAAGAAGTTGAGTGAGTCAATTATTTTAAAACATTTTTTAATGAGGAAGTTATCTTCTAAGGAGCTTGGTATACTTCGCAAGATTGACTATTACGCATTTTATAGAGATATGACTAATCAGAGAGAAAAAGACATTGAAGACATTATACTTAGTGCCTCGTTAAAAATGCTTATTCAGAAAGTCAAAGAAGATGATTATGGCAGAAGAGATTTTCAGCAGACCTTGTTTGATTCGTTAATAAAAAATGATTTAGTGGGTGATAAGGGAGAATTTTTAAATATGCTGGTTAACAGTACCGAATCGCAGTTTGTGTTACAGAAAGTTGCTAAAGCGGTAGGAAATTTAGAATTAGAAACATCTAAAGTAGGTGAAATGCTTCAATTGATAATCGAGAAGGCAAATGGCAATATATACGTTTTTGGGGAAGTTACTTATGTGATTGGAAATTCAAAATTTGAAATACCCAAAGCAGGAGAAATGCTTCAATTTATGATCGACAGGGCAAACGGAGAATCTATTGTCCTTGGGAGCGTTGCTGGCGCGATTGGAAATTCAAAATTTGAAATACCCAAAGCAGGAGAAATGCTTCAATTAGTAATTGATCAGGCAAATGGAAATGCTTACGTCATTGATAATGTTGTTTATGCGATAGGATATTCAAAATTTGAAATACCCAAAGCAGGAGAAAACCTACAATCGATAATTGATAAAGCAAAAGGAAACACAAATGTCCTTGAGAGCGTTGCTAGTGCAATAAGAAATTCAAAATTTGAAATACCCAAAGCAGGGGAAATTCTACGATTGATAATTGATAAGGTAAATGGAGATGCTATTGTCCTTGGGAACGTTGCTTATGCGATAGGATATTCAAAATTTGAAATACCCAAAGTAGGGGAAATGTTTCAATTGATGATCGACAAGGCAAATGGAGATGTTATTGTCCTTGGGAGCGTTGCTGGTGCGATAAGACATTCAGAATTTAAAATATCTAAAGCTGGAGGAATTCTACAATCGATAATCGATATGGCGAAAGGAGATGCTTATGTTCTTGAGGAGGTTGTTATTGCTATAAAAAATCCTAAGCTTAAAATATCATCACATGATAAAATGTTATTATTATGCTTGGAAAACTCTAAAGGTGATCTACAAGTATTAGCACAGTCAATTAATACAATTAACGCCATAAACACTCCCACACCTGAATCAAATCAAAAGATATTGTCAATTCTAAAAAACCTTAAAATTGATAAATACAACCGAGCAGTATTTAAAAAAATAAAGAGTAATTTGATAAATGCCAATATGTATAACAGCATTATGGATCATCCTAAAACCCCCAAAGAATTTAAAGAATTGTTTAAAGGGTTGCCAGAATAATAAAAAAGAGAAATGGAAAAGAAGGTTTTATCATCAGAACTTCTAGAGGGAGAATGATTTCAGAGAAGGCAATAGAATTGCTTGTGTAATTCTTATAAATTTGGTCAGATAATCCTGCTTTTTCCCTCTCTATAAAATCTAAACAAACTCCTCTATAATTTGTAGATGAGTAGTCTTTATGTAATCATCACAATTTTTGTTTTATTCTTGTCTGGAATTGACATAATTGAAGCCAAAATTAATGTCTTGGCCCTTGATTTTAATCAAACGACCGAAACCGATGTTTTAAAAAATTTATCTAAAGAGTGTTCTAATGATTTGGTAGTTAAAAGTGCTTTAGATGATGAAAAATTATCCGGTGGACCCGAGGAGAGAATTCTCCAATTATGTGAAGCGGGGTATGCACCAGATGTCATTATGATCTCTGGCCACTTTGCTTCTTCCTGGTCTGGAGGTCGTGGACGGCTTACTTTGGTAGATTTAGAAAAAATATCATGTGATCCAAGATGTAATAATTTTTTCTCTAAAGTAAAAATTGGATTTTTTCTAGCTTGTAACAATCTTTTAGGGGCAGAAAAAACTAATGAAACTGCCGAAAACTATGTAAGGCGTCTTATGGAGGAACATCAAGGTGATTTTGATGCAGATACTATTATTGAAGCTGGAATTGATATGTATGAAGCCGAAGGTGGAAATACTAATGCCTTTAGGTTATCTAAAATATTTTCTAATTCAAAAGCGTTACTAGGATTTGCAGGAGGCGCACCTTTAAGTAGTAAGGAAAACGGTATGTCCGATATTGGTTTTAAAAATGTATTTGAAAAATTTAACCAATCAACTAAATCAAAAAATATTTGCGAGAGCTTGGGCAAAATACTTGAAAATGAGCAAGAAAAATCGTTTGCTCCGCTGGTAAAATTATTGGATTCATGGAAAGTGGAAATGAATAAAATTGAGGCTGTAGGAAAAGATGCTGCTTATTTATGTCAGCAATGTCAGGATAGTTCAAAAAACAAGAATGATGAAGAAGTGCCAAGAATCATAATTTGCGATTTGTTAAGTGGGGATAAAGAGCGTCAATCTCAGGCTATACAAAGAGTATTTTCTAATCCTGCTTGGATAAATAAACTTTTCAACAGAATTGTTCAAGCGATGGAGGTGACCTGTGAAAATGACATTCCATGCACTAAATTAAATATCACGAATGAACAAAAAAATATATTGTTAGGGATTGCCAAGAAAAAAATTGAATTATATCCCTTGTTGGTACACAAGTGGATTCCACTCAAAATTATGCTTTATTTAAGTGATAAAGATGATTTAATTATGTCCGAATATGCCGAACATTTTAAGAAATTTGTGAATGATTATTTGAAAAATCCACAAGCAATAAACCGGGATTTGTTTAGACAGACTATTCAAGAAGCACCTCGTGTGATAATTAAACAGAATGCTAATGAATTATTTGTACATTATAAAACGACTCAAGATGGGCAACTTAAATCCGATATAAATAATGTTTTCGCAAAAGCCATAGGAGTTTATAAAAACGTAATATTTCATTCTGGAACTGTTCTTCAATCTGAATTTTCATTAAGCAATAAATATATAATTACTGCTTCAGAAGATGGGACTTCTAAGGTGTGTGAAATCAAAGATGGCAAGCTGGTTGAGCTGGGTGGAGATAAAATAAAGCAGGATCAATTGATGAGTTCTGAAATATCGCCAAATGAGAAATATATAGTTACTAAGTCAAAGAATGGATCTTCTAAAGTATTTGAAATCAAGGATAGCAAATTAGTGGAGCTGGATGTAAATAAGGAAATTCATTCTGCTGGATTGGAGAACTATAAAATATCGCCAAATGGGAGATATGTAATTGCCGTTTCATATGATGAAACTGCTAAAGCTAAAGTGTATGAAATTAAGGACGGTAAGCTTGTTGAGCTGGGTGGAGATAAAATAAAAGAATATGGGTTGGTGAGTTTTGAGATATCGTCAAATGAGAGATATGTAGCCACAACTTCAACTCTTGGAACCTCTAAAGTGTTTGAAATCAAGGATGGTAAGCTTGTTGAGCTGGGTGGAGATAAGATAAAGCATGATTCTGGATTAGTGAACTCCGAGATATCGTTAAATGAGAAATATGTAGTTACCGCTTCGTATGATGGAACCGCTAAAGTGTTTGAAATCAAGGATGGCAAGCTTGTGGAGCTGGGGGGAGATAAAATAAAGCAAAAGGAATTGCAGAGTTTTAAGATATCAGCCAATGGTAAATATGTAGTTACCGCTTCATATTCACATGATGGAACTTTTAAAATGTTTGAAATTAAGGACGGCAAGTTAGCTGAGCTTGTGGTAGATAAAACAAAGCAAGATTTGCGTTGGTTGGTGAGTTTTGAGATATCGCCCAATGAGAAGTATGTCGTTACCGCTTCGTATGATGGAATATCTCAAGTGTATGAGTTAATCAAAGATGGTGATACAAGAAAACTAATTGAATTAGGAAAAGAAAGATAAAGGGAATTATAGATGGAGAAGGTTTTAATATTAATAATTTCATGTTCAATATATAGTTGCCTTATGGCAAGTGAATTAGATTTTTCAAAATGTGAATTTATAAAACATAAAGAAAAAATCTCTAAAGACTTCAAATTTTGTAAATGGGGTGGTTGGAGTGTTTTTTATAAGAAAGGTGACATTCGTTTTGCGGAATATTTAGGTTCTGGAAAAACTCAGGCAATTCCTAATAATCAAAAAAGCTATCAAGTGAAAATATTTGATAATAAAAATGTAGCCGATTATGTGTTTTCCCGTATAGATAAAGAAACACTGTTAAAATGTTTTAAATGTAAAATACCTCCAGCAGTTGATATTCAAGATAAGACTCAGATATTGAGTTGTTCATGCAAAGATGAAAAGTAATTAGCATTGATTTTATCCGGTAAAAATTATAGTAAATTTTATGTAATATTCAAGGTCTATTGACAGGAAGTTTTATCTTTTGGTACGCACAAACTTTCAAAAAAGTAAAAAATCAGGAGAGAGTATGAAATTTCAAAAACACCTTCTTGCGTTAGTATTTATTTGCACATCTTTTATTTCAGTTGCTTCAGACAATTCACCTATTACTCCATCTGTATTTGGTTGCATGGTAAACGTTACCGTTTCTTCTGTAGATGGGGATGTATTTGAAGAGATTGAGAGAGTAATTCCCGTTAAAGTTGGTGTTAATTCAGACAATCAAGAGAATAATGAGGATGCAGCCCTAAGACCTTATATGAAAGCATCTGAAGTAGTGCTTGTTGATGAAAAATTGATGGCAAAAGTTTTAGTAACAAGAGAGGCCAACTATACAAGTCTGAGTGTATCTTTTGAAGATCTTGAGGACGGATCGGAAATGGTAATTGACGCAGATTCAGGTTCATTTACAAATTATATTTCTGTTGAAGCTCCGGCCCTTCTTTTTAACGATAACTGGATCATTGATGCCCAGGTTATTTGCGAAGATTAATTAATATAATTTGTTTTATTTTAAGAAACACATAGAAATCTTGGCGATGTATTTTTTTTAATATTATATTTGATTTCGGCTTCGGAAGTGCGATAAGAGAATAATTATCAGATTTATTTTCAAGTTTACAATCAAATTTCCCAACATTTTTACTAAGCCAATTCCAATAACGATGATATCATTTTCAGACCAACCAACTGCGAAAAATGGTAACTTTTACAAAATAAAAATTTTTATTAAAGCTTGGCATTTAATTGTGTTATATATGAAAAACTCAGACTATGACGATTTATTAATAAGTAATCGTTTAACTAATTATAAAAAGGGGATACTTATGAAAAAATTTATTTTAGTCATTTTATTACTTACCATTTCTGTACTTTCGTTTGCTCAGGCAGACTCTGTTTCTGTAAATTGTAAACCTATAGTTGGCCCTATGGGTGGCTCTATCGTTACACTTAAGGGTGACTTAGATCTAACCGATCTGGATACCGGTGCTAAGCAAGTTAAGGGCGAACTCACTTTAATTATTTCAAATGCAATGGACGGTGTGATTCTGTCACAAACATCAGAATTTGTTGGTCAATATGACGACGTTAGCGGGCCGTATGCTATCGTAGGCACTGAAATTGATGGTGAATTAGTATCTGCTTATATTAACTTTTATGACGAAAAATTATCTTATGTAGAATATAAGGGGCAACCTTATCGAATAAATTGTGTTAATAAATAGTAGATTTATTGTGATATTTTTTTTGCTTTAACTAATTGATAGTAATTATCATCTTTGTTAGCTTGAATTTATAAATGATAAAAAGAAAAATTAAAAGAGGCTGGGATAAAATTCCAGCCTCTTTTGTTTTTTAATAAATATTTTAATTTTGATTTTTAGCTTTTTATCAAGAAAGACAAAGTCTATGATATCCCAAACTGGCAATTCATTGATATTTTCCGAGGAAACTATGCTTTAGATGATAAATTGTAATTTCCGCTTTAGATTGGAGCTAGAATAAAACCATGAAACATTGATAATTTATATTTACCAAAAATATTGAATATTTTTTCACTAGCTATTAATAAAAATACATCAAGAACCGCAAATTTTTTAGGGCAAATCACACTTTCGTCAAGAGAGAAATATAGGCACCAATAAACGACATAACGTGTTGAAATTAAAGAATAATGGTATAATTTTTACAACAGGGGACTTTTTTCGTCTATTATCTGATATGTAGTTTGATGTTACTCTTGCTGATAAGAACATCCGACTGGATTAGCAGATTTTAGTTGCCAAAACATCTAGTTTTTTATTATTTAGGGTAAAAAATTGTATGTAGTTGTCAGAAAATGTAATTTAGTTGATAATGTTATAACTACTTAAAATTTTAGGAATTAACTTAATGCTATATCAAAGGACCTTATTAAAATCTACTTCTGTTACGGGGATTGGACTCCATACGGGGAAGAAGATCACTTTGACGATACATCCAGCTAAAGCTGATTTTGGTATTCAATTTAAACGCAGTGACCTACCTGATGCACCGGTACTAAAGGCTTCAGCCGGTACAGTAGGAACAACTGAAAATAATACTACGATTGGTAGCGGAGTGAATGTTATTCACACCGTAGAACATTTGTTATCAGTATTTTATGGGCTTGGTGTTGATAATGCTTATTGTGAAGTTAATGGGCCAGAAATTCCAATTATGGATGGTTCCGGAGCGTCTTTTGTTTTTCTTTTAAAAGAATCAGGAATCACTAATTTAAATAAATCAAAAAAATTTTTAGTAGTGCTGGAGCCCATTAGGGTCGAGCTTGATGATAAATGGGCCCAGATTGAGCCTTCCTCAAGATTAATTGTTGATTCGACGATTGTGTTTGCTCACCCCACTATTAGAAATCAAAATAAGTCATTTGAATTTTCTTGTGACAATTTTATTGATCTTATTAGTAGATCACGAACATTCGGTTTTTTAAAAGATGTTGATATGCTCAAGAGGAAAGGACTTATTAAAGGTGGATCTCTTGATAATGCAATTGTTTTGGACGATTTTAAAGTTATGAATTCTGATGGGTTAAGATTTAAAGATGAATTTGTTCGTCATAAGATTTTAGATACCGTTGGTGATATTAGTTTATTGGGTTATGAAGTATGTGGAAAAATCACTACCTATAAATCAGGTCATCTACTACATAATATGCTTTGCAGAAAACTTCTTGAATCACAAAATTCATATGAGATAGTTTCCGCATCATCTATTCAAAGAGAAGCGCTGGAGGCTTTGGAGCTTCCAATTGCCATGGCCCCAATTTTCCAATAAAATTTTCTTATTGTTTACAATCGGGATAATTCTTGCCTGCACCATAAAATCATACTGGCCATTAAGTTAGAACGATTGTATTTCAAATAGACATAATATTGAGATAGAGGAACTAAAATGAAATTATCTAAAGGTTTTTGGCAAACATTTAAAGAGATACCTACCGATGCAGAAATTCCTTCTCATCAGTTAATGCTCAGAGCAGGTCTTATTTACAAGCAATCAGCAGGTTTGTTTGCTTTTTTACCAATGGGGCTTAAGGCATTACAAAAAGTTGAAAACATTATCAGGCAAGAACATACAAAAGCTGATTGTTATGAAATAAGAGCCAGTGTGATAACCCCAGCGGAGCTTTGGCTTGAATCGGGTAGATGGGATAAAATGGAAGGCCAAATGCTCAAGATGAAAGATCGAGCTGGTAGAGAGTTGTGTGTGAGTCCTACTGCGGAAGAAGCTTTTGTTGATGTTTTTAGAAAATATGTAAGCTCTTACAAGCAGCTTCCTGTTTGTCTTTATCAGATCAATACAAAATTCAGGGACGAGATTCGTCCTCGTTATGGAGTGATGAGGTCTAGAGAATTTATTATGAAGGATGCCTATAGCTTTCACTCAAGTGAAGCGAGCATGCATGAGACGTACAAAAAAATGTATGAAGTTTATTCTAATATTTGGAATAGAATGGGACTTAAATATATTGTTGTAGATGCCGATGGTGGAACCATGGCCTCAGCAGGTAGCAGAACCCAGGAATTTCAAGTAGTAGCTGATTCAGGAGAAGACCGGGTTCTTCATTGTCTGGAATGTGGTTATGCTGCCAATATCGAAGCAGCGGAAGGTCATAGAGTGATAGAAGTTCAAAAAACTGATAAAAAAATACAGTTAGTGGATACTCCTGATAAAAAGACAATGGATGAAGTTTGTGGTTTTTTAAAGGTCGATAAAAAACATAGTTTAAAATCAGTTATATATTCTGCAATTACCGGAAATGATGAAAAATTTGTATTGGTTCTTCTGGTGGGAGATGATGAGTTAAATGAAGTTAAATTAAAAGCGCTTATGAAATGTGATCACCTAAAACCTGCACTAGAAAATGATCTGGAAAAACTTCAGATCCCAGTAGGGATTATAGGTCCTTATAAAATTGATAGAAAAAAAATCAAAGTTGTCTATGACAAAGCAATTGACCTGAGTGCAAGCTATGTAACCGGTGGGCTTCAAAAAGACAAACATTATCTCTACTTTGTACCAAGTAGAGATGATAAAGAAATCGAAGTTTCTGATTTAAGATTAAGTAATGTAGGTGATCATTGTAGCAAATGTAAGAAGGGTATACTTAAGGAGATTAAGGGGATTGAGGTCGGCCAAATTTTTGAACTTGGTGATCGCTATACTAAATCCATGAATGTGACTATATTAGATCAAAACGGAAAGGCCATACATCCGCTTATGGGTTGCTACGGAATTGGAACTACTAGGACCGTGGCTGCAGCCATTGAGCAAAACAATGATACAGATGGAATTATCTGGCCAGTTTCGATTGCTCCTTATCATGTACATTTTGTTGTGATTTCAAAAAATGAAGACTTCATTAATATGAGCTATGAAATTTATGATCAGTTAATTCAAAATGGAATTGAGGTTGTTCTGGATGATAGAAACGTTGGTCCTGGTTTTAAATTTAAAGATGCTGACCTTCTGGGGCTACCACTTAGACTGACGCTTGGAGAGCGAGATTATGCTCAAGATGGAATGCTTGAAATAAGAGATCGACGAAGTGGAAAAACCAAAAAAATAACGAAAGAAAATTTGATTCATGAAATTAAAGAATGGCTTATGCAAAAACAAAATGATGAATTAAAAGGTGCTAAGGTTTAAGATGGAAGGAATAGATTTAATTATTGGTGTTCATAGTATAATTGCAGCATTAAAAAACCCTAATCGGGTGATTAAAGAGTTGTATTTGACCAAAAAAGCAAAGGACGATTTTTTAGGTGGTATAAATTTAACGAATATAAAAGTTAATGTGGTTGATCAGCATCGAATTCAAGAGGAAGCTAAAAAATATTATATTAAAATGCAAAGAGAATTCAAAAGGATATCGTCGGAAATGTTTTTGCTTGCTGAATCTTTGCCAATTTATGATGTTTCTACACTTTATAAGGATGCTGAAAGTGGAAAGCGTTTAAAAATATTTTGTCTAGACCAAGTTACCGATGTTCATAATGGTGCTGCCATCTTCAGAACTGCCGCTTTTTATGGAGTTGATTATTTGGTAATGGCCCAAAAAGGCAATTTCGGACTATCACCATCATTTTTTAAAATGGCGTCTGGTGGATGTGAATATGTAAAATTAGTTCAATGTTCAAATTTGTCGAAAACCGTTACCAATTTACAAAAGTTAAACGTTTCTACGATTGGTTTTCTAGAATCTGGTGAAGATGTCTTACCTAATTTAGATAATAAAAGTCTCTGCCTAATCATGGGTGCTGAAGATCGAGGAATATCTCACGCCGTTAGGCGAGTTTTGGAATTTAAGGTGAGTTTAAAACCCCAAGGAAAACTTTCGACGTTAAATGTTTCGGTCGCTTCGGCAATTGCCATGGAAAAATGTTTTCCATCTTAACGCAAAGCCCATTTATAAAATTTTGCGTTATTTAAAGAAATACCTTGCTTAATTCAAGATCACCGTTTATAAATTTTCCTTAGTGATATGAGTTACGTAGGGCTGACTTAGCTCAGTCGGTAGAGCTGTGGTTTTGTAAACCACCGGTCGTAGGTTCGATTCCTATAGTCAGCTCCACTCATTCTTATGGCCAGGTTGCCGAGCGGTCAAAGGCAGCAGACTGTAAATCTGCCGGTGTACGCCTTCGGTGGTTCGAATCCACCCCTTGCCACCATTTTCTATGAGCGGGAGTAACTCAGTCGGTAGAGTGCAACCCTTCCAAGGTTGATGTCGCGGGTTCGAATCTCGTCTCCCGCTCCAATTTAAAAGCTATCTTACATAAAGATAGCTTTTTTATTTTAAAGGTAAATGAATTTCAAAAGTAGTGTTAGAGGACTCATTTTGATAAAAAAGTTTACCACCATGTTTTTCAATAATTGTGGAAGAAATACTTAAACCAAGTCCTGTTCCTTCATTTGGATTTTTAGTGGTAAAAAATGGCTGCATAATTTTTTCTTGAATGTTTTCTGGTATCCCTTTACCACTATCAATAAATTTTATAATCACCTGATTGTTTTCAATAAAACAATTAATTCGTATCCACTTTTCTTCAGAATTTTTAATTGCGCTATATGAGTTATTTAGAAGATTTAAAACTACCTGTGAAAATTGGGTTTCGCTGCAATAAATTTGTAGATTTTCAGGATTAATGTCAATTTCTACGGGGATTTCACAACGATTAAATTTTTCTTGGCAAAAAGTCAGCGTTTTAGTGATTACTTCTTTAAGGATTTTGTTTTCCAATTTATCCTTGCTGCCATCTCGTGAAAAACTCTGCAAACCTTGGACAATTTTACTGATTCTACCTACAGTTAAATCGATTTGTGGCAGAAGCTGCAACATTAATTCTTGGATGTTATCCTCTTGCTTTCTGGCGGCATCCAATAGAATTCTAGAGTAACCGATAATAATTGCCAAAGGGTTGTTGATTTCGTGAGCAATGCCAGATGCCATTTCTCCAAGACTTGCCAGTTTTGAGGAACTTATTAAATTTGTTCTTTGCTGCTCTATTTGAACTCGATCTTTTTCGGAACGAATCATAATTCCAATAATTGAACAAGCTGAACGTAAAAAAAGCACTTCCTTGTTATCCAAGGAAAATTCCTTTCTAATAACAAATGAAAATACACCTTCTACATATTCCTCATATTTAATTGGAAAAATATATTTTGATCTTGGAATTGATCCTTCCTGAGCAACTTTATCGCATCGGCAATCTGCTTCCGCTGGCTGTATTTCTATTCCGCTTTGTGCAACTTTCCCACAATGACCCTGCCCAATTGGCATGGTATCGCAAAAAATCCCTAGAGCTTCTTCTGTAACATTGTTGCGAATATGGGAGGCGACTTTCTTGAGGGTATTATTTTTTTCAACAACAAAAATTACTCCTCTTAATACATTCTCCATCCAGTAAACGTTTAAAATAATTCTTAAGGCTTCCGCTACTTTTTGATCCAGTTTTAGATCCATCGTTTGGATACGTAAAAGATCTTTGAGCGTTTTCTCTCTCATGTATTGATTAAAAAGATTTTGTTGCATTATCTCCATGTCTTTTTCAGATTCAATTCTGGCACTTATATCACTAGATGTGATCTGGATTGCAGATAATTCGTTATTTTGGGTGAAGACTGGAGAGTATGATGATTCGAACCAAAAACCGGTTTGTTCGGTTGGTTTTATAAAGTCTTTGGTTATAATTTCGTTTTTATTAGCTATAATTTCTTCAGTTCTTTTTTTAATTTCACTCGCCAATTGAGGAAATACTTCATATATAGTTTGGTTTTTCAGTTTTTCAGGTGTTGAATTTATAGCTCGGGCAGCGGTTTTATTAATCAATAGTATTTTGCCATCTACTGGGGAGTAATATGTTATTGAAATTTTAGCTCTCTCAATGAGAGATTTAAAAATATCATTAAGTGGCCATGATTTTATATTGTCGATAAATTCTTGCATATTTTGTAAAATATTAATGGTTACCGGTTACAGTATAAGTTAACAAATTTTTTACAAATAGTAGGGAAAAATAAACCAGCGTGTTGCGTCGCAATATTACAATTAAGATATGTTTTTTATCAACAATTACAAAATAGACCTAGACATATTTCGTTTGATGACTGTATAAGATTTAGCAAATTGGTCTGGCTCGCGTAGCTCAGTGGTAGAGCACTCCCTTGGTAAGGGAGAGGTCATGAGTTCAAGTCTCATCGTGAGCTCCACTAACGCTAAGCTATCGGGCTCAACTTGAGTAGTTAGTAGGTTTTTTCTACTTGTCAGTGGAGAGAATTTCGTTAATACTGATGATTCAAGAAATTTGTAGGTGTTTAATTTAAAATAATTAATAATATTTGAAGGAGAAATACAAATGGCAAAAGAAAAATTTGATCGTAGTAAAACGCACGTTAACATTGGGACAATTGGGCACGTTGACCATGGTAAAACTACTCTTACTGCTGCGATAACTATGACCCTTGCTGAAATTGCTGGTAAAGGTACCGTTATGACCTATGCCCAGATTGATTCAGCTCCAGAAGAAAAAGCTCGAGGTATTACAATTAATACTGCTCACGTTGAGTATGAAACAGCAACCAGACATTACGCTCACGTTGATTGTCCCGGTCACGCCGACTATATCAAGAACATGATTACTGGTGCTGCTCAAATGGACGGCGCAATTCTCGTTGTTTCTGCTGGTGACGGACCGATGCCACAAACTAGAGAGCACATTCTGCTTGCTCGTCAGGTTGGTGTTCCTGCGATGGTGGTTTATATGAATAAAGTTGATCAAGTTGATGATCCTGAACTATTGGAACTTGTTGAAATGGAAATTAGAGAGCTTCTTACATCTTACGAATTTCCTGGCGATGAAATCCCAATTATTCCAGGGTCAGCTTTAGCAGCTATGGAAAAAAGAGATCCAGAAATTGGTAAAAACTCCATTATTAAATTGATGGCGGAAGTTGATCGATATATCCCAACTCCAGCGAGAGAAATTGATAAGCCTTTCTTAATGCCTGTTGAGGACGTATTCTCAATATCAGGTCGTGGTACAGTTTGTACAGGTAGAGTGGAAAGAGGTATTGTAAAGGTTGGAGAAGAAGTTTCTATCATTGGTATTAAAGATATTCAAAAAACTACTGTTACTGGTGTTGAAATGTTTAGAAAACTTCTTGATGAAGGTAGGGCTGGTGATAACGTTGGTCTTCTTCTTCGTGGTATTAAACGCGAAGATATTGAGAGAGGTCAGTGCGTAATTAAACCTGGTTCTGTTAATCCACATACTAAATTTAAAGGCGAAGTTTATATTCTTACAAAAGAAGAGGGTGGAAGACATACCCCGATTTTTAAAGGTTATAGACCTCAATTCTATTTTAGAACAACTGACGTTACTGGAGCTGTTGAGTTAGACCCTAGCGTTGAAATGATCATGCCTGGTGATAATACAACTTTTAACGTTGAACTTATTACTCCAATCGCGATGGAAAAAGGTCTTAGATTTGCGGTTAGAGAGGGTGGAAGAACAATTGGCGCTGGTACAGTTTCTGAAATTATTGCGTAGTTGTTTTTTTCTTTAATTAATGTTAATTAGAAGGCTGATTTATATGATCAGCCTTTTTTTGGTTTTTAAATGCGGGTGTATAGCACCAATTGGTAGTGCAACTGATTCCAAATCAGTAGGTTGGGGGTTCGAGTCCCTCTGCGCCCGCCATTTTAACCACAAGCAATAAAGTGAAAATTTAATTGCTTTATATTGGGATTATAAATAATATTGGTGAGATTGTTTTTTTTGCCTTTTATGTAAGATAATGCTTGTCAATTTCTTGATAAATTGCAATAAGTGTGGACAAAATCAATTTTTTGCAGCATATAGGTTTCCAGCTTACCTAAAAGAGGATGTATGGCAATTTTGAAAAGTGAAGATACTTCAAAGTGGGTGAATGGCTTTGTTGCTATTCTTTGTGCGCTCGTCGCCTATATTTGCATTCAATTTATTGCAACAGTTGGAGAGTGGTTTGACTTAGAAGCAAAAATAAAACATTTTATTATCGTTGGACAGATGGTGGGTGTTTTATGTGGAGTGATTGCTTTTATTGTGGTGATGAAAAATAAAAATGCCATTCAATACTTGCAAGAAGTTTATGGTGAACTGGTTAAAGTTATTTGGCCAGACAGGGATGCAGCACTTAAAGCAACGGTTGGTATTCTTATTGGTATTTGTATGGTGAGTGGTTTTTTGGTTATGGTTGATTGGGTGTGCAGAAAACTTCTGAGTCTTTTATATTAGAATTATTATTGGGAAAACAAGATTATGAATAATCCTCAAGAGCAAGAAAAAACGACGATTGATGCAGATATGGAAACGAGTGTAGAACTTGAAGGTAAACTATCTGACGGTAACTCACCAGAATTTAAGTGGTTTGTTGTAAGAACATCGACGGGACAGGAAAATAAAGTTGCGAAAGCTCTTAGAGAAAAGATTATTAATACAAAATTAACAGAATATTTTGCTGAAGTTATGGTTCCAGAGGAAACAGTAGTTTCTAACATCAATGGTAAAAAAAGAAAGATTAAGAAAAAGTTTTTTCCCGGGTATGTACTTATTAAAATGATAATGAACGAAAAAAGTTGGCACATGATTAAAAATACTGACAAAATTACTGGTTTTGTTGGTGGGACAAAAGATAAACCCCAACCTCTTAGCGATGAAGAAGCTGCATATATGACGAACCAGGCTCAAGAGGGTTTCAAACAACCGAGAACTGCAATAAATTTTTCTGAAGGTGAAACGGTTAAGGTTATTGAAGGTCCGTTTGCTTCTTTTGTGGGTACTGTTGAAACAGTTAATGAAAAGGGTAAAGTTAAAGTTAATGTTTCGATTTTTGGAAGACCGACTCCTGTGGAGTTAGATATTTCACAAGTAGAAAAAATATCATAAAAAACGAGTTTATGTAGGAGATAACAATGGCTAAGAAAGTAGTAGGATTTATTAAACTTCAAATACCTGGAGCAAAAGCGAACCCAGCACCACCAATTGGCCCAGCACTGGGACAAAAAGGTGTAAATATAATGGAATTTTGTAAGGCTTTTAATGCAAAAACTCAGAAGATCCCAGGAGTGTTGCTGCCTACAATTATTACTGTTTATTCAGATCGATCATTTACTTTTGTTACAAAAACACCACCAGCTTCTTATCTTTTGAAAGACAGGTTGAAGCTTGCTAAAGCTTCTCACAAACCGGGCACAGAAGTGGCTGGGACAGTTTCAAGAAAAGTAGTTGAGGAAGTGCTTAAAACAAAAGAAGTAGATTTGACTGCAGCGTCCTTGGAAGCTGGTATGAGAACAATTGAAGGGTCAGCTAGATCCATGGGTCTTAAATTAGATTATAAGTAGAACTAATTTATATTAAAGTTAATTACGGGAGATTTGTCATTGAACAAGTCGATTGAACCGGGAGGATGAAGATGGCAAGAGAAAAATCAAAGAAGCTTATTGAAGCTCATAAGAAGTACGACTCACGAAAACGTTATTCGATTGATGAAGCTCTTAAATTAGTCAAAGAATTAGCATTTGCAAAATTTGATGAATCAATTGATGTAGCTTTCAATCTAGGTGTTGATCCAAAACATGCTGATCAAATGATCAGAGGTGCGATCACAATGCCAGGGGGAACGGGTAAAGAGGTAAGAGTTCTGGTTATCACATCTGGTGAAAAATTAAAAGAAGCTGAACAAGCTGGCGCTGACTTCGTTGGCGGCGACGATATGGTAAATAAGATACAAGGTGGCTGGATGGATTTTGATAAGGTTATTGCCAGCCCAGATATGATGGGAAAACTTGGTAAAATTGGTAGAGTTTTAGGACCTAGAGGTTTAATGCCAAACCCCAAATTGGGAACTGTTACAAACGATATTGGAAAAGCTGTTGAAGAACAAAAAGCGGGTAAAGTTGAGTATCGGACAGAAAAAACAGGTATTGTTCATGTACCCATTGGCAAAAAATCTTTTGATGAAGATAAAATTAAAAAGAACTTCAATGCTATTTTGTCAGCAATAATGAAAGCTAAGCCTGCTAGCGCGAAGGGAACCTATCTTAAGAGTTTGACGATAAGTTCAACGATGGGTCCTGGGATCAAAATTGATACATTAGAGGCAGTTGCAGTTGCAAGTTAAGAATTAATGTTGTTTTGTGGGGTTGAAGAAGGTCGGTTCTAACAACTAAAAAATGTTTTGAATAAATCCTGCCTGAAATCTCCCTCCTAGAACAAAAAGGAGGATATTAAAATGATGAATAGAGAAGACAAGGTGGCAATTGTCGAGGGGCTTAAAGCTGATATCGACAAATCGCAAGCAGTCTTTCTCACTAATCTCATCGGTATCAAATCTAATGATGCTGTGAAAATTAGAAAAGGTATTAGAGAAGCTGGTGGCAAGATTGTAGTTACCAGGAATACTTTTTTTAGAAGAGCTAGTGAAGGGACTCAAGTTGAGAAATTGCTTAAGGATTTGAAAGGTACAAATGCTGTAGCATTTGCATTCAAAGATCCTGCGGCAATAGCAAAATGTTTAAATGATGCAGGAAAAGAGAATGAAGCTGTTGAGCTTAAGGGTGGATGGTTGTCTGGAAGTAATTTAAGTCCGGCCCAATTGAAACAGTTGGCTACACTACCTTCAAGGGATCAGATGCTGTCAACTTTGTTGGCAACGTTCAATGCTCCGGTTTCTGCTTTTGCAAGAGTCTTAAACGCAATTAAAGAAAAGAAAGAAATTAGTGCATAAATAGTAATTAAATATTAAAAATTGGTAATAAGAATTAAGAAAATATAAGGAGTTAAAAATGTCTATCACAAACGAACAAGTAATCGAACATATTTCAAGTATGACAGTATTGGATTTAGCAAATTTGGTAAAAGAATTAGAAACTAAATTTGGTGTATCTGCTGCACCAGTAGCTGTTGCCGGTGGCGCCGTTGCTGCAGCTGCCGTTGAAGAGCAAACTGAATTTACAGTTATTCTAGCAAATGCTGGCGATAAGAAAATCAATGTTATTAAGGAAGTTAGAGCTATTACTGGACTTGGACTTAAAGAAGCTAAAGATTTAGTTGAAGGAGCTCCAAAACCTGTTAAAGAAAATGTAGAAAAAGCGGAAGCCGAAGAGCTTAAAAAGAAGCTTGAAGCAGCTGGTGCAAAGGTTGAGCTTAAGTAATGCTTTACTTTGAATAATTTTAAAGGCGTAGAAAGGAAGTTTCTTTCTACGCCTTCGTTTGCTTAATATTGTTTTTTATTTTTTTTGGGAGCCACTATGACTGACGTGTTCCAACCAAACCGATGGTATCGAAAGAGTTTCACCTCAATTCCTGATGTTTTGGAAATACCACCTCTTATGAATTTACAAATTAAATCATATGAGGATTTTTTACAAAAAGATGTTCCACATTCACAGAAAAAAGATATAGGTCTTCAGGCAGTTTTTAAAT
>MEPW01000042.1 GCA_001769975.1 Bdellovibrionales bacterium RIFOXYA1_FULL_36_14 | reverse complement strand
TTTTTTTCAGAAATTTCAAACATAATTTCCCCCTAAAAAATCTCTTTAAATACAGATTTCAAGGAATCACTCAACCGACTTACTAAATCAGCCTGATTTATTTCCATATCTTTATTTATTTTATTATGATCACTTTTCCTTGCTGCTTCAAGTAACAATCCAAGCACTGTAGAGTATTTCGGATTATGCATAATATTGGTCATTCCACCAAACGATTTCGGATAACCAATCTTAGTAGGCATTTCTAGAATATATTCACCTAGCTCTGGAAGCCCCTTCGTCAAAGCTCCACCACCAGTTAATATAATTCCACCAGTAATTTCATGTTTAAGTTCTTTTTCTCTAATAACTTCATTAATCAAATCAAATAGCTCTTCAGCTCGTGCACCCAAAACACCTGCCACCTCGGCCAAGCTTACTTCTCTAGGTTTTGTTCCATGAAGTCCTTCTACAGTTATTTTAGCAGATTGATTTAACTGTTCTGCTAAAACACTACCATGATTAGTTTTTATTCTTTCGGCTTCAATGTGGGATATTTTTAAGGCTACCGCCAAGTCATTCGTAAAATGATTTCCACCTACTGGGATAATCTTAGAGTGTATTAAACTTCCATTTTTCCAGACGGCTACGTCTGTCGTTCCACCCCCAACATCAACTAATACAACCCCAAGTTCTTTTTCTTCCTCACTAAGTACCGCTTCCGACGAAGCAATTGGTTGTAATGTAATGTTTTGTGGATGAATACCCGCAAGCTCTACACATCTTAATAAATTTTGTACCAATGAAACGGAACCAGTCACAATATGCACATGAGCTTCAAGCCTCACACCACACATTCCTACCGGATCTACAATACCCGGAGTATTATCAACTTTAAATTCCATAGGAAGAACATGCAATACTTCTCTATCAGATGGAATAACCACAGCTTTAGCTGCTTCTAAAACTCGCTCTACGTCTTCATTAGTAATTTCAATTCCTTTAACCGCTACGACACCTGAACTATTGAAACTATAAATATGGCTTCCCGCAATTCCTATCGTGGCTTCCGTGACATTCACCCCTGCCATTAATTTTGCTTCTTCAACCGATGATCTAATTGAACTGACAGTTTTATCAATATTAACTACTGAACCTTTTTTTAGTCCTTGCGAAGGATGATTACCTATTCCAATTATTTCCAAACCAGTTTCAGGATGATCCAGACCGACTATTGTACAAACCTTGGTAGTACCAACATCTAGACCTACGATGATATTTTTATTTTTCATGAGATTCCCTTCTCACCTTCTAATAACAGATTCATTCTGCTCACTAAAAAAACAAGCTTAGCCCGCTACTATATAATGATAGTAATTACTCATTAAATTTGACAACTACTTTTTTCGAATTAGTAAGATTAATAATTGCTGGTATTTTATTTTTTGCTTGCATATAGGTAACAATTTGCTCAAGCTTATTCACTTTCCCTATCCATTCATTCTTGCCCATGAAAACTGTAGTAGGCTTTCCCTGTATGGACATAATCACTGTCAACTCCAAATTATCATTTAAAATCACCTCTGACAGCATACCCCTGACTCGCCGCCCAAAAGCCTTAACCAACTTAGCAATATGTAGTTGAATATTTTTATCCATTTCTTTTAGAGGTAAGGCTAAATATGGAAGCTCCTGCTTTAATTTCTGCTCATCACGAAGTAACACTTCATAAGTGGGATCATATAAATCCCCATTATCCACTAAAATAGCATTATAAGTCTCATCGCTGCCATCTTTTACCACTTGAACTCTCATGAGTGGCTTCGGACATTCAAAATTGATAACCATAAAATTTCTAAGTGGATCAAATTTTATCTGATAATTTGATATAAAATGTTTCTGGTCGAGTCTTTGTAAAATAATTTCTTGTTTAATGGCCTTTAAACTCATTTCATCTTCAAAAATTTTAATCAAATTAAGAGCAAGACTGCCTGCAGACCTGGAGGGACATGCGCCAAAATATGTTCGATATTTAAGTTTATTGTCACTTGAAATAGAAGCCAAGGCACTTGCTCCAATTATAAAAAAACAAACAAAAAATAGCATCTGCCTCAAACCAATCTCCTTCATACCTATAGCATATTATACCAACATCATAAGTGTGAAGACAAGTTTTGCGATTATTCCAATTTCTTATCTAACTTTTCAACGATTTTATAAATAACCTTACTGACCGACCCAGCTCCCAAGGCAAGCAAAACTACCTCTTCATTTTCCCTTAACTTTAAATACCGAGGTAGCTCCAGCATGTCCTCTATATAAACGGATAATCCGGGATAAAGCCGATTGATACTTTGATTTAATAATTCGGAATTAATTCCCTCAATAGGTTTTTCGCTAGCAGAATAAATTGGTCCCAAAAAAAGCTGATCAGTGTCTTTAAAGCAATGAAGAAATTGATCCCAACTATCTCTGGTGCGAGTATAGCGATGTGGTTCAAAGAGTGTGATTATCTTAGCTTTGGGATAAATCGTCTTTACCGTTTCCAAAACTGACCGAACTGCTGTGGGATGATGAGCATAATCATCAATAATTTTTAATTTAGGAGAATTTACTAGATAATTAAATCTTCTTCCAATCCCCGTAAATTTTTCCAATGAAGACGAAATTTTTTCAAAAGGAATTTTCAAATGGGTTGAAATTGCAATTGCCCCCAAAGAATTAATTAAATTGTGGCGTCCATGAACTTTAAGTGAAATTTTACCAACATATTCACCATTATGACACAAATCATACTTTATCCCTGTCACATCCATTTGCACATTTCGTGCTTCGAAATCGCACATAAAACCAAGCTCTTCGTAAATGCCAAAAGTTACGGAAGGTTTCTTCATCTGTTTTTTTATTTCTTGCAAATGCCCATCGTGAGCATTTAAAGCGCAAAGTCCAAAGAATGGAATTCTATCAGCGAATTTTTTGAAAGCATTGCATAGATTTTCTTCGGTTTTATAATAATCCATATGATCAAGGTCAACATTATTAATTATGGACATAACCGGATTATATAAAAGAAATGATCCATCTGATTCATCCGCTTCAACAACAATATAGTCACCATTTCCAACCTTGGCATGCCCCTTAAGGTTTTGCACAATTCCACCAATCAAATAGCTTGGATCAACCCCAGACTCGCTCAAAATGGTAGCTAACATTCCAGAAGTCGTAGTCTTTCCATGAGTACCGGCTACCGCTAAGCCGCACTTAAGTCTCATTAATTCTGCTACCATCTCAGCTCTTTGCATAATCGGAATTTTTTTTATAATAGCAGCTTGATATTCCAAGTTATCGGGAGTGATAGCTGAGCTGTAAACCACTACGTTTTGATTTTTAATATTTTGTGAGGCGTGTTCATATTTTATAACCGCCCCCATAGATTCAAGTTTTTTAGTGTTATTGGATTCTTGAACATCCGATCCAGATACTTTAAACCCCAGAGATAATAAAATCTCAGCAATTGCACTCATCCCTATTCCACCAATACCGATGAAGTGAATTTCTATATCTTGATTAATTTTAAATTTCATAAAAGCCTTATTTTTATTGCTGATGTAATTTTTTTGAATAATTAGCGGCAGCAATCATTAAACCTAGTCCAAAAAAATTTGCCACTATGGATGAACCACCGTAACTGATAAAAGGAAGATTAAGACCTTTAGTAGGAAGCATTCCTAGTACTACACCCATATTAATTAAGGCCTGGAAACCAATTAAAAAAACCACCGAACTCACCAGAATTTGAAAAGTTTTTTGCGACAAACTTAAAACCAAATTAAATCCCCAGTAAAGTAGTAATACAAACAATATTACTGTAACAAAAACCCCGATAAAACCCAACTCCTCCGCCAGCACACTAAAAATAAAATCATTATGGGCTTCTGGAAGATAAAAAAGTTTTTCATTGCTATTTCCCAATCCCTGCCCCCAAAAAGAACCATTAGCAAAAGCCAAATAAGATTGAATAATTTGAAAACCACTGGTTCTAGCATTTTTCCATGGGTCCAAAAAAGCTAATATTCTTTTTACTCGATAAGGTTGGGTAAAAAGCGTTATTAAAATAAGAAATATTCCACTCCCCAATATTGAGTAAAAAATTTTTCTTTTAAATGAGCTCATAAAACAGGCAAAAATAATTACCACTAAGCAAATCAAGAATGAACCATAATCAGGTTGCATGATTAAAACAACTAAGGGAAAAATAATTGCTACAACATATTTGATAATTTCATTTATTTTTAAATAATCATATTTTTCAAAAAAATAAACGGAAACTAGCATCAGTGAATATTTGACTACTTCACTTGGTTGAAAATTAATTACACCCAAATTCACCCAACGACTGGCACCTTTTATAGTTAAACCAATTGTCGGAAATAAAGTTAACAACAACAAACCACAACAGAAGCAATGAAAATGGAAGGAATATTTCAGCCAAAAAGAAATTTTAGTTTTGCCAACTACAAAAGCAATCAAACAGCCAACCAGCAAAAATCCAACCTGTTTGATTAAATAATAAGACGAACTGTGAAAAACTTCTTTGGCATATATATAGCTGGATGAGTAAACCATGATAACACCAAAAACCACCAGAACACCCAGTGTAGCTATATAAAGTTTAAGATATTTTTCCGTGAATTGATTTTCTTGTAACAACATAATCAATTTTACCTTTAAATAAATTGTATCAAATTCATGGTAATTTACATAGGGAAAATTGTGCTACAAGTCTTGATCAAAGTTGATAGACCAACTTTTTAAAATAATTACCTCGCTCTTCGAAATCTCTAAAAAAATCCGTACTTTCATTACCTGGAGATAACAATATGGTATCCCCGGTTCTGGCTTTTTGGTAAGCAATCAAAACAGACTCCTCAAATGATCCCACAATAAAGGTTTGGGTAAAATTACCAAAGAAGCGGTTCATCCTTTCTTTACATTCACCCACTAAAACCAAAACCCGCACATTTTGAGTTATTTCTTCAGCATATTTTTCATAGTCCACTTCTTCGTCATCTTTTCCACCCGCGATAAGGATAACCGGTGTTTTAAAAGCGGAAATACTTTTCTTTAATTGGTCCAGGGTTTCCGTTTTTGAATCGTTGTAAAAACATACACCATTTTTTTCAATTAAAAATTCCAATCGATGCGGGATTCCCGGAAATTTTTCAATGGTACTTTGGATTGATTTGTCACTTACATCTAATGCCTTACAAACAGAAATAGCTGCCAGTAGATTTTCACGATTTTCTACGCCCACAATTTTCATCTCATTTACTTTGAATTCAGAATGATAATGAATTCCCGAGTGAATTCTGCGATCGTGAAAATGAGTACCTTGCACTTCATTCATAACACCCATTTTTGCAAATGATTTTCTGGTATACCAGTACGTCTGGCAATTTGCATTTCTAAAAAAAGTATTGTTGCCAAGAACATCAAAATTAACAATTAGGTAATCGTCAGGGGACAGCGATTTAATTACATTTAATTTTGTTTCAATGTACGTTCCTACTGAATTAAAATGAAGTTTTGAATATTCTTCCCCAATATTGGAAAACACCACCACTTTAGGATGAAAGTTTTCTAATTTAAGCATTTGAATCGCGGAAACTTCTACCACTACATAATCTATCAAATCTCGATTAGGTAGCATGGCATAATTAATAAAAGGTTCTTCGCTGGTACCACCTACAAAAACATTTTTACCCTCCTGTTTGAGAGCAAACCCGATCATGTGAGCAATTGTAGAACGGCCATATGAGCCACAAACTGCTATGATTGGTTTTCTACATAATTTATTAGCAAGGGCAAATTCGCTG
>MEPW01000041.1 GCA_001769975.1 Bdellovibrionales bacterium RIFOXYA1_FULL_36_14 | reverse complement strand
AATGGCTCAGGAAAAGAACCCATTTTTAACATCCGCTTATATATTGTTTCTGCTGAAAATTTTTGTTTTAGTTCGTCAGGGGAAAAAGGTAAAAGCGTATAAGTAAAATGTCTCCCCGCCAAAGAATCTCCCATCTGTTTGATGATATCCATCTTTGAACTTCCCGTTATAATTTTTTTTTGAATCACACCCTCGGTGTCATAAAGCCCTTTTAACCACCTTTTCCATAATGGCATTTTATGAATTTCGTCAAAAATAACAAGCTCCGCAGAACGATCCCATTGTTTTTTTTTAATTTTTATCCGATCTTCATCATTATCGTAATTCAAATATTCGGCATTTTTCATAAGATGCTTGGCGAGGGTGGTTTTACCACACTGACGAGGTCCTCCTAATAAAATGATTTTTTTATCAAGATCCTTTTTTAGAATTAATTGAATTTCTCTTTCTATAAACATATCAGTCATTATAGGAGTCTATTCCTTTTTTGTCTAGTCAATTATGGAATAGGCTCCTGATTTGACTAGTGTTTTTCAATGTCTAATTATATTTTTCCATATAATATTGCTCAACCTCCAAATACGGCGAATATGGAAACCATTTCAACCATTTGTAGTTAACAACTACATTGTCATCAGTAAAGGCTACTGTATCACGGCCAAAATCGGACATCATAAAATTACGTTCACGGCTGCTTCAATTATTCTTGGTAAACAATCTGACTACTTCTTTTCCTTGTTTGAGATCTATTGAAGAAAAAAAAATACTTCCTCTGTCTTGATAAACTCAATTTTACCAAATCTTCACAATATCCCCTGCAGGTATCACCATAGGATCAGAATCTTTGCAACTATAAGCTTCCTTAAAACCAGCTTGATGCTTCATCTGCTCGTTGGACCTAGCATAACCCAAGGAATGAGGATCAGTTTTAATTCTAAGCTCTGCGATTTCTGGTTTTTGTACTTCACACCAAAGTCTAGCGAATTGTAAAAAGAATTTTTGTTTTAATTCATTAGTTTTATTTTTGTCATCTCCAAATGACGCCCTATACGCAGTACTTAATCCGACAAAATCACCAATATTTTCCCCCAAGGTAAATTTTCCATTGTGTCCGATTTTATCAAATTGAGTAATCAAATAAGCTGATTTTTGGTCAAATGTTTTTCTATCTGCATCATTCATCCAGGATTTCAATAATCCATCCGCATTGTATTTATTGCCATTATCATCTATCGCATGCCCCATCTCATGCGCTATAACTGCGCCGATGGCAGCCATATTCACTTCTTCTGGCTCATTAACATCGTAAAAAGGATACTGTAAAATACCAACTGGAAAAACTATCTTGTTATAAGCTGGATTATAATAAGCATTTATGGTTAACGGCCCCATTTCCCAACGATCAGGACTGACATTTTCCTTTAACTCTTTTAATTCTTTTTTTATTAACAATTTAGTAAGTTTTTTTACGTTGCCATAGGGTCGATCATTCAAATAATTTGTTCTTGGATTAAAATTCCACTCTTTATTATTATCTGGGCTGACCAGTTGCAATTTTAATTTAGTTATTTTTCTAATAGCCTCTTTTTTCGCCTCGCTAGTAAGCCAAGAATTTTCTTTTAATTGGTCAATTAAAGTTTTTCGAAGCTTTTCAACTGAATTGATAAATTTCTTTTTGGGAAAATTTGGAAATAGCTTGGGCATCAGAATATAGTCCAATTCTTTTGTAAAACTATTCATAACTAGTTTAGTACAACGTTCCTGTCTCTCTGATCTGATATTAGGTCCCCCTAAATACCTCTTGTTAAAATCAAAGGCTTTCTGGAAAAAATCAGGATACGCATCATCCATATATTGCTTTAACTGAAAATATAAAAAAACATTTTTTAATTCTTCCAAAGAAGCCGTTTTGAGTTTGTCATTCAAAAACTTCATCACCTCAACACCAATAATATTTCTAATATGAGTATTTTTAGGTATTTTTTTAAGAAATCCTTCAAGTTTTAAATGAGGATAATCCTTAATAAGCTCTTCTTTTAAAATTGAAGTTCTAGAAGAAACTAATTTTCTTATCTCTTCCGGGGTTGGAAATATCTTTGCCAAATCTTTTTCAAATTCATAAACCATTTTTGCCCGCCCACTTGGATCAGACAATTTTATCGTTTTAAAAAACTCCTCTATTAAAACCAACAAATCTTTGGTTAATTCTTTTTTTTCATAATAGGTTTTTTCAGGCAGCGAACGAAGATTATTATTAAATAATAAATCTTTTTTAAGAGGATTATCTTGATTAGGTAACCCAGTATCAAATTGAACAAAGCTGGTTAATGGCTCCGTAATGTTATTGGCAACCATATCAATAAATTGTTCTCTGGTGGTTATATTGTCTATTAAGGAAATAGTTTGCTTAACCATCTCCATTTCTTCTTTTTTGCTAGCCTCTTCATTCATACATGCAGAGTAAACAGTTTTGATTTCCTCTTCCATCTTAGATTTTGGTTTAATATTAGCCAAAGTCACAAAATATTTTTTCTTATAATCAAGCAATCTTTCCGCTGCATCTTTAAATGAAAAAGAATGATGAGATCGATCTTCCCTAAGTTTGAAACTATCTATAACTTTAGAGCAAGCATACTCATAAAAATTTTCGCAAGGATTAATTTTGTCGTTAATTGGGAATTCTCTTTTGGGCGGTATTTCTGAAGAACGATTGTCTATCACCGGAGCTTTAGCTTCTTTGGTTTTAAACCAAGATGAACAACCCGAAATCAAAGATGTTAAACAAATCAAAATAAAAATATTTTTCATGAAATCCTCCTTGAAATATCTTTTAAATAATTTTTAAAGCCCACCCTTCAAATTCATAAGAACAAGCTTGGTAACAGCTTTCAGTGTCTCAAAAACGCCAGTGCCTTTAATGGCAACCGCTTCAAACGAAGTAAAATTATGTTTATTAAGTTGTTTTTCCATATCCTTGACGGAGGAAATATTGGGTAGGTCTCTTTTGTTCCATTGAATCACGATTGGTAATTTGGTTATATCGTAACCCTGCGCTTTCAAATTGGTTTCCAAATCTTTAAGACTGTCGAGGTTGCTTTCCATTTTTTCTAGTTGCGAATCAGCAACAAAAATAATTCCATCCACGCCTCGAAGAATCAATCTTCTGGAAGCTTCATAAAAAACTTGACCGGGTACGGTGTAAAGATGAAACCGGGTTCGATACCCCCTGATTTCTCCGAGATCAAGAGGAAGAAAATCAAAAAAGAGTGTTCTTTCATTTTCCGTGTTGAGGGAGATAATACTTCCCTTGGATTCACCACTGGTTTTTTGATAAACAAATTGTAAATTAGTGGTTTTTCCACCAAGTCCTGGACCATAATATACAATCTTGCAGTTAATTTCTTTAGTATGATAATTTACAAAAGACATCGTTAATTCCCTGAAAAAGCAAAAATATTGTCAATTTCTTCATCTGTAATATTTGTAAAAAGCGTGCCATCTTCCTTTTTAATATTTTCTTTGTGATATTTGTTCCAGTAGTCCGCAACTTTGATGGCCAATTGCCTGAGCTTCATTTTTAACTGTCCAAGATTTAAAACGTCTTTGTAGAAAAGTCCAAGATACATTTTTTCCTCACCTACGCAAACTGGAACAACATAAATTCCAGAGGACGTGGAATCAAAGCTTAAACGGTAATCCATCTCTGCCTCATCTTTCGACAAGTAATTACTAATGGCCAAAGCTGCCTGCCACATGCCCGCCGTCAATGCCCCTAGGGCCAAATGATCCGTAGATTCACTGGCCGTGGAAAAAGCAAAAACCGGCATACCATCCTGTCTGCACACGATGGTTAAATGTTTATCAAGTCCCGCCTCTTGAATATCAGCTTTCAAGTAGTAGGAAATTGTATCAACTAGATTCGTGGAAGTCATAAGTTTTCCCAATCACAACCTTTGCTTGTTTTCCAATGCTTTAGAAATTGTCATACCATCTAAATATTCTAAACTTCCGCCAATAGGTATTCCAAATCCAATTCTTTCAACCAAAACATTCTCAGAGACAATTTTTTTAATATAAGCACATGTAGCATCCCCTTCCACCGAGGGGTTAATGGCCAAAATAATCTCATTAATGCCTTCATTTTTAATTCTATCTAACAATTTATAAATTTCCAACTCGTCTGGTCCTATACCCATAAGCGGATTTAAAACACCGCCTAAAATATGATAAAGACCAAAATATTGACCACTTCTTTCAATGGCCATCATATCCATGTCGTTTTCAACAACACACATTAATTTTGATTGTGCCCTTTTAGGATTTGCGCAAATGGAACAAATCCTGTCGTCAGTAAAAGCTCGACACTTCTCACATCTTTTGATTTCTTGGATTCGGTCAATAGCATGAGAAAATTGAGCAATATCCTCTTTTTTCCATCTGGTGATTTGCAAGATCTGGCGTATGGCAGTTTTTTCACCAACACCCGCTAATTTGGTGAAGCTTGAAACAGCATCTTGTATGATTTTTGGTAATTCCATCACTTACTTAAAACAAGCCGGGAATGTTCAAACCACCGGTAACTTTACCCATAGCACTGGAAACCATTTCTTTGGATTCACTAATAGCTTGGTTTACTGCGGTTTTTATTAATTCTTCCAAACTACTTATGTCATGAGGATCAACGCACTCTCCATTAATTGAAAAGTTCAAAATTTGCTGTTTACCGTTTATTTTTATCTTGATCATTCCGCCACCGGATGAGGTTTCTAGTTCTCTTGTTTCCAACTCTTTTTGCAGCATAGAAATTTTAGTTTGCATTTGCTGGGCTTGCTTCATTATTTGATTCATATTTTTTGACATATTTAACTCCTCATTAATCTTTTAAAACAATCTTATCAACTTCTACACCAAACAGTCTTTGTGCCTCTTTTATGTTTTCATCATTAAGCAGCTGCTGTTTTTTATTCTCTCTATCCTCTTCCAACTTTTCTTGATTAATTTCTGCCCTGGATTGAAAATTATATTCCTTTTTTTTGATCTCATCTACTAAAAATAGTTTTATCTGAATATCGCCTGGATTTTTATGAAAAAAATCTGCCAAATTATCCTGTAATTTTTTAAAGACGGATATCTCATTTAGATAATCAAAAAAAACCTTCTCGCTCTCTTTAAATCCAAGCTCAATATAAACGCCATTAGCATTCACTTCGAGTGGTTTGACGATATTTCCTTGTTCTAAATTGGAAGCCGATGCGGGAGACTTCGTATATAAAAAGTGAATAAAATCATCCCAATTTTTGGTTACTTCGTTTACTTCTGAGAGCATTTCGTTGGGCTTATCTTCAATTGGTTTGGTATTTTCGAGAGGTAAAGTATAATTTTCTTCGTGAAAGCTACCCGGAGGTACTTCTTCTTCAATCACTATTTCTGTTTTTTTTTTACTATCAACCCAATCAAATCCTGTAGAAAAAAAATCCCTTCGTCTGGTAATCTTTTGCAATAAAATTTCAAATACCTTATTAGCATCTATAGAATCCAACACCCAGATAGAATCTTTAGCTAAAATTTCATAGATCCAAAAAAGTTCTGAAAACGAAATATCTTGCAGAATCTCCCGATGTTCATAATTTTCATCATCAATTTTTTCTATCATGGAAAAAAATAAATTTAAGAGCGAACGAAGAATGTTTTGTACCGAAATATTATCTTCTAGCAAGTGACGGTATTGGCCAGATACTTCATTTACGTTCCCCCTTAAAATTCCATAGGCAATTAATTTAATGCTAGAACTTTTGGCCATGCCTACCGAATGAACTAAAATATCTTCAGTAAGCTCCTTACCATCCGCATAACTTAAAATTTGATCAATTACAGAAAGTACATCACGCACAGAACCGTAACCCAACATTGCAATTTCGTGGTAGATATTTTCGTCACCAAAATGAATCTTTTCTCTCATCGCAACGTCTTTAATAAATTTCACCAAATCATTGATGGAAACTGATTTAAAATCAAACCGCTGAGATCTTGAAACTATCGTGGCTGGTATTTTGTGAGGTTCAGTAGTTGCAAACATAAAAACCACATGCTCTGGTGGTTCTTCAAGTGTTTTTAATAAAGCATTAAATGCACTATTAGAGAGCATGTGAACTTCATCAATAATATAAATGCGATACTTACCGGTAGTTGGAAGATACTGAACATTAGCAATAAGATCTCTAATATTTTCCACGCTATTATTGGAAGCTCCATCAATCTCTATAATATCCATCGAATTATCAACATTGAAATCCAAGCATGGCTTACAGATATTGCATGGGTTTCCATTGCTCAAAGGAGAATCGCAACGGATAGCTTTAGCAAAAATTCTTGCTACTGTAGTTTTACCTACTCCCCTCGTCCCAGAAAATAAATAAGCATGTCCAATTTTTTTTAATTTAACTGCATTTGATAATGACCGAATAACATGTTCTTGTCCAATAACCTCTTGAAATGCTTTAGGCCTAAGTTTTCGTGAAAGAACTTGATATGTCATATTTTTAACCATCAGATGGAATAATGGCAGCCCGATATAGCGACACAGGGCGACAATGGTTGCCGTTGCTTCGTTCCCGACCTGGCGGAGTTCACCATTAATCACAATCATCACCAATCAGGCCACCAATTGGATAATATGAGCAAGTCAAATAGTTGTCAAAGTTTTTATTTCGACCATTAGTTCTTCTTGAGCCTGATTAAACGCATTTAATTTTAATTAAAGTCGAATCTTGCCTTGACTATTCAATTCATCTATTGAATACTTGAATCATATGAGAACAGCAAATTACCACTTTAATATTGCTTCATCGGTGGCATCTGTATTCAGCTCGCCGACTAGGTTAAAAATTATTTATATTTTGGCGCAAGCGCCAAGATCGGTCGAAGTAATTTCGAAAATGACCGGTGAAACGATTGCAAATACTTCACAACATTTGCAAAAGCTCCTGCGCGAAGGTTTTGTAATCTCACACAAAGAAAAGTTATCAAAAATTTACAGACTGAAAGATGAACTAATCTCGCTTATTTTAGAAGAATTATTTGATTTAGCAGAAAAAATTAAGGAAAACTCTGAAAACGAAGCAGCTCCAATATTAAATGTTAACGCAAAACCAATATCATTGCTTTCCATAGTTGAAGATATACAAAACAATAAAGCGATTATTCTCGATATAAGAGACGAGTATGAAACATCCCAGACTCCTGTATTAAATGCCATCTCTCTTCCCCTTGAAACTCTTGCTGAAAAAGCAAAAACTTTAAAAAAAAGCAAGACTTATTACGTTTTTTGTCGAGGTCGAGCGTGTGAGCACGCCAGCAAGGGAGTCCATATTCTTCAGACGGCTGGTCTTAAAGCGTTTCGATTAAAAGAAAGTCCTACATCAATTAGACATATTATTAATACATATACTCCATAGTATATATTTTAAAAAAGGATAGTTTATGGAAATAAAAATTAATTTTACCGGTAATAAAAAAATGGATGCAGTTTTTGATGAATACATAATTAAATGTGATCAACCTCTCGACAACGATGGTGATGCTTCTGCCCCAAGTCCTTATGATTATTTTTTAGCATCCACTGCTCTATGTGCTGGTTATTTTGTCAAAGCTTACTGCGATTCTCGCAATCTTGCAGTGGAAGGGATAAAACTTTCACAAAATAATAATAGAGATACCCAAAATAAATACAAACAAATCATAGATCTCCAAATTCAATTTCCTGAATCTTTTTCTCAAAAAGATAAAGACGGAATTGTTAGGGCCATCCAAGGTTGTTCTGTTAAAAAAACCATTCAGGAAGTCCCAGAATTTAAAATCAGTGTTATTTAAAAGGGAGGAAAAATTTTGGAAAATTATCAAGCTTATATACTACCGACTTTAGTTTTTGTTTTTATCATCTGGAAAATCATTAATGCTATTATTTTAAGAAAAAAAATTTCTGAATTTAAAAGCAAGAATGCTATTATTATTGACGTTCGCACTAAAGAGGAATTTCAAACTGCTGCAAACCCACGTAGTCAAAATATTCCACTTGACCAAATTCAAGTTGATATAAAAAATTTTAAATTATCTCAGCCAATTATTGTATGTTGCGCATCGGGATACCGAAGTGGCGTTGCCGCTAAAATCATCCAAAGACAAGGTTTTCAAAGTGTATTAAATGGGGGATCCTGGCGCAATGTAAGATAAGATTTTAATTTTTTAGCTTAGAGATCTTACAAATAAGGTTTGGGATGGATAGGCAAATTCAATTTTCGTCTCTTTAAACTTTAACAGTATTTGCAAATTGATCTCGTGAGCAATATCCGCATAAAATTTATAATCAGGATTTTCTACCCAATACACTACTTCGAATTCCAATGAAGATGCGCCAAATTTTAAGAAATGACATCTTTCAAAGCGTGCACTGGGAATATTTTCAATAATATTTTTTATAATTGATGGGACCTGGTTCATCTTTTCTTCATCGGTTTGATAAGTAACTCCAATATTAAAAATCACTCTTCTTTCTTTCATCATTTTAAAGTTTTTAATTTGCTCTTTTAAAAGAGCCCCGTTGGCTACAATTATTTGCTCACCTGATAAACTGCGAATTCTTGTATTTTTAATACCAACATATTCAATAGTCCCCATATAATTACTGACAGAAATAAAATCTCCAACCGAAAATGGTCTATCCAAAATTATTGTCAGCGACGCAAAAAGATCTCCTAGAATATTTTGAAGCGCTAATGCAATAGCGATACCACCAACGCCTAATCCGGCGATCAATGTTGTCACATTTACACCTAGCGAATGAAGGAAAATTATAAATATACAAGTATAAAATCCAACCCTGACCATGGTTTTAAAAAGTCCAAGACTGGTTGAGGAAACAAATAAAGTTTTAGTCTGATCCTTAAAGAGTAAATCCATCCAACTATTAACCATTTTACTACCGGAAACTCCGGCTTGAATAATCGTTGCAAGAATAAAAACTTGCTTAAGAATTTTAAAATAATTATTTTGCAAATTGAGAAGAACAGATGCCGCATACATCGAAATAATAATCAAATAAATCAAATGAACACTTTTAAGTCCTTCAATAAAAAGATCATCAATTATCGTTCGTGTTTTTTTAAAAACATGTGCCAGATTTAGAATTATTAATTTCTTCGCCAGAAATAAAAACGCAAAAAAAAAGCAAAATAAGACAAACCACTGAAACAAGTTACTGTGAGTAAAATTTAATTGAAAAGGCATTTTTAGATATCTCCTGAAATAATTAAATTTGTTTATACCATGGGTAATAATTTATGACCATTTCTTCAACGATACATAACTGCTTGATATTTATTGAGTTTTACCTGTAATCTCTGTGTTATAAATCTAATAATATTTTTAATTAGTTTTATTAATTTTGCAAGGAGTACTGAGTTACATAATTTCATGTAGATAAGTCCTTTTGCCATCAATTACATATTTTATTGGCACCATCTTTCTCCTTCATTTTTTATCTAAGTAACTACTTTTATAGATTTTATATTTTTTATCAATTTTTTTCACTTGAAATTTGTTTTTTGCGATTATCATAAACAAATCGATTCAAACTTCACGTTTATTCACGCTGTTGCTCCCGTTTGCTAAAATATAGATCGATAAAATTTTTCACAAAGTAATTTTTTTTCAGGGGAGGAACGTATGTTAAAAAAAATGCTGACCATGAATTTTATTGCTCTTTTTACTCTTTCTACGATTTCTTATGTTTGGGCCGGTAATGGTGCTCCAAGCGGAAGTCATTACAACTTAAACATAATTGGCGTTCCAAAAGGTAAGCAAGCCGATATGACTGGTAGTAGCGGACATCGAATATTTGTAAATCTTTATGGAAAATCAAAAATAATGCTTAGAGAAGGTGCGGATTTTCAAGTATTAAATGCAAACGGTACTTTTGGCGCAGCAGAGTTTCAACTTCCTAACCCCGACCCAGATAATGACGGTATAACAGTTTATTCCGTATATGCGAGAGCATTAGGTAAACCAGGTGGATCTTCTTCAATGACCACTTGTGCTGTTGACCCTCTTACCCTTGAAGAATATTGTTCAACAAAATCAGTTATCTCGGTTAGACATAAAGGTGGGTCAAAATTTACAGATGTATCAAGCCAACTTCTCTATATTTACGCCGACATTAATGCTGACGGAGTAGTTGAGAGATTGAACCTGTTTGATGATAGGTTAGCAGATTATTTTTGGAGCTATGATAATAAAGGTCTTAAACTACTTCAACTTCGATTCTATCCAATTTCAACAATCGTAGAATAAAACTAGTCATTTATATATAGATTAAGTGTAAAGCAAAAGGCTTCATCATTAGATGAAGCCTTTTTTATTTGATCTACCATTTTATAAGCCAGTTTAGTTGAATTTAAAAACGCTACGCATACTGTTTCTTAAAATAAAGACGAGCTCTTCTTATTTTATGTCCTAAATTATGTTTAACCCTTTTAAAGAGAAAATCGGGGGATTTTAAAGGAAAGAAAAGAAGGTCTTTTCTTTTAATAAATTCCACCACTTCATTGTCATAATCTTCCATTCCTGGAAGAATATTGGTTTGACCTTCAAATAATCGTACAGGTTTAGCTGGCTCATACATTTTGCCAATTTGTGGTTTAGACATGCTAAAAGCATAAACTAAGAATTTTTTCTGTGTTTTAATAATTTCTAAGTATAGTCTGAGCCAAAACACAATAGATTTACTGCGATCTTTCGCAGCAGGAGAGAACCATAATCCGGTCACCTCGCAAGCTTTATCAAGATCAAGATCTTGATGTTTTTCGATATGAGATGGAATTGATTCCAAAACCCTAAAAGGCCCTTTCATCACCAGTACAAAACCACCGCATAACCGCTGCCAAGAATCATAGCAACCAAAAACCCTCGACTTTGCTAAATAATCCATCGGAAACAACACATGAATGTATTTATTGGTTAGTTTTCTAAACCGATCTAATTCATTTAGATCTTTTATTCTTTTAATTTGCATTATGCCCCCGGGTTTGGTTCTTTAGTACAATTTTCAACGTACTAATTCAAGGACATTGCATTGAATTTAAATCAACTTATTAATTCCGTAAGAAGCTCTGCAAAAACCACCTTGATTAGAAAAAAAGCTTCTAGCTCCTTTATAGTAAATTTGTTAAATTAACTCCCTATTGATTTTAGGAGTGTCTGTATGAACCAAAAAACCATCCCTCTTCCTCCAACCGGTAATAAACTAACCTGCAAAGGTTGGCACCAAGAGGCTGCTCTTCGCTGCTTACTTAATAATTTACATCCAGAAGTAGCTGAGGATCGAGACAATCTTATTGTTTACGGAGGAAACGGTCAGGCTGCAAGAAATCACAAGGCTCTCCATGATATAATCAAAGCACTTAAAAACTTAGAAAATAATGAGACTCTGCTTATTCAATCAGGTAAGCCTGTTGCGATCATGCCAAGTCACAGTCATGGCCCGCGAATTTTAATTGCCAATTCCAACTTAGTTCCCAACTGGGCCAATTGGGATCATTTCAACCACCTTAAAAGCGAAGAAAAAATGATGTACGGCCAAATGACTGCTGGGAGCTGGATCTATATTGGTACGCAGGGGATTTTACAAGGAACCTACGAAACTTTCATGGCCGCTGCTGAAAAACATTATGGCGAAAATAGCGACTTGAAAGGCAGATTGGTTTTATCCGCAGGAATTGGCGGTATGGGCGGAGCTCAACCTTTAGCTGTAAAAATGGCCGGTGGAGTTTTTATTGGAGCCGATGTTGACCCCAGCCGCATTCAAAAAAGAATCAAAACGAGATACCTAGATGTGCATGCAAATTCATTTGAAGAAGGTCTTCAAATGGCCCTTCAAGCCAAAAAAGAAAAAAAGGCAATCTCTATTGCTGTAACCGGTGATGCCACTGACTTTTATGAATTTATTATAAAGCAAGGAATTGTTCCTGACTTAACCACAGACCAGACCTCTGCCCATGATCCACTTAATGGTTATGTTCCGCGAGGAATGAGCCTAAAAGAAGCCCTAAATCTTAGAAAATCCAATCCTAAAAAATACGTCGAACTTTCCTATAAAACCATGGGAGATCATGTGCGGGCCATGCTTAAATTGAAAGAACTAGGTTCTCATGTTTTTGATTACGGTAATAACCTACGCGCTGGTGCTTTAAAAGTTGGGGTAGAAAATGCTTTTGATTTTCCAGGATTCACTCCAGCTTATATCAGACCTCTTTTTTGCCAAGGAGCAGGGCCTTTTAGATGGGTCGCTTTATCTGGGGACCCAAATGATATTAAAGTAACCGATGATGCTTTAAGAGAGTTGTTTCCCAATGACAAGAAATTATTAAACTGGCTAGATAAAGCTGAAGAAATGATTGCATTCCAAGGACTGCCATCTCGAATTTGCTGGTTAAAATATGGAGAAAGAGAAAAGGCGGGGCTTAAATTTAATGAGCTCGTTCGCTTGGGTAAAGTGAAGGCACCAATTGTGATCGGTCGGGATCATCTAGATTGCGGATCAGTGGCATCACCTAACCGCGAAACCGAAAGTATGAAAGACGGAACTGATGCTGTAAGTGACTGGCCGTTACTTAACCTCATGATCAATACTATGAATGGTGCAAGCTGGACCAGCTTTCATCACGGAGGAGGGGTTGGTATGGGTTATTCCCAACACGCCGGTATGGTCATTTGTTGTGATGGAACCCAAGACATGGATAACCGACTACAGCGAGTTTTAAACAGTGATCCGGGAATGGGGATTGTTCGTCACGCGGATGCTGGTTATGAAATTGCCCTAGAATGGAGAAAGAAAACCAATATTAAATTTCCTTCTCTTGATAATTAAATATGAAAGTATTAAAAAACTTTTCCCAAATCGCCACGCTGGAAAACGCCCAGAAAAAAGATGGACGCCATCTCATACCTGAAGATCTTTCCATTATTGAAAATGCTTCGGTTGTATTTATTGATAAAGAAATTCTGTGGGTAGGAAAAAACAATGAATTACCCAGCGAATATCAAAAATTACGTTTTGTTGATTGTTCAGGAAAAACACTTGTCCCTGAAATTGTAGATTGTCATACCCACGTAGTTTTTGGTGGTAATCGTGCCAGCGAATATTCGATGCGACTAAATGGTGCTGACTATGAGGCTATTGCCAAGGCAGGTGGCGGGATTTTAAACACCATGAATGGAACCAATAATAAGACCAGAAACGAATTATTTGACGAAAGTGTTAAAAAAATTGAAACCATTCATTCCTTTGGAGTCGGTTCCATAGAAATCAAATCTGGCTATGGGCTTAATTTTGACAAGGAATACGAAATTTCTCATATAATAAATGATTTCAAGAAACATTTTTTCCCTCGCATTCAAATAAAAAACACTTTTATGGCCGCACATGCCATACCCAAGGAATTTAAAACATCCAAAGAGTATATGAATCAAGTGGTTCTTCCCTTGTTAGAAAAATTAGGCGCTGAACACATTCTTGATGCTGTCGATATTTTCTTTGAACGAGGATATTTTGATAAGACGGATACCGTTTCACTTTTTGAATGCGCAAAAAAATTTAATTTACCTGTCAAACTTCATGCCGATGAATTTCAAGATAATAAGGGTGCCATTCTCGGATGTGAGTACAGGGCATTATCAGCAGATCATTTACTTATGACAGGTGCGGATGGCATTGAGGCATTGGCCCAATCACAAACAGTAGCTACCCTTTTACCTGGTACCGGTTTCTTCCTTGGTAAAAAGCAAGCAGATGCCAAAAAGTTTTTAGATGCCGGCTGTAAGGTAGCTATCGGCTCGGATTACAATCCAGGCAGTTGTCATCTAAATAATGTTCTACTTGCAGCTTCTCTCGCAGCTCCTCATTATAAAATGAATATTGCCCAATTATGGTGTGCAATTACCCTAAATGCAGCCCACGCTCTTAATTTAAAAAAACAGGGTGCAATTATCAAAGGTCTTTCTCCCAGATTTTCCATTTTTGACTGTAAATGCATTGATGAAATTACTTATTCCTGGGGTAAAAACTTCGCAATAACTGAATTACACTAATAATCACGAAGCTTTTGTATAAATTTTAGCCGCAGTATTTGAAATCATTTTATAAATTTCTTCCCTATTAAAAGGTTTATAAATAATTCCAGAACTCAACCTATTTACAATATCACTGGTTTTAGATTTCTCTTCATTCAACTGACACCCGGTAACAACTATAATTGGGATATTGTCACACAACTTGTTTCTTACATTATTAATAAACTCATCACCTCGCATATTAGGCATCTTCAAATCAACAAAGACCATAATATATTTTTCTTCTTTAACCATTTCAAGTGCTATTTGTCCATCTGCAGCTTCATCTACTACAAAACCCACATCTTCTAGATATGATTTTAAAATTTCTCTAATATCTTCTTCGTCATCAACTACCAGAATTTTTCCTCTGTAAGTCGAGGTTGATTTCTCTTTGACCTTTTCCTGCTTTTTATGGATCTCTAAAACACAATCAGCGAGCGGTAATAAAACTTCAAACTCTGTTCCCACATTAACTTTGGATTTAACACTTATACTTCCTTCAAAACTGTCAATTATAGACGAGACAATTGAAAGACCAAGTCCAGTACCTTTTCCAACATCCTTTGTAGTGTGAAATGCTTGAAAAATTTTTCCTAAGTCTTCTTCCTTTATACCACATCCGTTATCTATAATTTTAATGCATACCTGATTATTAATATTTTTTGTAATAATATCTATTTGCCCGCCAACACCCTCTAATGCATCTTTGGAATTAGTAAGCAAATTCATTAATACTTGCTGAAATCTCCCTAGATTAATAATTACTTTGGAATTGTTACACCCAAAGTTTTTCTTTATAACTATATTTTCCTTTTCAAATATGGATTCTACCAAACTCACGGTATCATTTATAGCCTCGTGAACATCCATAATTTCTTGTTCTTCAGAGTCATTTCGCGCAAAACTTCTAAGACCTTTTACTATTCCCCTGATACGTTCCATGGCAGAATTTATTTTTTCAAAACGTATATTAAATGCATCATCCTTGGCATATTCCCTACCTAGCATTTCCAAATTGCCTTGAACAATCGTTAAGGGATTATTAATTTCATGACCAACTCCTGCCGCTAATTCTCCAATGGTAGCCAATTTGTCACTATGAATAAGTTTTTTTCTCATTTCAGATTTTTCTTTTTCTACACTCATTCTTGATGTAATATCTTGCTCAATCGCAATATGATTGATGACTTCTTGTTTACTGTCTAATATGGGAATAACTTCAATATTCAACCAAACTTGATCACCATTTTTTTTATAATTGCATAATTCCACACATACTCTTTTCCTATTTTTTAATCCCTGACGCATTTCTAAAATTACGTTTGGATCGGTGTTTTCTCCATTTAAAAAATCTGCAGGTTTTTTTCCCAACACTTCTGGCAAAGTATATCCGGTTATATTAGTAAAACTTTTATTTAACCATTCAATTTCACCATCTTTATTCATAATCAGGATACCACTGTGGGTATGCTCGGCAATCATAGCCAATCGTTTAAGTTCATTGGTTTGAAGTTTTATTTCTGCGATCATTGACCAATCTCTTAATTTTAAAATCCATGCCATCAACGCGATTGGTATAACCAAAACTAGTAAAATCATTCCAAGTATTTTTATTAGTTTTTCATTTTCTTGTTTAAGCGTAGTATTGAAACCCTGATAATCTAAACCTCGACCAATAACCCATTCCCATGGTTGAAAATTTATAACAAAATAATTTTCTTGATTCTCAAAATTAGTTTTATCTTCTGTGTTTTGGTTATAATTTAAAAATCCGAAACCTTTACTTTTAATAATTTGATTGAATTTTTGAATATTTAACTGGTTAGTGGTTAAGCTGGAATTTATATTATAAATCCAAAAATAATTTTGCTCATTTGTTTTTTGGTTTAAAAATTCTATTTCCAACCTTGCTTGATTTTGAGCTTTTATAAGTGAACTTTTTCCTGTAAGCACCTGCTGATTATAATAATCTAAGCGGTTAATTATCATCATGCTCATTTCTTGTAATTTTTCTTTTTCTGCTTTAAGTAAAATTTCTTTTTGGATTGGGAAAACCCAATGATTGACCATAAAACTGACGGTTATAAAAATAATGATTGCAGTAATCATCATCCATAAATAAAAAAATCGGTTTCTAAGAATTTTAATTTTATTAATACTCATAACTTTCCTAACACTTTTATCGGGATAAGCCATGCTGACATAAATATTTCATTATAATTTTTTATAAATTACGAAAGGCAAAATATGGCATTTTGTTAAATATATTTAAATAAAAAACTCGGGTATTAAATACTAAAAAAACTTTAAGCCAATATCATACATCTATTTGATATTACATTGACTTAAAGTTTTAAATAATTCAGATCAAATGACCTTAATATTTTATTGCACCAGGGTTTGGTTTTTGATTGTATCCAACACTAAATCGTTAACTGATTTTTGGCAAACCTTTTGTTTTGGATAAGTTGATAAAAAAGCTCCATATTCCTTAATTTCTTCTAGGCGACAGCTCCAATAAAGTTCACCTTTATGAACCGTAATATCTGGGCAACCATCACACATATTCTGTCTTCCGTCTTCCAAAAAATCGATGGGCTGTATAATCATAAAACCCTGGAGGTTGACTCGCTTAAAAAAATTCCAAGGCGATAAAAGATTTTCCCTTATGTATTTAAAAAATATTTTTCTCATCTGCTTATCAATTAAAGAAAATAAAACCATAACCATTCTACCCGCAGTTCCCATTTTGGGACTGGAATACGACAACCATTTTCCTTTCATGTAATGAGATACATTTTGGATTATTTTTTGAAAATTTGGAGAAACAAAACCATAAGTCTTATCACCTTGGGCCATTCTTACTCCCAATAACCATTTAAACGATGCTGGATCACAAGTACCATTTAAATATGCACTCGGCATATAGTCTGGCTCAAATCCTCTGATTACATTTACTGCATCTTGAGCCTTTAATATACCTCCTTCTCCCCAGTCAGTATTAGAATAAGGCATTTCAATTTTTTGACCATTAACATAAGACTCTAAATGAGGAGACATACCAGGCTCTCGATACAAAATAAAAACAACTGAATGAACAATATCAATATTTTTAGATGCCCATTTATAAACTTCTGTTAATTGGGGTAAAGTTTTATGAGTGACGGTCTGGTTAAATGAACAAGATATTCCACCAATTTTTTGCAACATTCTGGCATATTTTTCGCGAACCACGTTTAAATCTCCCTCAGTACTTGCATCCTTTGGAGCATCTGGTCGATTTTGGCTTAAATCAACATGGAAAGTGAAACCGTAAACACCAGCTTTTTTAAGTTGAACCAACATATTCTCAGTCAGGGCTATACCATTTGTGTTTAAAATTGGTTTCCATCCCATTCTATGAATCATGCTTACAATTTCAACAATCTGAGGATGTACCAAAGGATCTCCTCCGGCTATACTCATACAATCACTGACTCTTTTTTCTTTAAAAACATCCAAATCTTCTTGAATTTCTTGTAAAGTTTTATGACCGTCTTTTAGAGGGTCTCTATAACACCCTTTACAACGTAAATTACATTTAGTCGTTACTTCTAACCACGAAATACCATTATCTGATAAAGACCATGGTAAACGATATAAATTTTTATGGTTTAAATTTTTCAAGATAACTCCCTGGCTTTTTTTTAATGTTTATCAAGACTTTTCCAAATATGTAAATAAAAAAGTTTCTTGTGAAAACTTTATTTACTTTCTTAACATTTGTTTAAAAAACATAACAAACCGTTCAGGCTGCTGATTAATAGGTTGATCATTTTTCTCTACTAACTTTTCTCAAAATAAACTATTGTACTCTAAATTGTAGTAATTTTAACTTTTCAAAACAAGCATCTCTATCTGTAACTACTGGAAAATTAATATACGATATTTTATAATCTTCGTTTTTAATTCCGTACAGAATAATTTAGTTAATAATAATGATATAATATATTAAAATATGTTTATGAAATTTCGCTCAAAAATTATTATTTTAAATAACATCCATGGCCAATCCTTTATGGAGTTTTTATTTCTTTTTTTAACCTTAATTATTCTATCGTTTGTAATGTTAAAAGCAACCAATAATGGAATTGCCGATCGCTGGGTTACCTTGGTTTCTATTATCACCAGCCCTAACCCTGACAATAAAATCAAGCCTGTTTTAAGATAAGGAAATAATATGAGTTATATTTTATCCATTGATCAAGGTACTACTGGAACTACTGCTTTACTTGTTAATACCAGCAATTTTGAAATAATTAAAAAATGTAATATAGAATTCGAACAAATTTTTCCCAAGCCTGGGTGGGTAGAACATAATCTAGAAACCATTTGGGATTCTGTAAAAAAATCTGTTTCCCAGGTAATTATCGAGTCTGGAATAAAACCAAAAGATATAATAAGCATCGGAATTACCAATCAAAGAGAAACCACTTGTGCTTTTAATAAGGCCGGACAACAGTTACATAATGCTATCGTCTGGCAAGACCGAAGAACTGGAGAATATTGTCATAAATTAAGAAAAACCAAACGAGAAAAAATAATTAAAGAAAAAACTGGTCTTCCAATTGATCCCTATTTTTCAGCAAGTAAAATCAATTGGCTACTTAATAACTCAAAAAAAGTACAAGCGGCTCAAGAAAATAATGATTTATTCATTGGAACTATAGATGTTTTTTTATTATATAAGTTAACCGGTGGTAAATCTTTTTTAACGGAAGCTACCAACGCATCTCGAACCATGCTAATCAATTTGAAAACCTCTGACTGGGATAATGAACTCCTAGATATATTTGAAATTCCAAAAAATATTTTACCTAATATTCAAGATTCATTTAGCCATTTTGGTAAAACCGAATGTTTAGATTTTTTACCTGACGGAATCCCAATAAATTGTATTTTAGGCGATCAACAATCCGCCCTTTTTGGACAGGCTGGTTATCATGAATCATCTATGAAATGTACATACGGTACTGGTGCTTTTGTTTTATTGAACATTGGTCAAAACATTATCTATTCCAAAGCTGGTCTATTAACTACAATTGCTTACCGTTACAAAGGGCAATCTTTTTATGCTCTGGAAGGAAGTTGTTATATTGCTGGAGCGGCAATTCAATGGTTAAGAGATAAATTGAACATTATTACTCACTCTAGCGAAACTGAAAAAATTGCTGAAAAGATTACCAACTTAGAGGAAACAAAGGATATTTTTTTTCTACCATTTTTCACGGGAATTGGTTCACCTCACTGGAATTCTGAAGCAAAAGCAGCTATTTTGGGACTTTCCAGGGATTCAAATAAATCGCATATTGTTAAGGCTTGTCTGGAAGGAATTGCTTTTTCTATAAATGATTTGCTAACTGCTATGAGTGAGGACGCAAAAATAAAAATAGAATCATTAAAAGTAGATGGTGGTGCTTGTGCTAATAATTTTCTAATGAATCTTCAATCTACTATTTCTAATATTAAAATCATTAGACCTAAAAACATAGAAACCACCGCCTATGGAACCGCCCTGGGAGCTGCAATCGGATTGGAATTAATAGAGTTTCATGACATCGAAAAATACTGGAAAGAAGACCAGATTTTTTCTCCAAATATCGATCAAGTTGATTATTACTCCGAGAAAAAAAATACATGGCTTCACTACGTTAAAAAAATATATTAATCAAAAATATTTTTTAGTTCGCTGATATTATTTACCATAAGATGGTTGATTAAAACTTCTTTTGAATCCAGATTTTTTTTAGATGTAATTAGCTTTTTATAACTAAGTTGCTGCATAGATCTGAGGCGAATATCCATTTTGGGTGTTGATCTTATTTCCCCAGTAAGTCCAACTTCCCCAATCCACACCGTTCTTGAATCCAAAGATTTATTAAAATAAGAACTTAAAACCGCCGCAATTATGCATAAATCAGATTCGCGAGAAAAAAGCTTCATACCGCCAGCTACATTCACATAAACATCAAAAAAAGAAAGACTTATTCCAAAATATTTCTCTATTACTGCAATAAGCATTGATAAGCGATTATTATCAAAACCCTGCGTAGTACGACGGCTATTTCCAAATTTGTTTTCCACTACTAAGGCTTGTATTTCCACAAATAAGGGCCTAGTTCCTTCTAAAATACAAGTTGTACAACGCCCATGACCTTCATTTTCATGATCATCTAAAAAATATTCCGATGGATTACTAACTTCCATTAAACCGGCACCAGTCATTTCAAAAATACCTACTTCGTTGGAATCACCAAAACGATTTTTAATCCCCCGCAAGAGTCGATAATAGCCATTTTGATCTCCTTCAAAATAAATTACTGTATCTACCATATGTTCTAAAATTTTAGGTCCGGCAATTGCTCCTTCTTTAGTGATATGACCAATTATAAAACTAGTAATACCCTGATTTTTTGATAGATTCATTATTTCAAAGGTAACCTCTCTAACTTGCGATATCGTCCCTGGAGCTGATTGTAATTCAGGAGAAAGAGTGGTTTGAATAGAATCAATAACCAAAAATCTGGGCTTAATGGTTTTTATTTCGGCAAAAATATTTTCTAAATCCTTTTCGTGATAAATAAACATATTTTTATTGTTTTCAATACCAAGCCTTCTCATACGAGAAGCAATTTGCGAGGTTGATTCTTCTCCACTTACATATAAAACCCGGTTTTCCACATCCTTTTGGGATAAATTGCCCAGCACCTTCGTCAACAATGTCGATTTTCCAATACCCGGCTCCCCTCCCACTAAAATCAATGAACCCTTTACTAATCCTCCACCCAAAACGCGATCAAATTCATTAATACCAGTAGATGTTCTAATTTCCTGATTAATGTCAATTTCATTTAGCAACTTAGGCCTTTCTCTTTCTTGCTGCTTATTTGCCGTATGATTGTTTGTAAATGTTTTGCCCTGAAATTGTTCTTCAAATGTGTTCCATTCTTCACACTCTGGACACTTACCAATCCACTGAGCAGTTTGATAAGTACAATTTCCGCAAATAAATACCGAATTTTTCTTGGCCATATATTTTTACACCCTTAATAAAAGTTTATTTTTATACCATATCTTCAATAATAAACAATTAACAAGAAATGTTTTTGTCAAACTTGAAATATTTTAAAAAAATCAATTTCATTTATAATTTTTATACCTAATTTTTGGGCTTTGACAAATTTTGAAGAAGTGGAATTTATCTCATTAGTTAACAAATATTCAGTGTCTTTAGAAACCCCGCTAGTTACCACACCACCCATATTTCTTATTTTTTGTTCAACAATGGCCCTTTTTTCTGCAAGAGCTCCAGTAATACAAATCTGCATGCCATTTAATATTTTATTTTGGGGGGATATTTTTTGAAAATTAAATCCCACACCAACTAGTTCTTTAATTAAATCTTCTTTTTCTTTTAGTGATGCAATAAAATCTTTTGAAGATTTTTCAGCGAAAGTATCCACCTTAGAAAGCTCTTCAGCTGATAAACTGAAAAGTTTGTCCAGGGTATCATATCCTGCCTGTACTACTTTTTCACAAGTATTGTATGCTCCATGGGTGATACCAAGTGCAGATAAAAAAGTTATGAGGTCCGCTTTTTTTGAAGTTTGAATGCTGGAAAATAATTTGTCTGAAAGTTTGTCTTTAGTTTTATCCATCTTTTTTAGGTCATCTGCACTTATTTTATAAAGATCCGGAATATTTTTAATCAAACCTTTACTCAATAGTTGTTCAAGACGTTTACCGGACAAATCTTCAATTCCAATTTTTTTAATAAAATTTAGAATTTGCTCCTGCAATCTCGCCTTGCATTCAATGTTTGTACAAATCAAACGAATATCTTCAACCTTTGTTACACTACCACACTCGGGACATTTATCAGGGATCACTAATTGATTTTCGGATGCATGTTTAACAGATAAAAATTTGGGGATTACCTCGCCAGAACGAATAATTTCTATTTCATCCCCTTTTTTAAGGTTATAAAGTTTTACCACTCCATAATTATGCAAAGTAACCCTGGATATTTTCGCTCCTGACAATTCGACTGGCTCAACTAATCCAACTGGAGTAAGTATTCCATTTCTTGATACTGACCATTCAATATCTAAGAGTTTAGTAATTTTTGATTCCCCCTTAAACTTGAACGCCATTTTAAATTTAGGATGATGTTGGGTAAATCCCAGTTCTTCGTGAAGAAAAAGATCATTATAAGTAAAAACCAGGCCGTCAATTTGATAATCCCCTTCCATCATAAATTTTCTAGCATCGTCTATTATTTCATCAAAATGCTTGCAGTCTTTATGAAGAACTACCAAAGGAATATTAAATCCCATATTTTTAAGAACAGAATATTTTTCAATTTCAAATTTTAGAGAAGTCGTTTCCTCTACATAATCATATGCCATAAAAGATATGTAACGACATAATTCTAAATTATCCTTTCTGGAAATAAGCCCAGCTACTATATTTCTCGGAGAAGTTGGTTTGTCCAATCCAATTTTTTCCATTTCGTTAGCTAATTCAATAAAATTTTTCTCCTTACAAAACAGCTCTCCTCTAATTTCAATTTTTTCATCTTTAGTGTTAATCTTTTTAATAATTGAATCCATCCATAATACTTTTGAAGTTATATTTTCCCCATAGATGCCGTCTCCTCTGGTTTTAGCTAAAACCAAATCTCCCTTTTTATAAATCAAAGAACAACTAACTCCATCAATTTTATAAGTGGAAACCACTGTTTTTTCTGCTTGCCATTTAATTAAATCCTGGGGGTCATAAGTCTTTTCTAGAGATAACATTTTCGTGTCATGCTTAACCTTGTCTTCGTCCTTTGCAATGGAACCCACCAAATTTAACACTTGATTTTCTGGGTCCAATATCCTTAATTCATCTTCCAATGAATCGTATTCAGCGTCAGTTATTATTGGCCGGCCTTGATAATAATAGGCCCGATGTTGGATGATTTGTTCTTCCAATTTTTTTATTTGCTCCGTACTCATTTACTATTCCTTAAAATGTAAAGACCACTCCGGAACGCACTGAAGTATCTTTGAATTTATATTCTCTTTCGGGAGATTCAAATTTTGCCTTACTTGAAACATAACCAATCGCTCCCTGAAAACTCATAGTAGGATTCCAAGCATAACTTCCCCCAAACTCCAAATGATAGCTGGAGGAAGACTCATCCTCACCATAAACTACAGCCTCTTCGCTATAGGAAGCCCCAAGAATAAAATCTAACTCTACCCAAATGCGGACATCTTTATAAATTGGAATATTTGCATTGGCCCCAAACATCAAACCGGAGATACTCGCCGCCACAATCCCATCTGCTGCTGAATTTTCAACTCCGTAAGAATTCTTCGCATAACCAATATATCCATCCACTCTCGGCCCATAAAAAAAACCCAGCGGTAAATATCTATATCCCGCCTTAATTTTATATATTCCAAAATCGGTGTTGTTAGAATTTTTAGTAAATGTTCCCTCATCTTTAGAAAGTGATGCGAATTTTTTTTCAATTTCCACAGAACCCCAAAAATCCCTAGTTGCCCATAATTCTAAATCTAACTTGGCGCCATACATCAAGCCACTCATTTTTCTTGTGATCGTGCCTGCAGTTTCTTGAGATACACTTCCCGGCCCCAAGACTATATCAATTCCAAGTGTTCCTAACCTTCCAAAATCAAAAGTTTCTGACTCCGGGTACTTCATTATCTCGATTTCTTCTTCCGTTTTACCCTTTTTTGTTTTCTTTAAAACAAGCCAATCTCCAACCTTTAATTTCTTTTTTGATTCATACTCAATAACTTTCCCTTGCGAAATGCTCTTCCTGGCATGAAATATTTTAGCAATGGCAACTTGATCATATTTCCAATCTACAATTGTTTTCAATAATGGGTGAACTTTTTTTTCCGTGAGTCTTACAATATCTACATGATCCTCATCCATAACACCGTACAAAGTTCCTGTATCCACCGTAAACTGATCTCCCAGAACACCAATAATAAGCCCATCATAAGGAATCATTTTTTCAAATTTTGTTAACCAATTTATTAATGTTTGATAAATCACTTCAATATTTGAATGACTTAGATTAGTTTTTTCATCTATATAAATATCTTCGCCATTGCTACCATAGATTTTTAAAGATACTTCAGATCCACTGGCAAGTGATTTTATCGTTACACTTATTAGAGAACCTGAATTAGTTTTTTCTGCTATCAAATTTCTCACTTCTGGATTATTTAAATGTTCATGAATATTATTTTTATAATTTCTTAAAATATTCATTATTTCCGAATTATGACGATAATAGCACCATGTGGAATCCTTCAAATAATTTTCCAACTTTTCATATATCTGATATGAAATTGCTCCCTTGATGGAATCTGCCACTGGAAGCAGCATACATCTTCTTAAACTAATTTCTTCAGAGGCCAATAATTTAGAAGCAAGGAACACTAATAATATAAAAACAAATATTTTTTTCATGTAAAAATCCTATTGAATGTGTTTTTCCGATTTATTACAATCAGAAATAACGCTTTTTTGAGATATTTGTTTTTCATACAAATTCACTAACATTTTCAATTCACTGATTTCTTCCTGAGCAACGACTAATTGTTTTTTTAAAAAACCCACTTGCTTTTCCAATTTAAACATCTGATCTTCCAGGGAGTCAGCTTGCACATTATTTATCCCGACAGAATTTTCAAAAATATAAAACTTTCCATCAATCAATTGGCTAACAACCCGCTTTGATTTAATATATCTTCTAATGGTTGAGATAGATTTTCCGGTTTTTTTTGAATATTCAAAAATGGATAGCCAAGCGCTTTCCTCTTGCAATTTATTCATAGTTTCATCCTTGTAACAGTTACATAAATTTTAAAGCAAGTTTGAAATATATGCAAAAGACTTAATATTTGTTTTTCTACGAACGCGCCGCGTTTTTTTGAAATATGGCTTTTTTTTATAAATATTGAAATTTAATGTTAGAATAAAAGCTTCAAGGATTATAATTATAAAACGATTAACACTACTTTTTTTATTATCATCACTTTATTCATTCCAGACTCTAGCCTACAGTCTCGAAAATTTTTTCACTGACGACTTTTTAAACACTAAGATAATTTTAAATCCTAATTTGGTTCCCAAGGTTAGTTTTAACCAAAACTTTGAACTAGATAATTTCGATTATATTAAGCAGGATCCTGAAAATTTAGTCGATCCTTTTTTTAAGGTCCCAGATTATTTATCTTCGTCGGTAAAATTTTGGTTTGATATTTATACTAAATACGACGAAACTACCACGCTTGTTCATGATAAAATTAATTTTGATCTTATCTATGGCACAATCAGTTTCACTGAGCTGGATTACAATAATGTGGGTCCAATTACTAAGGCTAATTTTCGACAACAAATGGAAAGGGAAAGGTTTGCAGAGATCAAATTGGCAATTACACATATTTTTGATGGAAAACCACTTAATTCTTTTGAAAACAAAATACTGGAAAAAATTATTCAAGCAGGTATTGTCATACCTTTAAACAAAAAAGATAAAAATAAGCTAAAAACCAACTTGCTACGAGGGCTTCGCCGACAATCAGGCTTAAAAAATCAAATCAATCAAGGACTGATTTATTTTGATCAATATCGCAATACTATTCAAAAATATCTCAATATTTTTGAACTCCCCGAAGAAATTTTGGCTATTGCTTTTGTAGAATCCAGTTTTAATATTAAAGCTCATTCGCGGGCCGGTGCTGTTGGAGTTTGGCAATTTATCAAAAGCACTGGACACTCTTTTTTAAATATTTCAGATAATTATGATGAAAGGAAAAATATTATTTTATCTACCCTTGGCGCTTTTCATTTACTCAAGCAAAATTTTAGAATATATGAGTCTTGGCCACTAGCAATTTCTGCTTACAATAGCGGGCATAAACATATTTTAAAAGCGCGCAGCCTAAATAGAAAAGGAAAATTTAGTTTTCAAAAATTTCTAGAAGATTATTCCCACGCTGATATAATGTTCGCCTCTAAAAATTATTTTAGTGAAGTGTTGGCAATGATTCTTTCTCTAAAATACCGTAAATATTTTTATAAAAGCATTGCCAACGATAGTTATAAGGAATTTTATCTCTACAAAAATCTTCACTTTTCAAACTTACAAAAAACTTCTACCCAGTTAGGACTAGATCGTTTGCGTCTGCGAAGTCTTAATCCACATTTACCGGCCCAAAGTAATCCACCCCTGATGGTAACCCTAACCCTCGATCAAATCATTGATCATCCTGAATATGTACTTATTGACGATAAATTAGTAACCAAATATTTTCCTAAAAATTTTAAAAAGATTTCAAAAGTTAAAGTTGCTCAATAAGATAGGTATCCATTGAACAATATGTTTGAATATAGTCATATTTACCTTCGTAATATTTAACTTCAATGTTTACAACTCCATGGCGATCGCCATTTATAAATATTTTTTCAGTTGTTTCAGTTAGCTCACTATATAATTTACCTTCTCCATCTAAATATTTTACCTCCAAGCCAAGCTGACCATTATATGCGTTTCCCGAATAAAATATTTCTTCTGGGTGATTTTCTAAGTTTAATTGAATCATACAGCTTGTTTCTAAATTATCATAATTAAACGCATCCAATATATAATCAATAAACTCCTGGTTAGGAACAACCAGGCTAGTTTTTTCATAATAACCCAAAAAAATTGGTGCTTTTAAGTGGGTCAATTCTAGATATTTTCTTGCCCCAAGGGATTTATATGGTGTCTTGATTGAATAAGTATATAAGGATTCTTTTTGAGAAGTTGTTTGATAATTAAAATATTTGATCTGTTCATTAGAAATATCCAAAGCTTTTTCTTTTTTAATTAACAAACCTTCCTCTATTAAATCAAAAATATCCAAATCACCCCGCACAAAGCTAGCATTCTCAAAAAAAACTTCATCTTCTACTACGTGAATGATTTTTTGAGCAATTTGATCCCCAATTAGGTACTTTATAAGAACATTACCCGGTTTAACTCCGGCAATTAAAACAAAGGTCGCCTGTAACTTGTCGACTATTTTAAACGAATCATTAAGGTACAAATATTTTCCTTCATCTGTTTCAAGATTTACATCGTCAACCAATTCATCTAACTCTATAAGGACGAAACCACCAGGTAGGTTTGCATTTTTGCTGGTTAAAAAATTATTAAAATCCTCTGCATAAAAAACTGGTACATTGATTCCAAAATCACCTTCCTCAAGCAACACATCCAAACTGGTTCTCACAAAATTATCAGCTATAACCCGCCCTGGAATCGTGGCAAATTTTGTATTTAATTCCCTGGATAAATTGATTTCACCTTCGCCTCGATCAAATAAAGCGTCTTGATTGTTATATGCTGGAATAAATTGAAACGAACGCACATTTTCTATCAGACCTTTACCGAACTTGACCCGAGTAGCTTTAAGTGTAAGATTCGCTGGCAAACCAGGTTGAGATGGTTCTACCGACTTACGACTGTTGCTTTTTTTTGTGGTGTTCTCATAAGCTACCTCTAAACGTCCAACCAAATCCGCAGATGGTGAAGTTGTAGCGGGTGATTGTGGCGGTACTTGGGTAGTTAATTTTTTAGCTTTTGTATTATTAATTTTTTCTCTTTTAATGACTTCAGCTAATCGATTTGAAACACCTGTCATTTGCGAAATTGCCACTGGTTGACTATTCATTTTTTTCTTATTGTTTTTTGAGTAGTCAATTACATAGAAGTCATCTATTTGGGTAGAAACACCAATGTTGTCCTCGCTGAAATTGGAACTTGGATTGGGATTAGAAGGTGAGTAGTCATTTTTTTGCGTCGATGCGCTGTCAACATTAACATCTTTGATTTCAGCTTTTTCAATTGAAAGTGGTTTTTCATTTTTTTCAACAATTGGTTCACTTATTTTTGAGTACTCACTTGGGGTTGTTTCATCCAAATTTTCTATTTGTTCAAATTTATTGAAATTTTGAATTTTAATACTGGGAGTATCCTTGATATTTGTTTTAGCAAGTTGAGTATTCACTTCATCCAAAGAATGTAATTCATTAATTTTCTCAACATTTACTTCTGTTGTTTTTTTGTTTTCCTGGACAAGTTTATTTTTTTGTTCTGCTATATCTTCATTATTTTTTATTATATCTTCTGCCAACTGAATATCATTTAACTTCCTAAACGCATTTGCCAATTTACTTTGCAAAGTTACAAGATCAAGAGATTGCGGGGTGGTAAATTTTTGTTCATATGTTTTTAAAATTTCATCATTATTTATATTTCCTTCACGGGTAACTTCTTTTTTAGAAAAAGTATCAACTACATTATAGTCTGCAGTTGATGAATTTATTTTTATTTCTTGTGCTGTTATATCTATTGCGGCAATTACACTTTTGTAATTCCGTATTTTGTTCATCTTGGGAGTAACGGGGGGTTTGCTCCTAGAGTTGTTTTTCTTATGATTAATATCTGCCACAACGGAGTTGATATTTAAAGTTTCATCTTCGATGTTATTTCTGGGAGCATCACTTTTTATTATTTCTGGAACTAATTGCATATCTTTTACAATGATCATGGTTTTCGTCAGTTCACCAATAAAACTAAGATCAATGATTATTGGGTTTCTAGAAAGGTTGAATTGACAAAGAAAAAACAGACACGCTAAAAGAGCTGCGATAAAAAAATTACCGTATAGTAGGGGTGATATAAACCTCATGTTTTTAATCATCTAGCTATATTTTGCACCTGTTTTATTTTTTTTGGAAGAGGTAAATTTTATAAAGATTAAAGATTTTTAAAAAACAAGTATTGGATACTCACATAGGACCACTATTTTTCAAACATCATTATTTTCAACTTCGCTTCCTCTAATTTTTGGTAAGATTCTTGGTATTCATCCTTTTTTATATTCATTTTATCAACTATTTTCTGAAATTTTTCTTTATCTTCGATTGCCTGTTTAAGATCAATTTCCTTTTGGATTTCGCAGCTATCACATAATAGCGTTACGTTGTTATCTAAGATTTTACACACACCTTTTTTTATTAAGTATTTTCTTTTTTCGTTGGCACATTCAACATAAGAAATTCCTAAATCCATTAGTAGGACCATGTTGTCATGATCATTTAAAACCCCGGCAGGACCTAGAGGAGTAGGAATCGTAATGTTTTTTGCTTCAAGATCTGTCTCAACGATTTTATTTTTAGTTATTATTTTTATCTTTAGCATATTATTAAAAATTAAAGCGTTTTAGCTTTTTCATAAACCATTTCTAAATTACCAACCATATAAAAAGCTTGTTCTGGAATATGATCACATTTTCCACTCAATATTGAATCAAAACCCTCTATAGTATCTTCAATTTTTACAAATTGTCCTTTTTGACCAGTGAATGTTTCAGCTACTATAAAAGGTTGTGACAAAAATTTTTGAATTTTTCTTGCTCGCGATACAATTATTTTGTCCTCTTCAGAAAGTTCATCCATTCCTAGAATAGCAATAATATCTTGCAGTTCTTTATACCTTTGTAAAATAACTTGCACTTGTCTTGCAACTTGATAATGTTTTTCACCAACAATCTCTGGAGTTAAAACTGTAGAAGAAGAGGTTAGTGGATCAACTGCTGGATAAATTCCTTGTTCCACAATCGCTCGTGAAAGTTCTGTGGTCGCATCCAAGTGTGCAAACGTTGTCGCAGGAGCCGGATCAGTATAGTCATCAGCAGGAACATAAACTGCTTGAATTGAAGTGATAGATCCCTCATTAGTAGAGGTGATTCTTTCTTGCATTTCTCCCATTTCAGTTCCCAGGGTGGGTTGATAACCTACCGCGGAAGGTATTCTACCTAAAAGAGCCGAAACCTCTGAACCTGCTTGAGTAAATCTAAAAATATTATCTATAAAAAGAAGCACATCCTGTTTTTCTTCATCTCTAAAATATTCTGCTACTGATAGCGCAGTCAGGGCAACCCGAGCGCGTGCACCAGGTGGTTCATTCATTTGTCCATAAACTAAAGCA